>JBHGBM010000150.1:0-5878 GCA_041946965.1 Bryobacteraceae bacterium
TCTTGTTGGCCATATTTAGTGGCTACAACACCAAAGCCAAATCAGGCCCACCTCATTCACAGTAAAGGGGTAAGCCTACGAAACCGTCAGGAACTTCGGTCTAGAATAAGAGCAGTGTCCTCGCCTCTTTTTCGTTCCTACGTGGTCGTTTCGCGCGATCAGATTGCCCGCAACTACCGCAGCGTGCGCGCGGCGGTCGGCCCCGGCGTAGAAGCGCTCGGGGTGGTGAAGGCCGACGCCTACGGCCACGGCGCCGTGGAAGTTTCGCGCGTGCTGGTGGCCCAGGGCGCGCGCTGGCTCGGCGTCAGCTCGGTGGACGAGGGCGTCACGCTGCGCTCGAACGGCATTGGCGCCCGCATCCTGGTGATGGCCGGCTTTCTGCCGTACGAGCGCGAGGCGCTGGCGGAATATGAGCTCACCCCCGCGGTGCACGAACTCGGCGAGATCGGTGAGCTGGATGCACTGGCGCTCGCCTCCGGCAAGCCTCTCCGTTACCACCTCAAGGTCGACAGCGGCATGCACCGGCTGGGAACGCTGGCGGGTGCGGGCGCGATCGCCGATGCCATCGGCGCCGCCCGGCATGCCCGCTTCGAAGGGCTGATGACGCACTTCGCGTCGGCCGCGGACTACACCTCGGAGCAGACCGAGGGGCAGACGGCCGCGTTTCACGAGCTGCTGGCCGCGCTCGAGCGCGCCGGCGTGCGTCCGGATCTGGTCCACATGGCCAGCACCAACGCCATCGGGTATGGGCGGCGGGAAACCTGGCACAACATGGTGCGGGCCGGGCACGCCATCTACGGGTATCTCTCGCCGGCCCGGGGCGGCGCGCCGCAACCGGTGATCGACGTGCAGCCGGCGCTCTCCTGGAAAGCGCGGGTGCTGGAAGTCAAAGAAATTCCCGAGGGCGCCCTGGTAGGCTACGGCGGATCGTTCCGCGCGCCGCGGCCCATGCGCATCGCGGTGGTCGGGGCGGGCTACGCGGACGGCGTCTTCCACCGCCTCTCGAACCGCGGCCGCGTGATCGCCGATGGCAGGGTGGTCCCTATTCTCGGCACGGTCTCCATGGACCTGATCACCATCGACGTGAGCCACACCACGCGCCTGGCTCGCGGCGGCGAGGTCACGCTGCTCGGCCAGGAGGATGAAGCGCGGCTCGACGCGCAGCAGATCGCGCGCGTGGCGGGCACCATCTCCTACAACATCCTCTGCAACATCAGCGCGCGCGTGCGCCGCGCCCACCCAGATCAATCCTCCCTCGCGACGCGCTCCGAGCACCAGCGCGCCGAAATAGTCGCGCTCCCCCTGGGTGAAGCCGCAGATGAGGAACTCCTCCTCCGTCACCAGCTTGACCTTGAGCCATTCGCGGCCGCGGCGGGATTGGTAGCCGCTATCGAGGCGCTTGGCCACGATGCCCTCCAGACCCATCTCCGCGGCGGCTTCCAGCAGCTCCTCGCCGCCGGTGAAGTGCTCGGAGAGGCGCACGCGCTCGCCGGGCGCGGCCACCGCCGCGAGCGCCCGCTTGCGTCCGGCGAGTTCGACCTTGCGCAGGTCGTAGCCGTCCAGGTAGATCAGGTCGAACAGGTAGAGGGTGGCCGGACGCGAGCGGGCCATGCGGGCGATACCGGCGGCATCCGCCGCGCCGATGCGCTGCTGGATCAGTTCGAAGCGGCTCACGCCGCGCTCGTCGAGCACCACGATTTCGCCATCCAGAATCGCCTGCTCCGCGCGCAGGTAGTGCGGCAACACCGTCAGTTCGGGGTATTGGAGCTCGCAGCGATTGCCGTTGCGCGACAGGATGCGCAGGGTCCCGCTCTCGACAAAGCACAGGGCGCGTACGCCGTCCCACTTGATTTCGTAGATCCAGCCGTCACCGGCGGGCGGGCGCGCGGCGAGCGTGGCCTGCATGGGCGCGATGGATTCCGGCATGGGCGCGCGTTGTGCGCCCTTCAGGCTTGCGGGGTCGAACGTGCGGTTTGTTTTTTTTTAGGCGCGGCGGCCCGCCTGGCGCGGGCGGGCAGACCCTGGGCGATCTCCTCCTGGGTCCGGCCGGTGAGCACGCTCGAGGCGTGCTCCTCCGGGTTCCAGCCCTCCACGGCGAACTCGTCGCGCTTCTTGAGCAGCAGCCACTCGTTGCCCTTTCCGCGGTTCTTCATGCGCACCAGGGCGAAGGAGCCGTGGAGCTTCTTTCCGTGCAGGCGGAACTTCAAATCGCCGCGCTCGTATTGCTCCCGGGCGGGGGTGTCGCCGAGCGCCTCGAACGTGCCGCGGTCCCACAGCATGACGCTGCCCGCGCCGTAGTTGCCGGGCGGGATGTTGCCCTCGAAGCTGCCGTACTCGAGCGGGTGGTCCTCCACGTGGGCGGCAAAGTGCTTGAGGGAGGGATCGAGGGTGGGCCCCTTCGGCACCGCCCACGATTTGAGCGTGCCGTCCACCTCCAGCCGGAAATCGTAGTGCAGCCGGCTGGCGTGGTGCCGCTGCACGCAGAAGTAGGGCAGGTCCTGGGCGCGCTTGCGCGGCGCGCGCGGCGGTCCCGGCTCCGGAGTGTTAGCGAAATTACGCTTTCGGGCGTATTCTTCGAGCGCCATGCCAGTTCCTATTGTCCGGCATCGCGGGTCCCGCATCGAATGGAAAGGTAAGGGACATCACGCATGGCTACTACGGTCTGGAAAGGCCATCTCACATTCGGCCTGGTTTCGTTTCCCGTGCGCCTCTCGAGCGCCGCGCGCGGGGCCGCCATCAGCTTCAACCTGCTGCACGGGAAGGATCACTCCCGCATCAAGCAGGTGGTCTACTGCCAGACCGAGGATAAGCCGGTTCCGCGCAGCGAGCTGGTCAAGGGATACGAGTACGAGAAGGACCACTACGTGGAAGTGTCGGACGAGGATATCAAGAAAGTCGCACCGAAGACCGCGCGCGTGATGGAAATCCAGGAATTCGTCAAGGGCGAGGAAGTCGATCCGATCTTCCTGGAAAGCTCGTACTACATGGCTCCGGACGAAGGCGGCGAGAAGCCTTACGCGCTGCTGTTCGAAGCCCTGCGGCAATCGGCCTACTACGGCGTCGCCAAGGTCTCCATGCAGAACCGGGAGCACGTGGTCATCCTGCGTCCGTCGCGGCGCGGGATCATGCTGCACACCATGTACTACGTGGACGAAGTCAGGCAGGTCCAGGAGTTCCGCACCGATGCCAACCTGGTGCGCGAGAAGGAGTTGGACCTCGCCAAGACGCTGATCGCGGCGCTGGCGGCCAGATTCGAACCCGAGAAGTACCACGATACGTACCGCGAGAACCTCCGGAAGATGATCGAAGACAAGATTCAGGGGCGGCAGGTGGTGGAAACCCCGG
This sequence comes from Bryobacteraceae bacterium, assembly GCA_041946965.1. GTDB lineage: Bacteria > Acidobacteriota > Terriglobia > Bryobacterales > Bryobacteraceae > JBHGBM01. The sequence continues at coordinate 3,346 of JBHGBM010000150.1, forward strand.
CGCCGCAGGCAGCTCCGGTGGTGGACATCATGGAGGCGCTCAAGCGCAGCCTGGCGGAGCGCAAGAAGCCGGTACAAACGGCCGCCACCGCCAGCGGCGCAAGCCAGACCGCGCCGGCGCCCCGGAAGGCGGCCCGGCGGCGGAGCGCTTAAGCAAGGGCGCGGCCGGTTGGCCGCAGCGGACTCCGAGCACAGTTCGGCACTTCGGGCAGCTTGCGGCTCCCTCGGTATCAAAGCGCTCTGTCCAATTCAGACCGGTACCGTGCTAAGACAGATGGGTCACTGGATGCCCCTCCTGTGCTATCCTGGACTTTGGGAAAGAGGCGGACCGGCAGACCGCTAGTTCGAAAGGTCGTCGACGATACGATCTATCTGAAGCGGCCGCGGCGTGGAGGAATGCTCAAGTGAAGAAGTCTGGCAGGACCAGGATGGGCAGGTCGTCAAGTACAGCCTCGCGTACGTCAACACCGCGATCTGCGGGGCGGACAACGGGAGGGTGCTCGGGTACGACAACACCCACGACCACCATCATCGGCACTTCATGGGGAAGCAGGAATCGTTCGAGTTCACCGGATACGAGGCGTTGGCCAGGCGGTTCTATGATGAGGTCCGCGATCTCTGGAGGAACGAAGATGAAGAACGCCGGGAAACCTACTAAGAAGACAGCGCCGCGTGTGACGGTCTCGTCTGGACCGGTCGAGGCGTTTATCGGGAGATCGCTCGAACGCGCTCGAAAGCTGGATCGTGGCGAAGGACTTCCATCTGAGGTCACGATGACGTTCGAGGATCCGGCCGACCTGGTCCGGGTGCTGTCGGCGGAGCGAGTGCGGCTCATACATGCGGTCCGCGAAAAGCCGGCGCCGGTTTCAGAACTCGCAGCGACGCTCCGGCGGGACCGGAAAGCAGTCAAGCGGGATGTGACCCTCCTCGAGTCTTTCGGTTTGGTCAATGCTCGTGAGGAGATCAATCCCGGCCACGGCCGAAGAAGGATCATTGAGCCTCTGGCTGCGAAGTACCGACTCGTCGCGGCAATCTGATCGTTGGACAATCCCTTTCCCGATCTGGTATTCTAAATGCAGGGACCTTCGTGGAGTTCTCTGTCCGCATTTTGCCGCCGCCGCCATTCGCCCCTCATTCCCGCAATCAAACCCGCAAAAGGAGTTCAGCTTAACAAATATGGCATCCAACGGCTATTCCCAAGGCGCTCAAGTCGAGCACTCGAAATTCGGGTTGGGAACCGTGCTGTCCAGCAATGACGAACGCATTGTGATCAAATTCGACGATCACGGCGAGAAGAAGTTCGTTACCCATCTTGTGGTCGGGCAATTGAAGAAGAGCGACCGCCAACCGCCGGTCGAGAAGAAGACGAGGGCCCGGAGGGCGAAGGCCGCCGCTCCGGTCACCGCGTAGCGATCGAGGGAATTGCTCTTGAACGCCCGACAAAAACGTTTGTTCGAAGAAGCCCGGAAGCGCAATCCGGAGCTGAAGGTTCCGTCCGACGTGCCAGCCGTTTCGGATTGGAGTGAAGCCGACCTCGCCCTGATCAAGCAGGGCGTTGGAGACAAGACCGCGCGCAACTCGACCGGCGGCGGCGAAGGCGCGCCGGAAGACCAGGAGGGCTTCGCCGCCGGCGAGCAGAGCGGGTGGGTGGTCACCTATTTCGATGCCAAAGGCTTCGGCTTTCTCCGCCCCGACGATGGCGGCCGAGACATATTCTTCCACATCTCACGCCTGGTTGACGGCGACGCCACGCAACTGAAACCCGGCACGCGCGTGCTTTACGAATTAGGCATGGACCGCACCGGGAAGATGGCCGCTTCCAGCGTCCGAGTCGCGCCGGCGTCTTAGAGCGCGCCGGCTTCCCGCCCATGTATAATAGGAACATCGCGTGACGTTCCTCGTGCGTTCGCCGGAAACATCACGGTCCTGATTTCTCATGTTCGACAACCTATCCGACAAGCTTCAGCGCGTCTTCAAGAACCTGCGCGGAGAGGGCAAGCTGACTGCGGCAAACATGGACGCCGCGCTGCGGGAGATCCGCGTCGCGCTGCTGGAAGCCGACGTCAACTTCCGGGTTGTCAAGCAGCTCATCGAGAACATCAAGCAGAAAGCCATGGGGGAGGAGGTGCTCACCGCGCTTTCCCCGTCGCAGCAGGTGGTGAAGATCGTCAACGAGGAACTGGTCAAGATCCTCGGCGGCCACGAATCCAAGCTGCGCTTCGCGGGCGAGCCGCCCACGGTGATGCTGATCGTCGGCCTGCAAGGCTCCGGAAAAACCACCACCACGGGCAAGCTGGCCCGGCTGCTTGCGCGCACCGGCCACCGCCCGGAGATGGTCTCGGTGGACGTGTACCGCCCCGCGGCGCGCGAGCAGTTGCGCGTGATCGCGGGCGAAGTCGGGTTGCCCGTTTATGCGGGCGAAGAGGCCGAGCCGCTGGAACTGGCCCGCGCCGCGCGCCGCGATACGGTCAACAACGGCCGCGATGTGCTGCTGGTGGACACCGCCGGCCGGCTGCACATCGACGAGCAGCTCA
>JBHGBM010000151.1:0-4232 GCA_041946965.1 Bryobacteraceae bacterium
TCAGGCCCACCTCATTCAAAGTAAAGGGGTAAGCCTACGAAACCGTCAGGAACTTCGGCATAAACGGCCCTCATTTCGTTAGATGCACCTTCCGCCTGCCGGGTGTACACACTGTGTTAGGCTGGCTGTTCATGGCATTACCCTCACCTCTAAAGGCCACCGCCCTGAATGCGGCGCACCGAGCTCTGGGGGCGAAGATGGTCGATTTCGGCGGCTGGGACATGCCGGTGCAGTACTCCGGAATCATCGAAGAGCACCGCACGGTACGCTCCGCCGTCGGCGTGTTCGACGTAAGCCACATGGGCGAGATCGAGATCCGGGGGCCGGAAGCCGCTCAACTCGCCGATTTCGTCACCACCAACGCGGTGGGCCGGCTCAAGACCGGGCAGGCGCACTACTCCGGGCTGCTTTACGAACACGGCGGCTTCGTGGACGACATCCTGGTTCACAAGATCGCCGACGACCACTATTTCCTGTGCGTCAACGCCTCCAACCAGGAGAAGGATTTCTTACACATTCAGGCGGTGAACCGGTTTGACGCGGCGGTCGAGTTCGCCAGCGAACGGTACGCACAGCTTGCCATACAGGGTCCCAAGGCCCTGCCAGCGCTTCAGAAACTCACCGCGGTGGACTTGAGCGCCATCCGGTACTACTGGTTCACGGACGGCGCGGTCTCGGGCGCTCCGGCGCGCATCGCCCGCACCGGGTACACCGGCGAGGATGGTTTCGAGATCTACGTTGCCCCGGCCGAGGCGGAGCGAATCTGGAACGAAGTTCTCGAAGCCGGCCGGGAATTCGGCATCAAGCCCTGCGGGCTGGGTGCCCGCAACACCCTGCGCCTGGAGGCCGCCATGGCGCTTTACGGCCACGAGATTAACGCTTCCATCACGCCGTTGGAAGCCGGCCTGGGCTGGATTGTGAAGCTCGATAAGGGCGATTTCCTGGGCCGTGGCGCCCTGCTGCGCCAGAAGGAACAGGGTATCAGGCGGAAACTGGTGGGCCTTGAAATGCGCGGGCGGGGCATCGCCCGCGACGGCTACGAAGTTCAGGTGGATGGCGTCCCGGCAGGCTGGGTGACCAGCGGTTCGCCCTCCCCCACGCTGAACAAGAATATCGGTCTGTGTTATCTTCCCGTGGAACTGGCGACTGTAGGGCGGCCGATCCAGGTGCTGGTGCGCAACCAGCCCGTGGATGCCGTGACCATCGAAACTCCCTTTTACAAGCGAGTGAAATCATGAGCTATCCAGAGAACTTCCGGTACACGAAGGAACACGAGTGGGTGCTGGTGGAAGGCGACACCGGCACGGTGGGCATCACCGATCATGCCCAGAGCGAGCTAGGCGACATCGTTTACGTGGACCTGCCCAGGCCCGGAACGCAGCTCGAACAGGGCAAATCGCTCGGCTCGGTCGAGTCCGTGAAAGCCGTTTCCGACATTTTCGCCCCGGTCTCCGGCGAGGTGACGGCGGTCAACGAAACCCTGGCGGACGCGCCGGAAAAGCTGAACGAGGACCCGCACGGCGAGGGCTGGCTGGTGAAGATCCGGCTGACCGGCCCCGGAGAGGCGGCCGGCCTCATGTCTGCCGCCGAGTACGAGGCTTACATCCAGGCGGAGAAGTAATTGCGCTATCTACCGAAGTCCGATTCCGAACGCCGCGAGATGCTGGCGGCGTGCGGGCTCGAGAATACCGAGCAGCTTTTTGAACACCTGCCGGAGGCGGTGCGCCTGAACCGTCCGTTGGACATCCCGCCGGGGCTGTCCGAATACGAGATTGCCGAATACTTCCGGCGGCAGGGGGCGCGCAATGCCGAGGGCTACGCCAGCTTTCTTGGCGCGGGCGCGTATAACCACTTCCGGCCCGTGCTGGTGGATGCCATCGCGTCGCGCGGCGAGTTCCTCACCGCCTATACGCCCTACCAGGCGGAGATCTCGCAGGGCACCCTGACGCACATCTTCGAATTCCAGACCATGATGTGCCAGCTCACCGGCATGGAGGTGGCCAACGCCTCCATGTACGACGGCTCCACGGCGGTGCCCGAGGCCGCCATGATGGCGGCGCGGCTGACGGGACGGCCCGGTGTCGTGGTGGCGCGCACAGTGCACCCGGAGTACCGCCAGGTGCTGGACACGTACGCGCGCTTCCTGGGCATGCCGGTGGCGTCGTTCGGCTACGATGCCGGGACCGGCGGGCTGGATCCGGCCGCGTTGGAAGCCGAGGTCACGGACCAGACCGCCGCGGTCATCGTGCAGTCGCCCAACTTTTTCGGAGTGGTGGAGCAAGTCCGGACGGCTGCGGAGATCGCGCACCGCAAGGGCGCGCTGCTGGTGGTGGTGTTCACCGAAGCGGTCAGCCTGGCGCTGCTGGAACCTCCGCGGGAGGCCGATATCGTGGCGGGCGAATTGCAGTCTTTCGCCATCTCCCCGAGTTTCGGCGGACCGTATGCGGGCGTGATCGCGACCAAGGAAAAGAACGTGCGCCAGATGCCTGGCCGGCTGGTGGGCCAGACCGTGGATTCGCACGGCAACCGGGCGTTCTGCCTGACGCTCTCGACCCGCGAGCAGCACATACGGCGCGAGAAGGCCACCTCCAACATCTGCACCAACCAGGCGCTGATCGCCCTGATGGCGACGGTCTTCATGACGGTGTACGGCAAGCAGGGGCTGCGGGCGCTCGCGGAGCAGAACCTGGCGAAAGCGCATTACCTGGCAGGCAAGCTGGAGCGGCGCTTCGCCGGCCCGTTCTTCAACGAGTTCGTGGCGCGGGCGAAAAACGTGGAAGCGGTCAACAAGGCGCTGCTGAGGAAGAAGATTATCGGCGGGCTTCCGCTCGGCCGCTTCTACCCCGAACTCGAAGATTGCGTGCTCCTGTGCGCCACGGAAACCTCTCGGCGCGCGGACATCGATACCCTGGCGGCGGCACTGGCATGATCAAAAAAGTCCGATCCCACATCTCCCAGAACGAAGCCCTCCTGTTCGAGCGCAGCTCGCCGGGCAAGCGCGCCTGGCAACTTCCCGAGCTGGACGTGCCGCCGGTGGACGCCGCCGAAGCCCTGGGCGCCGCGGCGGTGCGCCGCGAGATCGAAGATTTCCCGGAAGTGAGCGAGGTGGAGGCCATGCGGCACTTCACGCGGCTCTCCACCTGGAACTACGCCATCGATCACGGCATGTACCCGCTGGGTTCCTGCACCATGAAGTACAACCCGCGGGTAAACGAAGCGGCGGCGCGCATCGACGGTCTGGCCTGGGCGCATCCTTATCAGCCCGAATCGCTGGCGCAGGGCGCGCTGGAAGTGATGGCGCGGCTGGAGGCGGCTCTCGCCCAGATCTGCGGCATGGACGCGGTGACGCTCCAGCCGGCGGCGGGCGCGCACGGGGAGTACACCGGCATCCTGCTGGTGCGGGCGTTGCACACCCGGCGCGGCAACCCGCGCAAGAAAATCCTGATCCCGGATTCCGCCCACGGCACCAACCCGGCCACCGCCGCCATGGCCGGGTACGCGGTGGAGAACATCGCCTCCGACGAGTGCGGCGTGCTGGACCTGGCGCGCCTGGAAGCCGCCGTGAACGAAGACGTGGCCGCCCTGATGGTCACCAACCCGAACACCATCGGAGTCTTCGAAAGGCACATCGGCGAGGCGGCGGAGATCCTGCACCGCAAGGGCGCGCTGCTGTACATGGACGGCGCCAACATGAACGCGCTGGTGGGCATCTCGCGTCCCGGGGATTTCGGCGTGGACGTGATGCACCTGAACCTGCACAAGACATTCTCCACGCCGCACGGCGGCGGCGGTCCCGGCAGCGGCCCGGTGGCGGTGAAGCGTGCGCTCGATCCGTTCCTGCCCGTGCCGCGGCTGAAGCGCTCGGGAAAAAACTGGAAGCTCGACTACAAGCGGCCGCATTCGATCGGCCGCGTGCGCGCCTTCTACGGCAATTTCGGCGTGATGGTGCGGGCACTGGCTTACATCCTCGCCTACGGCGGGCCGGGGCTGCGCAACGCCACCGTGGACGCCGTACTCAACGCCAACTACATCCGCAAGAAGCTGGAGCCCTACTACGACCTGCCCTACAAGTCGCCCAACATGCACGAGGTAGTGTTCAGCGACGAGCGGCAGGCGAAGAAGGGCGTGCGCACCGGCGATATCGCCAAGCGGCTGATCGATTACGGCTTCCACCCCTACACGGTGAGCTTCCCGCTGATCGTGCACGGCGCGCTCATGATCGAGCCGACCGA
>JBHGBM010000152.1:0-3977 GCA_041946965.1 Bryobacteraceae bacterium
CCAGTGAAGGGCGCGGGATTTTGAGTCCCGTGCGTCTGCCAGTTCCGCCACTCCAGCGGGAGTGTACAGAATCATCGTAGCAGATTGCCCTGCTTGCTCAACACGTACACCGCCCGGTTCGCCGATTCCCGCGTCACCTTCAGCGTCACGCCGTCGCGCGTCTCCTCCTTCAGCGTCTCCGGGGGCAGCGGCGTTGCCTGCTCTACCGTCAGCCGCGCTTCGTTGCCCGCCAGCGTGATCGTCCGGTTGCCGATCTCCAGGCGCGAGCCCTCGAGCGCGCGCGCGGCCGCCGGACCGCCGCCGGCAAGCGCGCCGTTTTCCGGCAGAACGTTGCGGCCGGTATCCTTCCACGTGTATTCCAGCCACCTCCCGCCCGCCGCCGGGGAGAACACCGCGCGGGCGCGCTGGTTCTCGATCACCCACTCGGGCGAGCCGTCTCCATCCAGGTCCGAGGACCACGTCACGGTCTGGTTGCGCGGTGCCAGCACAACCCGCATCGGCAGGTCGAGCGACGCTCCGCCCGCCACGTGCAGGCGCCACTCCCGCAGCCCCGCGCCCTCGCCGAACACCCGCAGCCCCACCGTCCGTTCCATCACCGGGCCGATGCTGATCTCGGTCCTGGCGGGGAAGAACTCCAGGCCCTCCCCGCTTGCCTCCAGCTTGAAGGTCTCGATGTGCGGCGAATTGTTGCGCAGCACGACGTCGATGTTGCGTCCCGCCTTCGGGTCGATCGCCACCACAGGCGGATCGGCGGGCAACTCCTCGGCGCCGAAGTGCAGCGGCACGGCCTGCGCCAGCCGCACCGAAAGCGGACGGAACAGTTGCAGGCGAGCCCGGCCCAGCAGCACGCCGTCGGCCTCCAGCGCGAAGTTCGCCCAATCGCCGTGCAGCGCGTCGGCGGGCGGCGTCACTTCGTACTCGATCATCGCCTCGGGCTTGGTCACCGGGCGCGCGGTGAACCCCTCCGGCAGCCGCAGGCGCGAGCGCGCCGCGATCTGATCGGAGGAATACTGCGTGGTGATGACGTTCCTACGGCCGAGGATCAGCCGCCGCGCATCCACGAAGAACCCGGAGGACTCCGGCGCTTCGATCGCCAGGCCCACCCGCACGCGATGTCCCGCTCCCGAACCCGCCGGCACAGGTAGCCGCGCGCGCAAAGTCTTCTCGTCGAATTCAAATTCCGTGAGACGGCCCGCGGCCAGGTAGGGGCCCGCCGGCTTGCGCGCCAGTTGCAGCACCGCCTCGCCCTTCACCGGCGCGGCGAACTCCATGGCCAGGATGCCGTTCTCGTACTCGAGCGCCTGAAGCTCCGCCGTGGCGTACACGATGTGCTCCGCATCGCCCAACCCCGCGCACGAGCGGCACAACACCGCCGCCAGCGAAACGTGCACCGGCAGCCACAACGCCTCGCCCTGTGGAACCTGCACGGAGGGGATCACGAGCGAACGCCGCGCCACCGGATCGTACACCCGCAGGTCCCCGGAGTAGAGTTTCGCGCCCTGGTTCACGATGCTCACGGCCGAGGCCGCCCGCGAAACCAGTTGCGCCGCACTCAGCCCCGCGGGGAACGCCCCCAAGGCGGGCCGTACCCTCGGTTTCGAAAGCGGCCGCAGCGCGCCGAACAGCGCGGACCATTCGCGCATCAACGCGGCGTCGCGCCGCAGCGCCGCGGCGGAGGGCAACTCCGCTCCATCGAAGCCGATGGCGCCGCGCCGCATGATCCCCGCGCCCGCAGGCTGCCACCCGGCGGGCCACAACGCGGTCTCCACGTTTTCCCAAAGCAGCGAGCCGCGGGCGGAGGCGAGAGCGTGCCGGCTGCGGGCCAGCCCGCCCGGCTGGGCGGCGTCGAGGGCCACTACCGGCGCGGGTGGCGCGGGCACATTCGGGAAGCCTCCCTCCGCGAACGCGATGGGTCCGCCGTGGGCCGCCGTGTGCGGCTCCAGAAACACCGTCAGCTCCCGCGGCCAGCCGCGCACGGCGCGCCGCTCCACGGCCGCCAGAGGCCGCGGACGCACCCAGGCGCGCAGCTCCAGGCGGCGCAGCACGCGCAGCAGGCCGGTCAAGTCCCGGCGCGGGCTGGTGGCACCGGTGTAGTCCGCCGCGCCTTGCGGGTGGTGCCAGTCCGGCGGGATGGAGAACGCCACCGTGCGCACCCCGATGGACTTCAACCACACCAGCTCGCGCTCCCACAGCGTGCGCGGATAGAGATAGTAAGGAAACTCCACCGCCTGAAGAACGCGCGCCGGTTCGGCCGCGGAAAGCCCGGCGGCCAACGCCAGCAATGCCAATACCAAGCGCATCACACGGACCGCTGCTTCCGCATCCGGTAATCCTCAACCAGCGGCATGCGCACCACGCGGCACATTTCGTAGAGGCGCGAGCGTGCGCGGCTGCCGATCTTGTCGATCAGGGTTTCGCGGTATTCGATCTTGCCGGGCGTGGGCGGGCGTTCGATCATGGACGTTCCCGCCTCCGGGTCGGGCAGGTTCGTGGTCGCGATCAACGCACGCTTGTTGTTGCAGCGGTAGGTGATCACGGAGGTCACGATGTCCTGCACCCAGTCCGTGATGCGGTGCGCGCCCAGATCGTCGAGCAGCAGGATCTCGCTGTCCAACGCCGAACGGTACGCTTCGCGGTCGCTTGCGCCGCTGGCGGCGTCGTAGCTGGCGCGTATGCGGTCCAGCAGGTTCTGGTAATCGAAAAAGATGCCTTCGAAGCCGCGCGCTATCAGGTGGCGCAGCGCCGCCACGGCGAGGTGCGTCTTGCCGGTGCCCGGATCGCCGATGAGCAGCAGGCCGGGCCGCTTGTCGTTGGGAAACTCGTGCACGAACGTCTTCACCGTGACCAGCACGTGCGCCAATTCCCGCCGCGCGACGGGGTTGTCGCGCGGCAGGGCGAAGTTATCGAAATCGGCTTTGCCGTAAAGCGGCGGAATGCCCGCCGCGCTCTCCAGCCGCTCCGAGCGCGAAGCGGAAACACAATCGCAACGCTCCGCCCCGGAGATTCCGTTCCGTTCAATGATGCGGAACCCCGTCCCGCCGCAATTCGGGCATTCAGCCATGGCTCTAGACTTCTAGTTTCCACGGAGCGCGATAATTCGCCTTGAGCCACGATTTCAGCTCGGGCTGCAGCACCGTGCCGTTCTTGTCGTCCCAGTCCACCCGCTGCCTGGAACGCAGGGCGATGTTCGCCAGCAGGCAGGTGAACGTGGTGCGCGCGCAGGTTTCAATCTCGCTGATGGGCCGCTGCCGCGTGCGGATGCACTCCAGGAAATTCGCCCAGTGCGGGTCGTTCATCGCGCGCAGTTCCGGGCTCTTCTCGTCCACCACCGGAGTTTTTCCGTCTTTCAGCGAATAGAGCTGGTAGCCGCCGCGGTTCACCACCAGGGTCCCCTTCGTGCCGTGGAACGAGGTCCCGTAGCTCATGTTGTTCACCGGCATGGGGTTGCAGGTGCGGCTCTCGTAGGAGCCCAGGAAGCCCGGGTAATGGAACGTGGCCAGCATCGTGTCCGGCGTCTCCAGGTTGTCCTTCACGTAAAAGCGGCCGCCGAGCGCGGTGACCGAAGCGGGCATCACCTCGTCGAGCGCGTATTGCACGATATCGAGCAGGTGTACGCCCCAGTCCGTCATGGCGCCGCCCGCATAATCCCAGAAGTAGCGGAACGTGGACCAGCGTTTCGGCGCGATACCCCAGCGGTTCACATTGAACGGGCGGCTCGGCGCCGGGCCCAGCCACAGGTCCCAGTCCAGCCCGGCCGGCGGTTCCCCGTCGGGGGGATTGCCTTCGCCCTCCGGCTTGCTGTTGCCCGCCTGCCACGTCTTGCAGAAAGTGAGATCGCCGAGATCGCCGCTCTTCACAATCTCCACAGCCTTCTTGAAGTAGCCGCCCGAGCGCTGCATGGTGCCTGCCTGCACGATACGCTTGTACTTGCGCGCGGCCTCGATCATCTTCTGGCCTTCCTCCACGTAGACGCACGC
>JBHGBM010000153.1:0-3648 GCA_041946965.1 Bryobacteraceae bacterium
ATCGATCTCCCACGCTTTCAAACAGATACTCGGCCTTCTGTCGTGGAACTTCGGTCTAGGAGGCCTTTTATGCGTTTCACAAAAACCGTGGCAGTGCTGATCTGCACGGCGGCCGCGCTGGTGTTTTGCGGCGCGGTCCGGGCCCAGGAGTCCCGCGCCAGCTTGCTTGGGCGTGTCATCGACCCGAGCGGCGCGCTGGTTGTCGGCGCCGCCGTCCGCGCCACAAACGTCGAGACCAACACCACGGCGAGCTCCGTTACCAACGAGCAGGGCAACTACGAAATCCCCTACCTGCTACCCGGAATCTATCGCGTGGAGGTCGAACTCTCCGGCTTCAAGAAGGCGGTCCGCGAAGGCATAGAATTGCACGTGGCGGACCGGCAGGCGATGGACTTCACGCTCGAGATCGGCGCCGTGACGGAGACCATCGCGGTGGGCGCGCAAGCCGACCTGCTGGAGACCACCAACGCTTCTGTGGGCACCATCATGCAGTCCCGGCAGGCTTCGGAGCTGCCGATCGTCGGGGGCAACGCGTTTTACCTGGCGCGGCTCACGCCCGGGGTGCTCTCGAGCGGAGGCCGGTCGGCCGGCAACCCCATGGACACCGGCGCCGGCACGGACATCATCGTGAACGGGGTTAAGAGCGGCTCGAGTGAGATCACGCTGGACGGCGTCCCCAACATGACGGAGCGCGACGGGGCAATTCCCCCCATTCAGGACCTGGTGCAGGAGTTCCGCATCCAGACGGCCACGTTCGATGCCAGCCTCGGCCACGCGGCCGGGGCGGTCACCAACGTGAGCCTGAAATCGGGCACCAACACGCTGCACGCCACCTCCTACGGCTTCTACTCGCGGTGGCGCGCTGTGCCGTGGTTCACCAACAAGTTCATCTACGATCCCACCACCGGCCCCATCAACGAGGAAAAGAAGGCCCGCGCGCTCGAAGGCTGGCGGCACGAGCGCTGGGGCGCGACCGCCGGGGGGCCGGTAATTCTGCCCAAGCTGTACAACGGCCGCAGCCGGACCTTCTGGGTGTTCGGCTACGAGGGTCTGTACATCATGCGCAACCTGAACGGCACCTACAACGTGCCCCCGGACGCGCAGCGCACCGGCGACTTTTCCGCCCTGCTGAAGGTCAACAGCCGGTACCAGATCTACGACCCGATGACCATCGTGCCCTCCTCGACGTCTCCGGGCCATTACAGCCGCTCTCCCCTGCCGGGCAACATCATCCCGGCCTCGCGGCTCGATCCGGCCGCGCTGAAGATTCTCGAATACTGGCCCAAGGCCAACCAGGCGGGCAACGCGGACTTCCGGCAGAACTACTTCCGCACGCGCGATATCAACCGCGACGACCGCAACCTGAGCGGCAAGCTGGACCACAATTTCAGCGAGCAGCACCGGATGTTTTTCCGGCTCAGCAACAACCAGCACGATAACAAGAACGATACCCTGCCGGGTCTGGCCTCCGGCACCATTCTCGACCGCACCACTTACGGCGCCGTGCTGGACGACGTGTACGTGTTTAATCCGCAAACGCTGCTGAATGTGCGCTACGGCCTGACCTACGAGGACGATGCCACCTCGCGCCGCAGCCAGCGCATGGACCTGACCACGCTCGGGTTCCCGCAGAGCCTGGTGGAGGAGATCAAGACCAAGGGCACGCCGGGCGGCATCGCGTTCCCGCAGATCTCGGTGGACGGCTTGCAGAAGCTGGGCGACGCGGGCGGCAACCGCATCGGCACGATCTACCACACCTGGGCGGGCACCCTGACCCGCATGACCGGCAGCCACAGCTTCCGCATGGGCGGCGAGTACCGCGTGCAGCGTGAGAACGCCTTCAATTACGGCGCGGTGGCGCCCAACCTGACGTTCAGCACCACATGGACGCGCGGCCCGCTGGAAAATTCGCCGACCGCCCCCAACGGCGTCGGGCAGGGTCTGGCGACCTTCCTGTTCGGCCTGCCCACCAGCGGCAGCATCGCCATCAACGGCTCGCGCGCGGAGCAGTCCACCTTCACCGGCCTGTTCCTTCAGGACGACTGGCGCGTGACGCCACGGTTCTCGCTGAACCTGGGACTGCGCTGGGAGTACGAGGGCGCCGACACCGAGCGCTTCAACCGCTCCGTGCGCGGCTTCGATTTCACCTCCCCCAACCCGATTTCAGCCGCCGCGCTGGCGGCTTACGCCAAGGCACCGGATCCGATCCTGCCGGTCTCCGCGTTCCGCACCATTGGCGGCTACACCTTCCCGGGCGTGGGCGGGCAGCCCCGCGCGCTGTGGCAGGCGGACCGCAACAACTTCGCGCCGCGCATCGGCTTCGCCTACAGCTTCGGCCGCAACGTGATCCGCGGCGGCTACGGCATCTTTTACGACGTGATCGGGGTGGACCGCTCGGACATCACCCAGAGCGGTTTCAGCCAGCCGACCACCTTCGTGGCTTCGAGCGACAACGGCCAAACGTATCGCGCCACCTTGCGCAACCCGTTCCCGGACGGCTTGCAGAAGCCCGCCGGGGCCTCCGCGGGGCTGGCGACCTTCCTGGGACGCGATATCACCTACTACCCGGAAAAAGCCGTCAACCCGTACATGCAGCGGTGGACGTTCTCCGTACAGCGCGAGCTGCCCTCGCGCATTCTCACCGAGGTCGCTTATGTGGGCAATCGCGGCACCAAGCTGCCCGTCTCGCGCGAGTGGAATTTCGTGCCCGCCAGGTATCTCTCGACTTCCCCTGTGCGCGACGAGGCCACCTACCAGTACAACACGGCACAGGTGAGCAATCCCTTTTACGGGCTCGCCGGCTTCGAGGGGACCGGCCGCGGCACCAACAAGAACTTCAATCGCACTCAGCTCGTGATTCCGTTTCCGCATTTCACCGGCGTGAACGCCTCGCTCCCGATCGGCTATTCCTGGTACCACTCCATGCAGACGCGGCTGGAGAAGCGCATATCCCACGGGGTGACCTTCCAGGTGGGCTGGACATGGTCGAAGCTGATGGAGGCGCTCAGCTTCCGGAACACCTCCGATGAGTTCCTGGAAGAGGTCATCTCCGATCAGGACTTCACGCACCGCATCACGGTCAGCGGCATCTTCGAGTTGCCGGTGGGCCGGGGCAAGCCGTTGCTGGGCCAAGCGCGGGGGGTGCTCAACCACATCGTGGGCGGCTGGTCGGTTCAGGGCTGGTTCGAAGGTCAGACCGGCGACGCGCTCGGCTTCGGCAACAATACCATCCTGTACGGCAGCCTAAAGGACATCGTGCTGCCCAAGAGCCAGCGCCGCGTCGAGCGCTGGTTCAACATAGACGCGGGCTTCGAGCGCGACACAGCCAAACAACTGGTGCAGAACATCGCGACCTTCCCGAGCCGGTTCAGCGGCATCCGCGCGGACGGCATCAACAACTTCGATCTCTCGATGTTCAAGAACTTCATGATCCGCGAGCCGCTGCGGGTGCAGTTCCGCTTCGAGACGTTCAACACCTTGAACCACGTGCAGTTCGCCAGTCCGGATACCACGCCCACGAGCACCGCTTTCGGCACCATCACGGGAGAGAAGGGCCACGGGCAGCGGCAGATTACGCTGGCCGTCAAGGTGATGTTCTAGTATGGGGCGACTCTGTCAAGCGTCACGTACAGCCGGGCTGAGTTAAGC
>JBHGBM010000154.1:0-3325 GCA_041946965.1 Bryobacteraceae bacterium
TTCGAGTCGTTCAATTTCACCAACACGCCGCGCTTCGGGCTGCCGGCGAGCGGACTGCGCACCAACAGCACCGCCACCATCAACGCTGCCGAGGACCCGCGCCGGATTCAGTTGGCCCTGAAGTATACCTTCTGATGCGGTTGCGCCCTTTCGCTCTCTTTCTGTTGCTGGCGCCGGGGGCGCCGGGCGGCAGCCGCATTCAGTTTGATTTCGACGCCCGCTTTCACGCGCAGCCGCGCTGGGGGGGCGCGCCCGCAAACATCGTGGCGTTCGATCCCGCCGTGCAGGACGGGATCGAGGTCAACGGTTGGACACTTGCGGACTTCGCCGTGCAGTCGAAACAGAGCCGCGCGGTGGAGGACGCGCAATTCGGTCCCGGCGCCCAGATCGAAGTGCGCGGCACGGCGCGCCGCGGCGAGTTGCGCATCGAGCGGCGCACGCGGGTGCTGCTGCCGGATCGATTTCCGGACGCCGCCATTCTGCAAACGGTTTACCGGAACGCGGGCCAGGCGGCGGTGCGGGTGGGTTCCGTGCGCGGGGCGCGCCTGTTGCTCGACCGCCGGCTGGCCGATCCCGCCGAAGCGCCCTACGCTTTCGCCTCCTTTCAGGGCGGCGCTTACAAGTGGGGCAACGAGTACGCGATCATCCCGCTCACCGCGGATTTCCGCCAGTCGAACTTTCAGGGGCTGGATGACCGCACCGGACCCGAGGGCGAAGGCGGCGGCATTCCGCTGGTGGATGTGTGGGCGCCCGGGATGGGCGTGGCGGTGGCGCACATCGAGACGCGGCCCGAGTGGGTCTCGTTGCCAGTGATCGCGGGCGCGGGCGGCGTCGAAATCGGCATCAGCGAAACGCCGCTGGCGAAGTTCAAGCAGAAGGAATGGCTGCAACCCGGGGAGGAGTTTTCACCCGTCACCGCCGCGATGATCTTCCACCGCGGCGACTTTTACGACGCGCTGGCGACTTACGCGGAACTGCTGCGCGCGCGCGGCCTCGCGATTCCCCGCACCTCGCCGCCTTCCGCCTACGAGCCTTACTGGAAGAGCTGGGGGTTCCAGTTCGATTTCACGCAGGAGAAGATCCTCGCCATGCTGCCCCACTTGAAGGAGCTGGGGATTCGGGTGGCGAACCTGGACGACGGCTGGTTCGACTGGTACGGCGACTGGCAGCCCAAGCGCGTGCCCGGCAAGTTTCCGGGCGGCGGCCGCGACATGATCGCGTTTGTGGCCAAGATCCACGCCGCCGGCTTCAAGACGGCCATCTGGTGGTATCCGCTGGGGGTCAGCCCCGAAAGCCGCATGGCGAAGGAACACCCGGACCTGCTGATTCAGGACGAACGCGGCGATTACCCGCTCGACGACCGCGGCGTCCGCAAGTTCTGTCCCGCATACGAGCCGGCGCGGCGCGAAATCGAAAACGCCATGCGCCGCTTTCTCACGGTCTACGGTTTCGATGGCGTGTACGTGGACAGCACCGGGCTCACCGCCGCCCCGCCCTGCTACAACCCCGCGCATCGCCACGCCTCGCCGCTCGATTCCTTCCGCGAGGCGCCGCGCGTGTTCGAGCTCATCCAGACCACGCTGCGCCTGCTGAGGGCCGATCCGTGGCTGGACGTGTGCCTTTGCGGGCTGCCGCATTCGCCCTTCAACATGCCGTACTATTGGGTGGCGAACGCTTCGGACCCGCTGAACTCCGCGCAGATGCGCCGCCGCGTCAAAGTGGAGAAAGCGCTGCGCGGCCCCACCTTCTGCGTGGGCGACTGCTACCAGGTGCCCGCGGACCAGTGGACCGGCGCTTCCATCCCCGAGGATTTCGAGTCCGCCATGGGCACGGGCGCGCAGGTGACCACGTTCTACACGAAACTCGACGATCGCCAGGACGCGCTGTGGCGGAAGTGGCTGGGCAAGTACCGCGAGTTGCAGCTTGCCGCCGGGGAATACCTGAACCTCTACGACCTGGCCTTCGACAAGCCGGAGATCCACGTGGTGCGCAAGGGCGCGGATCTCTACTACGGCATCTTCGCCGAAGCCTGGAGCCGCAAGCGGCGCATCGAGCTGCGCGGACTCGATCCGAAGCTCTCCTACCAGGTATACGACTACGCCAACGGCCGCACACTGGGCACGGTCTCCGGCGCGAAGCCGTATTTCATGCAGGCTTTCAAGAGCCACCTGCTGCTGCGATTGCGCCCGTCTACTCCGCCATCAGGTAGATAGCGGCGGAGGCCATCGCCATGCCGGCGATCAGCACGGTGTGCGGGACCACGCGGTAGAGCGCCAGCGAAAGCACGATGGTCAGCACCGGCGCGAGCGCCGTCATGGGCACTACGATGATGGCCTTGCCGTAGCGCAGCGCGTACACCAGGCACAGCGCACCGATGGAGTTCAACACTTGGATGAGCGCCGCGGCCCAAGGGCCGCGCAAGCCCCAGTTGATGGGCCGCCCGAAATCCGTCATGGCCACCGCAATGGGGGCGAGCACCACGGCGGTGATCGCCATGTAGAAGAAGATGCTCTCCGCGCGCATACTGGCGTTGGCCCATTTCATGACGTAGGCCTGCACGCCCCAGGCCGCGAACACGAGCGCGGCCAGCAAACCCCATCCGCCGGAAGCGGCGGACTGCGACGGAGGCTGCCACGAGAGCAGAGGAATGGCCGCCAGCGCCAGCACGATGCCGGTCCACGCGCGGCGGCCCGCCCGTTCGCGCAGGATGACCACCGATAGCAGCACCGTCAGGACGGGATAGAGCGATACGATGGGAAACACCAGGTAGGCCGGGCCGGTGCGCAGCGCCTCGAACAGGATCAACTGGCCGCCGGCGCCGAGAAAGCCCGTGGCTGCGCCGAGCGCGACGGAGCGCCGGTCATACTCGAGTTTCCATTTGGCCATGTGCAGCGCGACGGCCGCGCACGGAAGCATGGTGAACGCCCAGACCGAGTAACCCAGGGTGGCTGGGAACCCCGCTTTCTCAGGTAACTCGATCAGCGCGCCCCATACACCCCAGAACAGCGTGGTTACCGCGGCATAAATGAGCCATAGTTTCACATCGCAAGCGTAGCAAGAAAAGACGCTAAACACGACCTCATTTCTGTGGGCGCGGCAACCGCTCGCTCACAAGCGGCGGGGCGGGGTAGAGAGTGCCCACATGCAACCGCGTCTTCAACGCAGCGGCTGCTCACCGAAGAGCGCCGCCGCAAGATCGCGCACGCAGACCACGCGGCGGGCGGCTCCGCGAAGTGGCGCCGGTCTGATCCGTCCCTCCGGGGATCGTGTCGTTAGTTTGTCAAGATGTCCGGTTTTATTAGCACGTGAATTGTCCGCTTTGCAC
>JBHGBM010000155.1:0-2594 GCA_041946965.1 Bryobacteraceae bacterium
CACGAAGCCGAGGAACTGCGGCACGATGAACCACATGCCGCGCTGCGCTTCCACGATGGCGCTCAGGTTGAACGAGCCCGCCATCAGCACCACGCCCATCAGCGAAAGGCCCATGAATACTTCGTAGCTGAGCATCTGGGCGGAGGCGCGCAGCCCGCCCAACAGGGAGAACTTGTTGTTCGACGCCCACCCCGCCAGCACCACGCTGTACACACCGAGCGAGGACATGGCGAGGAAGAACAGCAGGCCCACGTTCAGGTCCGCCACCACGATGCCCGGCGCCGCCGGCGCCACGGCGAAGGAAAGCAGCACGGTCGCCATGATGATGGCCGGCGCCACGATGAAGACGCCTTTATCGGCGAACGGCGGAACCCAGTCTTCCTTGAAGAAGATCTTCACCATGTCGGCCGCCACCTGCAACAACCCGAAGGGGCCCACGCGATTCGGACCGTAGCGGTCCTGAAAGAGTGCGAGCAGGCGGCGCTCGAGCCAGATCAGGAACGCGGCCAGGGTCAGGGTGGTTCCGAGGACGCCGGCGATGAGGAGCGCGTATTTCATCCGTTCGCCCTCCGGTAGACGCCCGCCACCCCGCGCGGCATCCCGGGGACCGCGCGCACGGGCAACTCGTTCCAGGCAGCGCCCGCGCGCGCCGCGTCCTCCGGGTGCATGGCCACGTATGAGGACCGCGCCAGGGCCGCGATGCCCGGGGCGTACATGCTCAATTCGTCAGACCCGAAGATCTCGTACAACGGAACTTCCAGCAACTGCTCGCCCGGGGTGAACGGCGGCGGGGCGGCGGCATAACCCGCATCGGCTTCGGATCCCGGCAGGAGAACGCCCGGCGGCCCTCCGCGCAGCGGACCCGCGATCTCCTCCTGAAACTTGTTGAGCGCCTGAATGGAATTCCAGCGCGGCGCCCAGAAGAACGGCGTGAGCGCCGGGGGCGGCTGGCCGGGGTAGCCTTCCATGGAATAGGCGAGCGGCGAATCGGGATCCTCGGGCGGCTTGGGCTCGTGCACGGAGATGTTGGCGAGCACGGCGGTGCGTCCGCTGAAGCGGTGGGGCTGCCGCGGAACGCGCTCGCCTTCGATGCGGAAGTCCGCGCGCGGCGCTGCTTCGGCGACGCCGGCGAGCGCAGGAAAGGCCCGCGCCATGGCGTCGATCACCTGGTCGAGGCAGCCCCAATCGCCCAGCCAGCGCCAGCTTTCAAGCACCGCGCCGCCGGGCACGCACACCTGGAAGAACCGCTGCGCGCGGCCTTCGTGATTCACGAAGGTGCCGCCGGATTCGGCAAATGTGGCCGCTGGGATGAGCAGCTCCGCTCGCGCGGTGGTGGCGTTTTCGAGGTAGTCCAGCACCGCCACGCGGCCCGCAAGCAGCCGCGCGGCGTCCGGTGTGCGCCGGTAGAGATCGTTTTCGAGCACGATCATGGGCGCACCCCCGGGGGCCTCTTCGAGCGGGCGCGGGTCGAGCAGCGGCAGCCCGAAGGTGTTCGCTTCGGGTGCGGTAAACACGAGGCGTGCGTTCGCGGCGCGCGCCACGCCGGCCGCCGCGCGGATCACGGCTTCGCTGCCGAGACCCGGCCCGGTGATGACGAGAGGCCGCGCGGCCGAGCGCAGCGCCTCCGCGATGTAGCCGGCCAGGAACGCCGTCTCGCGCTCCAGGCGCGCCACCTCAGGCGCCCGCGGATCGAGCGCGCGCGCCACGGCCGCGCCCAGCCGCGCGATCTCGTCCGGAGCGCCGCGGAACACGCGCGCGGCGATGTCGTCCAGCCGCGTCGGCGCGACGCTCGCAAGGAACAGCGGCCCGCGGGCGTCCTGCACCGCCTCCCGTACGTTCTGGTCGAGCCACGGCGGGATGTGCAGCTTCTCCGCGATCTGCATGGGTTGCTGCCGCACCGCTTGCCGCACCGCCAACGCCATGCGGGGCGCGGTATTGCTTATGTCCTCGCCCAGCACCAGCACGGCGCCGGCGTGTTCCACGTCGCGGAGCGAACCCGGACGCAGCAGGCTCAGCATGAGCCGCACCAGCCGGAGGCTCGTGCCGTCCATGCCCGCGAAGAAGCGGGCCGGCCCCACCAGTTCCCGCAGAGCGAAATTCGATTCGAGCGACGCTCGCGGCGAGCCGATCCCGATGGCGCCCTCCGCCGCGAACGCCCGTAGCCGCTCGCGCGCGTCCGGCGGCGCCGTGCGGATGCGCTTCGGGCTGTTGACGAACTCGTAGCCGAAGCGCCCGCGGTCGCACAGAAAGTAGTTGTTGATCTCGTGGTGGTAGCGGTTCACCACGCGCCGCAGCGAGCCGTAACGCTCTCCGGGGCTGATGTTGCAGCCCACCCCGCAGTGCGCGCACACGGAAGGCGCGAACGTCAAGTCCCACTTGCGCGTGTAGTGATGCCGCAGGGTTTTGTCGGTGAAGACGCCGGTGGGGCAGATCTCCACCAGGTTGCCGCTGAACTCGCTTTCAAGAACGCCATCCTCGTGCCGCCCGAAGTAGACCGTGTTGCGCAGCCCGAAGGCCTGCAAGTCCGTGCCGCCGGCGTAGTCGCGGTAGTAGCGCACGCAGCGGTAGCACTGGATGCAGCGGTTCATCTCGTG
>JBHGBM010000156.1:0-2554 GCA_041946965.1 Bryobacteraceae bacterium
TAGTAGGTGTCGCCGACGTTGGTGACCCAGTCCCGCATGGCTTCGCTGATGGCGTCCTTGAGAGTGCGGGAGCCGGTGGAGACCCCGGCCACGCGGGCGCCGAGCAGGCGCATGCGGAAGACGTTCAGCCGTTGCCGGCGCATGTCCTCCTCGCCCATGTAGACGGTGCAGTCGAAGCCGAATAGCGCGCAGACGGTGGCGGTGGCCACGCCGTGCTGGCCCGCGCCGGTTTCGGCGATGATGCGGCGCTTGCCCATGCGGCGGGCGAGCAGCGCCTGGCCCAGGCAGTTGTTGATCTTGTGCGCGCCGGTGTGGAGCAGGTCTTCGCGCTTGAAATAGATGCGCGCGCCTTCCAGCCGCCGCGCGCGGTAAAGCGGCGTGGGACGGCCGGCGTAGGTCGAGAGCAGCGCGTCCAGTTCGGCCTGGAAGGCCGGGTCGTGGCGGGCTGCGTAGTAGGCGGCCTCCAGCTCCTCAAGCGGCGCCATGAGCACTTCGGGAACGTAGCGCCCGCCGTAAGGGCCAAAGTGGCCGCCGGAATCCGGTACAGGGTTCATAGCGACATCCGGGCGGCGCGCAAAAACGCCGCCATCTTCTGGTGATCTTTCTTGCCGGGGGCGGATTCCAGACGCGAGCAGGCGTCCACGCCCCACGGCCGCGCGGCGGCGATGGCCTCGGCAACGTTTTCAGCGTCGAGCCCGCCGGCGAGGATGACGCGCCCCAGTCCGCGCGCCAGCGTCCAGTCAAACGAGACACCCGCGCCGCCGTAAGCCGCTCCCGCGGGTCCGTCCAGCACCAGCGCTTCGGCGGCCGGATTCTCCCAATCCGCGGGACGGAAGCCGGGGCCGACCCGCACGCCTTTCCACACACGCATTCCCGCGGGGTACTGTTCGGGCGTTTCGTCCCCGTGCAACTGAACGACGTCCAGACCGATTTGGCGCGCGATTTCGCCGGCGCGCGGCTCGTTGACGAAGACCCCCACCTTCCACAGCCCGGCGGGGAGTCCGGCGATAATGGCCGCGGCGCGCGCGAGGTCGAGGTAGCGCGGGCTGCGCGGGTAGAAGTTGAAGCCCAGCGCGGAAGCGCCGCTCTCGGCCGCCGCCAGCGCGTCCTCGCGGTTGGTGATGCCGCAGATCTTGACGATCATGCGGCCCCCAGAGCGGCGAGCGCCGCGGCGGGATCGGGCGAACGCATCAGGTGCTCCCCGACCAGAAAGGCGTGATAGCCGGCGTCCATCAGGCGGCGCACGTCCGCCGCGCCGTGGATGCCGCTTTCGCTGACCCGCAGCACGCCCTCCGGCATCTGTTCGGCCAGCCCCAGGGAGGTTTCGAGCGACACCTCGAAGGTGCGCAGGTTGCGATTGTTCACGCCGATGATTTCCGCGCCGGAATCGAGCGCGCGGGCGAGCTCGGCGGCGTCATGCACCTCCACCAGCGCGGCCATTTTGTGGCGGGCGGCCAGTTCGCGGAAGTCGCGCAGCTCGCGCGTCTCCAGGATGGCGGCGATGAGCAGAATGGCGTCAGCGCCCGCTGCGGCAGCTTGTTCCACGTGGCGCCGGTCGATGGTGAAATCCTTGCGCAGCACCGGCAGAGGCGCGGCGGCGCGGGCGGCGGCGAGATCGGCGAGGCTTCCCTGGAAAAAGGGTTCGTCGGTGAGCACGGAAAGCGCCGCGGCGCCGCCCTGCGCGTAGAGCGTGGCCTGGCGGGCCGGGTCGAAGTCCGGAGCCAGTAAGCCCTTGCTAGGCGAAGCTTTCTTGATCTCGGCGATGATGGCCGGCCGGCGTGCGGCCAAAGCGGCGCGGAAATCCCGTGCCGGAGCGGGACGCGCACCGGAGGGGGCCAGGACACCGCGGGCCAGTTCTTCCCGCTTCCCGGCAACAATACGGGCAAGAATATCAGGAAAACTCTCTAGCAAGGGTGAAAGGATTATCGTAGCACGCGGGGTAGGCGGCCCCTGCGCTGCTGCGCCGCGGCAGGGGGATAGGGAGGAGGAACGTTTCGATCGACCGGCTGGGCAGGCGGCTGTTGCGATGCGGGGTGTGCGGGCGGCGCTGCCGAGAGGTCCACAGCATCCGCAAGGAGCGCGAGTGGCTGGATCTATCGATGCGGAAGCTGCCGCTGAAACTGCGGTACCGCCCACGGCGGGTCAACTGCCCGCGCTGTGGTGTGCGGGTAGAGGCGTTTCCCTGGGCCGGGCCGTGGGCGGGAGTGACCACGGCGCTGGCCAATGCGGTGGCGGTACTGGCGCGGGAACTCAGACTGGCAAGGCACGGCGCGCGAGTACGGACTGGACTGGAAGAGCGCGGCGACGATTGTCAAGCGCGCCGTCCAGTACGGTTGAGGGCATGAGCAACAAGATCAGGTCGATCAGTCGCCGGTCTTTCGGATTCCGCGCCGCCAGGAACTTCATCGCTGCGATCTATCACTGCTGCGCCCGGCTGCCCCTGCCTGCCGCTGCTTAATTACACTTTTGGGAGAGGAACCGAAAATAGGTTACTGTGGTGAGCCGGGCGGGACTCGAACCCGCGACCCTTTGCTTAAAAGGCAAATGCTCTACC
>JBHGBM010000157.1:0-2312 GCA_041946965.1 Bryobacteraceae bacterium
CGGGTCAAACCGGCGCGTCACGCCCGCCAAGCACCATCAGTTCGTGCATAATTCAGGTGACAGCCAATCGGCCAGCCGTCTTCCGCGTTGCGGTGGGGGCGGCTCTGCTCTGTGGCGCGGCGTTTGCCGCGGACCCTCCCGTGATTCCCGTGGGACTCGACGCGTACCGCATGTGGGACCGCTGGGCGTACCAGCGCATCGGCGCCCGCGCCTACATGCGCAGCACTTACGACCGCACGGGCGGGAACGAGCGCGCCGACGCTTCCCACTTTCTGTACCAGCTCGCGGACGATTTCAACGTCACGCTGGACGTGGCCGGCCCCGGCATTCTCTACTTTGCGCGCTATAACCACTGGCACGGCAGCCCATGGCATTACGAGGTGGACGGCAAGGACACCATCGTACAGGAGAGCAGCACTCCGGATCCGCTACACCCGGTGCAGAATTCCGTTTTCCAGCCCGAGCACCTGTTTCCGAATCCGTTGACCTGGACGTGGTCCGTCACCAAGGGCGCCGACCTGATGTGGGTGCCCATCGCCTTCGAGAACTCCTTCCGCATGGCCTATTCCCGAACGTTCTACGGGACCGGCTACTACATCTACCACCGGTTTGTGGAGGGGACGAAGCTCTCGCGGCCGATCGTGAGATGGGACGCCAAGACGCCGCCCGATAAAGACGTGCTGGACCTGATCGCGCGGGCGGGCGAGGATATCGCGCCGCAGCCCGGCGCCGCGGTAAAAGGCGAATCGGGCGAACTCGGCCTGCCCGCCGGGGGGTGGGTTCCGGTTTGGAGCAGCCGCAAAGCGCCCGCCGCCCTGAGGCTGCTGGAGTTTTCCGTGCCGCGCGACCGCGCGCTGGAATTCGGCAAAGCCCGCCTCCGGGTAACCTGGGACGGCCGCAAGGAGGCTTCCATCGACGCGCCGGTAGCCCTGTTCTTCGGCGCCGGCACGCTGTATAACCGCGACGGCCGCGAGTATCTGGTGAAGAGTTTCCCCATGGTGGTGAAGTTCGAAGCCGAACGGGTGGTGCTCCGCTGCTTTTTCCCGATGCCGTTCTTCCGCTCGGCCCGCATCGAGCTGGGCGGCGCGGCGGCGGCCATCCCGGGGGTGAAGTGGGCCGTGCGCCATGCGCCGTTCAAGGATCCGGCCAGTCACGTGGGTTACTTTCACGCCACCTATCGCGATCATCCGTCGCCGGAGCGCGGGCGCGACCTGGTCCTGCTCGAAACGGCCAAGACGGAAGGCGGCGGCGACTGGTCCGGCAGTTTCGTGGGAACCTCGTATATCTTCTCGCACCGCGCCGTGTTGAACACGCTCGAAGGCGACCCGCGGTTCTTTTTCGACGACAGCCAGTCGCCGCAGGCTTACGGCACGGGGACGGAGGAGTGGGGCGGCGGCGGCGATTACTGGGGCGGGCGCAACATGACGCTGCCGTTCGCCGGCCACCCGGCGGGCGCCAGAAACGCCAAGGAAGCGCTCAGCGCAGAGGACCAGATCGAATCCGCGTACCGGTTTCTGCTGGCCGATTTGATGCCCTTCGGAAAGAACGCGGTGATCCGGCTGGAGCACGGCGGCACCAACGAATCCACAGAGCACTACGAGACCGTGAGCTACTGGTACGGGCTGCCGGCGCCGTCGCTGGTGAAGACCGACGAACTGTCGATCGGCGACACGGAAAGCGAACAGCGGCATCGCTATTCTTCGCCCGAGGCCTCGCAGCCCTACGAAATCACCTCCCGCTACGAGTGGGGCCCGGATACCTTGAAGGGCGAGACGATCTATCCCGCCCACACAGACCGGGGCCGGACCACGAAGACCGCGTCCGAATTCACGCTGGCCATCGACCCGGCCAACGTGGGCGTGATGCTGCGGCGCAAGCTGGACTATGCGTTCCCCAACCAGCGGGCGGAGGTCTCGGTAAGCGATCCGGGCAAAGCCAACTGGAAACCGGCGGGCGTGTGGTACCTGGCGGGCTCGAACACCTGCGTCTTTTCCGGCCCGCCGGGCAGGGATGAACTGGGCGCCACGCAGCATGTGGTGCAGACGTCGAACCGGCGTTTCCGCGACGACGAGTTTCTGATTCCGCGCGCGCTCACCAAAGGGCGCCGCGCGATCCGCGTGCGGGTGAAGTTCACACCGGTCGAGACGCCGCTGTTCCCCGGCCACCCGCTGCCGGAACTGGCCTGGAGCGAGATCCGGTATACGGCTTACAGCTTCGTGGTTCCGAAGTTCAAGGCGAGGTAGGCTCGCGGCCCGTCAGTCACAATGGGGCGACCAACCCCGATTCGCAGTCGCGCGGGTTACGCTGTGAGT
>JBHGBM010000016.1:0-81127 GCA_041946965.1 Bryobacteraceae bacterium
GTGATGGATGAAGACAACTGCATGGTGGACGTGGCGCGGTACTTCATCGAATTCACCCACTCGGAATCCTGCGGCAAGTGCATCCCTTGCCGGGTGGGGCTGGACAAGGCGCTGCGGGTGCTGAAGAACTTCACCCACGGGCAGGCGGCGGAGGAGGACCTGGCCACGCTCGACCAACTCGGCCGCATGATCCGCGACACCTCTCTGTGCGGCCTGGGGCAGACCGCGCCCAACCCCGTGCTGACCACCATGCGGCACTTCCGCCACGAGTTCGAGGACCATATCCGCGCGCACCGCTGCCGCGCGGGCGTGTGCCAGGACCTGGCGCTCTCGCCCTGCGAGAACAGTTGCCCGCTGCACATGAACATCCCGCGCTTCCTCCAGCTTTATAAAGAAGGGCGCGTGGAGGAGGCCTTCGAATCGGTGGTGATGGACAACCCGCTGCCGGCCTCGACCGGCCGCGTGTGCCAGCACCCCTGCGACAACCGCTGCCGCCGCGTGGGCGTGGATTCCGCCGTGAACATGCGCGAAGTGCACCGCGTGATCGCGGACGCCGTGTACACTTCCGGCCGCTTCGAGGAGATGGTTGAACTTATCGCGGCCAAGAAACAGGCGCCTACCGGCAAGCGCGTGGCGGTGCTCGGCGCCGGCCCCACCGGGCTCACCTGCGCCTTCTACCTCGCGTTGCTCGGCCACGACGTTACGGTGTACGAATCCCACGCGCAGGCCGGCGGCATGCTGCGTTATGCGCTGCCCGAATACCGGCTGCCGAATTCGGTCCTCGACCGCGAGATCGAGCTGATCGAGCGCATGGGGGTGAAGTTCCTGTTCAACATGCGCGCGGGCGCGGATCCCACGCTCAACGAATTGGAAGAGCGCTTCGACGCGGTCTTCGTCTCCATCGGCACGTGGAAGGAGTCCTGGGTGTACCTGCCCGGCACGGAGCTGAAGGGAGTGATGCCGGCGCTGAACTTCCTGGAGGCCCACGCCAAGGGCGAGAAGCCGGAACTGGGCCGGCGCGTGATCGTGATCGGCGGCGGCAACGCGGCCATCGACTCGGCGCGCACCGCGCTGCGGCTCGGCTCGGCCGTGACCATCGTCTACCGCCGCGAGCGCAAGGACATGCCGGCCATCCCCGAGGAGACCGAAGCGGCGCTGGCCGAGGGCGCGCACCTGGTCGTGCTCGCCACCCCGCACCGCATCGTGGGCGAAGGCGGCAAGGTGAAGGCCATCGAAGTGGTGAAGACGCGCCTGGGCGAGTTCGACGCCTCGGGCCGCCGCCGCCCCATCGCCACCGAGGAAATCCAGAGCTTCAAGTGCGACTCCGTGATCCTGGCGGTGGGTGAGACTTTCGACCTCGATTTCGCCCGCGCCTCGGGCCTGAAAATCAAGGAATCCGGTTGCATCGAGGTGGACCGACACACGCTGGAGACCAGCCGTCCCCGTTTTTACGCGGGCGGCGACGTGATCACCGGCGCATCCAACGTTTCCAACGCCATGGGCCTGGGCAAGAAGGCCGCGCGCAACATTAACAGGGCGCTGATGGGCCCCAAGCGCATTTCCCAGCTCGCGCGCAAGTTCGAGTACGACCAGACGCCGCCCGGCCCTCCCAGCCAAAGCAAGCGCCACGAACCGCACCCGGTGGCGGCCGCGGTTCGCGCGCGCAACTTCGAGGAGGCCATGCTGGCGCTCACTCCGGAGGAGGCGCTCGAGGAGGCCGGGCGCTGCCTGCGCTGCGACATCCGCGAGGAGAGGAGATAACCCGTGCCGCAGAAGATTTCCATCCGCATCGACGGGGAATACGTCAGCGCCGCCGAAGGGCAGACGATCCTCGACGCCGCCCGGGCCAACGGCAAGTACATCCCCACGCTGTGCCACCTGCCGGGGCTTTCCGCTTCCGGCTCGTGCCGCCTGTGCATCGTGGAGGTGGCGGGCGTGGGGCGCCTGCTGCCCGCCTGCACCACGCCGGCGCAGAACGGCATGTCCGTTATCACCAACTCGGACAAGCTGGCGCAGTACCGCAAGATGGCCATCGAGTTTCTGCTGCTGGAGCGCAACCACATCTGCTCGGTGTGCGTTTCCAACGGCCATTGCGAATTGCAGGCGCTGGCGCAGGCGCACGGCGTCACCCACGTCCGCTACGGCTACAACTACCCCAACATGCCGGTGGACGTCTCGCACCCGCGCTACGTGCTGGACCACAACCGCTGCGTGCTCTGCACGCGCTGCGTGCGGGTGTGCTCGGAGGTGGAGGGCGCGCACGTGTGGGACATCGGCTCGCGCGGCATTTACTCGCGGCTGGTGAGCGAGATGAACCGGCCGTGGGGAGAGTCGAAGAGCTGCACCAACTGCGGCAAGTGCGTGCAGGTTTGCCCCACCGGAGCGCTGGCCGAGAAGGGCTACGCGGTGGAGGAGATGACCAAGAGCAACGAGAGCATCCAGCGGCTGGCGGCGCGCCGCGGAGGTCGCGAATGAAAAAGGCAAGGCTGGCAACCATCTGGCTGGACGGGTGTTCCGGCTGCCACATGTCCCTGCTGGACATCGACGAGGCCATCGCGGTGGTGGCGCGTAAGGCCGACCTGGTTTACGGGCCTCTGGTGGATGCGCAGGAGTTCCCCGAAGACGTGGACGTGACCCTGGTGGAGGGCGCGGTCAGCAGCCAGGACGACCTGGAAAAAGTGCGCAAGGTGCGGGAGCGCAGCCGGCTGGTGGTTTCGCTCGGCGATTGCGCCATCACCGCCAACGTGCCCGCCATGCGCAACGCTCTGCCGGTGAAACAACTGCTGGAGCGCATCTACGTACAGGGCGCGCAGGCGCAGCCGCGGGTTCCCGCAGACGGTGTGCCGCAACTGCTGCGGCGCGCGCAGCCGGTGCATGAGGTGGTGCACGTTGACCTGCACATCCCGGGCTGCCCGCCGCCGGCCAAGACGATTCTCTACGCGGTGGGCGAACTGCTGGAAGGCCGCATGCCGGATCTGGCGTCGAAGGTGAAGTTTGGCTAAGAGGGCCCGCAGTATGAAACGAATCACGATCGATCCCGTGACCCGCATCGAGGGGCACGCCAGGGTGACCATTCACCTGGACGACACCGGCAAGGTGGCCGGAACGCAATTCCACGTGACGCAGGTGCGCGGGTTTGAGAAGTTCACCGAGGGGCGCCCGTATTACGAGATGCCGTCCATCACGGCGCGCATCTGCGGCATCTGCCCGGTGAGCCACCTGCTGGCCTCTTCGAAGGCGTGCGATGCGATCATGAGCGTGCGCGTGCCGGAACCGGCGGCGAAGCTGCGCGAGCTGCTGCACTGCGCGCAGTTCGTGCAATCGCACGCGCTGAGTTTCTTCCACCTCTCCGCGCCGGACCTTCTGCTGGGCATGGACGCCGACCCGGCGTCGCGCAATGTGCTGGGCGTGCTCGAAAAGCACCCGGACATCGCGCGCGACGGCATCGCGCTGCGCAAGTTCGGGCAGACAGCCATCGAGCTGCTGGCCAAGGAGCGCATCCATCCCTCGTGGGTGGTGCCGGGCGGCGTGAACGCCCCGCTGGAGCCGGCCGCGCGCGAGAAGATGCTGGCGGACCTGCCCGCGGCGAAAGCCGTCATCCACCGCGCGCTGGCGTTGTTCAAGGGCATCCTCGACAAGTTCCAGGAGGAGATCGCCGGCTTCGGCAACATGAAGACCATGTACGCCGGGCTGGTGGACGCCGCGGGCGCGTTGCAGATCTACGACGGCGGCCTGCGTTTCACCGGCGCGGACGGCGCCATCGTGCAGGACCACGTGGACCCGCGCTGCTACCAGACCTACATCGGCGAGGCGTCGCTCGGCGATTCGTATTTGAAGGCGCCCTACTACAAGCCGGTGGGCTACCCGGACGGGATCTACCGCGTGGGGCCGCTGGCGCGGCTCAACGTGGCGGACCGCTGCGGCACGCCCGAAGCCGACGCCGAGTTCGCCGAGTATCACCAGCGTTTCGGCAAAGTGGTGGAGAGCTCGTTCCACTTCCACTACGCGCGGCTGATCGAAGCGCTCTACGCGGCCGAAAGAATGGAAGCGCTGCTGGAAGACCCGGCCATCCTGGAAACGCACGTGCGGGCGCGGGCGAACGTGAACTCGCTCGATGGCGTCGGGGTGATCGAAGCTCCGCGCGGCGTGCTCATTCATCACTACAAGGTGGACGAGACGGGTGCGATGCGCTGGGCGAACCTGATCGTGGCGACCGGCCACAACAACCTGGCCATGGGCCGCAGTGTGGAGCAGGTAAGCCGGCGCTTCGTAAACGGCGCGAAGTTACAGGAAGGCATGCTCAACCGCGTGTCGGCGGTGGTGCGGGCGTACGATCCGTGCCTGAGTTGCTCGACGCACGCGGCGGGCAGGGTGCCGCTGGATATACGGCTGGTGGGGCCGGGGGGCGAGGAGCTGGATAGGCTGAGGGGGTAGGGAGCGCTAACGGCAAGTAATTAAGTCGCGCATTTCGCGTTCATTCGGGGAGAGTGGTATGCAATTCGCGCTCCATCAGCGCCTGAATCGCGGGATCTCCCAATCCTTGCTGCTGTGCGCCGTAACGGGCCAATGCTGCGCCAAACGGCGTAACGCGATACTGGACTAGCTCCTCCGCGCCCGCCTGCCCGTGTTCGCGAAGCATCTCCTCAGTCACGCGAGTGAAGGTCAGGGTCAGGGCGCCGAGATCGAGAAGTCGTGAAATCGCATCGGCACGCCCTATTGCGCTGAGGGCTTGCCCCACCGTGGCGCGCGGGGGATGGCGGACTCCGTCTATCGCTTGTGCCTCGCACAACAGGAGCCAACTCGGCAAATCCAACGACTCCGCTGCCCGACGTACTGCCAAGTGTTTCTGCAATTCCACCTCTCGCAAGGCGGTAAGGATGGCGTCAGCGACTTGCTCCTGGGCGGCCTGCGGCGAGCCGTCAGGGTCATAATCTATTGACACGGATGTTCGCCATGTCAAACATCAATGGGCGATCGTCGGACCTGAACAGCAATACCTCCTGGGGAAGGCGTACGGCGTGCGCAAGTCCGACTTCGTACAGCACATTCGCATTTCGGATCGGTGTGTTTTCGATCTCGCCGATGAGAGAGATGTCTGCCAAAAACGCCCGGCAGCGCCCAATGCCGTCCAGTATCTCAGTAAGGATCGAATCGCTGGTTACCCGCATGTCCACCCGGTGCGGCAGGAGGGGTGAGTCACCTACTGTGATCCTCTGTATTGCAGGCTGTAGAACGTTGCGCCAGCGGGGTTCGAAGGTCGTGGCAAAACTCATCGCGACGAATACTTTCTCGTCGCGAGGAAACGGTGGGAACAAGCCGAAGAACTGAGCAGGATACATTGCCTCACCCCAGTTGTGAATCGCACACGCAGCGAGCGGCGGCTGCCAGACCCTTCACGTCACTTAGTATACTATCGGGAATTTCGGGGGCAGGCTACACAACCCCTTACCTGTGATGAAGAGGTGATTTTGCGCCCTATCCGCAAAACGCCAGGGGTAGAGTCGATCGGGGCAAAGTCGGTCAGCCTGAACTGGGACCTTTGTCGGGGGACAGACGCGACTTTCCCGAGAGCATGCGCCTGCGGCGCGCCCGAATTGCGGAACGTGCGCGGCGACTGCGCGCCGACGGATATGTAGCCGCTGTGTGGGCGCGAGGAGTTGTACCGCCGGCGGGACTTCCGGCGGAGACAGACTAGACGTTCCCCTAATTGACGCACTGGCCGGCATGCGGGAATCCCCACGATCAGAAATTGCATTTGCCCCCCTTGTTCCCATATACGCCAACAGCGTATAGTGGAAGCGTGCGACCCGCGCCGATGACGGTCATTGAGACTGCGGACTTCATGGCGGCAGCGGACCGCCTGATCGGCGACGTGCAACGCCAGCAATTGATAGCATTCGTCGCGACGAACCCAGAAGCGGGTGATGTAATCCCGGAAACCGGCGGCGTCCGAAAGTTACGCTGGGGCATGCCGGGGCGGGGGAAGCGAGGAGGCGCGAGAGTGATCTACTACTACCACGACGAGCGGATCCCGATCCTGATGCTCGACATGTATCCGAAGAACGCCAAGGTCAATCTGTCCAAAGCCGAGCGGAACGCGATGAGGAAACGCATACCGCAACTCATCAGCGCGCTGCAAGAAAGGAGGCGGCCGTGAAGAAGACGAACCGCAGACGCGCGAAGACTTCCGTGCGCAAAAAGCTCACGCCCGGAGAACGCATCATACGGGGTCTCGATCAGGCGATCGCGTGGGCCCGCGGCGAGGACGTGCCCGTGCGCGTCTCAAAGGTCGAAGTGCCCGTGATCGATGTGCGCGCCGTGCGTCGCAAGCTCAGGTTGAGTCAAGCCCAGTTTGCGCGGAAATTCGGTTTTGCTCCCGCTACGCTCCGCAATTGGGAGCAGGGGCGGACCAGGCCGGAAGGTCCCGCCCGCGTGTTGTTGGCGGTGATTGCCTCCCATCCGGACGCAGTCGAGGACGCGCTGCGGAAGGCGAGCTGATCCCTGCCGGACGGCGAGGATCTACTCTTACTATCACGCAAATGCTACATTCGTTCCTTGGATCGCCGCACCGCCCTCAACCTGCTCGCGTCCGCGCCGCTCCTTGATCGCTCCGGGCCCGCTGTGCCGCCGGACACCCCCCGCGACCTCACCCCCAACGGCGCCGACCTCGGCACGCTTTCCCCGTACATTGAAGCCCTGGTCAACCGGCGCCAACACGCCTGCTCCTTCCTCACCGGCCGCTTCCGTTCGTTGGACGAGTACCGCAACACCGGGCGGAAAGCCGTCCTGGACGCCCTCGGATACAGGCCCGCCCCCGTCGCCCCCGCCGCCCAGGTGATTGACCGGCAGGACATGGGCGGCTTCGTCCGGGAAAAGGTCCTTTTCTCCACCTGCGCCGATTTCCGCGTCCCGGCGTATCTCCACATCCCCAAAGGGCTCAAGGGGCGCGCGCCCGCCATCGTGGATCTCCACTCCCACGGCGGAATGTTCCTGTTCGGCAAGGAGAAGGTCATCGACTTCGGCCGCAACCATCCCGCCATGGTGGAGTATCACAAGGTCAATTACGAAAGCCGGCCAACTACTACCGCGCTGGTCCGGCGTGGTTACGTGGTCATCACCATCGACGCATTCATGTTCGGGGAAAGGCGCATCATGATGGACGCCGGCCTGAAATACGGGTGGGAACGCGCGAAGTATTCGCTCGATGACGTGCGGTATCTGAACGGCATCTGTGCACGCAAGGAAACTACCCTGGCAAAGGCGCTCACGCTGGCCGGCATGAGCTGGCAGGGAATCGTTCTGTGGGACGACATGCGCACGGTCGATTACCTCGCTGGCCGGCCGGAGGTGGACCCCAGCCGGATCGGGTGCGCCGGCGTCTCTTTTGGCGGATACCGTTCTCTTTATCTGGGAGGTATGGACGACCGCATCGCGGCCGCCTGCGTGGTGGGTTTCATGTCCACGGTCAAGCCCATGGCGCGCCGCCACGTCGATACCCACTCCTGGGTGCACTTCGTGCCCGAGGTGCATCGCTACCTGGACTGGCCGGACATCGCGGCGCTTCGCGCGCCCAAGCCGCTCATGGTGCTGCAATGCAAACAAGACGGGCTGTTTCCGCTGGAGGGGATGCAGGACGCCGTTTCGAAGATCGCCGCGGTCTATGCCAAAGCCGGCGCCAGCAGCCGCTTCGACGGCCGGTTCTACGACGTGCCGCACCAGTTCAACGTGGCGATGCAGGAAGACGCATTTGATTGGTTCGACCGGCACCTGAAGGCGTAGCGGCTATTAGTACCGCGCGCTGTATCTGCCCGAACGTCCGCGCCCTACTGCGCGCACCAGCCTCCGTCAATGAGAATATCGGTCCCGGTGATAAAACCCGCCTCTTCCGAGCACAGGTAGACCGCCAGGCTGCCGATCTCATCCACGCGGCCCCATCGCCCCACCGGGATGCGCGAGATGAACTGCTGGTTGATTTCCGGATTGTCCAGCAGCGTCCGGTTCATCTCCGTGGCAAACGGTCCGGGACTGATGCCGTTCACCGTAATGCCTTCGGCGGCGAGTTCCAGCGCCAGCGCGCGCGTCACACCCAACAGCGCGGTCTTAGTGGCCGAGTACGCCGTGCGCATCGGCATCGAGACATGGCTCATCGTGGAAGTCATGTTCAAGATGCGGCCGTAGCCGGTGCCTTGCATGTGCGGGACGAACGCGCGGCACATCAGGAAAACGCTGGTGAGGTTGGTCTGTAGGACCCGGTTCCACTCCTCCAGCGTGAACTCCGTGATCACCTTCCGGATGTTGATGCCGGCGTTGTTGATCAGGATTTGCACGCGGCCCCACGCCGCCACCTCGCGCTCCAGGCGCAGCACATCCGCTTCGTGCCCCACGTCGGCCACCCACGGCGCGGCCTCGCCGCCCGCGTCCGTGATCTCCGCCGCCACCCGCTCCAGATCGGCGCGGTTGCGCGAAACCAGCGCCACACGCGCCCCTTCGCGGGCCAGGGCCGCCGCCATGGCCTTGCCCAATCCCTTGCTGGCGCCGGTGACCAGCGCCGTCTTGCCTGAAAGTCTCAAGCCCCCTGTCCCTGACCTTTCGCGCTGCCGTGCTGCGCCAGATCCACAATGTGGTCGGCCGCCCGCTGAGGCGCATCTATGTTCGCTATGGTGAGGCGGCTGGTCTCCCCCGCAGTTTCTATCGAGAGATTGCCCACCCCGAGAATTCTCTGCCCGAGGTTCTGATCCACGCGCACGTCCTGCACCTTGGAAAGCTGGATGGTGCGGGTGGTCTTGGATAACAAGCCGGTCTCGTACCGCAGCTTGTCCCCGGCGATGGTGATGCTGGTGAGGTTGCGCTTGATGTGTTTTTGCAGGGGCCACAACAGCAGCGCCGCGGCGGCGATCGGCAGCCACCACGCCTGCGGGAGGACCGTGGCCCACGCCACAACGGCGGCGAGCACCACCAACCCCGCCAGCGCATAACCGAGGCGGATGAACTTGAATGTGGGGCGGATCAACATAGCTGCCTCCGAGGCCCATTGTAGCGCGAGGGTCTCAGATAGTACCTTATCTAGAGGAGATTCTATGAACCGACGCATTCTCAGATGGGCGGCTGTGACTGTCTTGCCGGCAACGTCCCTGCTGGCGGATTTCACCTATGAACAGACCTCCCGCATCACGGGCGGCGCCGTGGCCGGCATGATGAAGGTGGCCGGCGTGTTTTCCAAATCGGCGCGCGAGCCGATGAAGACCACTATTTCCGTGAAAGGCGACCGCATGGTCACGCTGTCCCCCCAGCGTGCCTCCATTATCGATCTCGCCAGTGAAACCATGACCGAGATCGACATGCAGCGGAAGACCTACTCCGTGATCACCTTTGCCCAGTTCCGCCAGTTCATGGAGGAGATGGCCAGGAAGAACAAGAAAGGGGAGGGCGAAGTCAGCTTCAAGATGTCCGTGAACGATACCGGGCAGACCAAACAGATCGCCGGTTTCGACACGCGCCAGATGATCGTCAACATGGTGATGGAAACCAAGGATCCCCAGAGCGGCCAGACCGTTCCCATGAACATCACCGCCGATATGTGGATCGCCCCGAAGATGGCGGGCTACGACGAAGTGACCGCATTCCACCAGAAGATGGCGCAGAAGCTGGGCTTCGCGCCCGGCGGGAATTTCATGATGCAGTCGCCGGAGATCGCCAAGGGCATGGCGGAGGTTGCCAAGGAAGCCTCCAAGCTGAACGGCATGCCCGTCATGCAGACCATCCGCATGGGCGGAGCCCAGGGAGCGGCTGGAGCGGAGTCGCAGCAGGCCCCACCGCCGCAGCAGGAGAAGCAGGCGGCGCCCTCGGCGGGCAGCGCACTGGGCGGCGCGCTCGGCGGCCGGCTCGGCAGGTTCGGGGGTTTCGGACGCAAGAAGACCCCGGAACCTCAACAGCAGCAACAACAGCAGCCGGAACAGCCGCCCGCCCAGCAGCAGGGCCAGCAGCAGTCCGCGCCCGGCTCGCTGCTTGAAATGGTGAGCGAGTTGTCCGGCTTCTCGGCCGCTCCGGTGGAGCCTTCCAAGTTCGAGGTCCCCGCCGGGTTTAAGCAGGTGGAAGACCGCCGCGGGAAGTAGTGTCCGGAACCGCACACCGAGCCGAATTTTCCGCTAGATCCGGAAGCGGGTTGAGTTCATCCTAAGAAGCGGCAGGTTTGTTCGCAAGAGTTTGGGCCTGCCGTTCCTGAGTTGTGCTGCGCGGTACGGATGCGCGCGGGGCCGCCCGCATCCGAGACGCCCACTGGCCCCCGCAGAAATCTCCTCCCCCCTGCGCCGCCCCGCGACAGACGGCGCAGGGCTCACTCCTCGACAAACCTGAATTGCTACTCTGTATTCCTGATGAGACTGATCCTGCTGTTCGTCCTCGTCCTTCCAGTGTTCGCTGAAAAAGTCCGCATTCTCCGGGACGAATTCGGCGTGCCGCACATCTTCGCCTCCACCGCCGAAGGCGCCGCCTTCGCTTCCGGCTACGCGCAGGCCGAAGACCGCCTCGAAGAGATGATGCGCAACTACCGCAAAGCCGAAGGCACGCTCTCCGAGGTGGATGGCCCCGGCGCATTCTGGAATGACTACCGCCAGCGCCTCTGGGGACACCGGCGCATTGCCGAACAGCGTTACGGCGAACTGCCCGCGCACATCCGCCGCCTCGCGGAGGCGTTCCAGCGCGGGGTGGCCCGGTTCATGAGCGAGCATCCCGCGCAGGCGCCCGCGTGGGCTCCCAAGCTCGCGCCTTGGCAGGTGGTCGCGCTGGGGCGTTACATCATCTGGGGATGGCCGGAGGGCGAGATCGGCGGAAAGCTGGTCGCCGCAGGCATTCCCATTCAGCCGCTCCCTTACCGCGGCTCCAACCAGATGCTGCTGGCGCCCTCGCGCACCGCCATGCGCGCGCCCATCGCGGTGATCGACCCGCACCTGAGCTGGTACGGCGAGTTTCGCTTCTATGAAATGCGCGTCTACGCGGGCAAGCTGGCCTATTCGGGCGCGGCCATTCTCGGGGTGCCGTTTCCCAGCCTGGGGCACAGCCGCTACACCTCCATCGCCATGACTACAGGCGGCCCCGACACCTCCGACATCTACGAGGAGGAGGTCGCCGGTGGCAAGTATCGCTTCCGCGATGAGTGGCGCCCGCTCGAAACGCGCAAAGAGGTCATCCGGGTGAAAACTCCGGCCGGGATGAAGGAGCAGGAAGTCGCCATCGAATCCACCCATCACGGCCCCATCGTGGCGCGCAAGGGCGGCAAGGCGTATTCCGCCGCCATCCCCTATGCGGGCGAGTTCCGGCTCATGGAATCGATGTGGAACATCGCCATGGCGCGGAATCTGGCGGAAGTGAAACAGGCGCTCGCCATGCGGCAGTTCATGGCGCAGAACATCATGGTGGGGACGGTGGACGGCGATATCTACTACGTCCGTAATGGACGGGTGCCGGTGCGGCCCAAGGGCTGCGATTCCTCCCGGCCTATGCCGGGCGCGACGGGCGCCTGCGAGTGGCAGGGCATCCATCCGTTCGAGGACCTGGTGCAGATCGCCAATCCCCCACAGGGGTACATGCAGAACTGCAACGTGTCGCCGTTCGCCATGATGAAGGACTCGCCGCTGGTTCCGGAGAAGTGGGCCGAGCGCCCTTACCTGTACAATGCCGGGCGCGTCACCGCGCATCAGCGGGCCGCCATGATGTTGGAACTGCTCGACGCCGCGCGGGACGTAACCGGCGAGCAGGCCATCGAAATCGCTTTCTCGCCCCAGGTGTACAAGGCCGAGACGTGGCAGGCGGCCATCCGCCAGGCGGCGCCGGGGGACGTCTTCGCCGCCCTGCTCGCCGGGTGGAACCGCCGCAGCGATGCTGATTCCCGCGCGGCGCTGGGCTTCTACCTGTTCAAGACCGCCCTGGGTCAGGCGGGCCGCGCCATCGAGCCCACCGCGGTCACGCCCGAGCAGATCCGCGACGCGTTGCGCAAGGCCCAGGAGCGGCTCAACGGCGAGTTCGGCCCGCAAGCGGTTTTCGGCACTCTTTTCCGCGTGGGAAGGCAGGGAACCGGCCGCACCTGGCCGGTGGGAGGGGGCAGCCTGACCGAAGCCGGCATGGCCACGCCGCGCGCCATCGGCTTCAGCCGGGTGGGCAGGGAAATGGTGGGCCGCAGCGGCCAGACATCGACGCAAATCGTGATCCTGACCAGGCCGCCGAGCTCGTACATGGTGATCCCCTTGGGGGAGAGCGACCACCCGGACTCGCCCCATTACGACGACCAGGCGGCTAAGCTATTCAGTAAGTCGCGCGCGAAATCCACTTATTTTCTTAACCGGCGCGAACTGGAGAAACACGTCACCTCGCGCCGCGAGCTAACGTTTTGAGGGAATTTGCGCCCGCCCTATATTTTTCGCCTTCCAGCCCACCCTATAGTGGCAGACGGCGAAACGCGCCTGACGGGAACCTGTCCCATGAGGCGCTGCGCCTTATCCCAGCTGTAGCTCGTGTTGCAGGGCCCGTTGATGATGCCTCAACGGGCCTTTTTTCATGCCCATGCTACGCTGAAAACATGACCTTTTCCGAATCGATATTCGCCGCGAGGTTCGGAATGACGCGGCGGGATTTGGAATCTTATCTCTCAGAGGCGCTCTCGGCCGGGGGCGATTACTCGGACCTGTATTTTGAATATATTGCCACCAGTTCTCTAGGTATGGACGAGGGGATCGTAAAGAGCGCCACCCAGGGTGTCTCGATGGGCGCCGGGGTACGGGTCCTGGCGGGAGAGCGCACCGGTTACGCCTACACCGACGACCTCGACCCGGAGAAGATCCGTAAAGCCGCGCGGGTGGCCGCCCACATCGCGGCGGGACCGGCGGCGGTTGAATCGGCCGGCCTTTGCGAGATTCCAGGACGCGACCTGTATCCCGTAGTCACGGCTCCCACCGATACCCCATTTTCCGAACGGCTCGCCCTGGTCCGCCGCACTGATGCCGCCGCGCGGGCCTTTGATTCCCGCGTTTTCCAGGTACAGGTGAGCTACGCCGATAGCCTTCGGGAGATCCTGGTGGCGACCAGCGCGGGAGTGCTGGCCGCCGACCGGCAGCCGCTTGCGCGGCTCACCGTGGCGGTGCTCGCCCGCCAGAACGGCGGACCGCCTCAACGCGGGTTCTCCGGAGGCGGTGGGCGCGTGGAACTCGATTATTTTCAACAGGAACACACCCCAGAGCATTTCGCAGAGGAGGCCGCCCGCCAGGCGGCCGTCATGCTGGACGCCGTGGATGCTCCTGCGGGTGAGATGACCGTGGTGCTGGGTCCGGGCTGGCCCGGCATCCTCCTCCACGAGGCCGTAGGCCACGGGCTCGAGGCCGATTTCAACCGCAAAGGCGTCTCCGCGTTCAGCGGCCGTGTGGGGCAGCAGGTGGCCAGCCCCCTTTGCACGGTAGTGGATGACGGCGCCATCGCCCGGCGTCGCGGCTCGGTGAATATCGACGACGAAGGCCATCCCAGCGGCCGCAACGTGCTGATTGAAAACGGGGTTCTGCGCGGTTACCTGCACGATGCGCTCTCCAGCCGCATCATGGGGGCCGCACGCACTGGCAGCGGCCGCCGCCAGAGCTACGCCCACATCCCCCTCCCGCGCATGACCAACACTTTCCTGCTGGCGGGCGAAAGCGCCCCGGAGGAGATTGTGCGCTCGGTCGCACGCGGGCTTTACTGCGTGAATTTCGGAGGCGGGCAGGTGGATATCACCAGCGGCAAGTTCGTGTTTTCGGCTTCGGAAAGCTATCTCATCGAAAACGGCCGCATCACGCGCCCGGTGCGCAACGCCACCCTGATTGGCAACGGCCCGGAGGCGCTTAAGTACGTCAGCATGGTGGGCAACGATCTGAAGCTCGACCAAGGCATCGGGATGTGCGGGAAGGACGGCCAGTCGGTGCCGGTCGGGGTAGGCATTCCCACGATCAGGATTGACCGCATGACTGTGGGAGGCACCCGGTGAGCGCAGCCGATTTCGCCGCGGAGGTGGTCCGAAAGGCCCTGGCCGTCGGCGCGCAGGACGCCGAGTGCACCATCGCCGAGGGTGAAGAATTCACCGCGGCGGTGCGGATGCGCGAATTGGAAACGCTGAAAGAGGCCGGCTCGCGCCGCGTGGGCCTGCGCATTGTGATCGGCCGCCGTACGGGCTCGTCGTACACCTCGGACTTCTCCGATGATGGCATCGCGCGCCTGGTACGGTCGGCCATCGAGCTTGCCGAGGTCACCACCGAGGATCCCGCGGCGGGGCTGCCGGGACCGGACGAGCTCGGCTCGCTCGAAGGCGACCTGCAACTCTACTGCGAAGACCTGGAACGCCTGCCGGCCCAGGAGAAGATCGCGCTCGCGCGCCGTGCCGAGGAAGCCTCGCTGGCCTGCGATCCGCGCATCGCCAACTCCGAGGGCGGTTCCTTCGATTCGCACCTGGCGCGGCATGCTTTCGCCAATTCGCGCGGCTTTGCCGGTGAATACCGCGGCAGCTATTGTTCGCTCAGCGCCGTCCCGGTGGCGCGCGACGGCGAAACGATGGAGCGCGATTACTGGTTCTCCATCGCGCGCGGCGCCTCCGGCCTGGAGCCGGCTGACGAGATCGGCCGCACCGCCGCGCTGCGGGCGCTCCGCCGGCTCGGCGCGCGCAAGGTGGAAACCCGGAAGGCGCCGGTCGTCTTCGAGCCGCGCGCCGCCCGTTCGCTGCTGGAAAACATCTTCGAGGCCGTGCACGGCGGAGCCGTCTACCGCCACGAGTCCTTTCTGGCCGGGCGGCTGGGCGAAAAGGTCGCCTCGGAGAAATTGACGGTGGTGGACGATGGGACCATTCCGGGTTTGTTCGGCACCACGCCGTTCGACGACGAAGGCGTACCCTCGCGGCGCACGGTGGTGATCGAGCGAGGCGTGCTCGCCAGTTATCTTCTGAACACCTACACCGCGCGCAAGTTGGGGTTGAAGACCACCGGTAACGCCGCCCGGGGAGTTGCCGGCAACGCGGGCGTGGGGCACGGGAACTTTTTTATCGAGCCCGGCGGCGCCTCGCCCGCGGCGATCATCGCGAAGGTGGCGGACGGTTTTTACGTCACCGATCTGTTCGGTTTCGGTGTTAACATCGTGACCGGAGACTATTCGCGGGGCGCGGCCGGGATGTGGATCCGGAACGGGGAATTGGCGTTTCCGGTTTCGGAGGTCGCCATTGCCGGCAACCTGAAGGAAATGCTCATGGGGCTTGAGACCATCGGGTCGGACCTCGAATTCCGGGGTTCCACGGCTGCTCCTACGCTTCTTATTCCGGAGATGACGGTCGGTGGCAGATAACCAGTCGGCAACAAGACGGCAGCGGCAGGCCGCCATTCCGCCGGTTGCGATCGTGATCGCAGCCGCGGTTGTGGCGGGGGCGGCGCTCTTTTGGTTCCTCGAGCGCGAATCGCGGCGTCCTCCGGCGCCCCCGCCCCCGCTGACCGGCGAGGCGAAAGCCTATGTCAAGCACCTCCGGCTCATGAACGTGGAAATGGCCGCCAAGGAGAGCTATCTCAAGCAGGCGGTCACGGAAATCGTCGGCCAGATTGGCAATGAAGGCGACCGCGTATTGAACCTGGTGGAGATCAACTGCATTTTCTACGACTCCTACGGACAGGTGGTCCTGCGGGAGCGCGTGCCTATCGTGAACCGCAAAATGGGCTCGCTCGCGCCGGGTGAGATCAAGAACTTCCGGCTGGCCTTCGACAACCTGCCCGAAAGCTGGAACCAGGCGATGCCCCAGATGGTGATCGCCAATATCGTGTTCGGCGCCTGACTTTCGAACCGAAACGCGCTCTCAAGCGTATGTGTATCGGAGAGGCGGAATGCTTCACGACGTCGGGTTCGGGCTCAAGCTGCTGTGGCGTGAAAAGGGCTTCACCGCGACGGCGGTGATCACTCTCGCCCTGTGCCTGGGTGCGAACACCGCCATCTTCACCGTGCTCAACCCGGTGGTGCTCAGGCCGCTGCCGTACCCCGAGTCCGCCCGCCTGGTCACCATGTACAACGTCTACCCCGGGGTCGGAGCCTCCGGCGGCGGCGCCAACGGCGTTCCCGACTACTTCGACCGGAGGGAACTGAAGGACGTTTTCGAAGAGGTCGCGCTCATCGGCGGGATTGGCTTCGACGTGGGCCTGGAGGGCGCGCCGCAGCACATTAGGGGCGAGTATGTCACGCATTCTTACTTCCGCGTCTTGCGGACCGGAGCCGCTCTGGGCCGCACCTTTACCGAAGACGAGTGCGTGGAGGGCAAGGCCGGCGTCGCGGTCCTCAGCCATGGGCTCTGGAAGGAGATGTTCGCGGGGGATCGCAACATCCTCGGCAAGACCATCCGGTTGAGCGGCGTGCAGCACCGCATCATCGGCGTAATGCCCGAGTCGTTCGAGGCCCTCCTGCGCGAGGTGCGCATCTGGACGCCCTTCGGCATCACCCCCAGGCAGCGGTCCGACGATGCACGCCACAGCAACAACTGGGGCATGATCGCGCGCTTGAAGCCGGGCGTCTCGCTCGAGCTTGCGCAAAAGCGCGTGGACGCGCTGAACCAGCAGAATCTGGACCGGTTTCCCCGATTTCGCCGGCTGCTTATCGACGCGCGTTTCGCCACCCGCGTCCGCGGCCTCAAGAGCGAGATGATGCGCGAGATAAGCGCCACCCTGTGGATGTTGCAGGCGACGGTTGCGCTGGTGCTGCTGATCGGCTGCGTGAACGTGGCCAACCTCATGCTGGTGCGCTCCAACGTGCGCATGAAGGAACTGGCCATCCGCTTCAGCCTGGGGGCGGGGCGGTGGCGTCTGGCCAGGCAATTACTGACCGAGAGCCTGCTGGTGGCGGCCATAGGCGGCGTCTTCGGACTCGCGGTGGGCGCCGCCGGCGTGCCGCTGCTGATGCGTCTGGGAGCGAGCGAGTTGCCGCGCGCCGCCTCCATCGCCCTCGATGCCCAGGTGCTGGCCTTCTCCGCCGTCACAGCGCTGTTGACGGGCCTGATTTGCGGCGGCGTTCCCGTGTTTCATCTGTTCCGGCGGAACCTGAGCGACGTGTTCCGGCAAACCGAACGTGCGGGAACCGCCGAGCGCCGGGCCCTGTGGACGCGCTCGGCGCTGGTGGTGAGCCAGGTGGCGCTGGCCTGCGTCCTGCTGACCGGCGCCGGGCTGCTCACGCTCAGCTTCCTGCGCATCCTTTCCGTCAATCCGGGCTTCCGCGCCCGGAACGTGGCCACCGCCCGCATCGGGCTGCCGCGTTCGCGCTATACCGACGACGCCCGGGCACGCAACCTCCTGGCGCGCGTGGTGGAGAGCGCGAGGAC
This sequence comes from Bryobacteraceae bacterium, assembly GCA_041946965.1. Taxonomy (GTDB): domain Bacteria; phylum Acidobacteriota; class Terriglobia; order Bryobacterales; family Bryobacteraceae; genus JBHGBM01. The sequence continues at coordinate 17,348 of JBHGBM010000016.1, forward strand.
ACTGCCGGGAGTAACGGCCGCCGGTCTGACCACTTACCTGCCTTTCAGCGGCAACAACAATGCGAGCGTCATCCGCATCGAGGGGCATGTGCTTGCCGCGGGCGAAACCCCGCCGGTTCCCGGCTGGAACATCGCCGATGGAGGCTACTTCCAGGCTCTCGGCATTCCCCTGCTGCGGGGCCGCGTCTTTACTCCGGCGGACGGCCCGGAGGCGCCGCGCGTGGCGGTGATCGACGAATTCCTCGCCCGGCGGTACTGGCCCAAGGGCGGCGAGCTCGGCGCGCGTCTTCTCCGCAGCATGGACTCCAGGACCGAAAAGCCCTGGACGATTGTGGGCGTTGTGGGCAGCGTGAAAACCGGGAACCTGGCCGAGCACAACCCCGTCGGGCAGGTCTACTTCCCCTACCAGCAGTACACGCCGCGCGGCGTGCACCTGGTGGTGAAGACGCTCCGCGATGAGCCGCGGATCGCCGAGGCGTTGCGGCGGGAAGTGCTGCGCGCCGACGCGGAGATGCCGCTCCTCGATGTGAAGACCATGGAAAGACGCCTCGCCGATTCGGTCCTGGATCGCAGCGCCAGCATGATTCTCACCCTGGCCTTCGCCGGCCTGGCCCTGGTGCTTTCGGCCGTGGGGATCTACGGCGTGCTGGCGTACAGCGTCACCCAGCGCACGCGCGAGTTCGGCATCCGTGTGGCGCTTGGCGCGGCGTCCTCGGACGTGCTGCGCATGGTGCTGATGCAGGGAATCAAGCTGGCCGCCGCCGGGCTGGCCATCGGGATTTGCGGCGCGTACTGGATGACGCGCCTGGTGGCCGCCATGCTATACGACGTGAAACCGAACCACCCCGGCGTCTTCCTGGCCGTGGCTGCCTCGCTGGCGGCGGTCGCGCTGGCCGCTTCTCTGCTGCCCTCGCTGCGCGCCGTCCGCATTCGTCCCGCCGTGGCCCTGCGGTACGAATAGGCTCGCGGATGCGGTAGTCTGGCGGATATGCCCGCCCTTCTGCTGCTGTGCGCGCTGTTCGCTTCCGAGGAGAGCGCGGTTCTCGACGTGATTCAGCGCCTGTTCGACGCCATGGCCGCGCACGACGCCGCCGCGCTCCAGTCCGTGTTGCTGCCCGAGGGCCGTGTGGTCTCGGTGCGTGCCGATGGCGTCTTGAGGGGATCGTCTCACCCGGAATGGGCTGCCAGGATCGCCGCCTCGAAGGACTCGCTCCGCGAGACCATCCGCGACCCTAAAGTGCTGATCCAGGGCCGCATTGCCAGCGTCTGGGCGCCCTACGACTTCTACCGCGACGGCCAGCGCTCCCACGGAGGCATAGACTCATTCAGCCTCGTGAAAACAGCCGATGGGTGGAGGATTGCGACGCTGGTCTATACCGTGGAGACGCGCTGAGCGCGAACGCCCGGGCTGAGGAACTGCTGGCCGGCAAGCACGCGCTCCAGCGCGGGCGCCAGGTCCTGTTCCACGGTTTGCTTCAGAACGTAGCCGCGAGCGCCGGCCTCAATGGCGCGTGCCACGTATCGTCCGTCCACGTGCATGCTCAATACCAGAACCGCGACTGTGGGAAACTCGCGGTGCAGGGCTTCGGCGGGTTCCAGCCCGTCAACCAGGGCGATGTCGGGATGGTGCCGCCGGGCCAGTTCCAGGGCTTCCGCGCCCGAACCGGCTTCGCCGACCACGAAAACGCCGGTTTGCGCCTCCAAGACCTCCCTCAGCGCGCTGCCGAGCTCGCGGTGACTTTCGACAAGTAGTACGCGGGTTCCGTTCATCGAAGCCACATCCGATTGTAGAAACCCGCGGGCGCAGACCCAATACTCTGTTCGCTGTATGAATTCGCTGCGAGTGTCCCGAATGCCGGACGTCAGCGCGGATGCGCGCCGATATCGAGCCGCAACTCCTTGAAAAAGCGTGCGCGCATCCATCCGAGCCAGCCGTCCGCGTAGCGGTGATTTAGATCGACCGTGGCAATTGCCACAGTTCCGCGCTCCGGCGCCGAAGCGATCTGCTCCCCGAGCGGATTCATGATGTAGGTGGGGTGGCCGTACCCGGAGGCGGCGAGGAATACGTGGTTTTCGAGCGCCCGCGCCGTTGCCAGCGGCAGGGGACCGCCCCATATGGGCATCAGGATGATCTCCGCGCCGGCCAGCGCCAGCGCGCGTGCCGGGTCGGCGTAGAACACGTCGTAGCAGATCATCATCCCCACGCGGCCGAAATCGGTCTGAAACACGGGGTAGTCGATGCCGGGGGTGATGCCGCCTTCGAATTCCTCGCGCGGAATGTAGACCTTGCGGTACTTGCCCGCCAGCTTGCCCGACCGGTCGAGCAGCACGGCGGTGTTGTATACGGCGGGGCCTTCGCGCTCATAGATGCCCGCGGCGATATACGCCTTGCGCCGGCGCGCGACCTCTCCCAGGGCGGAAGTGGTGCGCCCGGGGACCGGCTCGGCCACATCCGCGTATTTCATGCCGGTGGCCACTACGGTAATTCCTTCCGGCAGCAGGATCAGGTCGGCGGTTGCGGGCACTTTGGCCTGGACCACGCCGAGGAACTGCCGCACGCTGTCTTCCGGGCCGGCGGCTTTGTCCGGGCGGAAGTTCACGCTGGCGATGGTGACGGGGCGCGGCTTGGGCGCGGGCGTTTCCTCCAGCGTAATGTCATCCCACCACACGGTCGCCTGCGGGGCGTTGGCAAGCCAAAGCTGGATCTTCACGGCGGCGGCGTTGGGCGGGGCGGGGGCTTCCGCCGTGACTTGCGTCCAGGCGCCGTCGCGCCGGGCCTGGTAGACGAAATCGGGCTGTCCGGCGCGCTTTCCCGACGCCGCGGCCCAATCCAGCCGCGCCAGCACCTGCCCGTTCTCGAAGGTGAATCCCACGCCGCGGTAGCGCGCGGAGAACCGGTACCAGCGGCCCGGCATCACGCCGCGCGCGGTGTACTCCCAGCCGCCGTAGACGGCGGGATTGCTGTCGCCGGCCAGCGCCAGCGCGCCGCCGGCCTCCACCCATGCGCGCGGAGCGATTTCCGGCCGCGGCGACCACTTCGTCCAGCCCTGGGGCGGGTCCGCGAAGTCCGTCTGCCGCACGGGAAGCTGCGCCCACGCGGAGACGGCGGCAAGGAGGAGCGCGACGCATCGCATAGGTCGATTCTATGCCATGCGAGCTTCGCGCGCTGGAATCACGGGCCGGGATCCGGTACAGTAAGACTTCGACAAGCCCCATATGCGCCTTAGCTGGAACGAGATCAGGGCTCGTGCGGCCCGGTTCGCCGAAGAATGGCGGCATGCCCATTACGAACGAGGCGAGAGTCAATCCTTCTACAACGAGTTCTTCGACGTCTTCGGCGTGACGCGCCGCCGGGTGGCGAGCTTCGAGGAGCCGGTGAAGCGCCTCGGCAGCGGGCGGGGCTTCGTCGATCTGTTCTGGAAAGGCGTGCTCCTTGTCGAACAGAAGAGCGCCGGCCAGAACCTCGTCCGCGCGAAGGAGCAGGCGCTCGATTACTTTCCCGGGCTCAAGGAGCACGAACTTCCGCGATACGTGCTCGTGAGCGACTTCCAGACGTTTGAGCTTTACGATCTCGAGGACGATACCTCAATCCGGTTCCCGCTTCATGAACTCCCGGATCACGTGGAGGATTTCAGCTTCGTTCTCGGCGTACAGAAGCGGACGTTCCGCGACCAGGACCCGGTCAACATCGAAGCCTCCGAGATGATGGGCAAGCTCCATGACGCCCTGAAAGCCTCCGGCTATGAAGGGCACGACCTGGAGCGGTTTCTTGTGCGGCTGGTGTTCTGTCTGTTCGCCGACGACACGGGCATTTTTGAACCCAGAGACATATTCTCGGCGCTCATCACCGAGCGCACCAATCCGGACGGCAGCGACACGGGATTGTGGCTGAATCAGTTGTTTGAGGTGTTGAACACGCCGCTGAAGCAGCGCCAGCAAAACCTTGACGAGGACCTGGCGCAGTTTCCTTACGTGGATGGCGACCTGTTCCGGGAGCGCCTGCGCTTTCCGTCTTTTGACGCCGCGATGCGCAGTCTGCTGATGGACGTCCTGGATTTCAGTTGGGACGCCATCTCGCCCGCCATCTTCGGATCCCTGTTCCAGTCCGTCATGGACCGGCGGGAGCGCCGGTCGCAGGGAGCGCACTATACCACCGAGAAGAACATTCTCAAAGTGATACAACCGCTGTTTCTGGATGAGCTGCGCGCAGAGTTCAAACGGCTCACCGAGCGCCGGGACAGCGGGCGCCGCAAGGCGATCGAGGCCTTCCACCACAAGCTCTCGACGCTCCGCTTCTTCGATCCGGCGTGCGGTTGCGGCAACTTCCTCATCATTTCCTACCGCGAACTCCGGCTTCTCGAAATCGACGTGCTCAAGGCGCTCCACCAGGACGGGCAACTGGCGCTCGATGTGTCCCACATGTCGCGTCTCGATGTGGACCAGTTCTATGGCATCGAGCTGGGCGAGTTTCCCGCGCGCATCGCCGAAGTCGCTCTGTGGATGATGGATCACATCATGAACAACAAGCTTTCGCTGGAGTTCGGCGAGAGCTATGTCCGCATCCCGCTGAAGAAGTCGCCGCACATCCACCATGCCGATGCGCTTGAAATCGAGTGGTCCGGCGTGATTGCGCCGGCCGCCTGTTCCTATGTTCTTGGAAATCCGCCTTTCGGGGGCGCCAAGTACCAAAGTCCTCAGCAACGGCAGCAGGTGCGACGCATTGCCCGACTCGGAGGAAGCGGCGGCACCCTGGATTACGTCACGGCGTGGTTCATCAAAGCGGGGGACTATTTGCGGCATTCCCGGGCGCGGGTCGGGTTTGTGGCGACCAACTCCATCACGCAGGGCGAACAGGTCGCGCAACTCTGGCCCGTTCTGTTCGGGCGTTACGAGCTTGAGATCAGCTTCGCTCACCGGACATTCGCCTGGGGCAGCGACGCCCGCGGCATGGCCCATGTTCACGTCGTGATCATCGGGCTTTGCCGCCGGGATATGGAGCCGGCCGTAAAGCGGCTTTTCAGCTACAGCGATGTGCGGGGCGATCCGACCGAAAGCGAACATGCGGCACTTACGCCTTACCTGTTCGACGCCGGCAACGTTCACAACCGGCACCTGGTGGTTGGAGAGGTCAGCCAGCCGCTCTGCCATGCGCCGAAGCTCGTTATTGGATCAAAACCCATCGACGGAGGGCACTACATTTTCTCGGCAGCGGAGCGGACCGAGTTCTTGCGCCGAGAGCCGAACGCCCGGAAATTCATGCATCCGTTCATCGGCGCGGAGGAGTTCCTTAACGGACTGGACCGCTGGATTCTATATCTTGACGGCGTGTCCCCCGCGGAATTACGATCCATGCCCGCGGTCAAAGAACGGATTGCCGCCGTGCGCGAGATCAGGCGGCAGAGCAAGAGCTCGGGCACCCGTGAACTCGCCGAAACTCCCACGCGGTTCCATGTGACCGTGGTGCCGAAGAGGGCCTTTCTTGTCATTCCGGAAGTGAGTTCGGAGAGGCGCGACTATGTGCCGATAGGCTGGCTGAAACCGCCGGCGATTCCGAGCAACCTGGTTCGCGTCCTGCTCGATGCCGACTTGTGGCACTTCGGCATCCTGACATCCGCCATGCACATGGCCTGGCTGCGCCAGATCGGAGGCCGGCTGGAGAGCCGGTACCGGTATTCAATCGGGATTGTCTATAACCCGTTCCCCTGGCCTGAAGCTACGGCTCCACAGCGTGCGAAAATCCGTTCCCTTGCCCAGGCCGTTCTCGACGCGCGCGCGCAGTTTCCCGGCTCGACGTTCGCCGACCTTTACGATGTCGACGCCATGCCGCCGCGGCTTCGAAAAGCTCACCGGGCGCTTGACGAAGCGGTGGACCGGTTATACCGGCCGGCCGCATTCACGGGAGACCGCGATCGCGCCGAGCATCTGTTCGGCCTGTATGAAGCGCTGGTCGCTCCGCTGGTCGCCGGGGCTGCGGCGCCGGAGAGCCGTGGGCCACGCAAGCGGCGGCGTCACATGTAGGGCGGAACTTCAATTCCCAGAATGCCCAGGGTGCGTTCGAGCTGGCGGCGGAAGAAGTCCGTCATCCAGAGCAGGAAAACGCGCTTCTCGCGATTCTGTTCATGGATGATCGGGTACTGGTGGTAGAAGTTGTTGAACGCCTGCGCGAGCTGAAAAGCGTACTTCGCCACGTGCGCGGGTTCGCCCGCCGCGACCGCCCGCTCCACCTCGGCCTCGGCCTTCGACGCGGCCAGCAGCACCTGCCAGAAGTCCTCTGACGCAAGCTGACGGGCCAGGGCTTCGCGCGCCAGTTCGCTCGCGAAGTCGGGAACCTGCTCGCCGCGCTCTTCGTACTTGCGCAGGATGTTGCGCGCGCGCACGGCGGCGTATTGCACATAGGGTCCGGTCTCTCCCTCGAAGCTGAGCGCCTCCTGGAAATCGAAGGCGATCACGGAATTGCGCGTGTACTTCAACAGGAAGTAGCGCAGCGCGCCGATGGCGATCTGCGCCGCCACCGCCCGGCGCTCCTCATCCGCCGCTTCGGGATGCCGGGAAGCCACTTCTTCGAGCGCCTTCGAGATGAGCGCATCCATCAGGTCATCGGCTTTCACGCCGAGCCCCTTGCGGCCCGAAACTTCCACGTATGGCCGCTTGCGGTCCTCTTCGGAAAGCGGAATGTCCAGTTCCACGCAGCAGCGCGGCGAAAGCGCCACCATCTCGTAGGAGAAATGCACGGAGCGCTCGGCCTGCTCGTTGAAACCCAGCGCGCGCAGTCCGGCCGCCACCACATCCTGAAGATAGGATTGCCGCGTATCGATCACGTTGTACACCTGGGTCGCGCGGCCGAACGCCGGCGCGCTGCCCGCGCCGCCCGGCTCGTCCGAACTCACCCACAGCACGCGCCCGTCCGCGTACGTCATGAAGGGGCGGTAGTGGAAATCCTTGCCCAGCAGGCCGAATTTCCAGAGCTGGTAAGCGATGTCCTTGCCCACGTAAGTGACCGTGCCGTTGGAGCGCACGATGACCTTGTTGTCCTCGGACTCCGCCGAAAACGCCGCCGCCGGCATCACCCAGCAGCCGGCGTTCCTGCCTTCGGTTTCGAAGTAAATCGCCTTGCGCTGCTTGAGCAGCTCGAAAGCGTGCGCCCAGAATTTCAGGTGCAGGATCTCGCTCTCGCGCGGCAGCACGTCGTACTCCACGCCCAGCCGCAGCATGGTGGCGAGATGCGCGCGCACGATGGCGTCCGCCACCAGGTGCGCGAGCTCCGATTGCACTCCCTCGCCCGCCTCGATGGCGTGCAGCGTCTCCGCGCGCCAGGCGGCCGATTCCGGATGCTCCTTGTAGTAAGCGGAGGTGCGCGCGTAGAGGTCCCAGCAGTAGTAGTCGAAGCGCGCGCCCTCGATCAGGCGCCGCACTTCCGCGGGCGTCTTCTTTTCCAGGTAGTGGAACCCCACCACCACGTCGGCCACCTGCACGCCGGTGTTGTCGATGTAATTCTGCACCTCGACGTTGTGGCGGCGCGCGCGCAGCATGCGCACGAAGGTATCGCCCAGCGTCGCGTTGCGCAGGTGTCCGATATGCGCCGCCTTGTTGGGGTTGATGTTGGTGTGCTCGACGACGATCTTTTCGCCGGCGGGCGCGGGCGGCTCTTCCACCGGGTGCAGCAGCATGTAGCCGTACAGCGCGCGGTCGAAGCGGAGGTTGATGTAGCCGTTGCCGGCCACCTCCATCGCCGCCACGCCTTCGATGGAGCCAATCGTCTCAACCAGTTCCGCGGCGGTCTTCCTGGGCGCCTGGCGAAGCTGGCGCGCGAGCTGAAACGCCACCGGCACGGCGAGGTCGCCGAATTCGCTCTGCCGCGGCTGCTCCAGCGTGATGGGGACGTCCACGCCGTAGCGAAGCTGCACCTGGGCGCGGAACACTTCCTGTATGCGTTTTTCGAGTTGATGGAACACGGGGAAACTACGAGTATAACAACCGGCTTCAGCGCGGCGGCATCACGACACTTTCCACCGGGCGCACGCCGTAATCGCGCGGCAGCTCGCGATAATCGGCGGCCGCGCGCGCGTTCCAATCCCAGGTCACTTTGCCGTCCTTGAGCGTCAGCTCGCACATCAGCCGCTGCTTGCCCGTGAGCCTTCCGCCGGAGGCATCGGCGAAACCGAAGTCACCCGAGGCCAGGCGGAATGCCGCGACATCCGCCGCGGCCCCCTGAGTGAGATGGCCGAGTTCGGGATGACGAATCGCTTGCGCGGGGTTCCACGTGGAACGTCGGATCACTTCGGCCAGCGGCATCCCCATGGCGAGGAACTTCGACATGGTGGTGGGCATGTCCATCATGCCCGCGTTCATGCTGCCGGTGTGCAGGTCCGTGGAAATGGCGTCGGGATAGAACTTCTGCGCGGTGGCGGGGACCGCATTGCGGAACACCAGGCTGCCGCCCCCGTGGCCGGTGTCGAAAAGGACGCCGCGCTCGCGGGCGCGGCGGAGGTAGTCGAGCACGCGCCCCTCGCCGTCAAACCACGGCACCGGCCCGCGGAACACGTGCGTGGCGATATCGCCGGGACGCAGCCTCTCCGTCACAAGCTGCCAGAAGGGGCGCTCCGGCAGAAAGAAGCCGAAGTCCACCATGATGGACAGGTTGGCCAGCTTGCCGGCGGCGATGGCGGCATCCACGGAGCCCCAATCCGGTTTTTCGTAATGCGCGGTCTTCACCCCCACAACCACGCCGGCGTTCTTGCGCGCCACGCGCGCCACGGCTTCCGGATCGAAATCGGTCTGCTCCACGTGATTCAGCATCATCCCCAGTCCGGAAATGTTCACGAACGCCAGCACGCGGGTCTGTACGCGGTCGATCACGGTGCGCCGGAAATCCTCGAAGTTGCGCCAGCCGCTGGAGCCCGCGTCGCAGATGGTGGTGACGCCGGTGCGGAAGCTGAACGTGTCCGGAGGAATCGAATTATCGCCCGCCCACGCGCCATGAACGCCGGTGGTATAGAAAACATGCGTGTGAATATCGACGATGCCCGGCGTGACGTAGAGGCCGGTCACGTCGATCACCTTGCGCGCCTGCGCCGGATCGATGCCCGGCGCCACGCGCGCGATCTTTCCGCCGGCGATGGCGACATCGGCCGGGCCGTCGAGCCCGTTCTTCGGGTCGATCACGTGGCCGCCGCGCAGCAGCACCGTGTAGGGCTGCGCCAGGCACGCCAGGGGAACAAGCAGCGCCAGAGCGTATTTCATACAGGCCGGAACATCTGGTAATCGCCGCCCTGGGTGCGCGGCAGCTCGGAGTAGTGATCCACGCGGAAACTGTGCCAGTAACCGATCCAGCGCGGATCGCGCTCCAGGAAGGCGCCCAGACGCCTCACCATCTCCTGATGCAGCCTGGCGTCGTTCAGGTTCACGGCGTCGGGCGAGTTCAGGTCGTAGAGTTCATCCACTGTGGAAGAGAGATTGTACGAATAGAGCCAGTGGCCGCGTGCCGGATCCCAGTGCTGGAAGGCGCAGGCGAAATTCACGCCCGTGTGCCAGCCGCATTCGAACAGCAACTCGCGGTCGGCCGGTGTGCCCGTGCCGTTCAGGTAGGGCATGAGCGAGCGCCCGTCCAGCCGCTCCGTGGGCTCGATGCCGGCGATTTCAAACAGCGTGGGCGCGATGTCCAGGTGCGAAACCGGCGCATCCACGGTGTGCGGCCTCGCGCCGGGCAGCTTGACGGCCAGCGGCACGCGCAGCACATCCGGAAACAGGTAGACGCCCTTGTCCACCACTCCGCGGCGGCCGTTCATCTCGCCGTGGTCGGCGGTGAAGATGATGATCGAGTCGTCGTAAAGGCCGCGCTGTTTCAGCGCCGCCACGAACTTCGCCAGCGCGCGGTCGATCACCTCCATCTGAAGCGCATTCGCCACGCGGTAGTCGATCAGCGTCTCGGGGTTGTAAAGGCCCCAGGAGCGGCGGTAGAAATCGTAGATCTTAGGCTCCTCGGGCGTCGCGCGCCAGTCGCGCGCCTGAACCTGTTTGTAGCTCTCGGGCAGGCCCACCACGCCGCGCAGGTGCCGCTCGCGAGCCTCCATGCCGTTGGGGATGCTGAAGGGCTGGTGCGGATCGAAGATGTCCAGTTGCAGATAAACCGGCGCGTTTTCCGTGAGTGCCGCGTCGAGCTTGTCAATGGCGCGGTCCACCAGGTAGTGCGTGTACTGCGCCTCGATGGGGAAGTCGATCCAGCCGCCGAGCGATGCCTGGGGGGTCTTGCGGTCCTGCTGAAGCCCGCGGATCTCTTTCCTGTAGCGGATCTGCTTCACGCCCATGCGGCGCAGGCGCGCCAGGTACAGCTCGTCGTCGTAGATGGGCGGCGCCCAGCGGTCCCAGGCGTTATCGTTCTCGTCGAACGCGTCCATGAACTTCTGGGTGCCGAGGTGCCCCTTCCCCGCATGCTTCGTGCGATAACCGGCGGCCTTCAAATACTCCTGGAAGATCGCGTCGGAGTCCCGCAGGATGGTCTCATGCCCGTCGTGCGCGCGTTCGCCGTTCGCGGTGATGTAAGTGTACCGCCCGGTGGCGAGCGTGGCGCGCGCGGGCGCGCACAGCGGGCTCGCGCAGAACGCGTTGTTGAACACCACCGAGTCGCGGAACAGCCCCCGCATGGCGGGCAGTTCCAACTCGCGATGCATGGGGCGTTCGGCGCGCCAGTGGTCCGGGCTCACCATGTCCAGCGTGATCAGGAAAACGTGCGGCCGCTTTGCGCGCGGCTGGGTGCGAAACGGGTGCGAGCCGGTCTTGCGATTGAGATAGCGCGCCGGGCTCTCCATGCGGTCCGCAATCTGCGACGCCACCGCGAGGCCGAAGAAATCCCTGCGGTTCATGCTGTCACGATCCTCTGCCTGGCTCTGTCCCACGCCATGTACTTGCGCTTGCGGAAGGACTGCACGCCCATCTCGCAGGCTGCCACGGAGTAGAAGCCCAGCATGCTGTCGCACTTGAGCGGCTCATTCTTGCGGATGGCGTTGTGCAGGTTGCGGTGGTGCAGCAGGATGTCCTCCGCGCCGCTCTTGGCGTGAACGATTTCCTTCATCTCGCCCGCGTAATGACGCTGGGGCGTGATGGTGAATCCGGTGCGGGTGAACTTCAACGTGGCTTTGTGGCCGCGCAGCACGTGCTCCACGGGAGTGTCGTTGGCGAGCGACGAAACCAGCAGCACGTTCGGCCCGCCGGGGTATTCCAGGCTGATGTTGAAGGTGTCGGGCACTTCCGCTTTCGCCTGCTTGTAGTGGTACGTGCCGCCGGTGCCCACGGCGCGCTCGGGGAAGGTGAGGTTGAGCGCCTTGATGATGCGCGTGACGCGGTGAATGAACAGGTCCGTGGCAATGCCTCCGGAGTAGTCCCAGAAGAGCCGCCAGCGGAAGTAGCGGTAGGGGTCCCAATCGCGCTTCGGCGCCGGGCCGAGCCACGCTTTCCAATCGAGGTCTTCGCCCGGGCGCGCCTCTTCGTCGATCTTGTAATCCCAGAACGATTCGCCGGCGTAGTTGCGCGAATAATCGATCTGCGCGATCACCACGTCTCCGAGCGCGCCGTCCTTCACGTACTTCGCGGCGGTTTCGTAGGAATCGTCGGACATGCCCTGCACGCCGACCTGCATCTTGAGCCCGGTCTGCCTGACCTTCGCCACCACCTTCCTGGATTCCTCCACGGTGTGGGTCATGGGCTTTTCGCAGTAGACGTGCTTGCCCGCCTCGAGCGCGTCCAGCGTCATCTGCGCGTGCCAGTGCTCGGGTGTGGCGATGACGACGTAATCGATATCCTTGGAAGCGAGCAGCGAGCGGTAGTCCTTGAACGGCTTGGCGCTGGTGAGCCTGGCGGCTTCGTCGAGGCGCTTGCGGTAGAGGTCGCACACCGCTGCGATCTCCACGTTGTCCGTCTCCTTCATGCGGAGCAGCGTGCGCATGTGGCCGTTGGCCATGCCGCCGCACCCGATGACTCCTACGCGCAGGCGTTCGCCGGCTCCGCGCACCTGCGCGTAGTTGCGCGCGGCCATGGCGGTGGTCCCAAGAAAGGTCCTGCGGGAGAGAGCTTCCATGGGCGCATTGTAACAGCAACGTGAACGAACCCGACTCCGGGCCGGGCTATGCGTTAACCAGCGTTCTCAGTTCCTGGCTGCAAATGGTGCTTGCCATGAACTTGTCGCCGCCCGGCCCCGGCCAGTGGGTCTCCAGGCTGATGTAGCCTTTGTAGCCGTCCGCCGCGAGCGCCGCCACCTGGCCCTTCCAGTCGATATCGCCGTCGCCGATCTTGAGCCAGTTGGCCTTGTGGCCGTCCACCTTCACGTCCTTGGCGTGCACGTGATAGATGCGGTCCTTGGGCAGCAGGTTGTATCCATCGGGGAAGGGGCGCAGCTCGCCCGCCACGCGCGCGTTGGCCGGGTCCCACACCAGCCGCAGGTTGGGATGTTTCACCGCATTCAATACCTGCGCGGCTTCCGCGCCGGTGGCGATGTTGCAGGCATGCTCGTTCTCGATGCCGATGATCAGGTCGTGTTTCGCGGCCCTTTCGGCCATCTCGCCCAGCGCCCGCGTCACGCGGTCGAACACCTTCTCGGGTTCCACCACGCGCCAAAAGGAAAACACGCGGATGATCCTGGCGCCCATGAATTTCGCGATCTCGAACGCGCGCTCGGCCAGCCGCGGCTGATCTTCGATCGTGTGGCGCGCGTTGAAGCTGTCCTGCTGGAACCGCGCGTCCACTTCGGGCGCGTCGGGCAGCACGACCTTGAGCAATGGCGAGGCGATCGAGATCACCTGCAAGCCGCGATCGGACACGATCTTCTTCGCCCGGGCAAGCTCTTCGCCGGTCAGGTCGATGATGTTCTTGCCGAACACCATGCGCAACTCGGCCCCGGTCATGCCGAGCTCGGCCATTTTCTCTATCGCCTTTTCGATTTCCGGCGAGAACTCGTCGGTGATGGCAGCGAGGGGAAACTGTTGGCTCATACGAAACTCACTATAGCAGCGGTTCGGCTATCATGGGCTGTGCCTATGAAACGCATGCTGCCGCTTTTTCTGCTGCCCTGGCTGGCGCTGGCCGCCGGCGGCAAACTCCGGGTGCTGATGCTGACCGGCCAGACCGACCTGCCGTCCCACGACTGGCGCGACACGGCCGGGTTCCTGCGTTCGGCGCTCGAGCGGACGGGCCGTTTCGAGGTAAAGGCCCTGGAGGAGACACGCGGCCTCAACGCCGCGGCGCTCGCCGGATACGACGCGCTCGTGCTGCACTATAACGGCCCGCGCTGGGGTCCGGCGGCCGAACGCGCCGTCGAGGAATTCCTGCGCTCCGGGCGCGGCATGTTTGCGCTCCACGGGGTGAGCTACGGCGAGTTCTTCGGCCAGGTGATGCAGAAACGCTGGACGCTCCCCGCCGGCGCCACGGGCTGGGCGGCGTACCCCGACATAGTGGGCATGACCTGGAAGCCGGAGAACATCGGCCACGCCGCGCGCCATGTCTTCGAGGTGAAGTGGACGGATCGCGAGCACCCCATCGCGCGAGGGCTTCCGCCCACCTTCCTGGCCAACGACGAGCTCTATCACAAGATGGACCTGCGCCCCAATGCGCACGTGATCGCCACGGCATTCGACGACCCGGGGCGCCGCGGCACCGGCAAGGACGAGCCGATTATGTGGACCGTGCCTTTCGGCCCGGGACGTGTGGCGCACCTGACCCTCGGCCATGACCTGGGCTCCATGACGCAGCCCGGCTTCCTCGCGGCATTCGCCCGCGGTACGGAGTGGGCGGCCACCGGCGCGGTCACCCTTCCGGCGCACGTTGCCGCTTACATCGAGCCGCGAAAAGACGCCGCCCGCGTGCTGGTGGTGACCGGAGGGCACAGCTATCCCACTTCTTTCTACACGCTGTTCGAAGGCTACGACGATATACGCTGGTCCCACGCGCCCTCGCAGGCGCAGGCTTTCCGCCCGGGGCTCGAAAAACGCTTCGATACCATCGTGCTTCACGACATGGCCGAAAACCTCGGCGAGACGGAAAGCGCGGCGCTGCGCGCCTTCATCGAGGCGGGGAAGGGTATCGTCTCCACCCACCACGCCATCGTCGATTACACGTCCTGGCCGTGGTTCTACGAACAAGTGACCGGCGGCAAATACTGGCAGAAGAAGTCCACTTTCAAAGAAGGGGTCGAAGTCGTCTGTACGCCCACTGCGGCGGGCGCAAAGCACCCCGTGATGCGCGGCGTCGGCCCCATTGTCACCGTGGACGAAGTCTACAAGGGCATGTGGCACTCGCCCGATATCACGGTGCTGATGGAAACCACGCACCCGCTGAACGATCCGCCCGTGGTGTACATCGGGCCGAACCGCGACGCCCGCGTGGTGTACATACAACTCGGGCACGATACCGAAACCATCCGCCATCCCACCTACCGGCGCCTGGTGCATAACGCTATCCTGTGGACCGCGCGGATGGCAGATTGAAGCCCGAACCGGACCTGCTTTAGAAGAACCGGATCGTATAAGTGAAGCGCACGCCGCGGCCGATTTCGGGCGCCAGTTCCTTGATGAACGAGAGATGGTTGCGGTAGAGCCGGTCCGTGGCGTTGAACACCTGCAACGCGAAGAGTTGGACCGCGTGCTGGCCCGCGCGCGTGTATGATCCGTACAGGTTCACCACGGCGTATCCCGCGGTGCGGGTTTCCCCCGGAAACAAGCGCTCCTGCACCCCGGCGAGCGCCAGTTCGGGTTTGAAGCTCCACGCGTTGCGCCGCGCCTCCACGCCCACGCGCCCGCGCAGCGGCGGAATACGCGGAAGCGGCGGGCCGTCCTTGAGTTCCGCGTTCACGTAATCCATGCCCAGGTTCAGCGCGATGTCCGGCGCCAGGGCGACCGAGAGGTCCGCTTCGCCGCCCATGAAGCGCGCATCCGACTGCATGTAGTCCGCCTCCCGCAAACCACTACGCACACGCCCGGTCGGCGCCAGGAACACGAACCTGCCGATCGCGTACCGGAATACGCTGGCCTCGGCCCGCACGCGCGAGGCCTGGTGCCGCAGCGAGAACTCGAACCCCGTGCTCTGTTCGCTCTTCAGGTCCGGATTGCCGATTTCGAAGGTCAGATTGCCCACGTGCGGCCCGTGGTTGTACAGTTCTTCGAGCGCAGGAGCGCGATAGGCGCGCGTGAGGTTGGCGATGAAAGCGCCGCCCCGCCACACAGGCAGGTTGATCGCTCCCGAACCCGAGAACCCCGTGAAGGCGCGCGCCCGCAAGCCATCCGGTGAGTACGCGTTGCGTTCCACGCGCCCGCCGAGCTGAAAGCGGATGCGCTCGAACGCAATCTCTTCCATGCCGAAGACGGCCTGGCTGTTGTGGTCCACGGGAGGCGAGAGCGCCTCTTCCCCTTCGGCGCGATAACGGCGGAACAGTCCGGAAGCTCCGAAGGTGCCCGCGAACCGTCCGGTCTTGCGCTGATCCCAGGTGCCGCGCCAGAGCACCTGGCGGTTGTTGAAGATCGTACCGGTTTCGCCGCCCGCGATCTCCCGGTGGCGCCACTTCGTGTAGGCGAGGCTGAGGCGCGTGGATCCCAGACCCCCGTAGAGCCGCGCGTGGTGGCGGCTGAATGCCAGGTCCACCGGCTCGTCTCCCTCTCCGCCCAACTGCGCGGCGAAGGGAACGCCGTAGCGGCCTTCATCGTAGCCGTAAAGACCGGTGAGGAAGCGCTCGCCGCCGTACCAGCCCGCGCCGGTGGAAGTGTTGCTCACGCGCGTCTTGCTGTTCTCCACCGCGCCCAGCGGCGTCCGGTAGTCGCCGGTGCGCTGCGCGCTTGCGTCGCCCCAGACCAGCCAGTCGCCAAAGCCGTACTCCAGCCCCCCGGCGCCGCCGCCATGGCCGTTGTTGGAGCCGCCGATCGCGGTGAAATTCCCGCGCAGGCCCGCGTGCGGGTGATCGTGCACCTGGTGGTGGCCCGTTATGGCGTTTACCACGCCCCCCAACGCGGTGGAGCCGTAAAGCAGCGTAGCCGGCCCCTTCACCACCTCCACGGCGTCGAGCGACGCGGCGTCGATGCCGTCCCCGTGGTCTCCCGATTGGGAGGAGATCGTGCCGGTGGGCATGCCGTCCTGCATGATGAGCACCCGGTCGCCGTCGAAGCCGCGGATCACCGGGCGCGAGGAACCCGGGCCGAAGCTGCGTTTGGCCACCCCCGGCTGGTGGTCGAGCACCTCGCCCAGGGACGTCTCGGCGCGCTCGGCGAGTTCCAGCGCCTGGATCGACGCGACGGACTGGAAGCGTTCCAGCGCGGTCTGCTCGTGCCCGCTGGCCGTGACCGTGACCTGCTGCTTGATCGGCGCGAGCCGCAGTTGGAAATCGACGGCCGCGGTCTGGCCCGCGCGGATCTCCACGCGCCGCGTCTCCGCCGTGAGGTCGTGCATGGAGGCCGCCACCGTGTAAACGCCCGGAGGCACGTTCGCGATGGCGTATCGCCCTTCGGCATCGGTCTCCGCCGCCAGACCAAGCTGGGTAATCCGCACCGTGGCGCGATGCAGCGCGTCTCCGTTCACTGCCAGTGACACGGTGCCTTGGAGTCCGCCCGCATCCTGCGCCAGCGCGGAAAGGGTACACAACAACAACGGCAGCAATCGCATCACTTTGGAGGTTGTTCCTTGGTCTGCTCGTCGGAGAGCGGCGCCGGTGTGTCCACGTCGAATTTCAACTGCGTTTCGGCGCTGAACTTCCGGTACATGCGGAATTCCACTTCGTTCTTGGTGAGGACCCGGTCGGCGCGCATCCGGACCTCGGCTCGCAGCGGCAGCAGGAACTCGCGGTCCGCGATCTTGGTGAAGTCGTAATCCAGCGCGGTTCGCGCGCCCTGGACGGGGAACGAGGGCGGAATGTCCTCGGCTTCCAGCGTGATGCGCGTCACCATGTGGGTGTCGCGATCCGCAAAAACTTCGCCGTGATAGCCCGCCGTGATCTCCATCCTCTTCTCATAACTGATGCGCCACCGCGAGAAGGGCTGCGCCACCCGGTAAGCGAACACGTATACGCGCCGGCCGCGCAGCGTCGCCCAGCGCGACCACTCGAACCGGGTGCGGCTGGCAGGCTCGAACAGCTCACGCAGCATGCTGCCGAACTCGCCCGTGGAAGTCGCGCCGCCCACCGACTCCCAGGATTGCTCCGTGGGCCGGCTGTTGATCAGCACCAGCTTGTAGTCTTCCTTCTGCTCGAAATAGCTGAGCCTGGCGGTGAGGGTGTCGGTGGGGTGCCACAGTTCCAGCCCGGAAGGATCCACGTAACGCCGGGTCACCTGCGTGCAGATGAAATCCGGGAGCGATCTGACGTAGTTCAGCGCGTTCTCGCGCATGTCGTCCAGGACTTTGGCTTGCTCCTCGGCGGAAGGCGGAGGGATCGGCGAGGGCTTGGGGGCCAGCGGCTTGAAGGCCGCCGGCGGCAGCTTGGCGGTGGCATCGCGCAGTTTCTTCAGCGCCTCCAAGGTGCGCGGTCCCGCTCCGTATCCTTCGAGTTCCTCGAGGGTGCGGTCGTCGAGCCGCTCGGTGAGCCTGGTGCGCGACAAAAAATTCGCTACCTGCCGGTCCTCCTGCTTCAATTGGATGGATGACTTGATGAAGGCGATCAGTTGCTCCACGGACAGCGTGGTCTGGCCCGCCGCCATGAGGCATAACGCCAGCACGAACCCCGGCACCCGGAGACGCATATATACACTATTTTCGCACCAGTTGGGGCGGGGCCATGACGCCGCCATGGCCGGAGCGCGGAACAGACCGTTGACGGCCGCGAAAAGCTGCGGCGGCCTGCTCGAAGGCTTCCGGGGCCTCCTCTCCTCCCGCCGCCGCGATGACTTCGCGTCATGGATCTGGAGCGCATTACCGAGCCGCGACCGCCAGGGAGCGGCGGGCGTCAAGCGGCCGGCGCTTTCACCCGATCTTGGCCATCAGCTCGCGAATCTTGAAAGCTTCGTCCTTCGGCGGATTGCTGCGCAGAGCCTGCTCGAGTTCCTTGCGGGCCCGCTCCTTGTCGCCCTTCTGCGTCAGCGCCATTCCGAGGTGGTAACGGTATGTCGAGTGGTTCGGCTCCTTGCTCACCAGGTCTGAGAAAACCTTGATGGCGTCTTCGCTCAGGTTCTTCTTCAGGTAGATCCATCCGAGCGTGTCGGAGACCTCGTGGAGGTTGGGCAGCAACTGCTTGGCGCGCTGCGCGTAAGTCAGAGCCTGGTCGAGGTCGGTGCCCGCGTCCGCCATGAGGAAGGCCAGGTTGTTCATGGCCACGGCGTTGGCGGGGTCCAGCTTGAGCGTCTGCTCGTAGGCGGTGCGGGCTTCCGGCTTGCGGCCGGCCGCGTCCAGCACCAGGGCCAGCGTGCTCACCACGGTGGGGTTCTCCGGCCACAGCTCGCGCGCCTTCTGGAGCGACGCGATGCTGGCGTTCATATCACCCTTGCGGCGATGCACTTCGCCGATGCGCAAATGAAGATCGGCGGCGGTCCGGGATTTCTGATCCGTGCCGTTCAGCACGGTCTGAAACTCGGAGAGCGCCATGTCATACTTGCCGGCGCGCGCGGCGGTGTTGCCGAGCGCCAGGTGCAGCTCGCTGCGGCCCGGCGAGCGCGCGGCCTCCACGTGCAGGATCTGCAAGGCCTCGTCGGTCTTGTTCTGGGCCATGTAGGTCTCCACCACGCCCATCAGCCCGCGCGAGTTGGCCGGGTTCAACTGGTAGGCGCGGCGGAACGCGTCCTCGGCCTCCTTGTATTTGTTTTCCGCCAGGTTCAAAACACCAAGCTGGAACATCACGTCCGGAGACGAGGGTGTTCCGGCCAGCATGCCCTGGATCACCTGCCGCGAATCCGCGAAACGCCGCATCCCGATCAGCGCCGCCGATTCAATCAGACGCGCATGGGTATTGTTCGTGTCGATCTTCAGGATTTCCGCCACGGATTTCAAGGCGCCTTCGAACTCTCCGCGAGCGACCTGAAGCTGGGCCAGCGCCAGCCGCGCCAGAATGTAATCCGGCCGCAGTTCGATGGCGCGGGTGTATTGCTGGCGGGCCTGTTCGAACTCCCCGCGGGCCATGTGCGCGCGGCCCAGGTTGAAGCGCGCCACGAAATTCTCCGGCGCCTGGTTGACCACGCCCTGCAACTCCGCGATGGCGCGGGAAACGTCGCCCCGGTCGAGCAACAGGGAAGCTTCCAGGCCCCGTGCATCGCTATCCTTGGGGCGTTCCTTCAGGATCTCGGCATTCAGCCTTGCGGCTTCCTCCTTTTTCCCCTGCCGCATGAGGACTTCAATGATGCGCTTCTGGTATTCCAGCCTGCGGGCATCATCCTTGGCAATGCCTTCCCGGTACTGCCGGATGGCTTCCTCGCCGTCGCCGATCCGCAGATAGAAGTCGCCCGCCATGGTGTAGGCCTGCGGAAACTCTTTGGCATTCGACTTCAGCCGCTGGAGCACGGCGACCATGTCCGCGGTACGCCGCGTGCCGTAATAGTGCGAAGCCAACAGCGCCATCATTCCGTAGCGTTTTGGATTCACCGCGATGGCGTCCTTCAGCACCTGCTCCGCTTCGTTCAACTTGTTCTGGTACAGGTAAAGCTGGTAAAGCTCGGTGTACGCCACTGCCAGGCTGTTGTCCTTGGAGATGACGTCCCTATAGATCTTCTCGGCCTCGGCGAACTGCCGGTCGAGGGCCAGTGCGCGCGCCAGCGCCATGCGCAGGTTCGGCTGGTTGGGCTTGAGCGCGTCGGCGCGGCGGTACTCGGCGATGGCGCCGCCCAGCAGCGCCCTGGCGGGATCGTTTTCGGCGGTGGAGAATTTCTGCTGCGCCTGCACGAAAGCGACATCGCCGGAGAGGCGGTGTCCGTCGTAGGAATTCGGGTCGCGCTGGAGCAATCGCTTGGTGATGCCCTCCGCTTCCTCCAGGAACTGCTTGTCGCGGGTCGCGCCGAGGTAGATCTCCGCCAGCCTGATGGAGGCGTCCCAATGCTCCTCGCGGTCCGGCTTCATGAGTTCCACCGCGCGGCGCAGCGAAGAGACCGCCGAAGGCAGGCGCGCCAGCTTCAACTCGGAGAGGCCCAGCCGGTAATGCGCTTCCCCGAACCGCATGTCCTTCTGCAAGGCGTTGCGGTACATGATGGACGCTTCCTTGTACTTGCCCCGGCTGAAGTACTTGTTTCCGTTTTCGAGGTAGCGCCTCTTGACCACGTTCGGGTCGCGGCTGCACGCGACGAACGAAAGGACCAATATCACAGCGGCCAGGAGTCTCATGATCGAGTTCAGTTTATCACCAACCCGAAAACCGGACTTCCGCCGTTTTGGAGTATTATTCCACCGCCACCACGGGAACGGCCGGGCCCGTGGAGGGGCTGTTGACGCCTCCGATGCGGATCTGCACGGGGAGGGCCTTGCCCTTGATGTGGGCGCCGGGAACCCGGATATTGATCTGGTACAGCCCGACATAGCCGGGCGTCAGGCCGCTCCACTCCACGATCTGCTCGGCTTCCCTGTAACCGGGATTCCCGAAAAACACCTGCACCTTCTCGGTTACGGCCAGAGGATTGGAGGGCGCCGGCGCGCCCGCCGTGACCCGGCCGCCCTTGGTGGGGCCGAGTCCGGTGGCGTAGATTACGAGCTTCTCGTCGCGATGGGCCGGGTGGTCCGGGGTGACCGGACTGCCATCGGGATGGAAGATGGCGGCGACGCCGTCGTTCACGAACACCGCCGGGGCGTACTTCGACACCCGGACCGCGGTAGCCGTGGACCCCACCTGCTTGTCGATGGAGCGGATTACCATCTGGTAGTTGCCTGCATTCATGTTGGGGGGCAACTGCGCGTTGATCTGCGTGGGTGAGGTGAGGATCAGCGGCAGCGGCGTATTACTCAGCGTGACGCATACGCCGCCAAGCAGCGTGGGGTAGGGCATCGTGGCCGACTCCGCCGTGCCCAGGTTGCGTCCGAAGATGGAGATCAGGCCGCCGGTAGCCACGGAGGTCAGGTAACTGGCGGTGCTGACCACTCCGTTCCGGTTCACGGCGGGAAGATCGCGGGCGGCGACGGTCTCGAGCGGCAAAATGCTCAGGCCGCTCGTGGTCAGCACGTACGCCGTTGTGCCGGCGGCATCCACCGCGATGGTGCGGCCGTTCGTGTTGACCCGCTGGTTTCCAACTTGCGCGGCGAGCGGCGTCTCCAGCGCGTTTACGCTGGCGATGGTGCGGCCGTTGGTGGCATCCACCAGCTCCACCACTCCGGCATCCGCCGCAAGCTGGTTCTGGCTGGTGCGGATGGGACCGGAGAATCGCACGAAACTCCGCGCTCCCGCGGCCGCCACCGCCGCCACCGGCCGCGACAGTGTCACCGGACCGCCCCGGGACGGTAGATTGCCCGACGGCAGCCCGGGAAGAGGGCCCACGCTCGGGTCCGAAGAAACCGGAGTCGAGCTGCCCGGGTTGTAAGTGTACTGCGGAGCCGTTGCGATAGTTGTCAGGGAAGAATTCAGCAGCGCGCCGTTCACCAGGTAATAGCTGCCGTTGGGGCCCGCGCCAATGGGGCCGAAATAACCCTGAATCGGCGTGGAAACCACCTGCGTTCCGCGCACGAAGTCGTCCACCCGCGCGTCGTACAGGTAACCCATGCCGTTGCCCGCAAGGAAGAGCACATAATTGCCTTCCGGTGTGGCCGCAATGGTGCGGTGCGGCCCGGGCAGGGTGCGCATGTTGCCCAGAACCGGGTGGTTCACGATCATGCGCGGGATCGCCTGGTTCCCCACTACTTTCCACAGGCTGCCGTCCGACATCATGACCTGAAGCCCCCGCACACTATAGGCGATCACCGACGGGGTCACCAGTGAATAGGAGGCATTAAAGGGGATGGGCGGGAAAGCGATTCGCCCCGTCTCCTGCAATTTCGTGAGGTCCACGATGCTGATGCTCTCGCCGCCGCTGTTGGCGACATACAGCGTTTGCCCGTCACCATCCAGGGCCAGGGAGCGCGGCAACTGTCCGACTTTCACGGGGCTCAGGAACTTCTGCTGCCGCATGTCAAATACTTCCACGCGGTTCTGGCCCGAATTGGCTATGTACAGCCGCTGCCGGCCGGTATCCGTAACCATATCGACCAGCCCTTCGCTGTTCGAAATCCCTATGGATACCGGGATGATGGTGCCCTTGGCCTCGGAGTTCCGGTTGTTCTGATAGACTCGGACCACCGGGGGGATATTGATGGCTTCCGCCGATTGCAGCAGGAAATCGTGGGGCGCCACAGTGCCCAGGGCGCGGGCCGCCAGAGAATTAAAGTTAAACGTTATAGTTGCGCTGTTACGCAGTTGATCTACCTTGAGTTGCGGCGACGTTTGAATGACCGCCGCCTGGGTGTTTCCGACGTTGCCCATGGAGGCTGGCACGTTAGCCGCACGCCCGTCGGCCCCCGGGACCACCGGGGGCACCAGGATGACGATATTGCCCGCCGTGCCTCCGCCGCCGGCGCCGCCCGCGCCGCCCAGCCCCACGGGTCCCGATGTGGGTAGTTGCAGCAGGCTGGCCGTGACGGTCATGCGCGCCCCGCCGCCCACGTCCCGCACCTCGATCTGAGCCTTCTTCTGCTCGGCGTTGACGCCGCACTGGTCATTGACCAGCAGCAGCACGTTGGTCTCGGGTATGGCGATGGGGCTGTCGAAGGCGCGCCCGATGGGAAGCACCATGAAACCGGATTCGGAAAGGGCATAGATGGTGCCGCCGTCCGAGGTGATCACCATCTTGCCGGCAAGGTTCTCGGTCAATTGCAGGCCGAACCGGATCAACAGGTTATCGGGATCGTTCAGCAGCAGGCGGCTGACGTTGGCGCGCGCCGGAGGGGTCTGTACCGGCGCCACGTTGAAGGCCGAGTACAGGTTCGCGCCGTCCGGCGAGAACACGCTGCCGCCCTGATTCTGCTGGAGGTTGAAATTGCTAGCCGTCCCGGTCGGGAAAACGAACGGGGAGTTGGCCGTGTTCTGCTGCGCCAGAACCGAGAGGGTGTTCATGTCGAACAGGGTGGGGCCGGCCATGAACTTGCGGCCGTCCGGCGAAATGGAAAGCACCGTGGAGGCGTTAGGCACGCTGCGGCTCAGCAGCACCGTACCGCTGGCGGTGTCGTAAACAAAGACCGTGCGGGTGCGGTTGTTGCTGGCGTTGTTCACCCCGACAATGCGCCGGCCGTCCCGGGTGGCCATGAGGCGCCCGTTGGCGGACAGGAACGTGCGGCCGCTCGGGGGAGGCAGCAGCGGGGCGGGTGTGGCGGGCGGTGTGATGACGACGCTCGTCAGGTTGTTCGTCGAGCTCGCGCTGGGGTCGAAGATGATGAGCGAAGCTTGCCCGGTGCCTGTTCCGATGGTTCCTATTACCACCCTGCCGTCCGCGCCTACGGCGACGCCCTCCGGCTTGGCCGCCAGCGGCACGCGCTGCACCACGGTGGACCGGTCCAAGTCGATCACGTCCAGGACCGAGTCGTAGTAACAGGTGACATAAAGCAGGCGCGAATCCCGGGACATCGCCAGTGAGATCGGCTGCGCCCCCACCCGTATGGGGGTGCCCCGGCTCGGCGGATTCGTGGCGGTATTATAGACATCTATCTGGCTCATGGTGGTGTTGACCAGATAGAGCCGCCTGCGGGATTCGTCAAGGACGAGATCGGCAAAACCTTCGGGCCGTGCCACGACCGTGCCGAAGGTGGCGGCAAGCGCGGGCAAGGCCAGCAGAATCAAGGACCAACAGAGCTGCTTCGCACGCATGGGTACCACAGTATAACCCGTTGCGTGCGGGCAAGTTGCGCTACTTCACCGCAATGGTCGCAGTGGCCGGGCTGCTGCGTCCCGAGACCGTGACCACCACCGGGAGGTTCTTGCCTGCCGCCACCGTGGTAGGTACGCTGACATTGACCTGAACCAGACCGCCGACCGACCCCGGCACCGCCGCGGCCGCCTGCACCGAGGCGCCCTCGCCGGCGATGCTCACCGACGGCGTCACCGCCAGTTGCGGCGCGGCGCCGGTGGTGGAAATCACGCGCCCGTCCTGAACCGCCGGGTTGAAGATGCCGCCGCCGGTCATGTACAGGCAGACGATGGTTCCCTTGGGGGCGGGATTCGCCGCCGAGTTGAGGCTGTAGACCTTGGTGGTTTCGTTGTAGTTCAGCACCGCCGCCTGGCCCCGCCCCGAGGAATCGGTGGTGAACAGGCCGGGATCGGCATCCACCGCGTCGAAGGTCAGCGGGGTGGAGGCGATACCGTTATACGTCACCCGCATCCGCAGTCCCGTGGCCGCGGTCATGGCCATGGGCGCCACGGCGTTGATCTGGTTGGCCTGCACGAAGATCAGCGGCGCGGCGGTCCAGGTGTTCGCGGTCAACTCGAATTCCACCGTGGTGGCGGGCGAACCGAGAGTGGTGGGATAAGCGCCATTGGAGACCGTTGCGGGCAGCAATGTGGAGGGCCCCAAGCCCGATCCGAAGATCGAAATGATTTCCCCGGGTGCGATTACCGGCGTGGCGGGTTTGGCGAAACTGGCGGCGTTCATGACCGCCTCGATGCGCGGTCCCGGCGGGGTCACGGTGAAAGTGACGGGCTGCGAAGCCGTCTGCTGCGCATTGGTCACGGTCACGGCCAGCGTGCCCTGATTCGCCAGCAGCGCGCGGGGCACCACCGCCAGCATGACGCCGGTGCTGATCCAGGTGGTGGTCAAGGTGGTGGTCCCGGCCTGCACCACCGAGTTCTGGAACAGATGCGCCCCCCGCAGCGTGATGGTGGTGTCCAGCGAGCCCACCGGCGCGGAATTGGGCCAGATGGAATCCACCACCGCCACCCCAGGGGTCACCGTGAGGCTCACCGGAACCACCAGCGATTTGTTGGCGGCATTGGTGAACGCGAGCGTGACCTTCCCGGTATAGCTGGCGGGGACCAGCCCCGTGGTGTTCAGGGTCACGGTGAGCTCCACGGGCCGCCCGGCGACCGCGATACCCAGGTTGGGTGCGACGCTCAGCCACGCGCCCCCCGAAGCGGCCGCCGTAAAGGAGATGGGCTCGCCGCTGCTGGTCACGCTGATAGTGGAGGGCGCCGGCGCCGCCTGGTCCGTCTGGAAGTTGAGGCTGAGAGTGGCGGGTTCGGCCGCGGCCGTGGCGGGCGGGTTCTTCACCGACACGGTCACGGTGAGCGTCACCGGCGCGGTCATGCCCGTGGCCGTGATCTGCACCTGGGCCGAGTGGGTGCCCGCCAGCAGCGAGGTGGGGTTCACCCGCACCCCCATGGTTGTGCCGGTCTTGCCCGAAGCCGGGGTGAGGATCAGCCACGGTGCGCCGCTCACCGCCGCGGTGTAATCCAGCGCCGCGCCCGTGCCGGTGCGCTTGATCTGCACTTTTTGCTCGGCCGGAAGCGCTCCGCCGATGAGATAGGTGAATGACACGGCGGCGGGGGTGACGGTGATCCCGTCCGGGACCTCCGCGGCCTGAAGCCAGGCGGCCAGCAGGATGATGGCGAAAAGGCGCATGAGAACTTATCGGCGGAAACCGGCCGATGTCTTACCTCAAGAATCTCCCCGCGCGCCCGATAAGAGTGCATGACCTAAGGAGCGGCCTATGGATATCACAATGGTGCAGAACGCGGCGCTGCCGGGGCCGGCCTTTGCCGACGCGGTGGCCACGCATCAACTGGCGCGGCATCGCGACCTGATCCAGGCGGTGCGGACCGTGAACGCCGGCGAGATGCTGGGGCAGGATAACGAACTCACCTTCCAGATGGACCGGGAAACGCGGCGGCCGATTCTGCGCATCGTGAGCCGCAAGACCAACGAGGTCATCGAACAGGTGCCCCCGGAGTACGTGCTCCGGATGGCGGAAGAGCTGCGGAAACTCGAAAGAGACTGAGACCGGGAAAACATGTCCTACGGCGCCAACGAAGCCTACCTGGAGGCCCAGGTGATGTCAGCCAGCCCGCTCGAGCTGGTGAAAATCCTGTACGGAGCGGCGGCCGCCGCGGTGCGCGATGCGCGCCGCCACCTCGCCTCCGGCGACGTGCTGGCGCGCTCGCGGGAGATCAGCCGGGCCATGAACATCATGGCGGAGCTGGGCGGGGCGCTGGACCGCAACGCGGGCGGGGAATTCGCCGGGCGCCTGGCCGAGTTGTACGGGTATATCGGAGTGCGGCTGATGGACGCGCACGTGCGCCAGCGCGACGAGCCGCTGGCCGAGGTGCTCGCGCTGCTCACCACTCTGCGGCAAGGCTGGGACGGGCTGGAGCGTCCCGCGGAGACTCCGCGGTTGCCGCTCGCTGCCTCCGCGGGCGAAGCCGGCGCCGCGTCTCACTCCTGGACGGCCTGAATCCGCCTGGCGGCCATGGCGCGCTCCAGCATGCGTGCCAGCCCGAGCGAACCGTGCGCCGCGAGGGCCTGCGCAAGCTGCTCCCGGGCCATGCCGTGGAGCGCGTCGCCTTCTTCCGGCTCCATGGCGCTCAAGAGCTGCCCGAGGAGCAGCGCCTCGAACTGACATGCGGCCTCGCGCAGCTTGAGGGTTTCGGAATCGGTCCGCGGCTGCGATGCGGCGGCGGGCGCAATCTCCATCAGATGATCTCCAGCTCGGCTTCGAGGGCGCCCGCGGCGCGGAGGTTTTGCAGGATCGCGATCACGTCGCGGGGCGTGGAACCGATCGACCCCAGCGCCCTTACCAGCTCCTCCACCGTCGCCCCCTGCTTCAGCACCAGGTTGCGCGCCGCCTCTTCCCTGATCCCCACCCCCACCTTCGGCACAACTTCCGTGTTGCCCGAAGACAGCGGCGGCGGCTGCGACACCGCGTAGGAGGTCTGGATCTCCACGGTGAGGTTGCCGTGCATCACGGCCACCGGAGAAATGCGCACCTGTTTGCCCATCACGATGGTCCCGGTGCGCTCGTTGACCACCACCTTGGCGGCGCGGTCGGCTTCCACCTCCACGGCTTCGAGCTCGGCCAGAAAGTCGATGGGCCGGCCGGCGAACGCGGCCGGCACCGTCACCGCCACCAGCGCCGCGTTTTCCGGCTGCGCTACCGCTCCGAACTTCTTGTTGAGCGCGCCGGCCACCCGCGCGGCGGTGGTGAAATCGGCGTGCTGGAGTTGCAGCCGCAGCCGCCCGCCGATGGCCGGGGAGGGCGCGGCGCGCTCCACGATGGCGCCGTTCGGCACGCGCCCCGCGGTGGGATGGTTCACGGTCTGGCTGTTGCCCGCGCGGCCCGCCACGAAACCGCCTGTGACCACGGGACCCTGCGCGGCGGCGTAGATCTGGCCGTCCGGCCCGCGCAGGCTGGTGAGCAGCAGCAACCCGCCTTGCAGGTTCGCGGCGTCGCCCACCGCCGCCGCGGTCACGTCGATGCGCGTGCCCGGCTGCGCGTAGGGCGGCAGGGTCGCCGTCACCATCACCGCCGCGGTGTTCTTCACCTGTATGGCGGAGGGGGCGACGGTCACGCCCATGCGCTGGAGCAGATTGGCCAGGCTTTGCGCCGAAAATACCGTCTGGCGGCGGTCTCCGGTGCCGTTCAGTCCCACCACCAGCCCGTAGCCGATGAGCTGGTTGTCGCGCACGCCTTCAATCGAGGCGAGCTCCTTCAACCGCGTCCCGGCGGCGGTGAGCGAACAGGCGGCCAGAAACAGGGCGAGAGGTTTCATAGCTTAGAAGGGCAGCAGCCCGAGCAGCAACCGGTAGAGAAACATGGGGCGGCGCACGGCGTCGTTGACCACGCCTTTGCCGTTGATGCGCACTTCGATCTGCGCCAGCCGGTCCGAGCGCACCGTGTTGCCCGGAGTCAGGTCCGCCGGACGCGCCACGCCGCGCACCGTCACCATCTGGCGTTCGTGGTTGACCTGCACGTCCTTGGAGCCCTCGATCACCAGGTACCCGTTGGGCAGCACGCGCGTGACCCGCGCGGAGAGCGTCGTGCTCATGGCGGTCTCGCGCGAGGTGGCGCCCTCGCCATCGAGCTTGGCGGCCGTGGACAGTCCCGCCAGGTTGGCCAGCGGTCCGGCGGCGCGGGTGAGCCCGCCCAGCGCGGAGATGCCGCTCTGCGCCTCCGACTGGCGGCCGGTCTTCACCGTGCCCTTGGCCTCCGCCGAGGCGCGCTCCACCACCAGGATGGTCACCAGGTCGTCCACCTGGGAGGCGCACAGATCGCCGGCCAGATCCGCGAAGCGCGAAGCCGGCGTCCAGAGGGAGCCGGGCGTGGCCGCCGCGGCCGCGGCGGTGCGGGCTTCGGCCTCGGCCACGTAGAGATCGAGCGGCGCGGGTTCCCCCTTGCGGTCGCCGGTCAGGAATAAGAACAGGATGGCGAAAATCATCGCGACACCTTGGCCCGGCCCGCGCCCTCGATGCGCGCGGTGAACAGGCGGTTCGATTCGGGGTTGCGCAGCCGTACGGCGTCGCCGCGGTTGCCGGCGGATTCGGCCCACGCCCGCAGGGTCAGCACCGCGGCGCCGTTTTCGACGCGCACTGTAACCAGGTCGCCGCGTTCCACCTGCCGCGGCGCTTCGAGCAGATCGAGCCGCAACGGCGCGCCCGCCGCGATCCTGCGGCGCGGCTTTCGTCCGATGGCCTCTTCCACGCCGGCCACCCACGGCGTAGATGACGGAACCGTCTCCGCAGTCTCCTCCCGCAGTTGGGCGGCTTCAATCGGGCGGCCGGGAAGCAGCGGGCCGGCGGCCACCACGCGACGCACGCGAACGCGCACCTCCGCGCACGCCCAGACCAGGAAACGGCGGTTGCCGCCATACCGCACCCATCCGCGCCACAGCCCGTCCCGCAAGCCTTCGCGCGGAAAGACCAGCTCGCCCTCCGGCGCCGGGTAGCGGCTGATTTCGCCGACCGTGATGCGCGCCTCGGGAAATGCGCTTTGCATGGCCGCCAGCACCGCGGCGCGGGTGAGGGTGCGGGTGGGCCGTTCGAAGCAGATCTCGCCTGCGGGAGGTTTCAAACCGTGCCGGGCGGCCAGCCGGCTCAACTCCGCGAAGTGGAACACCCGCCGGGCGCCGGGCGCCGGGGCCAACCCGGCCGCCGCGCCGCCCAGCGCCGCGAAGGCGGGCCAGGCGCCGCCGAAATGGCGGGCTTCGATGCGGTCCTCCGCCACCGGCAGGCAGGCGGCCATGGCAAGCAGCGTCATCATCGCGTCAGGTTGTTGATCTGCTGGTACATTTCGTCGGCCGCCTTCACCACCTTGGAATTGGCTTCATAGGCGCGCTGGCTGACGATCAGGTTGATGAACTCCTCCACCACGCTGACGTTGGACTGCTCGATGTAGCCCTGCAACAGCGTCCCGATGCCTTCCTGCCCGCCGGGATTGCCCACCGTGGGATCGCCCGAGGCGTCGGTCGGCATGTAGAGGTTGCGGCCGATGCTGTTCAGCCCCGCCGGGTTCTGGAAAATGGCGAGTTGGATCTGCCCGGCAAGCTGCGCCGAGGTCTGCCCCTGCTGGGTGTAGCTCACCGTGCCGTCGGGCGCGATGGTGACGTTTTGGGCGTCAGGCGGGATGGTGATCTGCGGCTCCAGCGGATCGCCGTCGGCGGTGACCAGGTTGCCGTCGCGGTCGAGATGGAACGCGCCCGCGCGGGTGTAGGCCAGCTCGCCCGAGGTGCGCCGCACCTGAAAGAACCCGCGGCCCTGGATCACCAGGTCGTACGGGTTCTGGGTGGACTGGAAATCACCTTGTGAAAAAATAATTTCATTCGATGAAGCGCGGGTGCCGAGGCCCACCTGCAAGCCGGTGGGCACCACCGTCTGCTGGCCCGCCGAGGCGCCGGGTTGAATCATGCTCTGGTAGAGCAGATCCTGAAACTGCGCGCGGCGCATCTTGTAGCCCACGGTATTGGCGTTGGCGAGGTTGTGGGCGATGTTGTCCACGTTCATCTGCTGCGCCGTCATGCCGCTGGCGGCGCTGTAAAGTGCGCGTATCATGACGCAGGCTCCTCAGGCGAGATCGTTGCGGAACCACCAGCCGGCGGGCTTGGCTTCGGCGGCCTCCAGCTTGGGCGGCTGCGGCTGGGGCGGCGAGGGGATGCCTAGCTGCCGGCAGCGCGTGTCGTTCAGCTTCCAGTCGGCCATGGCCTGGTTGTAGGCGTCCAGGGCCCTGGCGTTGATCTGCTGCACGGTGCTGACCAGCCACGCGTTCATGCGGTTCTCAAACGCGGCGGGACTGAACGGGTTGGCTTGATCGGGCAGGTTGGGCCCGAGCGTCGACTGCATGGCGCTGGCGAAGCCGCCGGCCGGAGGCTGCGGCTTGGTATCGCGTTTGGCCGCGATCGGCTTGAACTCTGGCGTTAGGGGTCGGATCATGATTTTCTCCTGGTTTAAGCGCCCGGGCGGGCGACTTCTTCCACGGCCTTGCGGTTCATCTCCCCGCCGAGCGAGATGGCGCGCTGCAACATTTCAAACTGGCGCATGAGCGAGACCAGCCGTACGGCGGATTCGGCGCTGGAGACGTTGGAGTCTTCCAGGTGCCCCTGGCGGACTTCGGCGGTGGACGCGGCCGGGTTCACGCCCACAGCGCGGAAATAGGTGTTGCCCTGCTTGGCGAGCGCGGAGGGATCGGCGAAGTCGGCGATCTCGAGCTTCCCGAGGGTCTGGCCCTGCTGGCGCACGGTCCCGTCCGGTCCGGCTTCCAAGGGGATGCCGGGGCGGAGCGTGATGGCGCCGCCGCCGGCCGCGCGCACCGGGTGGCCCTCAGGGCCGAGCAGCAGTCCCGCAGGGGAGATACGGAAACTTCCGTTGCGTGTGTAAAGGACGCCGGAGGGGCCGTTGACCGCGAAAAAGCCGCGGCCGGCGAGAGCCAGGTCGAGGGGGTTGCCGGTGGAGCGGAGCGTTCCGGAAGAAAAGTCGGTCCAGTGGCGCTCGATCACGGGAAGCGTGGCCGAGCCCGTGGCGGCGGCTTCCGGGGAGGCGTAAAGACTATAGAACTCGCGGTCGGCCTTGTAGCCGCCCGTGGCCGCGTTGGCCAGGTTGTTGGCGAGCATCTCGAGCGATTCCAGGCGCGCCCGGAGGCCGCTCGCGGCGGAGATGGTGAGGGCATCCATCGCGGGGCGTGTCCGCAATCGGGTTGCCGCGCTGCGGGCGCTGAAAAGCAAGGGGATGGGCGCGGCCGGGCGCGTCAAATTATTGGCCGTGGCAAGATCGTGTCGCGCTTCCCGCGCCCCCGGCGTTGAAAACAGGGGACCTGAGTTTGGCGCGCTTCCTGCATGACGGACCCGCGTGACCCCGGCCCTGGCCATGCTCGATCCGCTGCCGCCGGCGCCCTCCGCCGGGCCGGCGGGGCGCACGGCGTCCGAGTTTGCCGCGGCGCTCGAGCTGGCGGATGCTTTGCTGGCCGAGGAGCCGTGGCCGGTTCAGCGGCGGAAGCGTTGGGTTTGCATCGCAGCGCCGGCGCCGGGAACGATGCCCGCCGCGCCCGAGGCTGCACCCGTGACCGGGCCGCAGAAGCCGCGTGCGATTCAGATTCCGCGTGTGGAAGTGAGGGCTAACGGATGCCAATCGCCGCTCCCTCACGGACGCGCCTCGGAAGCAAGTGTCGCGGTGGCGGTTGAGACGGCGCCGGAGCGGGCCGGTTCCGAAGCACAACACCCGTTGCCGAGCCGCGCGCCTGGACATGCGGGGGCCACGGATGACATCCCGGTGGAGCCGCAGCGGCATGGCGCGCCGGAGCAGGCGTTGCCCGAGTGTGAAGCGCCGGTGGAGCCGCGGCGGCATCACGCGCCGGAGCAGGCGCAGGCCGAGTGTGAAGCGCCGGTGGAGCCGCGGCGGCATGGCGTGCCGGAGCAGGCGCAGCCCGAGAGTGAAGCGCCGCTGGAGCCGCGGCGGCATGGCGTGCCGGAGCAGGCGTTGCCCGAGTGTGAAGCGCCGGTGGAGCCGCGGCGGCATGGCGCGCCGGAGCAGGCGCAGGCCGAGTGTGAAGCGCCGCTGGAGCCGCGGCGGCGCGGCGCGCCGGAGCGGGCGTTGCCCGCGGGGGAAGCGCCGCGCACGCCGTGGCATGACGGGCCGGAATTGCGTGCCGCGGCCGCGGCCGAGGCCGGGCCGGCGCGGACCCGGACCGGTCGCCGCGCGCCGGAGCCTGCGGCGGCCGCGGCTGACGGGCCGCGTGCGCAGCGGGCCGGGGCGGCGTTTGCCGCGCGCGTGGTGGAGAAGCCCGAACCCGCGCGCCGCGAGAAACAACGCGATGCCCAGGCCCCCGCGCCGCAGGCTCCGGCCGCGCACCAGCATCCGCGGCGCGCCGAAGCGCCGCAGCCGGCCGGACGCATCGAGACCGCGCCCGAGCCGCCCAAGCCCGGCCCGGTGCGGCAGGTTTCCCTGGCCATCGGCGAAAAAGTCCAGGTGCGCATGGCCGAACGCGCCGGTGAGCTGCGCGTGATGGTGAGCACCCCGGACGCCAACCTCGGCGACAGCCTGCGTACCGGCCTGCCGGAGCTGGTGGAGCGGCTCGAGGGCGGCGGGTTCGTTGCGGAAACCTGGCATCCGGCCGAGTCCCGTCCGGACCCGGGCGGCCATGGCCGGGGCGGCGGCGCTCCGCCGCAGCAGCAGGAGCGCCGCGGCCGGCAGGACCGGCCTCAGTGGCTGGAGGAACTGGAAAGGAGCACAGGCGATGAGAGTTGATCTGATGTCGGCGGCCCAGGAGGCGCTGGCCCCCCGGTCCACGCCTCCCAGCAAAGAAATGTTCCTGAAACTGCTGGTGGCCCAGATCAAGAACCAGAACCCGCTCGACCCCGCCGACGGCGCGGAGTTCGTGGCGCAACTGGCGCAGTTCAGCGAGCTGGAGCAGATGATCAGCATTCGCGAAGACATAGGGAAGATGCGGGAGTTGCTGAGCGCCCCGCCGCAACAGGGAGGAGAATAAATGTTCACATCGTTTTCGAGCGCGCTATCCGCGCTGAACGCGCATGCCACGGCGGTGGACGTGGTGGGCAACAACCTGGCCAACGCCAACACCCCGGGTTACAAGGCCAGCACGTATTACTTCCGCGATCTGGTGTCGCAGTCCATGCGCATCGGAGGCGGGGAGACGCAGGTGGGCATGGGCACCGGCCAGCCGATCACCATACGCCAGTTCTCGCAGGGGGCCATACAGTCGAGCGGCGGCCCGCTGGACGCCGCCATACAGGGCGACGGCTTCTTCATCGTCCGGAACATCCAGGGCAACACGCTCTACACCCGCGCAGGCAGCTTCAAGCTGGACTCCGCGGGCAACCTGATCACCGCCACCGGGGAACGGGTGCAGGGCTGGACCTCGACCGACCCGATCACGGGCGTGGTGAACACCAGCGGCCCGATCGGCGACGTGGTCCTGCCCAAGGGCAGTCTTCAGGCCCCCAAGCCGACCACGTCCTTCAACCTGAACCTGAACCTGGACGCGCGCGTGGAGGCGGGCGCGGCTTCGGCCTTCTCGACGCCGGTCGAGGTGTTCGACTCGCTCGGCGGCGCGCACGTGCTGACGGTGACGTTCGAAAAGACCGGTCCCAACGTGTGGCAGTACACGGTGAGCATCCCGGGCTCGGAAGTGAGCGGCGGCACGGCGGGCTCGCCGTACCCTCTGCCGGGCGCCAGCGGCACGCTGACGTTCGGCAGCGACGGCCGGCTCGCCGATCCGGCCGCGGGCGCGCCGGTGGCCATCGACATCACGGGGCTCTCCAGCGGCGCCTCCGACATGCACCTGACCTGGGACCTGTACACCGCCGCCAACGCCGGCCGGCTGACGCAGTTCGGGCAGCCCTCGGCGGTGTCGTCGAACCAGCAGAACGGCAGCCCCGCCGCGCAGTTGGTGCGGGTGGAACTGGGCGACGGCGGGCGCATCCTGGCGCAATATTCCAACGGCGCGCAGGTGATGGTGGGGCAACTCGCGCTGGCCTCGGTGGTGAACCCGGAAGCCTTGCTCTCGGTGGGCAACAACGCGTTTCAGTTGAGCGCCCGCACGGCGACGCCGGTGGTGGGAACTCCGGGCACCGGCGGCCGCGGCGAGATTGTAGGCGCGGCCATCGAGTACTCCACGGTGGACATCGCGCGGGAGTTCACCAACCTGATCATGCTCCAGCGCGGATACCAGGCCAACTCGCGGGTGATCACCACGGTGGACCAGCTCAGCGAGGAAACCATCAACCTGAAGCGGTAAGCCATGGCGGACCCGGATATCGCGCCGCTGGGCGACGTGCCCGTCGAAATCGAGGTGCAACTGGACCGCCGCATGATGACGGTGCGGGAGATCCTGCGGCTCGGCCCGGAGAGCATTCTGGAACTGGGGCGCTCGGCGGGAGAAAACGTGGACGTGGTCGCCGCCGGCGTGCAGTTGGGGTGCGGCGAGGTGGTGGTGGTGGAGAATACCGTGGCGGTGCGGATCACCGATTTCAAACCAGTGTCATGGAACTCATGAGCCAGTTGAGCGCCGTATCCGGCGTGCTGCTGCTGGCTGCGGCGTGCGCGTGGTGGCTGCGGCGGCGCGGGGTGGCGCTCCCGGCGCGGGGACGCCGCCGCCTGGAGGCCGTGGAACGGCTGCCGCTCGCCGCGCAGCATGCCCTGGTGCTGGTGCGGGTGAATGGCAGGATGATGCTGATCGGGCTTTCGCCGGGCGGCTGCACGGTGCTTGAGAGCTTCGAAGCGCCGGAGGCGCCGCCATGCTAGCGGCGCTGGCGGCGGCCCCGCCCGGCACGCTGTTGGGCGTGCCCATGCAGATCGTGCTGTTGCTGACGGCGCTCACGCTGCTGCCGGCGGCGGTGGTCTCGGTGACGCCCTTCCTGCGCACCGTGATCGTGCTGCACTTCCTGCGGCAGGCGCTGGGGACGCAATCGACGCCTTCCAACCAGGTGCTGCTGGGGCTGTCGCTGTTCCTGACCCTGCTGATCATGCGGCCGGTGACCGGGGAGGTGTACGAGAAAGCCTGGCTGCCGGTGCAGAGCGGCCGGATGACGCTCGAGCAGGGCGCGGAGGAAGCCGCGCGGCCGCTGCGCGGCTTCTGGTTGAAGTTCGCGCGCGAGAAGGACATACGCTTCTTCCTGGAAGTTTCGCGCTCGCCCGCGCCGCGTTCACCCTCCGATCTCGACCTGCGCGTGCTGGTGCCGGCCTACATCCTTTCGGAGATGAAGGCGGGGTTTCAGATTGGCGCGGTCCTGTTTCTGCCGTTTCTGGTGATCGACCTGGTGGTGGCGTCGGTGACCCTCTCGGTGGGCATGATCCAACTGCCGCCGGTGATGGTCTCGGCGCCGTTCAAGATCCTGCTGTTCGTGCTGGTGGACGGCTGGAACCTGGTGGTGGGCAGCCTGATCAAGAGCTTCTACTGACCATGACTCCCGAGATGGTGGTGCAAATCCTTCGCCAGGCCCTGGTCATGGCGTTCCTGGTGGCCGCGCCGCTGCTGGCGGTCGGCTTTGCGGCGGGCGTGGTGATCAGCCTGGTGCAGATCGTGACATCCATACAGGACGCGGCTTTCGGCGCGGCGCCCCGGCTGGCGGCTTTTCTCGGCGGCCTGCTGCTGCTCATGCCCTGGATGCTGAAACAGCTCACCGCCTATACCGCCATGCTGTTCGGAGATTTCACCCGCTATGCCCGCTGACCTGCTCATGGCGTTCCTGTGCGTGCTGGCGCGCGTGGCGGGCGTGTTCACGTTCCTGCCGCTGCCCGGACTGAAGCGCGCGCCGGACATGGCGCGGGTGGTATTTGCGCTGGCCGCCACCATGGCGCTCTATCCGCAGTGGCCGAGGGTCGCGGCCGCCGGGCCGGCGCAGACCGCCATGCTGGTGGCCGGCGAAGCCGCGCTGGGCGTGACCGTGGGCCTGGTGGCCGGTTTTCTGATGGAAGCGCTGCTGGTGGGCGCGCAGGTGCTCGGGCTTCAAGCGGGCTTCTCCTACGCGGCCATGATCAATCCCACGACCGAAGACGAATCCGCCGTGCTGCTGGTGCTGGCGGAACTGGCCGGGGGGATGTTGTTCTTCGCGCTGGGACTGGAGCGGCGGGTGCTGGGCGCGCTGGCGGCGAGCCTGGAAACCTATCCCCCGGGAGCGTTCGCGGTGACGCGCGCCGCCGCGGAGACGATCGGCGGCATGGGGGCGGTGGCGCTGGCCACCGGCATGCGGCTGGCGTTTCCGGTGGTGGCGCTGCTGCTCATGGTGGACGTGGGGCTGGCCCTGATGGGCCGCCTGCAACCCTCGCTGCAACTGCTGATCCTGGCCTTCCCGGCCAAGATGCTGGCGGGACTGTTGATGCTGGCGTGGACGGCGTGGCTGTTTCCGCGCCTGTATGAAAGCTGCGCGCGGGAGTTGTTCGGCGCGCTGGCGCGGGTGACGGGACTGTGAGGCATGGCGGACCAGGGACAACGGACCGAGCAGCCCACGCCGCGGCGCATCGACAAGGCCCGCAAGGAAGGCAACTATCCGGGCGCGCGGGAATTCGTGGCGGCGGTGCAGTTCCTGGCCTTCACCGGCGCGGCGGCGGCCTGGGGTCCGGACTGGATCCGGGCCGTCCAGCAGAGCCTGCGGACGGCCCTGGCGCGGGCCTTCACGGCCTCCAGCGGCCGCGAGGCGGCGTTGGCCGGAGCCGACGCGCTGCGCTCTGTGATCCTTCCGCTCGCCCCGCTGGGCGCGGCCGTGGTGCTGGCCACCGTGGCGGCGCAGTTTGCGGTTACCGGCCTGGGCTTCAGCCTGAAGAAACTCAACCCGGATTTCAAGCGGCTGAACCCGCTGGCGCGCCTGCGCGACATGCGCCGCCAGAATGTTCATGCGGTGATTCAGGCCGCCGTCATGCTCCCGGTGTTCGGCGCGCTGATCTGGACGCTGGCGCGCTCAAACGCGGAACGTTACGCCACCCTGCCGCTGCTGGGAGTGGGGGCGGGCTCGCGCGCGCTGGCCGAATCGCTCCAGCAACTGCTATGGAAGGCCGCCATGGGGTTCATGGTTTTCGGCGCGGTGGACCTGTTCCGGCAGCGCCGGAGGTACCTCAAGGACCTGCGCATGACCAAGCAGGAGATCCGGGACGAAGTCAAGGAGACCGAAGGCAACCCGCAGATCAAGGGACGCATCCGCCGCATCCAGCGCGACGCGGCGCGCCGCCGCATGATGAGCGAGGTGCCGCGCGCCAGCGCCGTGGTGGTGAATCCCACGCACTACGCGGTGGCCATCCGCTACTCCCTCGACAGCATGGCCGCGCCGGTGGTGGTGGCCAAGGGCCGCAACTGGCTGGCGCTGCGCATCCGGCAGATCGCGGTCGAGAACCAGGTGCCGATCGTGGAGAACCCGCCGCTGGCGCAGGCGCTTTACAAGAGCGTGGACGTGGGGCAGGAGATCCCGGTGCACCTGTACCGCGCGGTGGCCGAGATTCTGGCGTACATCTTCCGGCTGATGGGGGGGAGGCGGTAGCGCCATGACCCCCTCCGCCATCATCAGCCGCGAGAACCTGGCGGATCTCTCCGTGCCGCTGGGGGTGCTGGCGATCATCGTGGCGCTGATCACGCCGCTGCCGCCGGCGCTGCTGGACCTGCTGATCGTGGCCGACATGATGATGTCGGTGATCGTGCTGATGGTCGCCATGTACATCACCCGCCCGGTGGAGTTCAGCGTGTTCCCCACCACGCTGCTGCTGGCCACGCTGTTCCGGCTGGCGCTGAACATCTCCTCCTCGCGGCTGATCCTGCTGCACGGCGACACGGGCACGGCGGCGGCGGGGAACGTGATCGAGGCCTTCGGCACGTTCGTGGTGGGCGGCAACTACATCATCGGCGCGGTGATCTTCCTGGTGCTGATCGCGATTCAGTACGTGGTGATCAACCACGGCGCGGTGCGCATCTCGGAGGTGGCCGCGCGCTTCACCCTGGACGCTCTGCCGGGCAAGCAGATGTCCATCGACTCGGACTTGAACGCAGGGCTGATCGACGAAGCCGAGGCGCGGCAGCGGCGCAAGAGCCTGGCGGCGGAAGCGGAATTCTACGGCGCCATGGACGGCGCCTCGCGCTTCACCCAGCGCGACGCGGTGGCGGCCATCCTGATCACCGGCATCAACATCGTGGCGGGGTTTCTGATCGGGGTGCTCCAGCACGGCATGGAGTGGACCCAGGCGCTCCAAACCTACACGGTGCTGACCATCGGCGACGGCCTGGTGACGGTGATTCCGGCGCTGATGATCTCGATCTCGGGCGGCCTGATCGTGACCCGCACCAGCACGGACGCGCGGCTGAGCGCGGACTTCCGCAAGCAGGTCTTTTCCAACGCGCACCCGCTGATGCTGGCCAGCGGCATCCTGCTGCTGGTGGCGGTGCTGCCGGGCATGCCCAAGCTGCCGTTCCTGTTTCTGGGCGGCGGGCTGGGAGCGGCCGCCTGGCGCATGCGGAAGCGCGCCGCGCTGCCCGCGCCGGCGGCCAAGGCGGCGGCGCCCGCGCGGGAGAACCTGGAGGCGCTGCTGCGGGTCGAGCCGCTGTCGCTCGAGGTCGGCCTCGGACTGGTGCGGATGGTGGAAGGCGGGCAAAGCTCGCCGCTGCTGCGGCGCATCGCGGCCATACGGCGCCAGCTTGCGCTGGACCTTGGATACCTATTGCCGCCGCTCAAAGTCGCCGATAACCTTTCGTTGCGCGCGATGGAATACATGGTTTCGCTGCGGGGCGCCCAGATCGGCCGCTATGAACTGCCGCAGGGCAGGGAACTGGCGATCGCCGCGCGTCCGGACTGCGCGCCGCTGGAGGGTTTGGCGGCGCGCGACCCGGCCTTCGGGCTTCCGGCCTTTTGGATCGGCCCCGAGCAGGCGGAAGCCGCGCGGCAGGCGGGTTATACGGTGGTGGACGCGGTCAGCGTGATGGGCACCCACATCGCGGAGCTGATCAGAAGGCACGCGCACGAGCTGTTCTCGCGGCAGGACGCCAAGGCGTACCTGGACCGGGTGGCGCAGGATAACCCGAAAGCGGTCGAGGACCTTGTGCCGAAGCTGCTGCCGCTCGCCACCGTGCAGCGGGTTTTGCAGAACCTGCTGCGGGAGCGGGTTTCGATCCGCGACGGGGCGGGCATCCTGGAGGCGCTGGGCGAGGCGGGCGCCTCGACGCGCAATCCCGTGCTGCTCACCGAGTACGTGCGGCAGGCCGTGCGGCGCACGCTGGTGAAGCCGTACCTGAACGCGGCGGGCGAACTGCCGGCCTATTTCCTGGACCCCGCCATCGAGCAGACGGTGGAGGCCGCGGTGGAGCACGGCGAGCAGGGCAGCCATGCGAATCTGGCGCCGCACGCCATACGCGACATCCTGGAACGCATCGCGCGGTGCGCGGGCACGCCGGAAGGGCCGGTGGCGGTGGTGGCTTCAAGCGGCTCGCGCTATTTCCTGCGGCAACTGACCGAGACTGCGGCGCCCAACGTTTTCTTTATCTCGCACGGCGAAGTGCCGGCGGGAGTAAAGGCCATTTCCCTGGGAGTGATCCAATAGCGTGAAGCTCAAATCCTATTTCGCGGCGAACGTGGCGGCGGCCATCGAGCAGGCCCGGGTGGAACTCGGGCCGGACGCCATCATTCTGCAATCGCGCAAGGCGCCGGACGAGGCGCGGCACATGGGCGAGTACGAAGTGGTGGTGGGACAGGCGGCGGAGGAAACCGCCGCGCCCGCGCGGCAGGCGGACCGGCTGGCCGGCGAGCTGGCCGAGCTGCGCCGGCAACTGGAAGGCATGCACCGCGCCATCTCGCGCTCCGTGCTCACCGGCCCGCGCTGGGCCACGCCGGGCGGCGGGCTGGCCGAGGTATACGGGCGGCTGGTGGCCGCGGAGGTGGAAAGCGAGCTGGCGCGGGAGATCGTGGACGCCCTCGAGGGGCCGGAGGCAGAGGCGCTGGCGCGCGAACTGGGGCGGCGCTTGCAAGTGAACGATTCGCTCGGATGGGAGGGCACGCAGCCGCGCGTGGTGGCGCTGGTGGGGCCTCCGGGTTCGGGCAAGACCAGCACAGCGGTAAAGCTGGCGGCGCGCTTCGGCCTGGGTGCGCGGCGGCCCGCGCAATTGCTCTCGATGGACAACTACCGCGTGGGCGGAGCCGAGCAGTTGCGCGCCTACGCGGGCATCCTGGGCGTGGGTTTCCAGGCGCTGGAGACGCCGGGCGCGCTGGCGCAGGCGCTGGAAGAACACCGCCGCAAGGAATTCGTGGTGATCGATACGGCCGGCTACGGGGCCCGGGAGATCGAGAACGCGCTGCCGCTGGCGGACTTTTTTGCGCGCCGGCCGCAGATCGACGTGCACCTGGTCTTGACCGCTTCCACCAAGTCCGCGGATCTGAGACGCCTGGCGGAGAGTTATGAAATCTTCCGTCCGGGAAAGCTGCTGTTTACGCGGCTGGATGAGACCCTGGGCCTGGGGACGGCCTACAGCCTGGCGGTGCGCACCGGCAAACCGGTGTCCTTCCTGGGGACCGGCCAGCAGATCCCGGAAGACCTGGAGCCCGCCTCGCGCGAGCGCATGGTGGAGCTGCTGTTCCGCGCGCCGCGCGCGGCGGCGGTGGCGGCCTGATATGTACGCGGCATCGCACGGCGTGGAGCCCGGTGCGGGCGAGCGCGAGCGGCTCATCCTGACGCACCTGCCGCAGGTGTGGCTGATTGCCCGCCGCATTCACGACCGCCTGCCGGTGAGCGTGAGCATCGACGATTTGGTGTCGGTGGGCACCATAGGGCTGATCGCCGCCATCGATCATTACAATCCGGCCCAGGGTGTGAAGCTGAAGACCTACGCGGAGTACAAGATCCGCGGCGCCATGCTGGACAGCTTGCGGGAGCTGGACTGGGCATCGCGGCAGCGCCGGCGCAAGGTCAAGGAGATCGAAGCGGCCATCGCCGCCGCCGAGCGGCGGCTCAAGCGGACCACCACCGAGGAGGAGATCGCGGCCGAAATGGGCGTGAGCCTGGGCGAGTATCACGCCGCGCTGCGCGAGGTGCAGGGCCTGGAACTGGGTTCCCCGCTCAGCGGGGAGACCGCCGACGGGCACGACCGGCTGAAGAACGCGCCGGCGCGCGAGGAGTGGTCGCCCGCGCACGGGCTGGAGCGCGCGGAACTGGAGCGGGCGCTGGCGCGCGGCATCCGGCGGCTGCCGGAGGCGGAGCGCACCGTGCTCAGCATGTACTACCTGGAAGAGCTCACCCTGCGCGAGATCGGAGAGGTGATGAAGCTTCACGAATCGCGCATCTCGCACCTGAAGTCGCAGGGTATTCTGCGGCTGCGCACGTACATGGCCAAGGAATGGCCGGACCGCGGGGAGGTGGAACTTGCCGGTTGAGTGGGTGCTGGACCAGTTTGCATCGTGTCTGGGGCAGAGCCTGGCGGCCATGGCGGAGCGTCCGCCCCAGATCGGCTGGGAGGCGGCGCCGGAGGCGCCTGCGGGCGATCTGCTCGGGTGGGAACAAGGGTTCAACGGATTGCCGGATGCCGTGTTGTGGGTGGGCGCGGCGCCGCCGGCGTGGGAAGGGCTGGGGCGCGGCATCCTGAGCGCCGCGGGACTGGAGCAGGTGGATACCGCGGAAGCGCGTTCCACTTACTTGGAACTGCTCAGCCAATCGCTGGCCAGCCTGGCGCACGGCATGTCGGCGCAGGCGGGGCGCGAAGTGACCTGTTCGGGCGGAGCGGAGAAGCCGGTTCCTTCCGAGGGGCCGTGGTATCGGGTCACGCTGCGCTGGCCGGATGTCCCGGAAGCGGTGCTGGCGGTGGCGCCGCGCGGCTTCCACGCGCTGGCCCCGCAGACCGCGCCGGAGCCGCCGCACGCGGCGAGGCTGGCCGGTCCCCCGGAGTCGCCCGTGATGGACGTGCTGCTGGACGTCGAGCTGCCCGTCACGGTGTCGTTCGGCTCGGCGCAAATGCCGCTGGCCGACGTGCTCAAGCTGACCACCGGGTCGCTGGTGGAGCTGAATCGCGCCATCACGGAACCCGTGCAGGTGATCGTCAACAACTGCGTGATCGCGCGCGGGGAAGTGGTGGTGGTGGAAGGGAACTACGGGGTGCGCATCAAAGAGATTGCCAGCCGGCTGGAGCGGCTGCGCAACCTGAGATAACGCCATGGAACTCGCGCTGCTCATTCTGATTACGATGGCGCTGCTGCTGTGCCTTTACCTGTTCGTCACGCTGAAGTTGGAGTGGGGCGAGCGGGACCGCCGGCTGCGGCAGTTCGACGCCGCGCTGGCGGCGATCGCCGCGGAAGTCCGGGACCTGGAGGCGCGTGCGGGGGAACTGGAGCAGACGGCCTCGGCCCCCGCGCCGCGTCCGGGAATGAATCTGACCATACGCAGCCAGGTGTTGCGCCGGGGGAGGCAGGGCGAAGATCCAGCGCAGATCGCGGCCGCCTTGGGGCTATCCCGCACGGAGGTGGATCTGCTTTTCAAAGTGGAACGGATCGGCGTCGCGGCGGCGCCGGTCCGGGCGTACAATTAGCGCAGAGGACCGCGACTATGGCACGGGTTCCCGCGTCGTCCGGCATCTCCCGCCTGAGTTCCCCGAGTGTTGTTTTCGCGCTACCCGTCCGGCCGCGCTTCCCCAAGGAGGCAAACGATGGCGATCTGCGAAAAACTCCGCGTTTTTTTGGATGAAAGCAGGGTTGGTTACACCCATACCGTCCATCAACTGGCGTACACGGCGCGCGAGGTGGCATCCGCCGAGCACGTCCCGCCGCAGGAAGTGGCCAAGACCGTGATCGTGTGGGGAGATAACGGATATTCCATGCTGGTGCTGCCGGCCAGCATGGTGGTGGATTTTCAGGAGGTGCGCGCGGTGCTGGGGTTGAGCCACGTCCGGCTGGCCACCGAAAGCGAGCTGGCGCAGCTCTTTCCGGACTGCGACCTGGGCGCGATGCCGCCGTT
The DNA here is from genome assembly GCA_041946965.1 of Bryobacteraceae bacterium. Lineage (GTDB taxonomy): Bacteria > Acidobacteriota > Terriglobia > Bryobacterales > Bryobacteraceae > JBHGBM01. The sequence continues at coordinate 60,136 of JBHGBM010000016.1, forward strand.
CGGGAACCTGTACCTCATGCCCGTGTACATGGATCGCACGCTGCTGCGCGACGAGCGCATCGCCTTCAACGCCGGCACGCACCGGGACGTGATCCACATGAAGATGGACGATTACCGCAGGCTGGTGGAGCCGAAGATCGTTTCGGTGTCGCGGGAGACCATGGTCCAGCACGGCTGGTAGGATAGGCTTTTCGCCTGTCCATGAAGCCGCCGAAAAAAACCAACGCGGCGCGCATGCTCGACCGCGCCGGCGTGGATTACGAATTACGCGAGTACCCGGTGGACGAGGAGGATCTCAGCGCGCCGCACGTGGCGGAGGCGTTGGGGCTTCCGCCGGAGCAGGTTTTCAAGACGCTGGTCGCCAGAGGCGACCGCACCGGGGTGCTGCTGGCGATTGTACCGGGCAACGCGGAACTCGACCTCAAGGCGCTGGCGGCCGCCAGCGGCAACCGCAAGGTGGAACTGGTACGCCTGAAGGAAGTCCAGGAGCTGACCGGCTACATCCGCGGCGGCGTTTCCCCCATCGGCACGAAGAAATCGTACCCCGTCTATCTCGATAGCAGCGCGCGGCTGTGGCCGGTCATTTCGATCAGCGCGGGGATGCGCGGGATGCAAATCATGATCGCGCCCGAGGCGTTGGTGCGCGCGGCCGGGGCCGGCGAAGCGGACATCGCGAGATAGGTCACTTCAGCATGGCGGCGAACTTCTCGCGGAACTTGCGCACCTTGGGCGCCACCACCCAGGCGCAATAGCCCGCGTTGGGATTGCGCTCGAAGTAATTCTGGTGGTAATCCTCGGCGGGATAGAACGGCCCGGCCGGGCGCACTTCCGTCACGATGGGGTCGCGGAACCCGGGCTGTAGCTCGCGGATGATCTGTTCGGCGGTTTCGCGCTGCGGCTCTGAGTGATGGAAGATGACGGAGCGGTACTGCTCGCCGGCGTCGTTGCCCTGGCGGTCGCGCGTGGTTGGGTCGTGGATGGCGAAGAAGACTTCCAGAACCGCGCGGTAGGTGAGCGCGCCGGGGTCGAAGGCGAGCCGCACAACTTCGATGTGGCCGGTGCGGCCGGTGCATACCTGTTCGTACGAGGGATGGGGCAGACTGCCGCCCGTGTAGCCCGCTTCCACCGAGATCATGCCGCGCAGGCGCCGGTATACGGCGTCCAGGCACCAGAAGCATCCGCCGCCGAGGGTGGCGATTTCCCGCGGTTCCATGCTGTGTCCAGCTTACGCCGGATGGTTGTGGAAAGAAAATGCGATGCGCGGTGCGTTCCGTGTCTTTCTTCTCGCCGCGCTGCCCGCCGCCGCGGCGGAAATCACCGCCGAGTGATCCGGGCTGCGCGATAATACCAACTATGCGATTTCTGTTGTGCGGCGTCGTGTTCGCGTGCGCGCTGGCGGCGCAGCGTCTGCCCGTGGAGAGGTTCGATGTGAGCGGCCTGCCCAGGTCCCCGCAGACCGACACGGAGCGCGAGTTGCAGCGCATGATATCGGGACACCGGGCGGGCGATGCGGCCCACGCCGCCGAGATCCAGCGCAAGCTGGCGGCGTACTATCGGGCCAAAGGCGACCAGAACCGCGCGCGGTCGGCGGAAGCGCTGGCGGGCGGGGCCAGGATGCCCGGCGCGCCCGGCATGGGCGCAATGGATTACGGGCAGGGTTATGATATGACGACCATGCCGGCCTACGGGATACCGGCCGCCAGGCCGCAACCGCGCGAGAAGGAGAAGGCTCCGCTGGCCGCGCCGCTGCCGGGCGAAGCGCCGAAGGAAGATACGGGGCTGCCGAAAGTATCGGTATACCCCGGCGCCACGCCTGGCGAGGAGAAGAAGGAGCAACCGGCGCCGCCCCCCGCGGCGCAGAGTTCGCAGGTATGGGACAGCAAGCCGGAGACCTCGCAGAGCGATTTCGCCGGCCGCTTTTACGCCCTGCAAGGCGGCATGCTGCACACCTGGGATTTCCGTCCCGACGGCACGTTTGAGCACTTCTGGGCGCCCCGCGGAGCGCAAACGCCGGCGGCGAACTTCGAGGCCGGCAAGTACGTGGTCTCGGGCAACTTCGTGAACCTCATCATCTTGCGCGGCGGCCGCGGTGGGCAGCGCCGGGCCGGGTTCCAGCGCGGTGCCAACGGCATCACGCTGGATGGCGTGGTGATGACTCCGGCGATGCCGTAACCACGCCGCGGTCAGTGGCGGAAGTGCCGGACGCCGGTGAAAACCATCGCCAGGCCGAGACGGTCGGCTGTTTCGATCACTTCCTTGTCGCGCACCGAGCCGCCGGGCTGAATGATGGCGGTGGCGCCGTGGCGCGCGGCTTCCTCGACGCCGTCGGGGAAGGGGAAAAAGGCGTCGGAGCCCACCACGGTTCCGGCCAGCGGCAGCACGGCTTTCATGGCGGCGATCTTCACCGAATCCACGCGGCTCATCTGGCCGGCGCCCACGCCCGCGGTTTGCCCCGCACGTGCGAACACGATGGCGTTGGACTTGACGTGCTTCACCACTTTCCAGGCGAATTCGAGCGCGGCCCATTCTTCCCCGGTGGGCGCGCGGCGGGTCTTCACCTCGGTGGCGGCGCGGTCGAAGCCGGCGGTGTCGGGAGTCTGCGCGAGATAGCCGCCCGCGATGGTCTTGATCACCAGACCGGGGGCTTCGGCGTTCACCTTCACCAGCCGCAGGTTCTTCTTGACGCGCAGAATGGCGAGCGCATCCTCGGAGAAGCCGGGCGCGGCGATGGCCTCGATGAAGGTCTTGGCGATCTCGGCGGCGGTCTCGCCGTCCACCGCGCGGTTGAAGCCGATCACGCCGCCGAAGGCCGAGACGGGATCGCAGGCGAAGGCGCGGCGGTAGGCCTCGGCGAGCGAGGCGTCCTCGGCGCAGCCGCACGGGTTGGTGTGCTTGATGATGGCGGCGGCCGGGGAGGCGAACTCGCACCCTAACTGCCAGGCGGCGTCCAGGTCCACCAGGTTGTTATAGGAGAGTTCCTTGCCGTGCAGTTGCTCGCCACCGGCCACACCCACGCCCGGTGTTCCGTAGAGCGCCGCGGATTGGTGCGGGTTTTCGCCATAGCGCAGGTCCGCCAGTTTTCCCGCGCGGATATCCAGCAGGGAAGGCAACGGGGAGGGTGGCGCCCCCACGGTGGCCAGCCGCGCGCTGATGGCGCGGTCGTAATCGGCCGTGGTGCGGAAGGCCTTTTGGGCCAGCTTCCACATGGTCTCGCGCGAGAGTTCGCCGCCGCGCAGTTCCTCGACGATCGCGCCGTAATCGGCGGGCGAGACCACCACCGCGACATCCTGCCAGTTCTTGGCGGCGGAGCGGATCATGGTGGGGCCGCCGATGTCGATGTTCTCGATCAGCTCGGAAAGCTCCGCATCGGGCTTGGCCGCGACCTTTTCGAACTGGTACAGGTTGACCACCACCATGTCGATCGGCTCGATCCCGTGCGCGGCTAGCGCCGCCATGTGATCGGCCTTCCCGCGCACGGCCAGGATGGCGCCGGTGATCTTCGGGTGCATGGTCTTGACGCGGCCGTCGAGCATTTCGGGAAAGCCGGTCACTTCGGAAACGTCTTTCACCGGGATGCCGGACTCGCGAAGCAGCCGGGCGGTGCCTCCGGTGGAGATGAGTTCGGCGCCAAGCTGGTGCAGGCCGCGGGCAAAATCGGCAAGCCCGGTCTTGTCGGTCACGCTGAGCAGAACGCGGTGGATTCGAGGCATCACCCGAAAGGTATCATCATTTCGCCAGAAGAGCGCGCGAAAGCGGATGATGATACAGCACGGTAACGGGCATCTGTTCGGCCAGGCGGCGGTCGTGGGAGACGAACACGCGGTAGTCGCCGGGATCCGTCACCGGACGCCGGTCGATCTGCTGCCAGTGCACACCCCACATCTGCCGGTAGAAGTTCAGCGGCGGTTCCAGTTCCATGCTGGAAACAATCCGCACGGGGCCGGTGTCGCGCGCGCGGATCTCCCGCGCGATGCGCCGCGCTCCCGCGGCGAAGCGCCACTCGGCGTAGTAGTTCACGTTGAATTCGAGCGCGAAATGTACGGCCGCCAGAAGCCCGAGCGTGGTCCCCGCGGCGCGGAATCCCGCCGGCATCCGGCGCGCCAAGACGAACCCGAGGAGCGTGATGAGCGGCATCCAGTAGATGCCCGTGCGGCCTTCCGGATATGGCATGCCGGCGGTGTAATGCGCGGCCACCAGCGCCGCCAGCGTGAGCAGCGCGCCGCCGCCGAACAGCATCAGCATGCGGTCGCGGCGCATCCCGAGCGCGGCGCCCAGCAGGATGGCCGGTGCGAGCGCCTCGAAGAAGACCACCGCGCGCGCCATGAAGGGACCGAAATAGAAGTTGGCGTCCGCCGGGTCCGGCCCATAGAAGCGAAAGGCGAACTCGGCCAGGCCCGCCAGCGACTGCCACAAACTCGCGGTCCCGTAGTAGAACTTCGACCGTTCCGCGTAGCTCAGCGGAACCGCGAGGAAGACCGCGGCGGCGAGCAGGGCGGGAAGGGCGAGCGCCAGTGGACGGCGCCGGATCATCAGCAGGAACACCAGCGCGAACGCCGCCACCGGTATCAGGAAAGTGAGGTTCGCCGCCACCGCCAGTCCGAGCGCCACGCCGATCCGCGCCATGCGGGCTTCGGCGGGCTTTTCGAGCGCCGCCGCCATGCCGTCGAGCGCCCAGGCCCAGAAGCCGAGCGCCAGACCGTAACCGCGCGCGGCGGAGAGAAAGTCGAGCACGAACGGATTTAGTGCGACGCTGGCCACCGCCGCGCGAAACATCCATCCGCGGCCGAACAGGCGGCGGCACAACCGGTACACGGCGAAGAAGAACAGAGCGCCCCCGAGCACGGTAGGCAGCCTGACGGAAAATTCCGAAAGCCCCAGCGCCGCCACGCTCGCGCGGACCAGCAGCGTTTGCAGTACGTGGTGCGAAGCGTCGAAGATTTTCACCACTTCGGGCAGCGGGTTGGCGACGTACAGGTTGTAGGCGAAGGCCTCGTCGGTAGTGATGGACTGGGTGGCCGCGCGGTAGCCGTTGACCGCAACCAGGGCCGCCAGCAGCAGCCTCACACGATTTCTTCTCTTACGGGATCCCAGCGCACGGTGCGCTGCTGCCGGTAGCTTTCCACCGCCATGCGGCAGGCGATGGAGACGCGAAAGCCCACGTCGAAGGGGCAGTTGGGTTCCTTGCCGGTGCGGACGCAATCGAGGAAGTTGGCCATGTGGGCGTTGGGCGCGGTGCGCGTGGGGCCGATCATCTCGGCGCCGTCCGGCCGGTTCACCTTTTGCGGCGAAAAGCGGATCTGCTGGCTTCGTGAAATCGTGCCATCGGTGCCCAGCACCTCTTCTCCCGTACCCAGGTGGTTGTTGCCGAACCCGGAGGACCAGCTAAACAACATCTCCTCGGCGTGCTCCATGGTCACGTCCATGGTGTCGGGAACCTCGCGCCCGTCCTTCCATACGTAGACGCCGCCCACCATGGTGACCGCCGCGGGAATCTTCAGCCCCAGCACCTTGTACCAGAACGAAAGCTGGTGGCACATGTTCTCGTACACGTTGCCGCCGGAGTAATCCCAGAAGAAGCGCCAGTTGACGTAGCGGTTGGCGTCGAACTCGCGCGGGGGCGCTTCGCCCAAAAAGGACTTCCAGATGACGCTCTCCGGCGTCATGTCCGGGTACACGGGGCGGGACCACTGCGGCTTTCCGTGCGGCGTGTTGCGGAACATGTGCGCGTGGATAGCGGTGATCTTGCCCAACCGGCCGCCGTTGAGAAAATTCACGGCGTCCTGCACCTGTCCGGAGGAGCACGCTTGATGCCCGATCTGCACCACGCGCTTGCCCGCGCGCCGGTACGCCTCGCGCATCTTCCTGGCGTGTGCCACCGTGAACGCCATGGTCTTTTCCTGGTAGACGTGCTTGCCGGCGTCCAGGGCCGCGCAGAAATGTTCCGAGTGGAGGTGCTGCGGCGTAGCGATGAGTACGGCGTCGATGGACTTGTCGTCGAGCAGGTGGCGGTAATCGAGGTACGTCTTGGCGTTGGGGGCGATCTTCCTGGCATCCTCCAGGCGGCGCGTGTAGATGTCCGCCACTCCCGCGAGCTCGACGTTGGGGCAGGCCAGCGCCTCGCGCATGATCTGAACCCCGCGGTCGCCCGGTCCGATGATGCCAAGCCTGACGCGTTCGTTGGCGCCGGCGGCGTTGGTGGTGGCCACCGCTCCGGCGAGGCCACCCGCGAATCTGCCGATGAAATTGCGGCGGGACTGCATGGGATTGATAACTATATCGTACCAAGCGGCCCGATGCCAGGAACCGCTCTCGTAAACCATCGGGCGGCGATGCTTGGAAGGCGAGGAATGCTTGACCGGCCTGTTCACTTGGAGCACACTGAAGCAGATCCAGGAGACATCGCATGTCCAAGTACCTCCTGTTGAGCGCCGCGCTGGCGACGCTGTGGGGCCAGCAACCCGACCCTCCCGGCCAGATCAGGGACGGCTCAAAGGCCAGGAACGAAGCGTACCTTTTCGCCCACATGATCCAAGGTGATTACGGCAAGTTGTACTACACGGTCAGCCTGGATGGCCTCCATTGGAGGACCCTCAATGGCACCCGGCGGGTGTTCGAGGAATATCGCGGGCACCCGGACATCGCCCTGGGCCACGACGGCCGGTACTACATTGCCGGCAACCGGAACGACTCCGCGCCGGACATCAACTTCTGGGTGTCTGACGACTTGATCAAGTGGGCGAAGTACAGCGACGTCACCCCGGACTTGAAGGCGACGCCCGGTTACGGGCACGCGTTGCAGCGGATCGGCGCGCCGAAGATGTTCTTCGACGAGCGCAGCAGGCAGTACATCCTGACGTGGCACACGCCGCACTTGCCGGGGACCAAGGAGGATCCGGAGCGCTACTGGGCGAGCCAGCGGACGCTGTACCTGCTCTCGAAGGACCTGAAGACCTTTTCGCCTTCCCCCAAGCGTCTGTTCCCTTGGGAAATGGCGACCATTGACGTGAGTATCCGGTATGCGGAGGGGCGCTACTGGGCGATCATCAAGGACGAGCGCTACCCGACGCTCGAATGGACGACGGGCAAGACGATCCGCATCACCTCGTCGGAGAACCTCCTGGGGCCCTATCCGGAGCCCGGGCCGCCGATCAGCCCCAATTTTCACGAAGCGCCGATGCTGATCCCGTCGCCCGACGGCAAGGCCTGGTACCTGTACTACGAGCAGTATCCGGGAGTTTCCTACGGGTTGTCGGTGGCGGGATCGCTGAAGGGTCCGTGGTTCAAGGTTTCGGGGTACACGAGCGTGCCCGCGTGGAACAAGTACGAAATGCCGCCCCTCCTGCGGCATGGGTGCATGATCGTGATCAGCCGCGAGCGCTACGACCGGCTGGTGGCAGCGTTCGGTATGGCGCCGAAGGCTACGCAATGAGTGCGCGGACTCACAGGTCGACGTCTCCGCCGAGGCGAAGGCTCACCGCCACGCGGCAGGGCGAGGACCTGTCCGCGTATCTCGCCAAGTACAAAGCCGGCTGGTACATCTGGGGGGGTATGCGCCGGCTCGACGCAGCACGAAATCGAACTGATCAGACGATTCAAATTCGGCAGTTAGGAGGTGTCCTATGAAGTACGCACGAAAAGTCATGATCTTCGTGGGCCTGATGGCGGCAACAACCCTTGTGGCGCAGGATTTCCGCGCCCGGCTGGCCGTGACAGTGCGTGATCCCAGCGGCAGCGCGGTTCCCGGCGCGGCGCTGGAACTTAAGAACGCCGGCACGGGCGAAGTGTTTGATGCCAAAACGGCGGAGACGGGCGTTTACACCTACCTTTTCCTGATCCCGGGCACTTACTCATTGAAGGTAACGGCTTCCGGCTTCAGGCCCGCCCAGCGCGACAGCATCGTACTCCAGACGTTCCAGGCGACTGGCGTGGAGATTCCGCTCGAGGTGGGCGCCGTAAGCGACAGCGTAACCGTGACGGCTGAAGGCGCGTTGCTCGACACCGAATCCGCCAGCCGCGGCATCGTGGTGAACTCGCAGCTCGTCGGCGACCTGCCGGTGGTGAACAAGAACCCGTTGATGCTGGGCCAGTACATGCCGGGCGTCTATATGCGGCCGCTGGGCGTCTACACGCACCCGTGGACGCTGACGTCGCAGTTCATGATCAACGGTGGCCTTACCGGCCTCAACGAGTTCCAGGTGGACGGCGCGCCGAACAACGCCCGTTTCGGGGTGAACGTGTACGGCTACACGCCGCCGAACGAGACGGTGCAGGAGATGAGCATCCAGACCAACAGCTACGACGCGCAGTACGGGCGCACGAGCGGCGGCGTGATCAACGTGACGACGAAGTCCGGCACCAACGATTTCCACGCCGATTTCTGGACCTACTTGCAGCGGCCGGGCTGGAACGCGAACAGCTTCCAGAACAAAGCGATCGGCGCGCAGCGCACCAAGCAGCGCCAGAACCAGTGGGGCTTGCAGGCCGCGGGGCCGCTGGCGGGATTGAAGATTTTCCCGCGCAACGACAAGCTCATGGTGTTCTACCTGTTTTCCTTCGACAAGTACCACACCGAATTGCCGAATCCGCTGAACCTGTCCTTCCCGGAGCCGGAGATGCGGAACGGCGATTTCAGCAGGCTGGTAAACGCCGCGGGGCAGCAGGTGGCGATTTACGATCCTTCCACGGGACGGACGGACGCGGCGGGCAACTTCGTGCGCGACGCGTTTCCGGGCAATGTCATCCCCGCGAACCGCATCCATCCGGTGTCGCGGGCGGTCGCGCAATTAATGCCCGCCACCGACACCAGGACGCCCGGCGTGCGCTATGCGACCCAGAACGTCCGCCGCCCGAACAACCTGCACTATTGGGAGTTCTTCAACTGGATGGCGCGCATGGACTTCAACCTCGGCTCGAAGCACCGCGTTTTTGTGCGGCCGGCGCGGATGCTATTCGACGAAAAGAGCCTCTACAACGCCATTGAAGGCCCCGGGAAGAACGGCGGCGTGTTCTCGCGCAGCAATTACGCCATCCTCCTTGACTGGGTGGGTACCCTGAGCCCGACGCTGGTGGTGAACGCCCGCGTCAACGCGTCGCAATACGGCGAAGGCTGGAACAGCGCGGAGAACAAGGGCTTCGACCTTGCGAAACTGAACCTGCCGCAGAGTTTCATCGCCCAGTTGCCGCAGCCGGCGCTGTTCGGGCGCTGGGAGTGGGGCGGCTACACCGGCATGGGCCAATCGGAGAACTGGAACAACACCAACACCTACAGCGCCCAGGGCAGCGTCTCGAAGTTTCTCGGTGCGCACAGCCTGCGATCGGGCATCGACGTGCGGCAGACGAATTACCTCGACTATACGACGGGCAACCCGTTCTACTTCAACTCCAACGCCGTGTTTACCCGGCGCGTGTGGAACCTGGCCGCTTCGGAAACCGATAGCGGCGACTCGTTCGCCAGTTTCCTTCTCGGCACGCCGATCACCGCCACGGTGAATTACCAGGTTCGTCCGTGGTACCGCTCCTGGTATGCGGCGCCATGGGTCCAGGATGACTGGAAGGTTACCAGGAAGCTGACCATCAACCTGGGTTTCCGGTGGGACCTGAACCTGCCCGTAACGGAGAAGTATAACCGGATGAACGTCGGATTTGATCCGAAGCTCGCCAATCCCATCGCGCAGATGATACCCGCGGCGATGCTGGTCCAATACCCGAACCTGAGGAATCTGAGCGGCGGAATCAAGTTCGCCGGCGTCGGGGGGAACCGGCGGGGGGCTACCACGCCCGATAAGAACAACTTCCAGCCGCGGTTCGGCGCGGCATACCAGGTGACCCCGAAGCTGGTGGCCCGCGGCGGCTATGGTCTGTACTTCACCAACTTCCAGGCGAACGCCATGATGCAGACGCTCGGCTTTTCCAACACCACGGACGGGATCACCTCGTTGGACGGCAATCGCACTCCCGTGCCGAACCTGCTTTCGAATCCGTTCCCGAACGGCGTGCAATTGCCGCCGGGCTCTTCTCTCGGGGCGCTGACCTACGTGGGGCGCGGTTTCACGCAGTACAACCAGAACTACCGGCTGCCCTATGTCCACCAGTTTTCTTTCGGCTTCCAGTACCTGGCGACGAGGAGCTCCGTGATCGACCTCTCCTATGTGGGGAGCCGCACCCGGAACTACTCGGCCAACTTCGATCTCAACCTGCCGGGCTGGGACTTCGCCAGGCAGTGCGATGTGCGGGAGGGCGGAAACCGGGGGTTTTGCGACCAACTCGTGGTGAACCCGTTCCAGGGGATTGCGGCGCTCGCGCCCAATACCCTGGCCTCGGCGGCGCAGATTTCCCGGTGGAACGTGAACCGGCCGTTCCCGCAGTTCGACGGATCGATCAGCGAAGTGGGCCAGAACCTGGGCAAACTCTGGTACAACGCGCTCCAAATGAGTTTCACGCAGCGCTTCACGCACGGCCTGGTGCTGAACGCGAGCTATGTGCGATCGCGGCAGATCGAGCAGTGGGGCTGGATGGACGAGTACCGGCGGATCCCGCAGAGCTTCCCCTACCAGGTGGATCATCCCCACGTGTTCAAGGTCGCGGCGGCATACGATCTGCCGGTCGGGAAGGGGCGCGCCTTCCTGGGCAACGCGCCGTGGGCCGTCGATCTGATTCTGGGCGGCTGGCAGGTGGCTCCTGCGGTGTTCATTCAGAACGGGGAACGCGCCGATTATCCGTCCAACGCGCAGCGGCTACGCGACGTTCGCGCGAAAAACATCAATTGGGATTCCTACCAGGTGCGGGGCTGGAACTCGTGTGTGCTCAGCGTCGACAACAGCGGCCGCATCACGCCCATGTCCTACAGCGTGCAACGCTATGGGTGCAGCCCCACGGACTTTTCCCAGTACGACTGGATCGTGTACCCGATGCTCTCCGGCCAGCGGCTTTCTCCGGCGGGCGCGGGCGACCTGCGTATGAAGCCATACGTGAATACGGACCTCGCGCTCACCAAGATGTTCAGCGTGAAGGAGCGGCTGAAGATCCGCCTCCGGGCCGAGGTGGCGAACGTGATGAACCACTTCAACATCCTGACCGGACGTTTCAATACGGATCCCAACAATCCGAATTTCGGCACGGTGTTCCCCGCCTCCACGCCGGGTCTGGACTGCCCGCCGCGCGTGGTGACGCTGGGCCTGAAGGCGAGCTGGTGAGAACTCCGATTTTGCTACCGGCGGCGGCATTATTGCTGGCCGCCGCCGATCACCACGCGGCGCGTATCGAGTGGGACCCCGCGACGCGCGTGCTGATCCAGCGAAACGCGGTGTACGGGCGCATGGCGCGGCTGCCCGATCAGAACATACTGGCGGTGTATGAACGGGCGGCGCGCGTCTATACGCGGCTGAGCCGCGACGACGGCCGCACGTGGGAAGACGAGCGCGAGGTGGCGCGGTTCGAGTTTGGCACGGCAGCCAATCCGGAAGCGCTGGTGCTGGCCAACGGGTGGGTCCTGGTTCCGTACAACGAACGTCCGAACGACCGGGTGCACCCGTACGCGATCCGCCTGAAGATCAGCCGCGACAACGGCGAGACGTGGAGCGAATCGCGGCTGATCTACGAAGCCGGAACCAACAGCGGCGCCGGCTGCTGGGAGCCGATTCTGCTCGAGCTGCCCTGGGGCGAGCTGCACTTGTACTTCGCCAACGAAAAGCCGTACCCGGACACCACCGAGCAGGAGATCACTCTGATGCGGTCGTTCGACAACGGCGAGACGTGGGGCGGGCCGGAGCGGGTCAGCTTCCGCGCCGGGCGCCGTGACGGGATGCCCGTGCCGGTGTTCCTTCACGACGGCAAGGGCATCGCCATGGCGATCGAGGACAACGGCCTGGCGGGCGCGTTCAAGCCGGTGATCGTGCACACGCCGGTGGAAGACAACTGGCAATCCGGCGCCGTGACGGGCGACAGCGAGCGGCGCTGGTCCGCGCTGGAAACGCCGCTCGACCCGGCATTCTATGGGGGCGCGCCGTATCTGCGGCAATTCCCCACGGGCGAGACCGTGTTGTCATTCCAGAGCGGCGAAGGACGCGACCGCGGCCATACGCTCAACTTCAGCCGTATGGCGGTGTACATCGGCGACAGCGGCGCGCGCAACTTTACGAACCGCTCCTTCCCGTTTGACGTGCCGGAAGACGCGAGCGGCCTGTGGAACTCGTTGTTCATCAAGGACGCGGATACGGTGACGGCGGTCAGCGGGACCGTGGTGGACGGCGTGCGCGGGCTGTGGGCGATCGACGGGCGCCTGGTGTATCCGCCGTCTCCGCCGAAGGAGCCTCAATGAAGACGGTGCTGGCCGTGTGCCTGTTGCTGGCCCCCGCATGGGGGCAGCGCTATGTGAATCCGCTGCCGATTGAAGGTTCGCGCAGCATCGCCGACCCCGCGGTAATCCTGTTTAAAGGCAAGTACTACCTATTCCTGACGGGCGGATTACTCTGGACATCGACGGACTTAGTCAACTGGGAACGCCATCCGGTAAGTCTGCCGAACGGCCGCCGCGTTGCCGCGCCGCATGCGTTTGAGCACAAGGACTTCGTGTATCTCGCCGGCAATGACACCGGCTTTTTCAAAGCGCGCGATCCGCTGGGGCCCTGGGAATACGCGGGCGACATCACCGATCTCGAAGGCAAGAAGCAATTGCTCTTCGACGTGACGACATTCACCGACGACGACGGGCGATTGTACTTGTATTACTCGGGCCGGCGCACCGACGGCATCTACGGCGTGGAGCTGAACGGCGCGGACGTTACGAAGTTCGCCGGCAAGCCGGTGAAACTGTGGACTTTTGATCCCTCCCACGTGTGGGAGCGATACGGCGATAACAACGAGGGCGACCAGTTGAGCTGGCTGGAAGCGCCGTGGATGACCAAGCGCAACGGCACGTACTATCTTCAATACTCGGCGCCGGGAACCGAATGGAAGACCTACGCGGTGGGCGTCTACACCAGCCGCAGGCCGTTGGGGCCCTATCGGTACGCAGCGCGCAACCCGGCCCTCGTGCACAGGAACGGGCTGATCAACGGTGTGGGGCACCACACGGTGATCCAGGGCCCGGACGGCAATCTGTGGGCGATCTACACGGTGCTGTATCGCAACTGGGGGGTGTTCGACCGGCGGATCGGCATGGACCCGGTGGGTTTCGACAAGGCCGGCAACCTGTACGTCAACGGTCCGACGGAGACGCCGCAATGGGCGCCCGGCAGGCAGAGGAAGCCGTGGGCGTCGAACGACAGCGGATCGATCGCCGTATCGACGAACCGCTACACCTGGTCGGCAAGCAGCGCGGCGCCGGGGCGCGATCCGCAGTACGCGTTCGACAACAACGTCCGCACCTGGTGGGAGCCCGCCGACACGGACCGGCAGCCGTGGCTCGAGCTGGACCTGGGCTGCCGCAACCCGGCCGACGCCAACCAGGAATTCCTGATCGACTCGGCGCGCCTGCTGTTTGACGCCGTGCCGCACCCGGGGCCGGGCGACCTTGCGATCGAGGGGCACGGCCGCTGGTATGCGCGGGAAGCCATGGGCGGCCGTCCGGGGGCATACCAGTACAAGCTGGAGGCGTCGCTCGACAACAAGACGTTCCAGACCGTGGTGGACAAGACGGCGAACACCAGGGCGAACAACGTGGAGTTCGACGACTTCAAGCCGGTACGGGCACGCTGGGTGCGCTTGACGGTGACCGGCGCGCCGGCGGAAACGCGGTGGGGATTGCTCGATTTTACGGTCTTCGGCAAGTCCGCCGGCCGCTGAGCGCTTTGCACCCGTTGGCCTCCAGACCGGGTTGCAGGACCTGAAGAGGTATCAGCAACCGATCGAACAGTACGGCGGGGCCGAGGAATCCGTGAAGCGGCCGGCCTCGAATCCGCCGCCGCCACTCCGCCCGTTGTAGCCTACACTTGTTGCCGGTGATGTTGAATACTGTGAAAGCATCCGCAGCGTCGGCGTGCGGAAGGCCGGCGCGGACATCCGCAAAGTGTCTCCACGCGGCTCGCGCGGTTATGCTCTGCCAGTGCAGCAACGACTCCAACGCGTCCGTGTGCGTCTGCGGGAATTCGTTGCTCGCCGCCTTGCTGATGATCGGACAGGCGCGGCGTTCACCGCAATCTAGCCCTTGATCTCCCGGAAGGCTTCTTCGATCTCCATCTTCGCCTGCGGTGTGGGCGGGACCAGCGGCAGCCGCGGGCAGCCGCCGTAGTAGCCGTTAAGGTCCATGGCGTGCTTCAGGCCGGGGATGCCGTATTTTACCGTGACCAGGACGGCGGCGCGGGCAATGCGGTTCTGCCAGTCGCGTCCCGCGGCCTCGTCGCGCTGGCGCCAGGCTTCCCAGATGGCGATGGTCGAGTACGGCGCGGCGTTGGCGTAGGCCAGGATGGCGCCGCACGCGCCCACCATCAGCGACGGCCACAGCGTGGGGGCGGAGCCGACCAGCACCTGGAAGCCCGGACGCACCTCGCGGATCATCTGCATGACCTTCTCGATGTTGCCGGAGCTTTCCTTGATGGCGATGACGTTGGGGTGCTCGGAAAGGGCGGCCACGGCGTCGGGCGGAATGTCCACGCCGGTGGTCTGCGGCCAGTTGTAGATGATGAGCGGAATCTTCGACTGGTCCGCCACGGCGCGGTAATAGAGGGTCTGCGCGGCGGCATTGTTCAACAGCGGCTTGTAGTAGTGCGGAGTGCGCACCATGGCGGCCTTGTAGCCCATCTCGGCCGCCACGTTGGTGAGGAAAACGGTTTCCCGCACGCTTTCCATGCCGGTGCCGGCGATGAGCAGCTTGCCGGGAGCGGCGTGCTGCGCCACCATGCCCCACAGCTCGAATTTTTCCCCTTGCGTGAGCATGACGCTTTCGCCGGTGGAGCCGCACACCACGTAGCCCGCCAGCGACGTGCGGTTCCACTTCTCCACGTTGTGGCGCACCTTGGCGGCATAGATGTTGCCCTCGGCGTCGAAAGGCGTGGCGATCGGTGGGAAAATACCTTGTAGCTGCATTTTCTTACACGATAGCATCATGTTTTCCCTGGAACTAAGCTGCGCTCCGGAGCGGCACGATCTGCTCGTCGCCGACTTGTGGGAATTGGGCTGCGAGGGCATTGTGGAGACCGGCGACGCGAGCCTGCGGGTGTTCTTTCCGGACTCGGCGGACCGCGCGGCGCTCGAAGCCCGCCTGGGCGCGGTGGCGCGGACGGAAGACGACCGCGATTGGGTGGCGCACGCGCGCGGTCTCTGGCAGCCCATTTGCGCGGGCTCGAAATTCTTTCTGGTCCCCGACTGGCGCGACGACCCCACGCCCGAAGGCCGCCACCGCCTCGAGATCACTCCGGGCCAGGCGTTCGGCACGGGGGTTCACGAAACCACGCAACTATGCATTGAAGCGCTGGAGCGGCACGTGCGGCCGGGGTGTGCGGTGCTGGACGTGGGTGCCGGGACGGGAATCTTGATGCAGGTGGCGGAACTGCTGGGCGCGGAACGCGTGTTTGGCTGTGACAACGACCCGATCGCGGTGGAAGTGGCCCGCGGCAACTTGCGCGGCGGCGGTGTGTTCCTCGGATCGGTGGACGCGGTGCGGGAGCGCAGCGCGGATATCGTAGTGGCCAACATCAACCCGCAAGTGCTGCGCGAGTTGGAACCGCTGCTCATGGCCGCGCTGCGTTCCGGCGGCATCGCGCTGCTGAGCGGCTTCGCCCCGCACGAAGCTCCGGCGGGCAGGTTGTTCGTCAAGGGCGAGTGGGCGCTGGTGGAGCGGCGTTCCCCTATGGAATCGCGGCTGTGATAATCTTTTCGCGTGAGCGGGCGCCTGGATTCCTGGAAGGAAATTGCTGCCTACCTGAAGCGCGGCACCCGCACCGTGCAGCGTTGGGAGCGCGAGGAAGGGCTGCCGGTGCACCGGCTGGTGCACGACAAACTCGGCTCGGTTTACGCCTACACCGCCGAGATTGACGCCTGGTTCGCCGGCCGGAAGGGAGAGCCGGAGACGAAGGAAGCCTCCATCGCGGTGCTGCCTTTCGCCGATATGAGCCGCGAGAGGGACCAGGGCTATTTCTGCGAGGGGATGGCGGAGGAGATCCTCAACGCCCTGAGCCGTGTGCGGGGCCTGCGGGTGGCCAGCCGCATGTCGTCGTTCCAGTTCGGGGCGGAAGCGGCGGACGTGCGCGAGGTCGGCCGGCGGCTGCGGGTGGCCTCGGTGCTGGAAGGCAGCGTGCGCAAGTCCGACGGCGGCCTGCGCATCGGTGTCCGGCTCAGCGATGCCGCCACCGGCTTTCAAAGCTGGTCCGGCAGCTACGACCGCCCGATCAGCCACGTGTTCGCCGTGCAGGACGAGATTGCGATGAGCGTGGCGCGCGAGCTGGAAGTCACCCTGGTTCCCGGCCGGCCCGCTACCAACAACGTGGAAGCCTACGACCTGTACCTGCGCGGGCGCAGCTTTTACTACCGCTACGGCCCGCGCGACGTGCAGTTCGCGCTGGAGATGTTCACGCGGGCCATCGAGCGCGATCCGCAGTACGTGCTGGCGCACGCCGGCGTGGCGGATTGCTGGTCTTACCTCTTCATGTACGCGAACGGCGCGGAGCGCGCCCGGCAGGAAGCCGACGCCGCCGCGCGCCGCGCGGTGGAACTGGACCCGGCGAGCGCGCAGGCGCAGGCCTCGCGCGCGCTGGCCTACTCCATCAACGGCTGCGACCCGCAGGCGGAGACGGCGTTTGAGACCGCCATGCGGCTCGACCCTGGACTATTCGAGGCCTACTACTTTTACGCCCGGCACGCTTTCGTGCGCGGGCAGCGGGAAAAGGCCCTCGGCCTTTATGAGCGTGCGATCGAGGCTCGGCCGGAGGATTTCCAGGCGCCCCTGCTGATGGCGCAGATTTACGAGGACCTGGGGAGAAAGGACGAGGCGGACGCCTCGCGCCGCCGCGGCATCGAGTTGGCGAAGCACCACCTCACCTGGAATCCCGACGATGCGCGCGCCACCTACATGGCCGCCAACGGCCTGGCCGGGGTGGGCGAACTGGCGGAAGGAAGCCGCTGGGCGGACCGCGCCCTGGCCATTCGCCCCGACGACAGCATGGTGCTCTACAACTGCGGCTGCGTCTACTCGATGGCGGGCGAACTGGAGAAAGCGCTCAAGTGCCTGGAGGACGCGGTCCACTACGGCCTGACGCAGCGGGGCTGGTTCGAAAACGACAGCAATCTCGACCCCCTTCGGGGCTACACCCGGTTCCAGGAGTTGGTGGCGAGACTGGAACCTCAGCGTCCGTAATATGCCGCGTTCTTAGCTGTGAAATCCGCCCACTTCTCGGGGAGATCGTCCAGGGCGAAGATTGCCGAAACCGGACACACGGGGACGCAGGCGCCGCAGTCGATGCATTCCACCGGATCGATATAGAGCATCTCGACGGCGGCGAAATTGGCCTCGTCCTTCTTGGGGTGGATGCAATCGACGGGGCAGGCGTCCACGCACGCCGTGTCCTTCGTTCCGATACAGGGTTCAGCGATAACGTATGCCATTGGTACCTTTGATAGCACAGCGGGCGCGCGCCGTAAGGGGCGGAGTGTTGTGAAACGCACGTATCTGGCTGGCTTCAACATAGGTACACTGGGGGAGATGCCAGCCAAAGTACGGAAAGCCGTGTTTCCCGCCGCGGGTCTCGGAACCCGTTTCCTTCCGGCCACCAAGGCGCAGCCCAAGGAGATGCTGCCGCTGGTGGATAAGCCCATTATTCAGTACGGCGTGGAAGAGGCATTGCACTCCGGCATCCAGAACATCATCATCGTGACCGGGCGGGGCAAGCAGGCCATCGAAGATCACTTCGACGTGAGCTTCGAGCTGGAGAACATGCTGGAATCTCGCGGCAAGCGGGACATGCTCTCGATTGTCCGGAATGTCTCCGACATGATCAACGTGTGTTACATCCGCCAGAAGGAGGCGCTGGGGCTGGGGCACGCGGTGCTGCGGGCGAGCGAGCTGGTGGGCGACGAGCCGTTCGCGGTGGTGCTGGCCGACGACGTGATCGACGCCGAGACGCCCTGCCTCCGGCAGTTGCTGGATGTGCACGACTTCTTCGGCGCTCCCGTGCTGGCCGTGATGGAGGTCCCGCGCGAAATGATCTCCGCCTACGGCGCCATCGACGCCGAGCCGGTTTCCCACAACGGCTGCAAGGACCGCGTGTACCGCATACGCGACCTGGTGGAGAAGCCCAAGGTTTCCGAGGCGCCTTCCAACCTGGCGATTATCGGGCGGTACGTGCTTACACCGGAGATCTTCGGTTCGCTCGAGTGCGTGGAGCCGGGCGCGGGCTCGGAACTTCAGCTTACCGACGGGCTCAAGCATCTGCTGCGGAGCCGGCCGATTTACGCGTACCGCTTCGAGGGCACGCGCTATGACGCCGGCGACAAGCTCGGCTTCCTGAAAGCCACCGTGGAGTTCGCCCTGCGGCGGCACGACCTGGGCGCGGAGTTTCGCGAGTATCTCAAGGGCCTGCTGTTATGACCCCTGTCCCGCTGGAGTTGCCGCTCAGCGCCGCCGAGGCCGTAGCCTTGGGCGCGCTGATCTTCGAGCACACCGGAAGCCGCCGGCTCACGGACGATCTGCGCGGCAGGCTGGCGGAGCGCGCGGCCGGATTGCGCCTGGAGAGCTTCGTTCCTTACCTGGGCTCGCTCGAACGGGATCCAGTGCACGAACGGGCGTTCTATCTTGCCGCGGACGCGCGGCAAGGCGCGCCGTTGCTGCTGCGAATAGCCGCCGCTTCGGCGCCCGCCAGCGGATTGTATCCGAAGTCGCTGCTGATCGCGCGCGGTCGCAACCTGGTGGTGAACGCATCCCCGTTCGGCCCGGAGGACGAACGCAACGTGCGTGTGTTTGCCGAGCAGGTGAACCGGGCGTTTTTGCCGCGTCCTCAAGGCTCGCAGACGGCCGTGCTGGCGGCCGGGGGTCGGCCCGAGGCAGTGTTGCCCGGCACCTTCGACGCCTTCCGCGCGGTGCTGAAGCGCACGGGGCGGAACATGGCGGCGCTGAACGCGCCGTACGCGGCGGCCCAGTGGGCAGCCATCCGGGCGGGCTGGCGCGAGGGCTTCACCGTGGAAACCGGGGCCGGACCGGAGGCGGAATACACCAAGTTTCGCGCGGAGCTGCCGCGTGCCTGCGAATACTACGATGCCGTGCGGCAGGTGCGCCGCGCCTTCGATTTCGAGCTGGTGGTGGACGCCGCCGAAGCGCCGCGCGCCCTGGAGATGTTCAAGACTTCCGGGCGCCTGGTACGCATGGTGGCCTCGGAGGGGCTCGACCCCGATGTGCCCCGTGCGTATGGCGCCGCGCTGACCCTGACCTACAAGCCGGGCATGACGCTCCCGGGGGGCCGCGTGAACCTGCGCGTGGAATTCGGCCCCGAGGACACCCGCGCGGCGGCCGAGGAGCGCATACGCGCCGCGGCGGCGTTATATTGATAGTCCGATGAACCGCAGGGAATTCTTGCTTGCGCCGCTGGCCGCGCGCGTCGCCGCGCCGCCGCGCCGTCCGAACATCATCATCTTCCTCGTGGACGACCTCGGCTGGGCCGACGTGGGCTGCGATGGCAGCACGTTTTACGAGACGCCCAATGTGGACCGCCTGGCCTCGCAGGGCGTGCGCTTCACCAACGGCTATGCCGCGTGCCCGGTGTGCTCGCCTACGCGCGCCAGCATCATGACCGGCAAGTACCCGGCCCGGCTGCACCTCACCGACTGGATCCCCGGCCGGCGGCAGTGGCCCACTTCCAAGCTGCTGGCGCCGCAGTTCGAGCAGCAGCTCGCGCTCGACGAAACCACCATCGCGGAGATGCTGAAGCCGCTCGGCTACACCAGCGCCGCGATCGGCAAATGGCACCTGGGCGGAGGGTCGTACCTCCCGGAGCACCAGGGGTTCGATCTCAACATCGGCGGCACGGAGCGGGGCTCGCCGCCGTCTTACTTCCCGCCTTACCGCATTCCGGGGCTGGAGCCGCGCAGCGAGCGCGACTATCTCACGGACAACCTCACCGCGCGCGCCGAGCAGTTCATCGAATCCAACCGGAGCAAGCCGTTCTTCCTGTATCTGTCCCATTTCGCGGTGCACCTGCCCATCGGCGCCAAGCCGGAGGTCGCGGCGAAGTACCGCGCGAAAAAGGTCACCGGCGAGCAGAAGCACCCCGAATACGCGGCCATGGTGGAAGGCATGGACGACAGCATGGGCCGCATCCTGGCCAAGCTGGACGAGTTGGGAATCGCCAACGACACGGTCATCTTCTATCTCTCAGACAACGGCGGGCTGCGCTACGAAGGCAAATCCACGGCGCCGATCACGTCCAACGCGCCGCTGCGGGCGGGGAAGGGACACCTCTACGAAGGGGGCATCCGCGTCCCCACCATTGTGCGCTGGCCGGGCAAACTGCCCGCCGGGGTGGTCAACGATACGCCCGTGTGCTCGGTGGACCTGCTGCCGACCATCGCGGAGATGACCGGCGCGAAACGCGGCGTGGTGGACGGCGTGAGCCTGACTCCGGCGCTGCGCAAGGGCGGCGCGCTCAAACGCGACGCGCTTTACTGGCACTACCCCCACTACAGCAACCAGGGCGGCGTGCCCGGCGGAGCCGTGCGGCAGGGCGATTGGAAGCTGATCGAGTTCTACGAAGACGGGCACGTGGAGTTGTACAACCTGAGGGATGATCCGGGAGAGCGCAACAATCTCGCGCCGAAGCTGAAACAGAAAGCCGCGGAGCTGCGCAAGAAGCTGGATGACTGGCGGCGTAGCGTGAACGCGGTGATGCCGGCGGTGAACCCGAAGTATGATCCGGCGACGGCGGACCAGGGGCTGACGGGGAAAGAGACGTAGCTTCAGCGGACGTCCGGCCGGTGACAGGAGCCGCTACGCCGCAGGGCTAGGGCCGGCTAGACCGAAGTTCCACCCCCCAACTTGAGGCGAGTTGTTGATTTTACGGGTGTTGGGCATGCA
>JBHGBM010000017.1:0-78217 GCA_041946965.1 Bryobacteraceae bacterium
CTGCTCACGTGTCCACCGAATGCGGACCACCCGTTTGGTTGCGGCTATGCCGCGCTGTGATCTCCCCGTTCATCAGGCGCGGCAGCAGGAGGTCGCGGGCGGCTTTGAGTCTCTGGTTTTGTTCCTGCAGTGTTTCCCGTTGGTCCACGAGTGGCTCGACAATCTCGCGGAAGGCCCGCTGGATGCGCGGAGTTGGGACAACCATGTCCACCGCAGTTAGGATCCTGGCATTCGCGTTGGGCTGAGCAGCGCCGCCAACACGAGATTGGACGTACTTCTTGTAATCCTCTGATTCGACGAAGATCCCAGCCATCACGCTATCAATATCGGAATTCAGCCGGAGCCGCACCAGGTACGAAGCAAAGACCGCATCGGGAGTGCGCTTATTTATGCGCTTGGCGTAGCCCACCGTTGCTCCCGTGCGGGCGATGACGATGTCGCCCTCGATCAAACGAAATTTCTTGAATCGATCCTCTTCGATCCTGCAATGAGGAACCGTGGACCAATCGATGACATCCGGTACGATGTCTGTAATGCGAAGAAACTTGGGCCCAACGTCACCGGCTTCGGCACTGGCTGTATAACCGTAGTCAATGGATTCGCAGAGTTCCGCGAGCGGCTTGCGCTCCCATCCCTCGGGGAGGCCGTTGACGATGGGGGTGTGCTCGTGGCCGGGGAAGCGGAGGCGGACGAACCACTCGCGGTAGAGCAGCCGCGCCGACTCCTCCAACAACGCCATCCGCCGCCGGTTGTTCTCGATGAGGTCGTCGTAGGCCGAAAGCACATTGGCCACGCTCCTCTGCACTTCGGGTTCAGGTACGCGGAGCTTAAAGGAAAGCAGCTTCTCCAGACTCAGATTGTCTTGAGCAGCGCCTTGAGATACTTGCTGGTATTGTTGCTTGATCGTGTCGAAGAGGTATTTGACAAACCGAGCATCGCTCTTTGAGTCATCGGCAACAAAACCGATAACACTATCCGGAAAACACGCATCTATTCCGAGGATCGCCGTCTCAGCAATATTCGCAGCGATCGTAATACAGAGGGTTCCCGCTGGCCAGAGCTTACTCTGGGCGAGGCCAGCCTCGCTGTAGGTTTGCGAGTACTGCGTTATGTAGAGGTCGGCGTGTTTTACGTCCCCCGTCTGAATGAACGGATACGGTCCGCCATATAGGTGGCCGGCATCGCGCGGGCGGTGCTTTGATTTGCCACGACCGACGTAGCCGAGTTCGTCGAGCCGCCGCTCCGTCCATCTCATATCCCCAGCCCCTCGAAGTTCGCCTGAATCTTCGCAGCGAGCGCGCAAGCCTCCCGGTTCAGGTCCGCCAGTTCGACGTGGATATCCCGCAGCGCCTGTTCGAAGTCGAAATCCTCATCCACCTCCGGAGGCGCGACGCCGACGTAGCGGCCCGGTGTCAGACTCCAATCCGCCGCCTCGATGTCGGCGCGGGTGACGATGCGGCACAACCCGGGCACGGCGGCGAACTTCGCCTCCGGAAACCGCGAGAGCAGCCAGTGCGCCTGGCGTTGGAAGTACGCCGTGCGCTTCAGTTGCTCCACCAGCTCCCTGCGCCGGGCGTCGAGATCCTTCTCCAAGCGCCCGATGGCGCGGCCATCCCACTCCTCGTGGCTGCCGTTCCCGTTTTGCTTCGAAGCCTTGATCTCCTTCTCGCAAGCATCCACGAGGCGCGAGGCCAGTTTGGTGACCAGGTCCACGTCCTTCACCAGATCCCGGCACCCCGTGGCCAGCGCTTCGAGTTCGGTGAGGCGCGCGTGCTGCGCGGCAAGTTCCGGTGCGCACGGTTGGCTCCACTCCCTGGCGATGCGGCCGGTCCACTGCTCGATCGACGCAAAGCAGGCCGCCGCGGCCTCATCGCGTTCCTTAGCCGGCTCCGCTCCTGCCTCCCAGGTCTTCAGGAACGGCACGGCTGCCTCCGCCAGCGCGGCGTAGGCTTTGCGGAATGCGGCGGCTGGATTGGCAATGGCGGCGGCTTCGGCGATGGTCTGGTCCAGGTACTGCTGCACCAGCCCGACGAACCGTTCCGATTGCTTGCGGTACAGCCACACGATGGCGGTGAGGTTGGCCAACTGCTCCGGCGTGAAGTCGTAGATCTTGCGCGTCACCTTGCGGTAGATGTTCCGCGCGTCGATCATGAGCACCTGGTCGCGGCGTTCCTCGGGCTTGCCACGGTCGAAGTGCCACAATTCGCAGGGCACGGTGCGCGTATAGAAGAAATTTGACCGGATGGCGATCATCACGTCCACATCGCGGGTCTCAACGATCTTGCGGCGCACCTCGGCTTCGCCATGCCCGGCACTCGATGCCTGCGACGACATGACAAATCCGGCGCGCCCCTTAGGCCCCAGGTAGCTGTGGAAGTAGGAGATCCAGAGGTAGTTGCCGTTTGAGACCTTCTTGGCCTTGTTCACGCCGGGCAGGCCGAAAGGCAGGCGGCGGTCGTCCTTGATCTTCTCGGCATCCACCATATCAACGTTGAACGGCGGATTGGCCATGACGAAATCGCACTTGCCAAAGAGTTCGTGGACGTCCTCGTAGAAGGTGTTGGCCTCGCGGATATCGCCTTCCAGGCCATGAACGGCCAGGTTCATCTTGGCCAGCCGGATGGTGGTGGCCGTCTTTTCCTGCCCGAAGAAGGTGACGCGGTGCGCGGTATCCTTGCCGAGCCGCTCAATGAAATGGCTGGACTGCACGAACATGCCGCCGGAGCCGCACGCCGGATCGAACACGATGCCGTGGTCCGGCTCGATGACGTTCACGATGGTCTGAACGAGCGAGGGCGGCGTGAAGAACTCACCTGAGTCCTGCGCGCCCTGCATGGCGAACTTCATCAGGAAGTATTCGTAGATGCGCCCGAAGACGTCGCCGCTGGCTTTGCGGAGCGTGTCGCTGTCGAAGACGCGGAGCAGGTCTTCGAGCAGGTCGTTGCCGAACTTCTCGTAGTCCTTCGGGAGTTGGTCGGCGAGCGGCTCGAAGTCGCGCTCGATGGCATTCATGGCTTCGACGAGCGCCGTGCCGAGGCTCGCGCCTTTGGGCAGTTTCAGAAGCTCGTCGTAGCGGGCTTCCTTGGGCAGCATGAGCGCACGCCGTTTGACGAAGTCGCTCTTGACCAATGGGCGCTTAGGCATTTTGCCAGTGGCCTGGTCGGCGCGGATCTGCTCGAGCGCTGCCTGGTAGCGATTGGTGGCGTGCCGCAGGAAGATGACGCCGAGCACCGGCATGCAGTACTCCGACGAGGTCAGCTTGGAGTTGGCGCGGAGGTTGTCGGCAGCGGCCCAGAGGCTATCTTCAAGCTTGTCGATGTCGTTGAGGGCGGTCTGGCTCATGGCGCGTCCATGCCGCGGGCACGCACGCCACAAGCCGGCGAGTCACCGCGACAAGTATCCTTTGTATTGTTTCACTCCGGGCACGGAGATTGCGAGCGGCAGCCAACACGGGCCATGAATGACTGTGACCAGATTTGTGCCCACCCTGTGCATCTCTCTGCTGCGCGCGGTTGCGCACGGGTGGCGCGGGAAGGGCCGTAAGTGTTTGAACCCTTGGCAGATGTGCGCAACCGGGAGCAATCGAGCGCAATCCCGCTAAGTCTTTGATTCCACGTCGGTTGATAGTTCGTAATCAGCAGGTCGCCGGTTCAAGCCCGGCGGGTGGCTCCATATCATCCTGAAACCAAAACACTTCCACGCGCGATCCGAATAGACGTTCTACCAGGCACTCACGCAGGCACTCACTGGACCCGCACGGGCGTCTGCTCCGTCTTCTCGGCTTCCACGGTCTTCTGCTCGTCGGCCTTCTTGCGCGCGGCTTCCACCAACGACTCGACACCCTCGAGCGCCGCCTTCGTGACCTCGATCGGGACGTGGGTGTAGCGCTTCGTAGTGCTCAACTGCGAGTGTCCCAGCACCCGCTGGATCGTGAAGGGACTGGCACCCTGCGCGTTCAACAGGGTTCCGCAACTGTGCCGGGTATCGTGGAAACGGATGCGCGGCACCTTGGCGCGGTCGCAGAGCGCGTGGAATGCCTCGCTCACGTTCCGCTCGTGCAGAGGCGCGCCGGTCACGCTAGTGAACAGGTAGCCCGAATCCTTCCAGCCCTTGGTGGCCGCGGCCTCCTGTTCGCGGCGGGTGATGTGGTGGACGATGGCACGGTAGACCGTCTCCGTCATCGGGAGGTCGCGATATGAGTTCCGCTTCGGCGGGCGTTCGATCCAGCGGCCTTCTTTCTCGTCGGGTAGCTTCACCCATTGCAGCGATCGGCGAACGTGAACGACCCGCTGATCGAGATCCACGTCTTCGGGCTTGAGCCCGGTCCCCTCTCCCTTCCTCAGCCCGAGCGAGAGCGCCACGGTGAACAACGCGCCGAGCCGATCGTCTTTAGCGGCGTCGAGAAATCGCAACGCCTGCTCGGCGGTGAACGTGGCCGACTCGGTCTGGTGGTGCAGTACGGGGTCGGTGGCCAGCACGGGGTTGTTCTTCATACGCCCGAGCTTCACGGCTTTGTTGAACGCGCTTCGCAGCACTGCACGCAACAGGTCCGCCGTCCGAGGGTGCTCGGCGGCGACAACATTGAACTGGCGCTGAAGATCCTCGGTCGCGAGTTTCGTCAGCGCCATCCTGTCGAGGCGATCGGGCAGGTGCTGCTCCAGCACATCGTGATAGTTCGCGTACGTGCGCGGTGCCCGCTTGGGGCGGATAAACTCCTCCAGCCAGACGTCGAGCCAGTTCCTCACGGTGGCCTTGTTTGTGACGACCAGGCGGTGCGCATCCTGGTCGCCCTTGAGTTCGGTCAGCTTTTTGCGGGCGTCTCCCTGCGTCGCGGTCACCCGCCTCACGACCTTGCGGCTACCGTCGGGCGCAATGAAGGTGACCTGGGCGATCCACTTCCCCTCGCGCGAGAAGATGCTGCCCTCGCCGTCAGCGCGCGCTTTGGGTTTCTTCGCTGCCATGGTCCGCTCGCCCTCCTTTCTTATTGCCGCCCGTACCGGTCTTACGCTTCCTCGGGCCGCCAATTTCGTTCAGCCACGCCGCGGTCTGCTCGTGGCCGATCATCTGGATCTGCTCTCCAGCCGCGTGGGCGCGCTTTAGTGCTTTCACGGCCGCGTGGATCGCGTTGACCACCTCCTGGTACAGCTCGCCCGGAATGGCCGCGCCATCGCCGGGGTCGAATTCGTGGTTGAGCAAGATGATCTCGAAGAGCCCCAGGAGGCGCCGCTCTGCGGGACCGAAGACGATGGTCTTCCATTCTTTGAGAGGTTCTTTAAAAACTGCCGCGAGGTCGTTCCAGCCGTGCCTCTCGGCCAGGCGCGCCAGAGCTTCGCGGTTGGCAGGCTGGGGAGCCAGCAGGCCGCGCTCCCATCTCGATACGCTGCCGGCATCGAGATCTTCGCCCACCGATCTCGCCAGTTTGGGCTGGCTATACCCTAGGCGATTTCTCAACATCCTTACCGCGCGAGCGACCGTCTGCCGTTTGGTGTCTTTTTCCTGCTTTGAAAGAGCCATGCCTGAATATTAACGTTCATGGCGGACATAGGCAATAGACACACCACATGGATATCGCCTAGGCGAATATACAGTAGTAAGTGCCTAGGTAGAAAATATGTCTGCTGGTTCTTGGAGTCCAGGTATAAGCCGTGGCAGTATCAATACGGAACCGATCCGTATGGAACAAATAAATGCACCCATGAGCCAAACCGCAGCCACGACGGCGCGTACCCGGCGTGGAAGGCGTCAGTCGCACCCCGTGCCTGCAACCCCCGACCTTTTGGGCCAGCGGCTGTTCTTACGCGTGCGCGAGTACAGCGACCTGACCGGCACTCCCCTGCCGACCGTTTACGCGCTGATCGCCGCCGGGAAAATCGAGGGCGTCGTCCGCATCGGAAACAGCATCCGGATTCCGGTCGCCGCGATCAAAGGGCTGGTCGCGGCATAGCTGCGGAAGATTAACAACTGATTAACTTAGCATCGAGCATCATGCGGAATGCTATTATCGGATCAACAGGGCCGGGACCCTTCTTCCCGCAGCAACACCCAGCGGAGGGGAAGAGTGTCTAGCCAGATTCCCTACTACGGTCCCGATCACAGGCTCCTGGCTACTCTGAGTTCCGCCAAGGCCGAACGGTATGTGGCACAAGGAACCGCACGGGCGATTCGAGCCAGAGACGGCACGATCCGGCGGCTGTACCGGCTCTCAACTGAGCGCGTGCACAGCAGCATCGGCGCTGCCGTGGGTTCGATGCACGCTGCAGCGAGCCAGACGACCCAGCGGCTTCAGTACGGCGATGATGGGCTGACCGCAGCGCCGTGGGTGCGGGAACACCGAAAGATGGATCCCGGCTGGCCCGGCGGACGGCATGATGGAGATGAACAGCATGAGCAGGAAGGACGACCCGGTTGACGAAGCGTTCCGCACGGAACGCGCCAAGCGCGCTGCTGCTGTTCGATGGGAGAAGGCCCGGATCGAGGAGCGGCTGTGGAAGATCGCGGAGGGCTATCAGGCCGCCGATCCCAGACTGACGCGCGCGCAGGCCTTCACTAAAGCGGTGACCGCTCACCCGGACCTGTACGAGCAGTACAACAATGCCTCCGCGCGTATGCCCAGCGTTACCGCAGGCGAGATGGAAGAGGCCTACCAGAAGGATGTCCGCGACCTTTGTGCCTTGGCCGGTCACCCCGAGATGGCCGGCCACTTCCTCAGGAACCGCGTGGCGCAGCGGGATATCGTGACGTACTTCCTGGATCTTCGTAAGCAGGGCCGGTAGGCCCGACCGCGATCACCAGCAAAAAGGAAAGGCGCGACCCGTTGCCGCGGGCACGCGCCTGACGGTGAACAAACTTGATCAATGCCAGTGTATCCGAACGCGCCGATCGTGTCGATAGGCGCCACGAACTGATCGACGTTCCGGCGCGCATCCCCGATGCGGCCATCGCAGGCGGGCTCGCCAGGCTGATGCAGGGCGAGTGGCGCCGGCTGGACGACGGAACCGAAATCCTCGAACCCGGCCGGCAGACCACGGTGGCGCAGGCGCTGCCCGTATTTTTTGGGCTGACTTGCCGGCCCACGAGCTTGCAGGAGCGCATGCGCCTCGATACGGAGTTCGATCGCTTCTACCAATCTGAGGATTTCACACCCATGCTGCGCCTCCGCTTCGAACTGGCGCGGGTGTGGTGGGGCCGCGGTCGAGTGCCCACGGACGACCAACTGTCGGACGCGCTGAATGCGTTGCCGTCGTACAAGCTGCCACCACCGTCTGAGATCGAGCCCGATGAAGACGACGATGCGGTTCCGCTGGAGCCGAGCCTGGTGGAGCGTCTGGCCTATTTTCTCGACCTGGGCGAGGGAGCAGTAACGACCACCATCTCTGCCCGGCGGGCGGCGATCATCCGGGCAGCGATGGAAGCTGCCGAAGAGGGCGGCCGGCGTTCGGCCCCACCTCCCATCGAACGCAAGAGCGGCATCGACCAACTGCGCGAACTGCTGCGCGTGACCAGGAAGACCGGACAGGCAAAGCCCTTGTACAACGCGAACGGTGCTCTCGCGGCCGTATCCGATGGAGACTTCGCGGATTTCATCGGCGCGGTCAAGAAGGCGGTTGCAGATTCAACCGCCGGCCTCCACATCGACATCAACCTGCTGAAGAGGAAGCGCCGGCAGGCGAAGGAGCAGGCCCGCGTCTACGCCACCGCCGAGCAGACGCTTGGAACCTGCGTGAGGACCGGCAGGCCCGCGATCGTCGTTTCCAATAAGCAGTTGGCGGATCTCCGTGCGGAAGCCGTGGCCAGGCTCCGCGAGGCGAACGAGCCGCCGGTGGTGTTCGAGCGGCGCCGCGAGTTGGTGCGCTCCCGGCTCGACGCTCTCGGCGCGCCGTACCTCGAGCCGTTCACCGAGATGTCCCTTCGCGGCCGGCTGTCCGACGTCGCGAACTTTTTCTTGGAGTCCAACAGCGGGAATACGGCCACTTTTCCGCCACGAGCCTTGTGCGAGGAAATCCTGTCTTACCCCCACCCCGCCGGGACGTTCCCGGTAGTAGAGGCCATTACGCGTTCGCCTGTTGTCCGGGCCGATGGAACCATTTTCGCCACCCCGGGCTTCGACCCGATCACCCACATGATCTACGTGCCGCCGCCTGGGTTCGAACTGCCGGGAATTCCGGAAAACCCGAGTGTCGGGGAAATCGAGGCGGCGAAGGCAGTCTTGCTGGACGTGGTGCAGGACTTCCCGTTCGAATCCGCCGCGGACCGGACGAACTTCTTCGCATTCAAGATGACGCCCCTGATCCGGCAACTGGTGGACGTGGCGCCTATGGCGGTGATCGACTCGCCGGCCGCCGGGTCCGGCAAGGGTCTGCTGACGGACGTGGCCGCGGTTGTCGCGACCGGCGAGGTCGCGGCCGTGATCCCGCCACCCGCGAACCGCGATGAATGGCCCAAGTTGTTGTCGTCCCTGCTGGACAACGGGCGCACATTCATCGTCTTCGACAACCTGCACGACGCGCTCAGGTCGGACGCGCTCGAAGCGGTGCTGACCAAACCGTTCTTGCAGTTCCGCCAGTTGGGACACACCAGGGAGCGCATCGTCCCGAACCGCGCGGTCTGGGCGGTGACGGGCAACAACGTGGCCGTCTCGCGCGACATGGTGCGCAGGTGCTTCCGAATCAGGATCGATCCGCGCTGCGCTCAGCCGCATCTCCGGAAGAACTTCAAGCACCCGAACCTGGTGCAGTACTGCAAGGCGGAACGTCCCGCGTTGCTCGCGGCGCTGCTGGTACTGATTCGCGCCTGGTACGCGGCGGGTAAGCCCGCGTTCGGCGGCACGGCGCTGGGGACGTACACGGCTTGGAAGGAGATGGTGAGCGGCATCCTCAAGAACGCCGGCTTCGAGGACTTCCTCGGCAACCAGCGCACCCTGTACAGCGAGATGGACGTCGAGAGCGAGGAGTGGGAGTCGTTTCTGGCGCAAATCCACGAGCGCTTCGTGGCCGTGGAGTTCAGCGTGGCCGACATCGTGTCCATGATCCACGGCGGGACGATTACCACGCTTCCCCGCGAGGTCGCGCGGATCTACGGCCAGTCCACCTCCCACAAGGAGACGAAGCCTAATCCCTTCTTCGCCGTGCAACTCGGCCACATCCTGCGCGCTCATCGGGGGACGCGCTACGGCGAGCAGGAGATGTACCTGGAGCGCGGCACGGAGGACCGGCACCGTAAGGTCGTGCGCTACCGCATCCGCATGGGGCGGTAGACGAAACGGTGCGGGCCTGCGGGTACTTGCGGGCATCTGGCGGGTGTGAGCGCGGCCGATACTCGCGGGTCGGCGGGCCTTCTTTTCACATGCTTGCGGGCTCCTGCGGGTATTGCGGGTATTCCCGCGTATCCATGTGTGAAGGATGTGGATATTGTGCGCGCGTGAAAGATAGAGGGGAATATACGCCCCGCGCCATTGAAGGCTGCCGGACCGATACCCGCATCCCCCGCAATACCCGCGAGTGGGTCCTTCCGGGCGATTCCCGGCGGCGCGTTACGCGATTGCACGATTTCGCCAGCGTCAGCAGAAAAAACAGGTGGTCGGTTGCCACGGAGGGGAGGGTGGAGCACATGGGCGTCAGCATTCGAAGCTATGCCAGGCACCGGGGAGTGAGCCATACCGCCGTGCAGAAGGCGATTGCCGCCGGGCGCATCTCGACCTTGCGGGACGGCTCCATCGACGCCACCGCAGCCGACGTGGAGTGGGAACGCAACACGTTCTACCCGCGGCCCGGCGGCGATAGCGCCGAGTTCAATAAGACGCGTACCGTCCACGAGCACTACCGGGCGCGGCTGGCGAAACTCGCGTACGAAGAGAAGGTCGGAACGCTGGTGTCGAAGACCGAGGTACAGGCAGCCGCTTTCCGTGAGTACCGCCGGTTCCGCGATCGCGTGCTGAACATCCCGGATCGCGTCGCGGCGCAATTTGCCGCCGAGACGGACGAGGCCAGGGTGCACGAAATCCTGAAGCAGGAGATTCGGAAGGCGCTGAACGAATACGCCGATGGCGCCAGTTCATGACCGAGATTCGGGCTATCCGCAGACGCATACGCCGGCCGCCGGTGTGTGGGATGCCCGATTGGGCGCCGGAGCTTTCCTTCCCTTCACCCGGCGGAGCCGCCTCCCCGCGCGTTCTCCTTCGCGTGCACGGCGGCATAGCTTCCGAGGCAGAAAGTTGCACGTGCAACTTTTCATCCGCCTCGGCTATGCCCTGCAGCCACGGGACTGCCGCGCTTCGGCCCCACGGAGCCATGGGAACTGCGCATCGAGCAGGATGTTTGCTTCGTGGATCGTCTCCTCCCGCGGTTCGAAGGTGGCCGGTACGGGAGTGCGCATATCCGTTCGACGCAGCCGCAGATTGCGGGCGCGGGCGCGTCCGCCACGAGCGCCGGCGGCGCGGCAGGCGGCGGTGGTCAGGTTGAAGTACGGCGAAGTGTGATCCAGGTTCATGCCCCTTGATTCATTGATCGGGTCGGCCCGAACCTCAAGGGCGAACTGCGCCCACTATCACCCTCTGTGATAGTCAACAGCCTCGCCGTCCGTTCGAAGCGCGGCTATCACCCTTTGTGATAGCCAACGCCGCGTCCGGCAGTTCAGATTTCGCGGTTGTTTCAAATCCAAGCAAAGGAGTAGATCGTGCTCTACAAGAAGAACGCACCCATTCCGATCGCGTCCGCCACGGTACTGTCCGAACCGTTGCAGGCGGCCGCTGATCGGGTTGACGAGAAGGTGAACGAGCGCCGCCACGTGGACGAGGTAATCGCGGCCACTGAGAAGGCGCTGAACGAAGCTCGCCAGGAGGCCGCGGACGTTCGGGGTCAGATGGCGCAGGCGGAAAGCGCCGCCGCCCTCGGGGGCGGCGAAGGTGACCGGGCCCTGCGCCGGCGTCATGCGACGTGCCGGGATGCTGTTGAAGTCATCGAAGCCCGGCTGGAAGGTCTCCACCAGAAACGTCTGGAGGCCCTCCAGGCCGAAAACCGGGCGCACCGGGATCTGGCGCGCGAATACGACGCCTGGCGCCGCGAGCAGTGCAGCGTCATCCGGGCCGATATGGAACAAGCCGTCCGGCGCTGCGTGGCCGAACTGACCCGGCTCTACGCCGCGGCAACCGCGGTGGGCGACAGCAGGACCACCGGAACGATCGGCAACATGCAGGTCTACTTGCCGGGCGAGCAGCGCAACCTCTGCAACCGGCAGCGGCTGAACTGGAAAAGCGACCCGGCGGCCATGGAGGTTTACACCAAACTTTCGAACGTGCGTGCCGCCATCATCCCGAAGCTGGCCGAACTGGCAGATGCACCCCCGCCGATGGAGCGCACCGATGACGCTGCGTGAACGCCTCGAACGAAGCGCGGACCCCATTGCCGCCAGAAGACTGCTTGAGCGCCGTCCGGCCCTCCGGGGCCGGCGGCGCATCTCGGCCCGCCTGGTGCCGCCCGGCGAGGACTTCCGGCACTGGGCCCTGCGCCAGGGTTGTAGCGATCTCGCCGATCGCATCAACGATCAGGTTCAGCAATAGGAGGAAAGAATGTACACCGAATATCCCGACGAGTTCTACACGCTGGTCGACCAGTACGTCGGCCGCTATGGCGGGCGCCCCGAAGCCGCCGACGCGGTTCGGCGGGCCCGGCCCGATCTGCGTCCCGCCCCGGCGACCCGGAACGTCCCGTCGCCCGGCCCTCACGCGGCGATCATGACCGGCAGCGCCGAGCGCCAGTTGGACGCGCTTGCGAGACGGATCGCGGCCGAACGGCGGATCACCTACGCCCAGGCGTATGTGGAGGCCCTGCATGCGCAGCCCGCGCTGTACGCGCAGTATTTAAACGAGCACGAAGCGGCGATGGGCACCCGCCGTGGCTGAGTTCATCACCCCCTCCACCATGACGAAGTTCGAAGGCACGCCCGTCCGTGCCCTCGACCAGGACGACCTTGTGTTCCTGGCACGGCGATGCCAGCGTCATCCGCGATGGGCCCTATGCTGGAGGGCGAACCCCGCCGCCGTGCGGGTATGTGCCGGCGATACGGCGCACACTGTTGTCGTCTGCACGTCCTTCGCCGGCAATTCGGAGGGTGCCTGAGCAAGCGGTCGGAGCTCATCGTTCGCGCTTCGGAACGTTGCTGGGCAGATCGGGACCTGGAACTGCTGAAATCAGATATGATTACGGGTCTCGGTTATTTCGTGGTGCTTGTACGGACGAAGTTACGAATATAGGAGGCAGCGTGCCAGATCCACTAACGTTCGAGGTCTTAAAGGAGGCAGTCGCTGGCGGCTCGGCTGCGTTTCGTTGTCGAACGAAGCTCGGTGCCATTGGAGAAGATGGCGATAAGGTCTTCCCCAGTACTTATGCCGGGGGCGTGTATGCCGTCGAGGATCGACGCATCGATGGCCGCATCGTTCGTTGCGTGGTCCTCGATAGTGTTCAGAGCCAGGCGAACCGCATGGAAGAACTCCTGCAGGAAGCGTTCCTTCCCAACTGGAGGGAAATGCCGACCGACGGAGATCCTTCCGATTGCGATCTGCCAATCGTCGCCGTCCATGTCGGGCGTCACGGCTGGATCACGTCTCTGACCGCACCGCATCGCATCCATGACGCGATTCTGCGCGATAGTGAACTCAACAGGACACGATTTCGAGATTCCGCTATAGGACAGGCAATCGTCGCGGCCCGCCTGCATAACGCGACGGCGTTTTACCGGTTCTGCCCCACAAGCCTGATCTTCGGGACCTGGGACTCGACAGCTGGCGAAGGCCTGGAGTCCGCCAAGATCCCAAGGGCCGTGGTTTCGGAAATCGTCGGCATCGATATCACACCAGGGGTGCGTACGGCCAGCCGTATCGACCCACTGGGGATCGAGCGCATGGAGACGACGTTCTATCGAAGAGGGAAATCAGGCTGGACGTTCGAGGAGTCGGAAGCCGACAAAAAATACAAAAAGGGAAAAGGGTGGACCGAAGACATCAACCAAGCCGACAAGGATCCGAGCGGGAAACCAATAGAAACGAAGCCGATCATCTGGGGGACGAAGCCGTCAGATATCAATCACGGCAACGTGGTGCCCAATATTCCCCGCTTCGAACAGAAAGAGGTCCGAGACAACAACCTCGGGAGGCTTACGGACATTCTGGAGTCGAATTCCCTCAGGCTGCGGGTGGACTTGGATTCCGCTGATAGCCGCCTGGAGAGCCACACGGCGTTTGATAGCGACAGGATGAGAATTCGCCCAGGCGCCATTAAGCCGGGTGGAGTAACCATGGCGTATGCTCTCCATACGTGGACTCTGTCGCTGACCCAGTTGCGGCGATTGCGGTTTCCGCTAGACCAGTCGAAGGCGAATGAGGCCGAACAGCGCAACTGTGCAGCACGAACCGTTCTCGCCAGTTTGGCGATTTACGGCTTGGCGCTACAACAAGAGCAGGGCTACTGGTTGCGTTCGCGATGCGAACTCATTCCGATTGCTGCCAAGGAGGGCAACGGTGCAGTGCTCCAGTTGATCAACGCCGATGGCACCACTGCCGATTTCCAGGTCCCTACCATCTTGGCCGCGAAGCAATTGTTCGAGAAGGCCGTCCATGAGGCCGAAAGCGAGTCCAACGCATCAGCCATCCACTGGGAAAAGCAGATCATCCGACTGACGCCGTCACCGCAATTGAAAAAACTCGTAGAGATGAGCGAAAAGCGTCAGCCGACGGGAGGTGAAGAGGAAGAAGTCGCGGTGGCCGACGATGCTGGCGATCAAAATTGAGTATCTCACCGGCGTGTGCATGGCGACACGCCACAATGATCCCAGCCGCTCCAGTCCCGAGTGGCCGCCCCATCCTGACCGACTGTTCTCGGCACTCGTGGCCGCGGCCGGTAGCATGAGCGCTCCTGACCTGGAGCCGCCTGACCTCGCTAGACGTGCATTGAAGTGGCTGTTGGAGCCATACCCAACGGGTGCTGGTGGCGCGCCACAACTTTGGGCATCCGAGGCCCGGGTTCGTTCGGCGCCCGACGTGCATCTGCCTGCCAATCCACATCCGGATGAGAGAACCGTCTTCGGGATGTTGCCGGTGTATCGCAAAAAGGCGGCTCTTCCGGTCCCCGCCGTTATACCCGACGAACCGGTAGTGTATTTCATTTGGCCACATGCCGAACCCGCCCTACACCTTGATGAGCTTCGAGCGATTTGTGACCGCGTCACGTATCTAGGCCGCTCGCGTTCACTCGTTCGCGCCTCGATCGCTGAAGACCCGCCGGCGCCCAGCTACGTTCCAGGTGAGCCGGCGGACCTTGAACTCCGTGTACCGGATTCCAACCGACTTGAATACCTGCTCAACAAGTATGAGCGCGACGGCGGAAAACCTGTTCCGTCCTTGCCAAAACCGTATCGCCGGACCGACCGGCAACTTCATACGGAGAAGCCCGTTGACAGCGTATTTGAGCGCTTTTGGGTGTTCCGGCCTCGTCGAGGAGACCCGCCGTTGCCTCTTGTGTCGACGCTGAGGTTGACCCAAGCGCTACGGAGGGCTCTGATCGCCGCAATTGAGGAGGACCAACGATCGCGCGGCATCGATCCACACGTGCCCGAGATCGTCCACGGGCATGGCAAGCACCCACACTGTGCCTATGTCGCCTTGCCCTTCGTTGATCCGCGCCAAAGGCGGGCCGACGGGATGATCAAGGGTGTTGCGTTGGTGTTGCCCCGCCGCATCGAGACAGCAACTCTCCATGAGATTGCTCGAGGACTGATGTGGCTGCAGCGGAACGGACTCGTCATACCTGAAGTTGGTACCTGGCATATCGAAGAGGTTCCGCCCGATGATGCTCCGATCACAACTCTCGACCCACGCACATGGACAAACGCGGCGTGGGTTTGGACGACGGCGACGCCTATGGTGTTCGGCCACTACCCAAAACCAAACCGCGGTGGAGAGGCAAGGGTCATTCTCGACAGTCTGAACATGATCGGTGTCGATCCCGAGCGTGTTATCGAAATCGGCGTGGGACGGCATTCCCCTCTTCACGGTGCAGCCCCGAGTTGGTGCTTCAAACCGCGTCAGGAGACAAACGACGGCTCGAAGCTCTGGCTGCGTCATGTAACGCTGCGATTCGACCGGCCGCTGTGTGGACCAATCGTTCTGGGGCGCACCCGCTATTTCGGGCTCGGGCTGATGCGACCCATGGGAGTTTGATAATGCCGGATCTTGAAGCCGTGCAGTTCGCGGATTTCTATGAGGCTGTGCACGGCTACGAGCCGTTCGAATGGCAGAAGCGGCTGGCTAAAGACATTCTTGAACACCACAACTGGCGCGATGTTCGCGTTCCGACCGGATGCGGCAAGACAAGCGTGCTGGATATCGCCCTATTCGAACTTGCCCTCCAGGCTGACTTGGCTCCCGAAAACCGGACAGCCTCTCGTCGCATCTGTTTCGTGATAGACCGCCGCCTGGTTGTGGACGAGGTTACTGAACACGCGATGGAAATCCGCCGTGCTCTCGGAGAAGCGAGAGCCGGCCGACGGCAGGAGACAGTTCTTTGTACCGTGTCTCAGCGGCTCACGAAAATCTCAGCCGACCGGGACCAAGTGCTGCGCGTCGTCCGGCTGCGAGGCGGGGTGTATCGGGACGACGGGTGGGCGGCAGATCCACTCACGCCGACGGTCATCATCTCGACCGTGGACCAGATAGGATCCCGTCTTCTGTTCCGCGGATACGGTGTGAGCCCACGCAGTCGCTCTGTCCAGGCTGGTCTGCTGGGCTTCGACACCCGCATCATTTTGGATGAGGCTCACCTGGCGAGTGTCTTCGCGACTTCGCTGCAACACGTGCGCAGTTACCAAACTGATGCGAAGCGTCCGCCCCTTGGCCGTCAACGCGGCGTAAGCCTTGTTCGGATGTCGGCGACTGTGCACGAGAAAGATTGCTTCGAGCTCACGCGGGAAGAGCGAAAGGACAGGCGACTAGCGGCTCGGCTCAATGCCCATAAATGTGCCGAGTTGATCACGGTCAACGTGGAATCGATCAGCAAGGACGAGCGAAAGAAGCAGCCACGCAAAGCCAAGGAGGTAGAGGCCAAGAATCGGCAGCACTTCGGCACCAGTGTCGCCGCTCTTGCGGAAACGTTCGCTTACGAAGATCCAGGGAAGCAAACTGGGCCTCGTGTTATCGGCGTGGTCGTGAACCGCGTTTCGACTGCCAGGACCGTGTTTGCCCGTTTAAGCACCACGAGAGGCGGGTACGCGCGCGACGTGATCCTTCTCACCGGCCGAATTCGGCCTTTCGATCGAGACCGGCTACTTCAGCTTTGGTTGCCCAAGATCCGCGCAGGCCGCAACACTGATTTGAACAGACCGTTGTTCGTCGTCGGTACACAGACAGTGGAGGTCGGCGCGAATCTCGATTTCGACGCTCTTGTGACCGAGGCGGCACCGTTGGATGCCTTGCGCCAACGGTTCGGCCGACTGGACCGTCTCGGCAGGCGACACGAACGTGGCTTGGCCTCCCCGGCGGCGATCGTCATTCGGAGCGATCAGAAAAGCAGTGCGTTTGACGATCCGGTCTATGGCACCGAAACCGCAGAGACCTGGAGGTGGCTTAACAGCAAGGAGGTTCTCGGGAAGGCGAAACGCATCGATTTCGGCGTGAACCACCTCGATCCGAAGCTCAGCAAGTTACAGCCGCCAATTTCGCCGGGCATCATGGCACCTTTGCTGTTCCCATCTCATCTCGACGCGTGGGCGCAAACCAACCCGGAGCCGGATCCGGATCCCGACCTGGAGCCGTTCCTGCACGGTACTGCAGGATCTGCTGCTGACGTCCAGATCGTCTGGCGAGCGGATCTTATCGACAGCAACGAGCTCCAATGGCGAGAAATCGTCGCTCTCATGCCACCACGCACCCGCGAGTCGCTGCCGGTTCCGGTCTACGAAGTGCGGAGTTGGCTGCGTAAGCAAGCCGCAGGCGAGATTGCGGATCTTGAAGGGGGCGCGTTCGACGTATCGGCTGAAATGGGTGCGCCATATCGTCGCGTGCTGCGATGGTTCGGTTCCGATGATAGTCGTACCCGTCTTGCCGGTCCCGATCAAGTGAGGCCGGGCGATACAATCGTCGTTCCGGCAAGCTACGGTGGCGCGGACACTTTCGGCTGGAATCCTGAATTCAGTGAGGCTGTTTCGGACGTGGCCGAACCTTGTCTCGTGCAACTCGTTAACTCCTATCCGAAAACCGCTCTAAGGCGTCCGAGAGTTCGGCTCCGGTTGCATCCACACCTTCTCCCCAGCGCTAAAGAATTGCCGCTTGACCGAGTTCGCGGATTCTTTCGCGCCGCCGTGGATGCGGTCCGAGCGCACGACCAAGACTCTTGGCCTGCAATTGAACGGATCTTGCGTGCCATTCGGCCTTATGTGAGGGAGGCGGAACGCGCAGCGGCTATCGATGCAATCCTACAGGCAAAGGATCGACCACAGGTCCGTCTTTACCCGCAGCAGGATGCTTTCGTGTTGACCGCTGATGTACGACTTCCCCTCGCCGCGCCCGAAGCTCCGGCATCAGAGAATGCGGAGTTTGAGGAACCCGAAGACGACGAGATGTCGTTCAGATCCGACGGCCACCCGATTACACTCCTGAAGCATACGGCTGCTGTGCGAAAGAGTTGTGCCAAATTCGCCCGAGCGTGCGGGCTGGAAAAGGAGGTGCGCCGCGCTCTACTGCTCGCAGCCTCCTGGCACGACGTGGGAAAGCGCGATGCGCGATTCCAGGCATGGCTTCACGGCAGCGAGGTAAAGGCCCTCGTGGCACTTGCAGGCGATGAGCCACTGGCAAAGTCTGGCCGCGATCCGCGGAACTGGAAATCTTCTGAGGTATTTGGGTATCCGAAGGGTTTGCGCCATGAGTTCGTTTCGGTGCGTCTGCTGGAGCAGGCGGTTGGCCTACGGTGTTCTGACCCTGACCTCGCGAGGCTCCTGGTCGGCACCCACCACGGCTATGGGCGAGCATTCGCGCCGGCAACTGAGGATAGGAAACCAGTCGAGGTGTCTGTTCGTGTGAACGGAAACCTGATCGCCGTCTCGACTGACCACCGACTCTACCGTGCTGATAGCGGTTGGACGGATCTGTTCTGGAGAATGGTGCGGCGGTATGGTTGGTGGGGGCTTGCCTTTTTGGAAGCCCTGCTCATTACCTCCGACCGACTCGTGTCAGCGCGAGAGTGATTCCGGAGCGAGATAGGAAAATGAGCGACCTAGAACTTTCTGGCCTCCGAGGGCACCACCCTCTCGGGTTTCTTGCCGCGTGCGGAGTCTTGCGTTCTTGCACTGGGCCCACGGGTGACGGCAAGGTCAGCCTGTACTGGAAACACGCGGCTGATGGATCCGGGTGGATTGCGGTGCTACATCGGTATAGCAGTTTGCAGTCGAGATCTTTGTTACGGCTCCTGATCTGCAAAGCCGGAATTCAACGGAAATCGCCTGCGCTAAACTGGTCGAGCAAGATCGATGATCGAAAAAAATACCGCGAGGTGGGGCTCTCGCTAATTGAGAACCGATCGGATCTGGGCAATTCGGATGCGCTGGCTGTTCTGGCCGCACTCGCATCTGACATAGTCGCCGACGGCAAGGATAAGCTTGAAGCAACTTCGCTGGATCTGACCTCAGGCAACCAACGGTTACTGAAGTCATTGCAGGAACTCTCGGCGGATCTCTCCAAGTCGCCAAAACGTTCCGGCTATGTGCCGCCGGGCGCGGCTGCATTTAAGGAAGCGATCTTCGGTCCCTGGCGATATCAGGACACCGCGCACTCCTTGGGGTGGGATCCTCAGACGCAACGGTTGCATGCGCTCCGCCACAAACTGCCAGAACAGGACAAAGCAGGTCGATCTGTGCGTGCAGCAGTCTTCCTGGCCAGTCAAGCTTTCCCACTATTCCCGTGCTTTGCTGTGAACGGGAAGCTTCGCACGACTGGTTTTCACCCGGAAGGTCGCGACGAATACTTTGCGTGGCCCATCTGGCGGGAACCGATCTCGTTGTGCGCGCTCAGATCATTGCTCGCCCTGCCGTTAAATGATCTGAGGATGCGGGGAGTTGAAGTCGTTTACCGCTGCCGGCGCGTACGCACGGGTGGCTCAGAGGGGAACTATCAGATCTTCAGTAATGCGGAGGAGTGGCCATGGCGCGCGTAATCCGTCCCGGCATTTTGCCGCGTTGTTCGATCCATCTCCGTGTGTCCGCGCGTTCTCTACGATGGATGTGCGGGTGTCAACGGACAAGAGGCTGACGAAGCATGGCAACAGCTTGGCGCTGGTCATTGACCGGCCGATTTTGAACTCCTGAAGATAGATGCCGAAACTCCGGTGAGTGCCACGAAGGATGGGCACCGCCTGAGCATCGAGCCCGCCGGACGATCCGAAAGAAGACAGAGGTTCGAGACGGCCCAAACGATGGCGCATGAGCATTACGGTAAGGCGTTCGAGAGGTTCGCTGACTGATCGTTCCCGTCAATGACGCGGTTGGCGGTTCCCCGTGAAGGCGCGCCAACTGCGATACAATGTATCTCAGGAGGGACAAGCTATGGCGACGACGATGGTTCACGTCCGCGTGGACGAAAGGACGAAGGATCGGGCCGCGAAGACACTGGCCGGGATGGGCCTGTCTGTGTCCGATGCCGTCCGCATGTTGCTGGTCCGCGTGGCCGCCGAGAAGGCGTTGCCCTTCGAGGTGAAGGCGCCTAACCCCACCACCGCAAAAGCCATGCGCGCCGCCGACCAGGGCAAGGGAAAACGGCACGGTTCTGCCGACGCACTCTTCAAAGACCTGGGGATCTGATCGTTGCGGACACCGATCAGCGGCGCCCAGTTCCGCCGCGATGCGAAACTGGCGCAGAAGCGCGGCAAGGACATGGCGAAACTGCGGGAAGTTATCCTGCTGCTTGTCGAGGGAAACCCGCTGCCGGCCCGGTACAAGGATCATCCGCTCAGCGGCGAGTGGAGCCACCACCGCGATTGCCACATCGAGCCGGACTGGCTGTTGATCTACAAGGTGAACGGTGACGACCTCTACCTGGTCCGCACGGGAACGCATTCGGACCTGTTCTGAGTCTGCCGCGAAGCCACGGATTGGGTCGGGGTCGAGTTCGACCCAAAGCAATCGTCTGTGGTTTGCGAGCGCGGCACCCGCCGCGCGGGAAGAAGCGTCACCTGCTTCATCGTTCTCGCCACGGGTCCAGGCGGTACGTGAGCGCGTGCGCCGGTGCAACCCCGCGAGTGCCAGGCACTCACGCAGGCACTCACTGGGTTAGAGCGAGCATAGCGGATGGAACGACTAGAAATCGGCAACCCATAACAAACAAAAGACTTAGCCGCAAACTACTGAATCTGCTAAGTCTTTGAAAACACGTCATCCCCACATTCGTAATCAGCAGGTCGCCGGTTCAAGCCCGGCGGGTGGCTCCATCGAATTGAAACGGAGTCCGTCCATCACAATCGCCGATTCCCAAGAAGTTGTACGCCCAAGACGATCCGTCCTTACCAGCACGCGTTCAACGCGGCCGACATCCGGCCAGCGTTGAAATCCGGCGTGCCGGCGACGATGGAGAGCGGCCGCTTGAAGGCCATCCGCGCAAGGCCTTGCGCGGCGCCTTACAGTGAAGATGAAGTCCATGGTGCTGCGCTTTAACGAACGACGAGCGACCGAAGCTGCCGTGCGCTTCCTCAGATGGCGACGCGATGATCGTGGATGCACGGCGGTTGGAGGCCGAGATCGCGGCCGGCCTGGCTCTGGTTCGCGAGAAGTGTTCAGCCGCCACCCTGAGACTTGTGCAAGACGGCGTGGTTGCATCGCTCTTCACCAGACCGAAAATCCTTCGTTCTTGCCGAGAACACTGGCGGCGATAGAGGCGCGGACTGCCTGGGCTCGCCGCGCGTCCGCGCGTTATGCCTGGTGCAGCCCCTACCCTACCCCACCACCAGACAAAACAGACCCCTTAAGCATTCCAGGGTGTATACTGTCCCCCGGGCCGGCTGCGAGAGCGGCATCCCGGCCCCGGATCGGTCTTCAGGAGGTTTTATGCGGATTCAGTTTCTGTGCCCGATCCTGGCGCTGGCGAGTGTTCCCGGGTTGCAGGCCCAGGATGCCCGCGGCGACATCATCGGGCGTGTCAGCGATCCTACGGGCGCGGTGGTGGCCGGCGCCACCGTCCGCGTGGTGAGGACCGCCGCCAACGTTCAAAACACGGCGATCACCAACGAGACAGGCGATTACACGCTGGCGTTCCTGATCCCCGGCGAGTACGAATTGTCGGTCGAGGCTGCCGGCTTCAAGAAGTTCGTGCAGCAAGGCATCAGCGTGCGCGTAAGCGAGAGGATCACCATGAACGTCACGCTGGAGGTCGGCTCCATTACCGAGACGGTGAAGGTGGTGGGCGAGGCGCCCCTGGTGGAA
This sequence comes from Bryobacteraceae bacterium, assembly GCA_041946965.1. GTDB lineage: Bacteria > Acidobacteriota > Terriglobia > Bryobacterales > Bryobacteraceae > JBHGBM01. The sequence goes on from JBHGBM010000017.1 coordinate 21,448, forward strand.
TCCGCCACGGCATCGCTCGGCCAGGTGGTCGATCAGAGACGCATCGCCGAACTGCCATTGAAAGACGGCAACCCGATGATGCTGGCGGATCTCAGTCCGGGCGTCTTTTTCACCGGCACCCTGGCGTGGTCGCGTCCGTTCGACAACAGTTCGCCGTCCTCCATGGCGACCAACGGCGCGCGGTCCGGCACGAACGAGTACACCATGGACGGCGCTCCCAACAACGGGGCGATGAACGGGAACGTGGCCTATGTGCCGCCCACGGCCGTGGTTGAGGAGTTTAAGATCCAGACTTCCACTTTCGACGCCAGCGTCGGCTTCGCGACCGGCGCCGCGATCAACGTCAGCCTCAAGTCCGGCACCAACGACTTGCACGGCACCCTGCACGAATTTCTCCAGAACACGTCCCTGGGGGCCAACAGCTTTTTCTCGAACACGGCCGGCCGGCCCCGTGACGTGAACCGCCAGAACCGCTGGAGCGCCTCCGGCACCGGGCCGGTGTACATCCCCAAGCTGTACAACGGCAAGAACGTGACCTTCTGGATGTATGGTTACGAAGGCATCGCGGACTACTTCCCGCGCGAGACCCTGACCACCAGCGTGCCGAACGAGAAGCTGAAGCAAGGGGACTTCTCAGACCTGCTGAAGATCGGCTCGATCTACCAGATCTACGACCCCAAGACCATCCAACTCGCGCCGGGCGGGCGCACCAGCCGCCAGGTCTTCCCGGGCAATATCATCCCCGCGAGCCGGATCGATCCTATCGCGGTCAAGCTCCTGCCGTTCTATCCAAAGCCCAACCTGCCCGGCACGGCGGACGGCACGAACAACTACACCACTCCGAATTCCGACACGGACAACTTCTTCAGTCACATCTTCCGCATCGACCACAACTTCAGCGAGAATCACAGGGCCTTCTTCCGCGGGCACGCCAACCGGCGTTTCCAGCGCACCGCGCACCAGTTTCGCGGCACCGGCCTGCCTCCCACCAACGGAACCAACAACTGGCGGCAGAACCGGGGCGCCGTGATCGACGATGTGTACGTCTTCAGCCCGCAGTTCCTCATGAACACGCGCTACAGCTACACCCGTTACTTCGAGCCGGTTGACGCGCTGACCTCGGGCTGGAACCCGGCCGAGTACGGTTTCTCGCAGAAACTTGTGGACCAGATCAGAAGGGAAGATCCGCGGCGTCTCCAGTTGCCGGAAATCGCACCGGCGGGCTACTACGCCCTGAGCGCTTCCAACCGGGCCGCCAACCACGCTGAAATTCACGCGTTCGCCGCCAATTTCACCCGCATGGTGCGAGCCCACACGCTGCGTTTCGGCGCCGAGCACCGCATCTACCGCAACAACAACGCGGGGCTTGGCAGAGGTTCGGGAAGCCTGACCTTCAGCACGAACTGGACCCGGGGACCGTTGGACAACTCGCCGACGGCGCCCATGGGTCAGGGGCTGGCCAGCTTCCTGCTGGGATTGCCGACCAGCGGCTACATCAATGTCAACGACTCCCTGGCGCAACAGGCCACTGTTCCGTCGTTCTATTTCCAGGACGACTGGAAGATCACCCGCAAGCTGACCTTCAATCTGGGCCTGCGCTACGAGATCGACCGCCCGCTGACGGAGCGCTTCAACCGCACGGTACGGGGATTCGATTCCGCCGCCGCCTTGCCCATCGAGGCGGCGGTGCAGGCCAACTACGCCCGCAGCCCGATTCCGGAGGTGGCCCCCGGCCAGTTCCGGGTGCGCGGAGGACTGACCTTCGCGGGTGTGGGCGGACAGCCGCGGACTCTCTGGAACACCAATACGAGGAACTTCTCGCCCCGCGCCGGCCTGGCCTACCAGATCAACATCCGTACGGTGGTCAGGGCCGGTTATGGCTTTTTCTACGACCTCGACCGCCAAAGCGTAAATCAGATCGGTTTCAGCCAGCAGACCTCCCTGGTTCCCACGGTGGATCAAGGCGTGACGTTCATAGCCAGCACAGCAGACCCCTTCCCGAACGGCTGGAGCCAGCCAACCGGCGCCTCGCTGGGCGTGATGACTTACGCCGGCCAGAGCATCAGCTTCTTCAACCCCGACCTGTTGACGCCTTACATGCAGCGGTGGCAGATCGGGGTGCAGCGCGAACTCGCCGGCCAGACGGTGGCGGAGCTGGCGTACGTCGGCAGCCGCGGGACCAGACTACGGACAAGCCGGGCGCTGAACGCCGTGCCGCGGCAGTACTACAGCACGCTTCCGGCGCGCGATCAGCCGTGGATCGACTACATCACGGCGGCGGTCGCCAACCCGTTCTACCCGCTGCTGCCGGGGACCAGCCTGGCGGGGTCCACCGTCGGGCGTTCGCAATTGCTGAGGCCGTTCCCGCAGTTTACGGGCGTCAGCTACACCACCAATGAAGGTTACTCCTGGTATCACTCGCTTCAGACGCGCTTCGAAAAACGGCTCTCCGCCGGTTACACCGTCTCCGTGGCGTGGACCTGGTCGAAGTTCATGGAGGCCACCGGCTTCCTCAACGAGACCGATCCGCGGCCCGAGCGGGTCATTTCGGACCAGGACCGCACCCATCGGCTGGTGGTCACGGGCATTTACGAGCTGCCGTTCGGCAGGGGCAAGCGCCTGCTGGCTTCCACCAGAGGCGTGGCCGGAAAGCTGATCAGCGGGTGGCAGGTCTCGGGCATCTACCAGGGCCAGTCCGGCGCCGCGCTCGGTTTCGGAGACGCGATCCTTTATGGGAACCTGAAAGACATTCCGATCGCCAATTCCGCGCGGACCGCGCAGCGCTGGTTCAACGTCGATGCCGGCTTCGAGCGGGCTTCGGCGCGGCAGCGCTCCTGGGCCATCCGCACCCTGCCTTCGCGCTTCAGCGGCATTCGGGCCGACGGCATCAACACTTGGGATCTTTCGGTCATCAAGAACACCCATTTCCGGGAGAGGGGCTACGTCGAGTTCCGGACTGAGTTTATCAACGCCTGGAACCACACACAGTTCAGCGCTCCCAACACGACTCCGACCAGTACGGCGTTTGGGTCGGTGAATGCGGTCGCGGTCTTCCCGCGCATTGTTCAGCTCGCGTTGCGGGTGGTGTTCTGAAGGGAGAAGCACTGGAGTAGAAAGACCGGCCGGATAACGGCCTTCAGTCCCATAATTGCTGGTTCAAACGCTGAGAGGAGTCTATATGAATCGTCGAGATTTCGGACGCGCCGTCGGCGCCGGCGCGCTGGTTTCGCCCTTTTCGCAAGCGGCGAAACCCGCCTACATCGCGGCCCGCGGTCCCGCCGAACCCGTGGGGTCTGTGAAGGCGGTGTTCAGTTATCCGCCTACGTCGAAACTGCGCGAGGAAGGCTATTATAGCTGGCCCGGCAGCAGCTTTGACGCGGAGGGACGCCAGAAGGAGTACTCCGCGGCGCTCCAGCGCGTGGCCGCGGAGTTGAATCTGCGGATGGAGATCGAGCGGAAGCCGATCGATACCAAGGCGGATGTGGAGAGCTTTCTCGCCTCGCTCAAGACCTCCCGCCCCGACGGGTTGCTGCTGATCCCGTTCAAGAAGAGCCACGCCGATAACCTGTTCCCGATTATCGACAACGCCGGACTGCCCGCCGTGGTATTCGGCGTCGTGGGCGTGCTGCTCAATCCGCAGTTGCGCGAGTTCAGCGCCCGTCCGAAGACCATCCTGATCAACTCGCTCGAGGACATTACCTCCGTGCGCCAGGCTCTGAAGCTCATCCAGACCCGCCGGCGCATGGCCGACAGCACCATCGTGAATCTGGCCGGAACCGCACGCCGCGAATCCCGGGTTCCGCACCTCGGAACCAGGGTGCAGCAGGTGCCGCTCCAGGATTTCTACGATCTCTACGCCAAGATCGGCAACAGCGAGGAGGTGAACGTGCGTGCTGCCCGGTACATGCGGGAGGCGGTGCGCATCCTGGAGCCCAGCCAGAAGGACGTGTACGAGTCGGCGAAGTGCTACCCGGTCCTTAAGGCGATCGTCCAGCGCGAGAAAGCCGACGCCATGATGATGACCTGCCTGCCGGGGCTGCGGCAGCCGCACAAGCACGTCCCCCCGTGTATGGGGTTCATGGACATGCGCGACGAGGGTATTCCCACGGGCTGCGAGTCCGATCTCGATGCGACGCTCACCATGATGTTGATCCAGTTCCTCTTTGACCGGCCCGCGTTCCAGCACAACCCGACGGCGGACACGGAGCGGAACGTCTATTTCGGCGCGCACTGCACCAGCGCGGCGCGGATGCACGGACCGGACGGTCCGCGGGAGTCTTACGCGCTTCGCAGCCACGCGGAGGCGGGTTGGGGCTGCGTGCCCCAGGTGCTGTTCTCGGCTGGACAGAAGGTCACCTTCGGCAAGTACCACAGCCAGGCGAAGCCGCCCAACATGGTGATTTACTCCGGAACCATCGCCGGCTGCCCGGCCAATCCGCCCGCGGGAGGCTGCCGGACCAACCTGGAGGTCAAGCTCGACGGCGTGGAGCCGATGCAGGTCAAGAGCCACCACCTGTGCCTCTGCTATGGTGAGAACGCCGCGCAGCTCCGGGCCTTCTGCCGGATGCACGATATCACGGCCACGGCGTAGGCCGGACCCGTCCCCCGCCGGGTCAGAACTCCGGCCTGAGCTCGATCCGCCAGTGAAATTCGCGGCTGGGTTCGAGCGCCACGACACCCCGGCGCAATACGAGTGAATTTTGCAGCCCGGCCCACGGCTCGGGACTGAAATAGCCCCGGCCGGGATCGCCCCAGAGGTTGGACTGCACCAGCGGCGCCGGCGGCAGGGCGCTCGCCTCGTGGCTGATGGTCAACAGCGGCCCCGCCGGATCCTTCAATCGCAGGCGCGGGTTCCCGCTGTAGCCGCCCAGCGAAACCGCCGTGCGCGCGTCGAAATCGGCCAGGCGAACCGGCGGGGTGAGGCTTCGAGGCCGGCTCTCGCCTGCCGGGAGCCCTTCGGGAGTCTTCAAAGACTCGACCGTGGACGGCGTTTCGAGTTCCATCGCCCCCGCCTCGCTGCCGGGCGCAAACGGCACGCGGAAGGTGATGTGGTTCCCGATGGAAAAGAACATCGCATCGCGGTTCTCCCTGGCAGCCGCCACGTCGTAGCGAATGGAGAGCCGGCCGCCCACTTCAGGAAATCTCGATAACCTCCCAGATCCCGAGCCTGCCGGCATCGATCCAGGTCCACTCGCCCTCGGTCTTCATGCGCAGCACGCGCCCGCCCGGCCGCGTTCGGGCAATCCCGGCAGCCAGCCCCCGGGCCAGCCGGATCCTCACGTCGTGGACGGGTATGGCTTCATGCATGGACGCGCCTTCGCCTTGCGCCAGTCCGGCGCCCGTGCGGTTCAGCAGGTGCACGATGGTGCGTTTCGCCGGCTCGTCCCGCCACAACACGGTTTCGACGGTTTCGGGCGCTACGGCCGAGATGGGAGGCTCCACGCCAGCCGCCCAGATGGCGGCGTTCACGATGAGCTGGCGCGTATCGGTGTGACTGGTTCGGGCGTAGATGGACCCGAGCGGCGCGGCGGCATAGACCACCCGCCCTTTGCCGCAGCCTCGCGCAACCAGCGCCGGGATTTGCGTTCTTTCATGCGGCGGATAGCCCATGTGAAACCCGCGCAGGGGGTTTACGATCGTTCCGATGACTTCGGCGTCCGCCTGCGTCTTCGTTCGTGTTTGGAGCGTCTGGTACACGCTCATCGGGAAGTTCAGCGGGAGCCCTCCTGTGAGAGCGTGCTTACGTTCCAGGTTCACGAAGCTGTACCAGTGTTCCGTCATCCCCTGGTAATTCACGCCCGCCACCGCTGCGAGCGCGAAATCCCGCCGCAGGGCGCCGTCGCCGTTGCGCAGCGAGGTGCGGCCCGTCACCACCAGCCCGCCGCCGTCTCTCACGAACGATTCGAGCGGCGCGAGACAGGCTTCCGGCAGGCACTCGGCGGAATCGATCAGAACGACGCGGGCGCCCCGGAAACGGCCCGCGGCCACGTCGCGCTCTGAGACGAGTTCCACAGGGACGCGTTTTTCCATCAGTGCGTGGTGGCATCCCTTCAGCCCGCTCGCGTGCAGGGATCTCGCCTCGCCCGGCGCCGAGCACTCGGTGGCCTTCGACCAGAGAACCAGCGCGTAGGGCACCCGCCGGCCCACGCCGCTCCACGGCTGCCGCGCGGCAACTTCCTCGAACGCGGGCTGGAGCGCCGCCAGGCTGCGTTCTTCCAGCGAGCCGTCCGGCCGGACCTGGTCGTAATACTGCGGGAATCCTCCGTGCGCGGCCACCGCGCTCATCTCCGTCAGCAGCGCGTCGGCGCCGCGCACCTGGTAGTCGCGCGAGGCGCTGCGGGCGCCTCCGGGACGATTGGCGAAACGCCAGATCTCGATTTCGAAGGGTGCTTCCGGCTTGTAGGCCCGGTTGCGCTCGCAAAGCAGCGAGAGCCCGCCGTAGGTCTCGGTGATGTGAAACTCCTGGGAAACGTAATCGTCTCCGTCGCAGACATCCCAGTCCGATCCGCCCGCCAGTCCCGCGCCGTTGTGCGTCACGGTGAGCTTCGGATTCACCGAGCGGATGTGATCCGAGAGTTCCTTAAGAATTCTGGAATTCAGCTCGCGGCGCCACTTGGCGTAGGCGCGCCCCTCGGCCGAGCCGAGCGGGGGGCGCGGTATCTCCTTGCCCGTGGCCCGCCGGTAGGCCGTCTTGCAGGATTCGCAATAACACGGATTCACGCGCGCCCACCAGCCGAAGCAGTCCAGCCAGAAACCGTCGAAATCGTAATTGCCGGAGAGCTCGGCAAGAATGTCCTTGATGTACTGGCGGTGCGGGCCGTTCATACAAACCACCGGCCGCTCTTCGCGCGAAGCGAGCAGCGGGTTGTCGTTGGTCAGCAGAACCGGCCGGCCATCGGCTCCCACGGCGCGCCGCTCCGGCGCCAGAAACGACCGGCGCTCGCGCGAAAGTTGGACATAGAAGAGCAGGCTGAGGCCGCGCCGCCGGCACAGGCGGGAGAAATCGGCCATCAGGTCGCGGCTGCCCAGCCCCGAATGCTTGTGAACGATTTTGGAATTGTAGTAGGCGTTGCCCTGGTTGCACTTGGCGTGCACCAGCAGAACGTTGCTGTTCGCCGCCGCGACCTGCGCGACGATTCGCTCGGGATCGAGCTTCTCGAAGAAGCGCGGCATGCCGGGGACGCCCTGATCGAGCGGGTCCGGCATCTGAAAATCCAGGAGGAAAACGCGCGGCTGGTTCTTGTACCAGGGCAGGCGGGGCGGAGCGGGCGCGCCGGGAACGGGCGCAGCCGCCAAAGCCCCCATCTTGACCACCGTTCTGCGGTCGATCACGGGCATAATGGCATGCAACTTAGGTCCATTCCCGGCAAATGTCAAGGAGCTTCGCGGAAGCGCCCTCGCGCAGAACGTTCGGACGCGGCCTCTGTCTCAGGCTGCCGGCCGTATGTTCTGGTTCAGGCGGAACAGATTGCCCGGATCGTATTTCTGTTTGACCGCCGCCAGCCGCGCGTAATTGCCGCGGTAACTGGCCGCGATCCGGTCTTCGCCTTCGTCCATGAGGAAATTCACGTAGGCTCCCCCGGCGGAGTGCGGATGGAGCGCGGACCAGTAGGCGCGCACCCAGTCGCGGTATTGCGGCATGGGCGCCGGATCGGGACTGACGGCGGCCAGGATGTGAGTGAACTTTACGTCCCGGTAGGCGAACGCCGTCGCGTCCGCCGCCACGTCGTGAACGGCGCCGTCCAGCGGGTAGATATGCACGGCGGAGTGCACGGTCGGAATCTCAGGACCGTAGCGGACGTGCCCGGCGATCACCTGCTCATTGAGGCCGCGGACAAAATCGGCTTTCCAGTAATGGTGCAGTCCGTGCGGCAGCAGGGCGTCGAACATGCTCTGCACGGAGGGATACGGCGCCGCGTGTCCCAGCGCGAACGCCGGCGGGCCGAACTCGCGAAGGGGGCGGGTCAAGCGCTCGCCCTTCTTCAAGTCCCCGGAATACACGTAGACAATGCCGCACATGGTCTTCATGTGCAACTCCTGAGGGAACGGCGGCGCCGGCGGAACCACCAGGTAGGCGAAGAACGCGCTCAGCTCGCGCGGCGCGCCGGCCATGAAATCCGCGAAGAACCGCAGCGCGTCCGCCCCCTTCTCCAGCGGATAAAGCACCGGCCCCGCATACACCGCGCCGACGGGGTGCAGCCGGAACTCGAATGAGGTCACAATGCCGAAATTGCCGCCCCCGCCGCGGATCGCCCAGAAGAGGTCGCTGTTCTGGTTCGCGCTGGCGGTGAGCATGCGCCCGCCGGCGGTCACCACATCCGCCGAGATCAGGTTGTCGCAGGAGAGCCCGTAACGCCGGGTGAGGTGGCCGAAACCGCCGCCCAGCGTGAGTCCGCCCACACCCGTGGTGGAAATCACGCCGCCGGGCGTCGCCAGCCCGAACACGTGGGTGGCATGATCCAGATCGCCCCAGGTGCAGCCGCCGTCCACGCGCGCGACGCGCTTCACCGGGTCCACGCGAATGCCTTTCATCCGCGAGAGGTCGATCACCAGCCCGTCGTCGCACGTGCCAAACCCCGGCACGCTGTGACTGCCGCACCGCACCGCGGGAGCCAGTCCCTCGTCCCTGGCGAAATTCACGCAGCCGATCACGTCCGCCACGTCCGCGCACTGCACTATCAGGCGCGGCCGGCGGTCGATCATGGCGTTGTATACCCGGCGGGCGGCGTCATAGGCCGCGTCCGCCGGACGGATTACCCTGCCGCGCAGCGTGGAAATAAAGCTTTCAACCGCGGCCTCCGCGGACCGGGTTGAAACCGGCGCGGCGATAGATGGTCCCATGTTGTCGCCCCTCCAAGGAAATGTGGGACCAGTTTCCCGCGATCGGATGCTCCCGTCAACTCCAGGGAGTATCCGCGAATACGTTCCGGATGTGAACGGAGTCCCTATTCGTTCAGCGGCAGCGGGAGGAAGTCCCAGTCGAGAATCATCTTCTCCTGCAACGCCTCGACGAGCTTGCGTTCGACGGCGGCCACGTCCTTGCGTCCCGCGATGTTCTCCAGCTCGGCGGGGTCCTTTTCCAGGTCGTACAACTCCAGCACGGGGCGTGCGCCGAAATAAGCGCGATCGAATTTCGGCTCAAGCCGGCCCCACAAATGCTCATCCGTCATCTCGAGCCAACTGCGCTCCGTGTAGCTGTCCACGGGCGAGTACTTCATCTGCGGCGTGCAGTTGTAAATCAGCTTGTGGCGATCCGAGCGCGCCATGCGGGAGAGGTCGAAGGTGTGGGTGGTGGCGCCCTCTTTGAACGGCCGGCTGCCGTGCGTGAGCCGGGCCGCAAACACATGCTCGCGGGGGGCGCCGCCGCGATTCTCCAGCAGCGGCAGGAAACTGCGGCCGGACATCACGCGCGGTACCGGAAGCCCCGCGGCTTCCAGGAACGTCGGACCCAGGTCTTCTCCGGAAAGCAGGGAGTCGCTCGTGGAACCGGGGCGGATCCGCCCGGGCCAGCGAGCCAGGCAGGGCACGTTCAGCCCGGGGTCGTAGAGAGTGCCCTTGCCGTGGGGGAAGGCGAAGCCGTTATCGCCCAAGAACAGCACCAGCGTGTTTTCGGCGAAGCCGCGCCGCTCCAGGGCGTCGAGTACGGTCTGAAATTCTCCGTCCATGCGCGCGATTTCGTCATAGTAGCGGCCGAGGTCTTCGCGCACGCCCGGCAGGTCCGGCAAATACTTCGGCACGGGAATACGGGCGCGGTCGTGCGGGTGCGGAATGGCATCCTTGTCCCAGGGATAATGCGGGTCGTTGAAGTTGACCCACAGAAAGAACGGCTTCTCCTTCGGCTTGCGGGAGAAGAATTCGTCGAGGCGCGCGACCGTTTGCCCGGGCGGCGAGATGTCCACGTAATCCATGCGCCGCGCCATGGTGCGAAGCCCGTACTTCTTGTAGATGGGACCGCTCACGGGGCCGCCTCCGGCTCCGTCGAGGTGGTGCTGGCGGCGGCAAACCCCGGTGAAGTAGCCGGCCGCGCGCAGGTCTTCCGCGAATGTGCGCACGCCGGCGGGCAGCGGCGAGGTGAACCGCCCCATGCGGACCGCGACCGGCGAGCGCCCCGTCAGGAAGGCCGCGCGCGAAGGCACGCATTGCGGCGCCGCCGTGAACATGCGGTTGCAGCGCATACCCTCGGAAGCGAAGCGATCCAGGTTGGGCGTCCGAATGGCCGGGTTTCCTGCCGCGCCCAGAAACTCCGCGGAGTGATCGTCAGAGAGGATGAGAACCAGATTCGGTCTGGACGCCGCCTGCGATTTCAGCAAGGCCGGCGCTAGCGTGGCGGTCATCTGCCGCCGTGTGAGTTTCATATTCACGTGACGTTCCTTTGCGCCCAGAGGAGACTGGCCTCCATGTCTTCGAGTTCCCGCGCGGCCATCTGTTCCTTGGCCACCTTGGGGACCTCCTGCGGCTTGCCGGTTTCGGCCAGGGCCAGAAAGCGCGAGAACTCCCACGCCGGCGTGCTTAGGTAAGCGCTCCAGAATGCCGGCTCCAGGCAGCGGAAAACGCGCGGCCCGGTCACAATCACCTCCAGCGCCAGAGCCTTGCCCGGGCAGAGCGCGGCAAACTTCCTGATGTAACCCAGGATGTCCACGTTGCCTTCCCCCATGCGCACCCAGCGGACCGCAACGCCCTCCGGCACGCGCCACAGGTAGCTGTCGCGAACGTGGCTGGTGAGCGTGTAGGGCGCGAGCACCTCCAGCGCAAGGTGCGGATCTTCGATCGCCCACACCGGATTGCCGGAATCGAGGCACGCGCCCACGAATTCCCTGCCCGCGGCGTCGATCAGCATCTTCAACTCCCGCGCCTGCATGTCGCCGGAGTGGTTTTCGATGGCGATCCTGATTCCTTCGCCCTCGGCTTGCGAACGCACGTTGCGGAGCACCCGGATGGTGTTCTCGATGTGCCGCTCGATTCCGCCATCGCCCGCGCGGTCCGCGGACGAACCCAGCACCGCGCGCACGATCGGCGAGCCGGCGGCCTTCGCGGCCCCTATCATGCGGCCCAACTGCGCTTCGGCCGTGCCCTGCGCGGCGTCGAACATACGCGAGGAGGGGCAGATCGACTTCATGCCGATCTCGACGTCGAGCCCCAGTTTCGCGGCATGCGCGCGCACCTTGGCCAGGTGGTCTCTTTCCAGGCTGCCGAGAAAACGGATTTCGGAAAAGAACGCCACTTTCACCTTGCTGCGGGCGCAATAGTCCAGCATTTGAAACGGCGACCAGCCCTGGCTGCGCACGCTGAACAGGTCGATTCCGAGCCGGAGCGGCGCCGCGGCGCCCGCCCCCGCGGCGGCGGCGCTCGCCATGAAGACCCTGCGGTTCATCTGCATCTGGGCTTATGTTACCCCAACAACTCGCGCGCGTTCTCCGAGAGGATCCCCTGGGTTTCAGCCTCCCCGAGTCCCGCTTCTCTCATCTTCAGAAGCGCTGACTCGAAGTAGTAGAAGGGGAAGTACGAGCCGAACAACACGCGCCGGGGAGAGACCTGTTCCGCCAGCCGCGCCACGCCGCCGACACCCTCCAGCATGGCAATGTCGAAGAGGATGCCGGGCACGGCGGCAAGGGGCCGGATGGCCTGCGGACTGACGGCGCGAAGCCCGTTCAGCAGCACCAGCCGCAATTGCGGAACCGCGCCCGCCAGCTTCGGCAGTCCGGACAAGTCTACCGGCGGCGCCTGCATCAGCGGGTGCTGCACGCGGGCGTCTTCCATCTGCGCCGCAATCTGCACCACCAGGCCGCGCGCGCCTGCCATCCGCAGGAGTTCTCCGGCCGCCGGATCCTCCAGCGTGTAGCCATGGTAATTCGGATGCAGGCGGATGCCGCGCATCTTGTAGTCCTCATGGCAGCGCCGCAGCTCCTCGCGCCAGTCGGGCAGTTTCGGATTCACCGAACCGAAGGGCGCGAGCAAACCCTCGCCGTGGCGGCGGCAGTCCCGGACCAGACGCGCATTCGCCCCGCCGATGTCCTTGTGAAAAACTCCTTCGAAGCTCCCGGTCCACGCCTGCGCGACGCCGTACCGCCGCAGCCGCGCCGCCAGCGCCGCGGGCTCGTCATCCGGCAGCCGGCGAAAGGGCCAGCGGCCAAGGTACACGTTGGCATCGACGATCATACGCTCATCCCCTTGGCCCGCATGATGGGAGCGAGCAGGCGCCGCAGGTTGCCCCCCAGGATGGCTGCGCGCGCCGCCTCGGGAATGTCCGCGCCCATCACCTTGGCGAGCTGCGAGGCGAAGCTCCGCCCACCCACGTCGCTGCCGTAGAGGACCCGCTCCGCGCCCAGTTCCCGCACCGCGGTCTCGGTGAACCCCGCCGAGGGATCCGATCCTGCCAGGTCCACCGTAACGTGCCGGAGCGGGCGCACCGAGCGAATGCCCCGCTCCCAATCCGCGCCCGTGTGTCCGAGGATCATTCTGGCGCGGGGATGGCGCCGCGCCAGTTCGGCGAATTCCTCCGGCGTGGATTCGCCAGGCAGGTTTCCCTGAATCTTCAGATAGGTGTGCTGGAAAACGATGGCTTCCAGCCCCGCGGCGCGCTCCACGATGGGGTCGAGCTCCGGCGCGTTGCAGTGTTTCGCGATCCACAGCTTCACGCCGATCATGGGGCCGTCGCGCACGCAGCGGTCGAACTCGCGCAGGCTGGCCTCCACGTGGTTGGGATTCAGGTAGACTTTGCCCAGGATGCGCTCCGGAGCGCGGCGGATGGCCCGCAGCACCTGGTCGTTGGCCTCGCGAAACTGCTCGGGCGTGGGATCGGCCTCCACCGGCACAGACAGCACGCAGCGCTCCACCCCCATGCGGTCCGCGAAGCGGATCATGGCATCGGCGCGTTCCTCCGGCGTGGCGCCCGGAAACCCCATCAGATGGCAGTGCAGGTCCCAGATGCCGCGTGGCAGCTCAACCTGGGCGGCGCCGGCGAGCGGCGTCAACAGGCAGCCCCGCAGAAACCCGCGCCTTCTCAGGCTTTGGCCAGTTGCGAGCGCTTCGCCCATACCTTCTCGAAGGCCTTCACGTACTGCTCGATCAGCTCGGGAGCGTCCACACGGAACACCGGCAGCCGCACCGACTGCCGGTTCACCTGCGTGGTGCCCGCCAGGTCATTCGGGATCACGGGCGGATGGTGCCACCACTTGGCCTCCGAGTACAGCGCGTACTTGTGCTGCTCGTCGTAGGCGCCCGGCCCGGCGGCGACGCCTTCGGCGCGCAGCGCTTTCACCAGCGTCTCCTTCGGGCAGCCGGCCTTGGCTTCGTCGATGAACACCATGTGGCTCCCCCAGTAGACGCGTTTGGCGTCCGGCCGGCAGTACGGCACGGAGAGGCCCGGCAACTCCACCAGCCGGGCGGTCAGCCGCCGCACCTGGCGGTCCTCGAGCGCCGTCTGCTCATCCATGCGGCGAAGCTGCCTTCGCGCCAGCGCCGCCGCCAGCGAATGAATGCGGAACTTCGGCCCCATGCCGGTGCCCTGGTACTTGCGATACGGGCTGTCGGCGGGGAAGCCGCCCGCGAGTTCATAGGCCCCGAACACCGTGGCGCGCTCGTAGTATTCGCGCGTCTGGTACGTGCCGCTGCCTCCCTCGATGGCGGGGAGGATCTTCGACGACTGGTGGCTGAATATCCCCATGGCGCCCCACGTGCCCATGGGCCTGCCCTGGAGCGACGCCCCCTGCGCCTGTGCCGCGTCCTCCAGCACGATGAGGCCGTGCTTCCCGGCGAAGTCGCAGATCTGGTCCATGTCGCAGGGGTTGCCGAACGAGTGCATGGGGATCACTGCCCGCGTGAGTTTCGTCAGCCGCTTGGCGGCGTACTCCAGGTCGAAACACATGGTGCGCGGGTTGATGTCGATGAACACCGGCACGTACTGGAACAGGTGCATCGGCGCGGTCGTCGCCCAGGCCGTGTAGGAGGGCGCCATGATCTCGCTGCCCGGCGGAAGATTGAGCGCGAAGAACAGCGACATGAGCGAGGAGGTGCCGCTCGAATGCGCCTTCACGTAGGGAACCTTGAGGTACTCTTTCAGCTCTTTCTCAAAGGCGGGAATCTCGCCATACCACCGGCCGTTTTCGAGCAGATCGAGTATCGCCTGCTTCTCTTCCTCGCCGTAGCGCGGCCACTTGGTGATCTTGGCGATTTCGGCCGCGGGCAGGGTCACCGCTTTCGGCCCGCCCTCGAGGGCCAGTGCTTCCTGCGCCCCCCGCGCCAACGCCGCCGCCGTGCCGCTTCCGACGAACAGCCGCCGGGTGCTGCCCCTTCCGTTGTTCGGCATAACGTACTCCTGTCTCGGAAGAAGGCTATCAATTCAAAGCCGAAAAGACAATGGCGCGGCGCGCGGGTAGAATCGTAGGCTCCGTTGGAAGCGCCTGGACGGCTTCGCTTCGGCTCACGCCGGATACACGGGCGGCGAGTTTGTCACCAGGCCCCTGGTCTTCAGCGGGTCCGAACTCGAATTGAACTACTCCACCTCGGCCGCGGGCGGCATCCGGATCGAGGTCCGGGACGCCTCGGGACAGCCTCTCCCCGGCTTTGCGCTGGCCGACGCGCCCGAATTGCTTCACGTGAAAGTCCTGACGCTGCGGCCGGGAGTAAAATGGTCCCGTGGAAAGCACAGCGGATCGTATGGAGTCGGCCCGCGCCGAGCTGCACCGCGTGCTCCAGAGTGAAGCGTTCCGCAACTCCGAGAGCCTCCGGCATCTACTCTCGTATCTCGGCGAAAAGTCCCTGGGCGAGCATGTCGAAGAGCTGAAGGAGTACACCATCGGCGTCGAGGGCTGCGGTAAGCCGCCCAGTTACGATCCGCAGAAAGACGCGTCGGTTCGGGTGCAGATGGGCCGCCTCCGGCAGAAACTCGACGAATATTACCGCGGGGAAGGCGCGGCGGACCCGGTCGTGCTCGATCTGCCTAAAGGCCGGTTCGTAATCCTGTATCACGCACGGGCTGCCGCGGCGGGCGCGCCCCGGCCGCGCCGTCCATGGCGGCCAGCCTCCATCTTGCCTGCCACGGCGTTGCTGTGCGTGCTGCTGATCGCCGCCGTAGCCTGGGCGGTCTGGCTGATGCGCAGGCTTCAACAGTACGAAGCCGAGTTGGCGGTCGCCAGCCAGGCGCATACCATGTCGGAAGCGTCCCCGTTGTGGGGGCCGTTTCTGTCACATAAGGTACCTACCGTTGTGGTCTTCGGCAGCCCGCCGTTCTTCGCCAGCGGCAAGCACGGGCTGTTCGTCCGCTTTTTCAACCTAAGGGATCCCGACGATGCACGCTCGAGCCCGGATTTCGCGGCTGTGGATGCCAGGGTGGGACCGCTGCTCGGACCGCGCTACGATTACGCCTCGATGGGAGATGCCGTCGCCGTTCAGCGGCTGACATCTTTCTTTGGCTCGGCGGGTTTCGCGCTCAAGGCGCTGCCCGCGCACCTGGCCGCCTGGAACTCGATCAAAGACGGCAACCTGATCTTCGTGGGTGCGTGGCGGATGCACCCGCAACTGCGCCGGCTTCCGGTGACGCAGGATTTCGAACTGGGCGCCGACGAGCAGATCCACAACCGGCGCCCTCAGCCCGGCGAGCAGCAGGTCTACACCACCCCGTCGCATCGCAACAGCATGACGTACGCCGTGGTGGGCGCCTTCCCGGGGCTGAATCCGGGCCGCGAGGTTCTGGTACTGACGGCTCACAGTTCGCCGGGAGCCATCGCGGCCGCCGAGTTCATCACCACGCCGGAGACGCTCCGGATTGCCCAAAGCCGCATGGGACTCTCCCACTCCGGACCGCGCAAACACTTTCAGATGTTGCTGCGCATCTATGTCGATAACGACGTCCCGGTCAAGACCGAATACGTGACCCACCACCTCAACAGCTCCCAGTAAGCTACCGTTACAAACCCTGGTAACGGGCGCGGGCACGGCGAACAGGCGTAGGATGGTTCTCACGGCGCTGTGTGGCGCCGGAGCCGAACTATGCGCAAAAGAATCCTGTTCACCTTCTGCCTTGGCGCCATGGCCTGTTGGGCGCAGACCCCCGACATCCCCGTCTCCATCCTGGCCGAGCCGGCGATGTTCGACGACGGCCAGGATGCGATGCACAGCCGCTTATTTCGAACGACAACGGCCCGAACCCAAGTCGATCTCGCCGGCTGGTGGGAGTTCGCCAGCGATCCCGGCGACGCGGGCGAGACGCGTGGTTACCCCGCCCGCTTTCCCCAGCCCGAAACCAGGCTCTGGGTGCCGGGGACGTGGAACTCGGTGGCGCGCTACTGGAACTACGTCGGGGTTGGGTGGTACCGGCGGCGGTTCGATCTTCCCGCCGGAGGCAACCTGCGCCTTCATTTCGGAAGCGTGTTCTATCGCGCCAAGGTGTGGCTGGACGGGCGCCTCCTCGGCGAACACGAGGGCGGGTACCTGCCCTTCTGGTTCACCGTCAGTGAAGCCGCCAAGGGCGCGCACACCATCGTGGTCCGGGCCGATAACCGGCTTGGCGCCGCTACCGTTCCGAAAAGCAACACGGATTGGTTTCCCTTCGGCGGCATCGACCGGCCGGTGTATGCCGAGATCGTGGCGCCGGTCTTCATCGAGCGGTTCCACGTGATCCCCTCGGCGATCACGGCGGCCAGGGCCGAGCTGGCGGTGAAGGTTTTCGTGCGCAACCTGGGCAGCGCGGAAGCGGCAAAGGATGTGGCGTTCAGTGTGGATGGCGCCGCGCTGTATTCGGCAAAACACCGCATCGCTCCGGGCGCCTCGGAACTGGAGTTCCGGGCAGCGCTGGACCAGCCGCGGATGTGGTCTCCGGCCGGCCCGAACCTCTATTCGGCCCGGCTGGCGCTCGGCACCGACGACCAGTTCACGCGGTTCGGCGTGCGGCAGATCCGGGTGGAGGGGGTAAACATCCTGCTCAACGGCGAGCGCATCAAGCTGCGCGGCGTCAATCGCCACGAGGATCACCCCGATTGGGGCTCGGCGTCGCCGCCGCACATGATCCGGCAGGATCTCGAGATCATCCGGCGCCTGGGCGCCAACGCGGTGCGCGCGCACTATCCGCTTCCGGAACTGTTCCTGGACTATTGCGATCAGCACGGGCTGCTGTTCATGAGCGAAGTGCCCGCGTGGCAGCAATCGGCCGAGCAGCTTGCCAATGCCGAGGTTCAGCGGAAGATGCTCGGGAACTTCGAGGAGATGGTGGCGCGCGACATGAACCACCCCAGCATCCTGACCTGGAGCCTGGGCAACGAGTGGCCGCAGCCGGATCGCTCCTACGACGTGATCCGAAGCCTGGCGGAGCGGGCACGCCCCGCCGACCGCACGCGCCTGTTTACCTTCGTGACCGGCGGCGGACGCGCCTTGCGGGTGCACGAGCTGGTAGACGTCATCAGCGTCAATTGGGCGCGCTACCAGTGGTACGATCCCTTCACCGTACTGGACCGGGCCGAGGGCGAGAAGAGCATCGCCGAGCTTGCTCTGCTGCACGAGCGCTACCCCAACAAGCCCGTGATCATGACGGAGTTCGGCGGCGCCGAATCGCAGGCAGGCTGGCACAATTGGGGAAACGTGAAGTGGAGCGAGGAGTTTCAGGCGCGCAACGTGGAGGATTCCGGAAGATACGCGCTCGATCAGGAGTGGATTTCCGGCGGCTGCGTGTGGCAGTTCTGCGATACGCGCAGCGCGCCCGAACGGGTCCTCGCCGGCAGGTTGCACGGCTGGAACGGCAAGGGCGTGGTGGATGCTTACCGCAGTCCGAAGCTGGCGTTTTACCGCTTGCAGCAGGTATTCCGGCAGCCCGGGCGGTAACCGGGTGTTTAAAACATGAGCCGCAGGCGCGCCGCCAGAAAGCGTCCGGCGGTGCCCGCGTCCTGCGCGGCCTGCGAGCCCATCTCGCCGAACCGCCGCGTGGCCTGAATCTGCGCCACGGTGCTGGGCGCCGAGATGTTCGCCTGCGGCGGATTGAAATTCGGGTGGTTGAGAACGTTCAGCATGCTTAGCTGAAAGTCGAGATGAGTATGTTCATTCACCCGCACTAGCCGCTTGGTGAAGTTGAGATGCTGGGTGTTGAGTCCCGGCCCCTCAATCGTATTCACGCCGCAGTTCCCGAAGCGCCCGATATTGGCCGGCGGCATCACGAACGCATCGGGATTGAACCAGCGGTTGATGCGGCGCTCCGAGGGCGGAAGGTTGGGATTCGCGATGCAATCCGGACGCAGGCCGCTCGTGGTGCCGATGCCGGCGAGGTCGCGCCCGCTCATGGTCGCGTTTACGTAGCGCCCGGTCTCCATGAAGAACATGGAGGATACGGTCCACCCTCCGGCGATCTGATTCAGCACTGCCGGCAGCCTGTGACGCCGGCCGGCGCCGAACGGGAGTTCCCAGATCACGGAGCCGTTGACCCTATGGCGGACGGCATACGGTTCGCGGCCGCGATCGCGGCGGCGGTCGAAGGGGTTCTCGAGAGTGGGGCCGAGATCCGAGCGCGCGTCGCCCACGTCCGAGATGAGGTTGCTCCAGGTCCAGGCCGCCTGGAAGTACAGCGCGCGTCCGAACCGCCGTTCCACCTCCGTCTGTAGCGCGTGGTAGATCGAGTTGCCGCCGTTCTCGGAGAACAGCAGGACCCCGTATTGCCGGTACGGCCGCCGGCTGCTGCTGAACGGCGTCGTACTCGGCAGCGGGACGTTCACCTCCTTGGTGTAAACCAGGCTGGTTCCCTTGGTGCCGATGTAGGAGAGCCGCACTCCGACGTCGCCGAATTCGCGCTCGAGGGTCAGGTTCCACTGCTGCGAGTAGGGATTGCGCAGGGCGACGTTGAAGCCGTTTGCCGTGATGGTGCCGCTGCTCCCCGATTCTCCGAACGGATTGGGAAACACGTACTGCGGCGCCCGCCTGTTGGTGTTCTGGAAGATCTCGCTGTAAGCGTACAGCGGGCCGGCGCTCGGGCCGGCGACCGAAAACCCGAAATCGTCGATGAACATGCCGTAGCCGGCGCGGATCACTGTCTTAGGGAGCGGCCGTATGGCCAGGCCAATGCGGGGCACGACGTTGTTCTTGTCAACGGCGCGCAGCGACTGCGGGTATCCCGCTTCGCTCGCCTTCACGATGCTGATGCCCGGAAGCCGCGGGTTGATCTTGCCCGAGTTGAGCGCGGGGTCCGGCACCACCAGCGCCATGGTGCGGGGGTCGAGGTTGTACATCAGGCCTTCGCTGTCGGTCACCGGAGACTGGTACTCGTACCGGGCGCCCAGGGTGAGGGTGATCTTTGAACTGGCCCGCCACGCATCCTCGAAGAAGTAATACCAGCTCTTCCCGCCGATGTCCTGATATTCGCGATAGGTGGCGCGGGTCGCGCGCTCGGGCAGGCCGAGGAGGAAATCGGCGTAGGAATTCCCGCTGAAGAACCCGTTGAAGGCGAAAGTTCCAAAAGTGCTCGATGACATATTCACACCCTCGGTGCCGTTGTGGACGAGATCGACGCCCCCTTTGAAGGTGTGCCTTCCGCGGATCCAGGTCAGGTTGTCCGCCAGGGTCCAGGAGTGGTAGCGGTCCACGGTGTGGTTGGTGGACTGTGCGGCGGTCACCTGCCCGCCGCCGCTGAAGGTGAACGCCGGCATGCCGCGATAATCGCCCGGCGGCGTGAGACCCTGGATGCCGGTGTACCGCAGCACCTCGATGCCGCTGAGCGCGGCGAGTACCTGGTTGGGGCTGCTCTGTCTTCCGAACCGGAATTCGTTGATCAGCGAGGTTCCGAACGAATGCGTGTCGGAAAGCACGAACGTAGGGCCGCGGCGGTAGCCGTTGCGCACAGGGATAGTGGGCAGGTTTTCATTCGGCTCCTGAACCGCACCGCGCCAGGAATAGCGCGCGTACAGCATGTTCTGGTTGGAGAGTTTCTGGTCCAGGCGCGCCTCCCAACGGTTGGCGATGTTTCTCCCCAGCATCTGGGTACGGTGGTTGTTGGTGGTGAGCACGCCGGGGTCCCCGGAGTTCGGCAGCGGATAGAAGCGCTCCTGCACGCGTAGCGAAACGGGGCTGAAGCGGCTTGCCGGAATCGCGTTGCCGGGGAAGGGGATCCCCGTGGCGGGGTCGGTGATCGCGGCAAATGCGGAAAAATCGCCCTGGCGCATGGCGGGCGTCGGCACGGTGGCGTTCAGCGGGGTGGCGCCCGGAACGCGCTGGCCGAACAGAGAAATCATGAAGAACGTCCGGTCCCGGCCGTTATAGAGCTTGGGAATGAAAACGGGGCCGCCGACGACGGCGTTCGCCGTGTGGGTTTTCGAGCTTGGCTTCTTTGCGGTGAAGAAGTCCCGGGCGTCCAGCGCCGAGTTATTGTGCTGGTAGTATGCCGATCCGCGCAGTTGGTTGGTGCCGCTCCTGGTAACAATGGAAACCACTCCGGGAGCTTGAAATTCGGCGCTGTTATTGCTGCCGTGCACGCGCACTTCCGCCACCATCTCGGTAGTGTTATGGGTTCCGGTCAGCGGAGTGCTGCTGCGCGGGGCGGCAATGCCGTCGATCATCGTGTCGGTCTGGGCCGCGCGGGCGCCGTTGAAGGCGTAAGTATTGATGCTGACGCTCTGGGCGCCGGGCATGGTGAGCAGATAGGCGAAGGTGGACTCGTTGCTCAGGATGGGCAGGTCGCGGAGCTGGCGAGCGCTCCGTGTATCGGCGATCTGGGCCGTTTCGGTCTCAATGACGGGCGTGGAAGCGCTCACCTGCACTTCGACAGACGTGCTCCCGACCTCCAACTGAACGTCGATGCGCACCACGGCGCGGCTTTCCACCACAATGCCGTCGCGGACCGTGGCTTTGAACCCCTGATGCTCCGCACGAACCCGATAGGTTCCAGGCAGGAGGTGAGTAACCTCATAGCTGCCGTTGGCGCTGGTGTGCGCCGTCTTGACGATGTTCGTCTCCGTATTGGCGACCGAAACGGCGCCGCCGACCACAACCGCTCCGGTGGCGTCCGTGACCACGCCGACGATGCTTCCGTACGTGGATTGCCCGAAGCCAATGGCTGAAGCGAGCAAAACGCAGAACAAGACCCTAACGATGCAAAACATGTTGCCAGACTCCTCGCTGCGCTATTGTGAACCGGAAGCGGCGGCGGGACCAGTAGCAAACGGTAACGTAACAGTAGCAGACTGGGAGGCGGTTACTCGAAGGGCGCGACCCGCTCGCCGCCGAAGGCCACCCAGGTAACAGCAGCCTGTCCTTCGGCATCGGCGAGCACGACGTCATAGACCACCCGCGGCGGGGTGGTGCGGCGGTATTCCCGCACACGGGTCCAGGGCTGGCGCGTGTCGCCGCGCACAGCGCTGCCGTAAACCACCAGCACGTTCCCCGTCTTGGGCAACGGGCTCACGTCGCCCATGGCGAAGGTGTTGACGGTTTCGGGCTGGCCTTTGACATCCGAGGCCCACACCAGCCTGGCGGTGTGCGCCTTGGGGTCGATGGCGTATTCGAGCGCACCGCTGATCACTTCAGAATCGGCCACGGGCGGGTTGAACGGGCGCGTCTTCATGATCCCGTTGTTGAAGACCATGAGGGTGCCGCGCGGCGTAAGGCGCGGCGCGTGATGATGCCACGGCCATTCGCTGACGCCCGCCGGGTTGAACAGCAGCGGCCGGAACCGCTCCGGCCAGCCTCCCGGCTCGCCGAAGATCCAGGCGATGCGGCCGCTGGGGCGTTCGATCTTGAACACGGAACTCTGCTGGCGCGAGTTGAACAGGACGGAGTCATCGCGCTCATCGTGGAACACGCCGTTGCCGTGCGTCCAGTCCACCGTATCGGGGAAGCCGCGGATAACCCAGTACTGGTTGATGGTCAGGTAGCCCAGGCGAAAGACATCCAGGTGGTCGAAGGCGCTCCAGCGCCAGACCACGCGGCCCGCGCGGTCGAACTCGACGATCTGGTCGCCCATCACCTTCTGGCGTTTGCGGGGGGCGCGGGGATCGGTCTCGCTGGTGTAATAGTTGTCGATCTCGCGCAACTCTCCGCTCACCAGCAGAAAGTTCCCGTTGGGCAGTTCCTGGAAGCTGTGGTGCATGGTCAGGGCATCCACCGGGATGCCGGTGCAGGCGCCCTGCGGACGGCGGGCAGCGCACCACTCGCCCTTGATGTTGCCGAGCAGATCGGCCTCCACCAGCCGGTTGTCGTTGGTGATGAAAGCGATGTTGCCGTTGCGCAGGCGGTGTACGTCGGCGGTACGGTTGGGGCCACGGTAGTACCACACGACCTCGCCCTGTTCGTCGAGCGCGAGGATCAGGCCGTAGCCCGTGGCGAACGGGGCTTCGCCGGGAGGGCTGGCTGGGGCCTTCGCGGCGGCTTTGCCCGCGCCCTTCCTGACTGCCGTCCGGCCGGCGCCGCCCGCGCCGGCTGCCATGCCGCCGCGCCGCTGGCGCCGCACGCTTAGCAGCGTCCAGCCCGGCTCCATTTCTTGGGGAAGGGAAGCCTTCACCTGGATGGGCGGAAACTCCTCGCCCGCCGCGGGCAGCGCGGGCGCGGTGAACTCGAGCGCCTGCGGCGCGCGGGTCACGCGTCCCGCGGCGTCGCGGATCTGAACGCGCAGTTCGTGCTTCCGGCCCGCGCGGAAGCCGGCGATGGGCAGCCCGTCGGCCGGGTTGCGCGACCGGTCGAAGCGCACCTCCCATTTCCGCCGGCCGTCGGAAACCGTGACGATGGTCTCCACCGGCGCGGCGGGAGTGAACCGCAGGATCGCGGCCAGGGGAGCCGCGGGGTTGGGATTGGGTTCGATCACGGGCGCCGACTTGAAACCGGCGGCGGCCAGCAGCAGAGCGAGCGGGATCATCATCGCGGGTTCCTTCCTGTTACTCTTGCGCCAGGCGCTTCAGCAGGTCCGCGGCCGTTTCCACGATCTTCTCGCCCGCGCCCGGGGCGAGCGGCGTGCTGGCCGGTTCGTAGCTTCCCTCGGCGTACGCCTGGCGCGTGGGAATGTAACCGATGGAGTCATTCGCCAGTTCCACAATGAACGTGTAGCGGAACGGCGATGCCTTCTTGATGCTCTGACCGAGTTCCACGAACAGTTCGCCCGGCACCGCTACAAAGGCCACCGGACCCACCGCAATCACCTGCATCTCCGCGCGCACCGGCTCGCCGTTGCGCTTGTGAACCGCCATGACCTTGGCGGCTTTCACCCGCTCGATGGTGAAATCCACGTTCTGCGGCGGCGGCTCGGCGAGAACCTTGCGGGATTCCTCCACCTCCTGGGCGGTCACCTTCACCAGCGGCAGATCGATGGTCCGCGAGAGGGCCCGGACCCGCGCGTCCGGAACGCCTTCCATGTGGGTGTACGCCTTGGTGACGGCGGAACCCAGAACTTCGCCAAACCGCCGGGCCGTCTCGAAACCGCGCTGCGGCCCGGGACGCCGGATGTCGTAGTGGTTGATATTGCCCGCCGCGCCGATAGTGAACACCGTGGGCATGTCCTGGCCCTTGATCTTCGAAAGGAAGCGCCCCAGAAAGTAGGCGTAATCGGCGGAAATCCAGGTGCCGCCCACCGTGTCCTGGTGCATGGCGTAATTGACCCAGGTAACCAGCGGCTCTCCCGATTCCGTCTCGGCGTACACGACGCCGACATCCGGATCGGGAACGCCCACCGGCCGCACCACGTCGGGGTTGACATAGCCGGGCGGCGCGTTGGGAACCACCCACGGGTTCGTGCGCACACTGCCGTCCTTCATCACGTACCGGCGGTAGTGCGCGATGGAGGCTTCCTTTTCGAGCGCTACGAAGAGCCGCGCGGGACTCTTGCGGCCGTGGGCGGTAGTCACGCTATCGGCGATCCATCCGCCCAGCATCCGGGTATATTCCGGCGAGCTCACTACCGGCCCGGTGTGGGAGTGCGTCGCGCTGATCATCACTTGGCCGGCGGGTATGCCCCACTTGGCCTCGAGTTTCTTGCGCGCGGTCTCCACCGCCTGCCGGCTCACGTGCACGATCTCGCAAGCCACCAGCGCCGCGCGCGTGCGCCCGTCGTCGAACACCAGCGCGCTGGCGTGCAAATCGTCATGGACGCCATCGGCGGCGCGCGGGTAGTAATACCCCGCCATGGGGATTTCGAGCGGCGGTGTGATGACGGTTCGTCCGACGCCGATCTTCAGAGCGGGCGGCGCCGCCAGGGACGCTCCGGCCATCAGCATGCCACACCCAAGCACCCTACCCGGTCCACGCATGTTAATTCTCTTCACCTCGAACGGGATACCGCATAGTGTACACCCGGCCCGCCGCCGTGCCGGGGGAGCACGCGATATACAATTGTGCTTGCACTACGATTAAGCTTCAGGTTCCGAACCGGGACCGCCGCGCACACCGATTTGCCCGTTGTTGGAGGTTGAGATTGAAGCACCGTATCTACATGTACCTGCGTTCCGCGACTCTGCTGGGGATCGCCTGCGCGGCGATGCCGGAGACCGCGCGCGCGTGCAACGTGCCGGTGTTTCGGTATGCGATGGAACGGTGGCCCGCGGACCCCTACCAGATCGTGGTGTATTATCGGCCGGGACAGAAGGGTGCGGCCTTCGGCTTGTTGCGGGACACCGCCAACTATTCCCTCCAGGGCGTCGATGTCACCAGGCCGGAGGGGAAGGCGCTCGCGGAGCGGCAAGGCGTTGCGGCGTACCCCTGGGTGGAGATCTACTATCCCGCGCAATCCCAGGTCCGCACACCCGTGTGGGCCGGGCCTCTGACTTCGGAAACGGCTAAGAACATCCTTAACTCCCCGAGCCGGTCCCGGCTGGCCGAAATGTTGCTGGGCGGAGACGTCGCGGTTTGGGTGCTGGTCAAAAGCGGCCACGACGAGAAAGACCGCCGTGCGCTGGACTCGCTGAAGAGCAGCCTGGACCGCGCGTCGGCCGCTCTCCGGATTCCCGAGACCGGTGTGGACGCCAACGGCAATGCGGTCGATGTCACGGATTTCAAAACCTACCCGGTGCGTTTCGGTTTGATGGAGGTGGCGCGCCACGACCTGCGGGAAGAGCTGCTGGTGAACGCCCTGCTGGCGTCGGAACCCGATCTCAGCGGCTACGACGAACCCATGGCTTTCCCCGTGTTCGGCCGCGGCCGCGCGCTGTACGCGCTGGCCGGCAACGGGATTCAGGAGAAGAACATCCGGGAGGCCTGCGAGTCGCTGCTTGCCTGGTGTTCCTGCGAGATCAAGGCCATGAGCCCAGGCACCGATCTGCTGATTGCGGCGGATTGGTCGCGGCCGTTCGGCGGCCGGCTGGTAAAGGACCCGGAGTTGCCCCTCACTAGCGTGAGCGCTTTTCTTCCAGAGCGGAAGCCGGTGGAAACCGCGGCCGTGCAGCCGGGGGCGTTGTGTAAGATCACGCCGCCCGCGCGCTCAACCGCTCCGCCGGCGCAGGCCCCGGCGCCGCGCCGGAACCCGCTGGCGCGCAATCTGGTGTACCTGGCCGCGGCGGCCGGAGTGGCGCTGGCGGCGCTCTCCGTAGTCCTGAGGGTGAAGGCAAAGAGATGAGTGTCTGGCGATTGGTCATCAGGGAAATCACGCGCAGGAAGGCCAACTTCGTATCCGGCCTGGTTGCCGTCACGCTGGCGGTGGCGGTGCTCGCCGGGTCCATGACGGTCCTCAGGCTCCACGACCTGCGGACGCAACACATTGTGGCCCGTAAGGAGCAGGAAACCAGGAAGCGGATGGCGCTGCTCGAAGACGACTACCGGAAGATCATGAAGAATCTGGGATTCAACCTGCTGATCTTCCCCGCCAATCAGAAGCTCTCCGATTTCTACGCGGACGACGCTGTCACCGCCTACATGCCGGACACGTACGCCACCCGCCTGGCCGAAGCCAGGATCGTAACCATCCGCCACCTCCTGCCGAGCCTCCAGGAGAAAGTCCTGTGGCCGGAAAAGAAGCGCACCATCATCCTGATAGGGACGCGCGGCGAGGTTCCGTCGATGTTCCGCGATGCGCAGGAGCCCATCCTGACGGCGGTCGAGAAGGGCCGCGCGGTTGTGGGGTACGAGCTTGCCCGCAGCCTCGGCCTGAAGCCGGGAGACCGCATCACGCTGTTCGGAAGGGCGTTCATCGTCAGCGAGTGCCACGAGGAACGCGGCACGCGCGACGATATCTCCATCTGGATCGACCTCTCGCAGGCGCAGGAGATTCTGGGGAAGCCCGGCCGTATCAACGCCATCCTGGCGCTGAAATGCCTCTGCGCCGGCAACGAGCTGGCCAATGTCCGGCGCGACGTCGCCGCCGTTTTGCCGGGCGCCCAGGTGATTGAACACGGATCCAAAGTGCTCACCCGCGCCGAAGCCCGGGAACGCGCCTCCAGGGAGGCCGCCGGCGCGCTCGCGGCCGAGATGCGCAACCGGCAGCATCTGCGCGACGAGCAGGAGAGATTCTCTTCCATCCTCGTGCCCCTGGTGCTTCTGGCCAGCGCCCTCTGGGTCGGCCTGGTGTTCTACACCAACGTGCGGGAACGCCGCGGCGAGATCGGAATTCTGAGAGCCCTCGGCGCCCGCACGCGCACCATACTCGGGATGTTTCTGGCCAAAGCCTTGCTCATGGGCATTACCGGCGGATTGGCCGGATACACCGCGGGGATCCTGGTGGGCCTGGGCCGGCAGACGGATACCACGCTTGCCTTTCTGGACGTGCGGCTGTTCCTTCTGGCGTGCTGCACCGCCGTGGCTCTGTCGTTGGCGGCCAGTTGGGCCCCGGCATATTACGCGGCTCAGCAGGATCCGGCCCAAGTCCTAAGGGAAGAGTGAGGGGATGCTTCGGCTGGAGAGAGTGGTCAGGACCTACCCGAAAGGCAGCCGGCGGATCACGGCGCTGGCGGCGATGGATCTCACCGTCCGCGCGGGCCAGTTTGTCGCCGTCCAAGGTCCCAGCGGCAGCGGCAAGACCACCTGCCTGCTGATTGCGGGCGGGCTGCTGCACCCCGATTCGGGCAGAGTTCTGGTGGATGGCCACGATCTTTACGCCATGACGCGGGACCAGCTCGCGGCCTTCCGGTCGCAGAACATCGGATTCGTGTTTCAGCAGTATCACCTCATCCCTTATCTGAGCGTCCTGGAGAACATCCTCGCGCCGGAAGCCGCGCGTGGACCCAAGAGCGGTCAGGAACGCGGCCGGGAACTCGCCGCGCAGTTCGGTCTCGAGCACCGGCTCGATCACACCCCCGCCGAGCTCAGCTCCGGGGAGAAGCAGCGCACGGCCCTGGCGCGAGCGCTGCTGTTCCGGCCGAAAATTCTGCTGGCCGACGAGATTACGGGCAATCTGGACCGCGCGAACGCGGAAATCGTTCTGGGTTATCTCAGGGAGTACGTCCACACGGGAGGTACGGTCCTCCTGGTGACACATGATCGTGAAATCGCGAAGCAGGCGGACGCGGTTGAATATCTGCCTGGGCATCAACAACAGGAGGGCCCCCGGTGAAGTGGTTGTTCCTACCCGCAGTCATTGGAATGTTGATCTGTGCGGCGCTGCCGCAGTCGGCCGCGGCCGCTGACTGGCCCATGTGGCGGTATGACGCCGGAAGGACGGCTTCGTCTCCGGAAGAACTGCCCGCGCAACTTCATCCCCAGTGGATCCGGCAGTATTCGCAGCGGGAACCCGTTTGGGACGATCCGTTGAATCAGGACCTGATGCCGCTGGACCGCGTGTTCGAGCCGGTGGTGCTCGGCAACACCCTGTACATGGGCTTTAACGACCGCGACAAAGTCGTGGCGCTCGACATACGCACCGGCACGCAGAGGTGGGCCTTCTATGCCGACGGGCCGGTGCGCCTCCCGCTCGCCGGAAAGGGCAACCGCCTTTACTTCACCAGCGACGACGGCTATCTCTACTGCCTGGCCGCGGACACCGGCGCCCTGCTCTGGAAGTTCCGGGGAGGACCGGCCGGCCGCAAGATCCTGGGCAACAAGCGGCTGATCTCCACCTGGCCCGCGCGGGGCGGCGTGGTGCTGTACGAAGACGCGGTGTATTTCGCCGCCAGCATCTGGCCGTTCATGGGCACTTTCATTTACGCGCTGGACGCGGAGACCGGAAAGGTCATCTGGCGAAACGAAGGCACCGGCACGGATTACCAGCTCCAGCCGCACAACTCGCCCGCTTTCGCCGGAGTTGCGCCGCAGGGCGCCATGGTGGCCCTGGCGAACAAGTTGCTGGTCTCCGGCGGGCGTTCCGTGCCGGCCTGTTACGACCGGCGCACCGGCAAGCTGCTCTACTACCACCTGGCGGCGAACAACAAGACCGGCGGTGCGTTTGTGGCCGCCGATGAGCGTCGCTTCTTTAATCACTACCGCGACCGCGACACGGACCTGTACGACACCGAAACCGGCAAGATGGTGGCGCGCAAGGTTGGCCGATACCCGGTGCTCTCCGAGGAGGCCTACTACACCTCCGGCGACTCGATCACGATCCGCGATCCGCGGGATCCCTCCAAGCCGCAATTCACGCTGAAAGTGGATGCGACCGGAGACCTGATCCGGGCCGGCTCGCGACTCTACGCGGCGGGAAACGGACAGATCACCGCCGTAGACCTTCTCGCGAACTCTCCCGGCCTGAAGACGGCATGGGTGCGGAAAGTGAACGGCAAGGTGGAGAGGCTGATCGCGGCTAACGGCATGCTTTTCGCCGTGACACTGGACGGCAAGTTGATCGCCTTCGGCAAGGAGAGCCGTCCCGTAAGAACGCACGTGGCGAAAGCGGTTCCGCCGCAGATCCCGCCGCTGGCCGCGCAACAGGCCCGCGCCATTCTCGCACGAACGGGAGCGAAGAACGGCTACGCCCTGATGTACGGAGCCGGAACCGGAAACCTCCTTGCGGCCCTGGCGCGCGCGTCGGACCTCGATATCGTGGCCGTGGAACCTCGCGCGGAACGGGTGGCGGCGCTGCGCCGCCGCTTCGATGCCGCCGGGCTACTGGGAAAACGCATCCACCTGCTTCAGGGCACCCCCGATACGTTCGAGCCGCCGCCCTACATGGCGTCCCTGATCGTGCTCGCGGATGGAAGCCAGCGCTGGCAGAACGACGATTCGCTGAAGAAGATGGTCCGCTCGGTGAGGCCTTACGGAGGCAAGATCTGGCTGCCCGCCACCGCCGCGCGGCCGGCCTTCGTGAAACGGGTGCTGGGGAGCGGCGACGGCCCGAAGCTGACCGCCCGGACCCTGGCCTCGGGCGCGGTGGTGAGCAAAGACGGCCCGCTGCCCAAGTCCTCCAACTGGACGCACCAGTACGGCAACGTCGCCAACACCGTCAAGTCGGACGATGATCTGGTCAAGTTGCCGCTCGGGGTGCTCTGGTTCGGGGGCGTCTCCAACCTGGATGTCCTGCCGCGCCACGGCCACGGCCCGCCGGAACAGATCGTGGACGGCCGGCTGGTCATCGAGGGCGTGGACGGCATCAGCGCCCGGGACGTCTACACGGGCAGGCTGCTGTGGAAAGCGCCTTTGGACAGGTCGCACACTTTCGGCCTGTATTTCGACCAGACGCACCAGCCTGAAATCCCGCTGAAGGTGATTACCAACCAGCAGCATATTCCCGGCGCCAACGCGCGCGGAACGAATTTCATCGCGACTTCCGACTGGGTTTACGTGATTCAGGGAAGCCGCTGCCACGTTCTGGATATGGCGACCGGGGAGAAGAAGAAGGTGTTCTCGCTGCCCGCCGAAAACGGCGCCGAGCCGCCCCAGTGGGGCTATATCGGCGTCTCCGGGAACCTGCTGATCGCGGGCAGGGACTTCGTGCCTTTCGCCACCGCATTCCCCGAGACCGCTCCCATAAGCGAGGCAAAAACGGGAGATTCGAGCCAACACCAACAGAAGAAGGCGAGCGTGTCCGCCGGTTACGACGTTACGTCCAGCAGAGCACTGGTGATCATGGACCGCCAGAGCGGCTCGACGAAATGGACCCTGAAGGCGCGCTACGGTTTCATCCATAACGCGATTACGGCGAGTGATAAAGTGCTGTACTGCCTGGACAAGCTGCCGCCGGCGCTCGAAAAGCGCATCCAGCGCCGCGGCCGCGAACTGCCCGCCAACTACCGCATGCTGGCGCTGGACCTGGAAACCGGGCGGGTGTTGTGGGAACGGAACACGGGCGTCTTCGGAAGCTGGCTGAGCTATTCCCAGGAACATGACCGCATCTTGCAAGCCACCCGGCCTTCCCGCGACATGGTCACGGACGAGCCCGGCGAACGCATGGCGGTGTACGTGGCCTCGAGCGGAAAGCTGGTGTGGGACAAGCCGGTCAAGTACAACAATCCGCCGATCCTCTACCACGACGAAATCATCACCGACAACGCCGCGTACAAGCTGGCCACCGGGGAACGCAAGCTCAGCGCGGACCGGCTGACCGGAGAGGATATGCCCTGGAGCTACTCGCGCGGGTACGGCTGCAATTACAACATCGCCAGCGAACACCTGCTGTCTTTCCGTTCCGCGGCTGCCGGATTTTACGACCTGCTCGCCGACAGCGGCACGGGAAATCTCGGCGGCTTCAAGTCGGGGTGCACCTCCAATCTCATAGCCGCGGGCGGCGTGTTGAACGCGCCGGACTACACCAGGACATGCCAGTGCTCGTATCAGAACCAGACGTCGCTGGCGTTCATCCACATGCCGGAGCTCGAGTACTGGACAACCAACGACTTCAAGTGGAACGGCAAGCGCGTGCGCCGGATCGGCATCAACCTCAACGCCCCCGGCGACCGGGTTGCCGCCGACGGCACGCTTTGGGTGGACTTCCCCAGTGTGGGCGGAAAGTCTCCCGATCTCCCGATCCAGTTCGATGCGGCACAGACCCGCGCCGTCCGGCGGCACGCCCTCTCTTTGCAGCCGAATGGCTATGAGTGGGTGGCGGCCTCCGGGTTCGCCGGACCGCTCAAGCTTGAAATCACGCTGGCCGAAAAAGCCGCGGACACCGCCGCGTACACCGTCAAACTGCACTTTGCCGAGATCGAAGACAAGAAGCCGGGCGAGCGGCTCTTCCATGTCCGGCTTCAGGACCGCGAGGTGCTGCGCTCCTTCGACATCGCCCGCGAGGCGGGCGGCGCGGACAAGCCCATAGTCAAGACTTTCACCGGAATCCCGGTGAAAGACACCCTTAACCTCGAGTGCCTGCCGGCATCTCCCGAGGCTGGATCGCCGCCCTTGCTGAGCGGCATCGAGGTCATCGTTGAGAACTAGAACCACACGGCGCGCCCTCCCATGGGTCTTTGTACTCTGCGGCCTGCCCGGCGCCGCGCAGGGGCCGGAAAGCATCAGCCGCATGCTGGCGCCGGTCTACCCCCCGCTTGCCGAACAGATCGTGAGCGATTTCGAGTTGACACAGAAGCAGGGGACGGGCATCGATCTCGGCGGCGGTCCGGGCGACCTCATCATCGAGCTGTGCAAAAGAACCAAATGGATGCACTGGGTCAACGCCGATGTTGACTCCAGGGTGTTTCCGGGATTCCTGCAAAGGGCGGAGGAGGCCGGATTCAAGGGACGGGTCAGCGCCATGCTGGCCGATGCCCACGCTCTTCCCTTCCACGACGCCTTCGCCGAGTTCGTCGTTTCCAGGGGATCTTACCCGTTCTGGAAAAACAAGCGGAAGGCCTTCGGCGAGATCTACCGGGTGCTCAAACCGGGCGGGATCGCTTTCATAGGGCGGGGATTTTCGGCAAACCTTCCTCTCGAGGTGGCGCGCCAGGTCAGGGACCGGCAGAAGCGGAGCGGAAAGGAGCAGGTCTACGACCTGGATAAGGCCGCGGAGGAACTCACCGCCATCATGCGGTCGCTGGAGATTGAGGACTACAGGATCCGCATCCCCAGACGGGGCGAGGTCAATTACGGAATTTGGGTGGAGTTCCGGAAGCCGGCCAGGGGCAGGACGCCTCCCTCGCTGCTGGAGAGACCCAACCGTGAATCGGCCGGGCTGGAGCTTTCCACCACGGTGGTGGAGAAGTCCGAAATCGAGGAGCAGGGCGCCAAGACGCTGGTGGACGCGCTCCAGTTCGTGCCGGGCGCGTGGACCGAATCCCGCGGGCGAAAGGTCAAGCAGTTCGTGTCCTTCCGCGGCCAGAAGTACCCGTACCCGGAGTATGCCATCGACGGCGTCCTCTTCCGGGAGTTTCACGAGGTTCCGTACTTCCTCTCCTCCGCCGAAATGGAACGCGTCGAGGTGATGCGCTCCGGCGCGGCCATGCTCTCCGGCAATGCCGGGCTGGTGGGGCTCATCAACGTGGTTCCCAGAGAGTACCGCGAACGGGAAACCTCGGTGAAGCTGGAGTACGGCAGTCTGGGCTCCGCTCATGCGCGTGTTTCTCACGGCGGCCGCGCGGGAGGCTTTTCCTACGGCCTGGGCGTGGATGCGTACCGCACGGACGGTCCGGAGGGCCGGCACGGAGAGGAGCGCCTGGCGAACTACTACGCCGGCTTGAACTGGAAACCGTCCGATGCGCTGTCTTTCTCGACGCACCTGTTCCACATCGGCGGGCGCAGGAGCATGGTGCAGGCGCTTCCGCCCGCCACCCGCAGGCTCCAAACGGCGTTAGAGGCGTTCGATCCCGTCCGGAACAGCTTCGGCACGCTGAGCGCCCTGTACCGGCCCAATGAGCGGCTGTCCACGCAACTGCGGCTCGGCTACAGCGACCGCCACAACGTCGCCCTCGCCACAACCGGGACCCTGACAACCTCCACGCGCGATTGGGACCGCGAACTGACCGCCGGCGCGCTCCAGTCGATCGCCCTGACCGGCAGCAACGTGATGAGGGCTGGCGCCAATTACAACCACTGGATCGCGCCGTACGGCAAGAGGTTTTACACCGGCCGGCGCTGCGACCTGGAAACCTACTCGCTCGCGGTTACCGACGAGCAGCGCGTGGGGGCTCTCACCCTCGACGGTGGACTGCGTTATCACAGGACCTACATCAACGAATACGGCGCGTTCAACATCGACGAAAACGCCAACCCCTATCGCAACGTTCCGGCCGCCGTCAACGTGTGGGAGCCCCCGGCGTGGTCGGGGAACCTGGGCGCTGCGTATTCCCTCAGCGGCAGCCTCTCCCTGGTCGGAAACCTCGCCGGCGGGACCGTGGAGCCGCGGCGGGGCACGCTGAATGCGGCCCTGGAGCCGCCCGGCAGCGAGCGGCGTTTGATGGCGGACCTGGGTTTCCGGCTCTCCGCCGCGCGCCTTGGCGCCGGAACCCTCTCGGGGTTCTTCGTGCAACGCAAGAACGGGATCGTTCTGAACGGCGGAATCAAGACCGTCAACGGGCGCCTGATGGAGTTGTACGAGAACCGCGACCAGGACTCGAAGGGCGTGGAACTCGATCTTCGCTCGCGCCGGTTCGGGAACAGTCTCCAGGTGTTCCTCAACGTCACGGTGATGTCCGGACGGATCGAAAGCGGCGGCGCGATGCGGCGCGATCGCGAGATGCCTCGCGCCATCGCCGGCGGCGGCGTCTCCGCCTCCAGGTGGGGTTTCGACGGGAGCCTCTTCTGGAAATCCATCTCCTCGTACGAAAGCCTGCGGTTCGCCGAGCCTGCCGTCTATCAGCCGCTTGGCGGTTTCAGCGCCTTCGACCTGGTCCTGGCGCGGCGCATCGGAATGCGCAAGCAGACCCGCCTGTACGCCGAGGTAAGGAACGTGGCGGACAATGCCTACTCGACGGTCGTGGGCTACCCGGACTACGGGCGTCGTGCCATGATCGGCATGGAACACAAGTTCTAAACGCCACTGTATTAATCCCGTATTCCTCCGGTGCAAACCCGATAACCTTCGACAAGGCTTGAAACGGAACTCAAAATCGCGCACAATGCCGTTCTGAGATTCCCGCGTTGAAAGGAGGAGAACCATGGGCCGGACTGAATTCAGGCGCTACAAGGCGATGCTCGAAGCCAAGCAGGCGGAGCTTGCCGCCGATCTCCTTCATCGCGAAGAGATCGCGATCGAAAACGCCGCGGATGCGCTGGACCAGGTACAACTCGCGGGCGCGCGCGAGCTGGCCATTCGCAACCTGCACCGGGAATCCGTTCTCTTGCGCAACATCCGCCTGGCGCTGGCGCGGCTGGAGGATGACAGCTACGGCGTGTGCCTGCGCTGCGAGTGCGAGATCAACGCCAAGAGGCTGAATGCCGTGCCGTGGACCCCCTACTGCATCCGCTGCCAGGAAGCCGCCGATCGGGACGAGTTCGACAGCGATTCCCGGGATATCGCCTCGGAGTTGCTGTTCCGCGCCGCCTGAGTTCTTCCCTCCTCGCGTTTGCGCCCGGCCCGCTGAACGAACAGCGTGGTGAAATAGCAAGAGCCACCGATGTGCGCGGATGTGCGTCCGTGGCCAAAACAAGAGGAAACCATGAAGCGGATTCTGACGTTCCTGACCTTCTCGACCCTGGCGGCGGCCCAGACCAGGCCGCTCGTGCTCAGCCGGTCCGAATACGAGGGCCGCGTCCACGGGGCCTGGATGGGCCAGGTCATCGGCACGCTGGCCGGTCTGCCGTTCGAGGGCAGGCCGGCCTCCAGCCCGCTGGTCCGGGTGGAGACTTTCAACAAACCCTACCAGTCCGCGCCCATTGACGACGACTACTACTACGAGTATCTGGCGCTGCTCGGGTTTGAGAAGTACGGCATTGGCATGACCGCCGATCAACTCGGCCAGGTGTGGAAGGAGCACGGCGCGGGCGCGTTCGGCTCCAGCAACGAGGCCCGCATTCAACTGGCGAAGGGCGTGCCGGGCAGCCAGTCCGGTCACCCACGTTACAACCGCTACTGGTGGACTATCGGGCCGCAGTTCAGCGCCGATATCTACGGTATGATCGCTCCGGGCGATCCCAATCTGGCCGGCCGGCTGGCTCGCACATATGGTCACGTCAACGGTTACGCGGAGGGAGCGGACGGAGCGGTGTTCATCGCCGGGATGGTCAGCCTGGCTTTTCGCGAGAGCGATCCGAAGGCGGTGGTGCGCCAGGCCGCGCGCCTGATCCACCCCGCTTCCCCCTACCGCCAGTGCCTCGACATGGTGATTTCCATGGCGGAGAAGGGCGCCCCTCCCGAAAAGGTTTTCCGCGCCGTGGAAGACCGCTGGCGCCGCCAGTACGACCGCGTGAACAACGGCGTCGCCAACGGCGGACTGGTGGCCGCCAGCGTCTGGTTCGGCGGGGGCGACTACCTCGAAACGGTCAACCTCGCC
Source organism: Bryobacteraceae bacterium (assembly GCA_041946965.1). Lineage (GTDB taxonomy): Bacteria > Acidobacteriota > Terriglobia > Bryobacterales > Bryobacteraceae > JBHGBM01. The sequence goes on from JBHGBM010000017.1 coordinate 56,613, forward strand.
TTCCGTGCGGCCGACTTCTCCGACGCCGACTGCAACGCCGCCAACGCCGGGGCGGTCGCCGGCGCCCTGAAGGGGATCAAGGCGCTCCCGGCGGCCCTGGCCGACCCCCTTCACGACCGCATTACGGGCGCGAGAATGGGCCGGCTGGAATTGAAGTTCCCGGTGGACGAGAGCATCTCCGGCATTGCCCGCCGGGTGGCCGCCGTCGGACTCAAGATGCTCGCCGCCCACAACGCCAGGGTGTCCGATGCGGGCATCACGGTTCCCTATCGCGCGATCGCGACGCAGCCGGCGGAGTTGTTCCAGGCGGCGGACTACATGCAGTACTGGAATCCCGACTGGAAACTCGAGCGCGCCGCGATCGGCGAAACCTACCTCGACGGCGACGTGCTGATCACCGGCCCTGCCGCCGAAAGCAGCGGCGTGCTGCTGCGCCGCCGCGCAAAACTCGGCCCCAATCCCGGCCTGGAGATCGAAGCCGGCGCCGGCGAGAGCCGCGGATGGCTGCTTGAGGCCACCGTCAACAACGAGAAGATCCTGGAGCGGCGCATCGAGGGTCCGGGCGTGAAGATCGAAGCGGATCTCTCCCGCTTCAGCGGGCAGGAGGTCGAGCTTCGCCTCTTCCAGCGCGGTCCGTCCGCGCGTTGGAAGGGCATCCGGCTGCGATAGCGCTCAGCCCGCCAGTTCCACGCTGCTCAGCGTCACCACCGCGCCGGGTTCCACGGTGACGGTCCCGGCCGGGGCCGGGCGGACCGCATTCTCCTCCTGCGGGCTGGCGGTTTCCAGATACTTGAAAGCCGCGCCGGGCCACAAGACGCTGACGCGCCGCGGAGCCGTGCCGCAGTTCAGCAGGATGAGCGTCCTCGCCCCGCCCGCGCCTTCAAAAGCGGCGGTCAGAACATCGGGATCGGAGGCCGAAGCTTCCACGCGCGTCATGCCCTCGCGCACGCGACGGCTGAAGGCGCCGAAGACGCGCAACTGGTGGCTGGTCGCAGCGGGCACGAATCCGTGCTCGGCGTCGGGAACCATCAGAGTGCGGGTCCAGCCGTAGGAGGGCTGCTCCACGTTGAGCAGCGTCCAGCAGTACATGATGCCGCAGGCGTCCAGCAGCGTGAGGTTCTTGTGGTAGAGCTGCCCCATGGCGAACGCGATGCGGTAGCTGCGCGCCTGGAACTGGTCCGAGTTCACGGAAAGCTCGGTGGAGAGGAAAGGCTTTTCGCCGGTCACGGCCTTGAACTGGCGGATCACGGCGTCGAAACCGTCCGGGTCGAAGAAGAACCGCTGGTAGTCGTACATGTTCGAGGCGGCGTAGTCGATGGCCTTCCAGACCTCGGGCCGTTCGGTGAAGGCTTTGGCGCTGGCGATGCCGCCGGCCAGACTGCCGGAGTTCTGCATGTGGATCTTGACGCCGCCGAAACCGGCATTGTCGAGCGCCTTGCGCAACCCCAGAGCCATCTCCTGCCATACCGGCCCCGGTTGCGTCACTTCGTTCTGAATGCCGACGATGTCCGGCGGCGCGCCCGCCTTATCGCGCGAAACCTGGCAGTAGCGCACCATGGCCCTGGTGTAAGGCTCGATGTCGGCGACGCCCTGGTGCAGCTTCCCCGCGGCGTCGCGCCAGTCGCGTCTGGCCCATTCCGGAAGCTGCCAGAATTCGAAGATGACCTTGCCGCCAATGCGCCGGACCTCGCGGAGGTATTCGAAATCGCTGATCTCGCCGTTGGCGAAGTTGTCGCCGTAGTAGTGCGGAACCGAGTCCGCCAGCCGGTCCCAGTTGTCCATGGCGCGATTCAGACGCGCTCCGATCGGGTATTCGCGGTGAAGCAGCAGGTTGTACTCCCGGATCTTCCGCCACCACGCGCGTTTCCCCTCGGCGCTGAGCTGATGGTAGGCGTTGGGAATGGCGATGCCGCCGAAGCCCATCATGCGCTGCCGCCGCGCGGCGGCGTTCACCGTGACCCGCGCCTGTTGAACGGAGGACGGCAGAAGCCGCCCGCGCGCCACGCCCGTGGCGCCGGTGAACGCCAGTTGGTGCCGGTTGACGTCGATAAGGCAGTTCTGGTGCAGCGTGTCCTTCCCGTTCAACAGGACGGTGACACCCATGCGGTAGTCCACCCTCACAGTGATGGCGCGCGGCGGGCCGCCGTACTCGGCGCTCGATTCCTCCCACAACCCCTCGGGATGCCGGGTAGGCCGGGTCTGCGCGGGCGGCGCTTTCCGCAAGCCCGGCGAGTCATAGTAGCGCTGCACCAGGCGCACCCGCGAGGGCCCCACTTCCACCGTGAAGCCCCCGTCGGGTCCGGTGAAGATCCATTCCAGGCGGTGGCCGGCGCCGAACTCGTCGATCGCCAGCGTTCGTTCAAACAGCGCCGGGAGAACCTCCGCAAAATACTTGCGCGGGATGCCCGGGACGCGCCAACTGACGCGCCCGGCCGGCTCCGGCGCGCCATCGAACCGGAACTCGTCGCCGCCCGCCGGCGCCGGCCGGGGCGACAGGCCGCCTGGCTGCGCCTGGGCAAACAAAGTCAACAGCGCGGCAATCGCCGCGGGCCCGATCTTGCCGGTCATAATCACTCCCCGAACCGGGCCGCAACGAGCGCCGCAAGCGCCTCGACCGCTTCGCTCTCGTCGCCGCCCTCAGCTTCGACGGTAATCTCCGTTCCGGCCGTCACGCCGAGAAGCATCAGGCCGAGCACGCTTTTGCCGTCCGAACGTTTGTTTCCGTTTCTCACCGTGATGGTGGAGCGGTACTTCGAGGCCGTCTCGGCGAACAACCCCGCGGGCCGGGCGTGAAAGCCGGTCCGGTTTTGAATGACGAGAGTGCGGGAGAACATTTATGCCGGCTCCGGGGCGGGAAGGCGTGCGGCGCGCTCCCGCAGGCATCGTTCGATTTCCCGGGCGCTTGCGAGCGCGAGCAACTCCCGCGCCAGCCGCGCCGCATCGTCGCGGCGCACGCGCCGGATGGCATCCTTCACGGCGGGAATCGCCGCCGGCGTCATGCTCAATTCGTCCACTCCCATGCCGGTGAAGAGCACCGCCGCATCCGGGTCCGCCGCCATCTCGCCGCAGACCGCCGCCGGCTTGCCTTCGCGGCGGGCCGCATCGCACACCGCTGCCACCAGGCGCAGCACCGCGGGGTGGAAGGGTTGATACCACCGCGCCGCCCGTTGACTGAGGCGGTCCGCCGCGAGCACGTATTGCACCAGGTCGTTGGTGCCGATGCTCAGGAAATCCGCCTCGCGGGCGAGATCTCCGGCCATGATGGCGGCGGCGGGCGTCTCCACCATCACGCCGAGCGGCAGCCGCGCACCGAGCAGCGCCCTCGCCTCGCGCACCTCCGCGAGGTCCGTGATCATCGGGAGCAGAACGGCCACGTTCCCACACTCCGCAGCCCGCGCGATGGCCCGCAACTGGGCCGCAAGCATGGGCCTGTACTCCAGGCACAGCCGGATGCCGCGCAGCCCCAGGGCGGGATTCTCCTCGGCCGGAACCTCACAATAGGGAAGGTTCTTATCGCCGCCCAGGTCGAGCGTGCGGATGACCACGCGGCGGGGCGCCATGGCCGCCACGATCTCGCGGTAGGCCTCGAACTGCTCTTGCTCCGAAGGCATTTCGGCGCGGCCCAGGAACAGGAACTCCGTGCGCAGAACGCCCACGCTCTCCGCGCCGGCGGCGAGCGCGGCGGGCACGTCGCCCGGAGCGGCGATATTCGCGGCGAGCTCGACCCGGCGGCCATCCAACGTGACTGCCGGCAGGTTCCGCAGCCGCGCGGAACGCTCGCGCGCCGCCGCTTCCCGGCTCTGGCGCAGGCGGTACTCCTCCAGCGTGCCGGCCTCGGGGTTGATCACCACCTCTCCCCGCCCGCCGTCTACAACCACGGTGTCGCCCTCGCGCACTCGCGCCAGAATATCTGGCACGCCCATGACCGCGGCGATTCCCAGCGCGCGGGCGAGGATGGCCGCGTGTCCGGTGGCTCCACCCTTCGCGGTCACGATCGCCGCGGCTTCCGCCGTCACGCCGGAGGGCGTCACTTCGGCGCAGATCAGAATTCCCGCCGCGCACTCCCGCGGCTCCGCCGGCGGCGACAGGTTGCGCAGCACGCGCTGCCCGATATCTTTCAGGTCCACCGCCCGCTCCTGAAAGACGGGATCGCCCAATGCCTCAAACTGCCGGGCGAGTTCGTCTACGGCCTGCTGCACGGCCCGTTCGGCGCGGCAGGCTTCGCGCTCGACCGCGGAGCGGAACGCGCCCAGCAGCAGCGCGTCGTCCAGCATTTGCGCGTGCACGCGGAAAATCGCGGCTTCCCTCTCCCCCGCCTTGCACCGGATCGACCCGGCGATCTCGCGCAGTTGGACTCTGGAGAGCTCGAGCGCCCTGTCGAGACGCGCGAGTTCCACGACGGGGCTCGCCGGTTGCGTGTCGCCCACGGGCACGTACCCGGCCGCGCGGACCCGCGCCTTCCCGATGGCGATCCCCGGTGCGGCGGCTGCGCCCCTGAGCATCATCTCCACGCTACGCGCCTCCGTTTGCGGGCCGCACCACCACCTTCAGCACCTTGCCCCCGGCGGCTGCCTGCATCCCTTCCACGATCTTTTCGAGCGGCACGGTGAGGCCGAGCAGGGCGGACGCGTGAATGCGCCCGGCGGCCAGCAACGCCAGAGCCATGCCGTTGTGCCGCGGTTTCGAGCCGTAAGCGCCCACCACCGTAAGCTCCCGGTAATGGACCAGGTTGGAGTTGAACGAAATGCACGGGCTGTTCTTGGGCAGGCCGCCGAAGAAACTGATCCGGCCTTGGCGTGCCGCCAGCGCGAGCGCGTCTTCCTGGGCTTTAGCCGAGGGCGCCGCCACGATGACCACGGAGGCCCCGGCGCCGTCCGTCTCTTCGAGCACGCGCCGCCGCAGTTCCTCGCGCCCCGCATCGATCAGCGCATCGGGGGCGAACGCGGCGGCCAGCTTCAGCCGGCCCGGCTGCACGTCGGCGAGCATCACTTTGCGGGCGCCGCGAATCCTGGCAAGGTCGGCGTGCATGCATCCGAGCGGGCCCGCGCCGATAATGGCGACGACGTCATCCAACCCTACCGCGAGCAACTCCTGCCCGTTGATGGCGCAGGCCAACGGCTCGGCGAGGGTGGCCTCCTCGAAGGAAAGGTTGTCCGGAATGAAGTTCACACAGCCGGCCTGGATGGCGGACTCTGGAATCACCATGCACTCGGCGAATCCGCCGTCGAACTGGTAGCCGATGGAGCGGAGATTGTCGCACATGGTCTGAATGCCGCGCCGGCAGTAGGGGCATTCGCCGCAGGGCACCGCCGGCGCCACGGCCACCCGCTGGCCCGGCGTCCAACCACGTACTTCGCGACCCGCCTCGACAATCGTGCCGGTGACTTCGTGTCCCGTGACGACCGGTCCGGTGATGTTGCTTGCGCCGAAGCGGAAGGTGCGCACGTCGCTGCCGCAGATCGCGCAGGCCGCCACCTTCAGCAGCATCTCGCGCGGCGAGACGGCGGGAACCGCGCGCTCCTCTATGCGCAGGTCGTTAGGGCCATAGAACACAGCGGCTTTCACGATGCTTTCTCCCCTGCGGTCAGAATTTCGATCACTTCGATGTCCTTCGCGGCGGACCGCAACCGCGTGATGTTTTCGGGATTCTGCAAGACTCCGGCCAGCGTGGAGAGAAGGCCGATGTGCTGGTCGTCCCCGCGGCCCGCGAACCCGATGGCGACATACACCGTTTTGCCGCCGCCCCAATCCACGCCACGGGGAAGCTGCACCACCACCAGCGCGTTGCGCAGCACCTGGTTCTTGACTTCGTTGGTCCCGTGCGGCAGCGCCACGCCCTCGGTCACCCACGTACTGTACTGCTGTTCCTTTTCAATCATCCCGCGCGCGTAAGCCGGCGCGACGTCCCCGGCCCGGACCATCACGGCGCCGATGGCTTCAATCACCTCTTCTTTCGACGCAAACTCGCGCCCGAGCAGCACGTGATCCGGTGGTAGAGAAAAGCTCACTGCATCACCCCGTTGATCTGTTTGACAATTTCCTGGTGCATGTCCCATGATCGACGATCCCATGCCGGATTCGCAGACCAACCCGCGGCGCGCCGAGGTCGGCCGCGGACCCGTCCGTCTGAACCGTGGCCGCGGCGGCGGCGGCCGCCAGCCGCAAACCGTCGCCCAGCGATGCGTTGGGCACGGCCGAGAGCGTCAGGGCCGCGACCATGGCATCGCCCGCGCCAACCGCGCTGGCGCACGGGACAGCGGGCGCATGCGCCCTCCACATCCCGGCCTGCGACGCCGCGAGGGCGCCCGCCGCTCCCATCGAGATCACCACGGTGCGCGCTCCGAGCGCGCGGCGGCCTCCTCGCTCTTGCGCCCGAGCGCCTCGAAGGCGCCGGCCCCCACGGGCGGGCCGCTTTCGTTGATCTCGGTCTCGGTATGGCCCAGCGGGTCTTTGATCTTGAGGTTGACGCGGGTTTCGCCCGGCGCCCAGACGAACTCGCCCGGGAAGGCGGCGGCCTCCAGCGCCCCGGCGACAGTGCAGCCGTTGTTTCCGGCGAGGAACCCGAGCGCCATCACCGGGCAGCCCAACTGCTTCAGCGCCTTGGCAACGTTGATGCCCTTGCCGCCCGCATCGATCCGTGCAATCTGCGCCCGGTTCGTCCTGCCTGCGGCGAAACCGGGAATCGACATGGTCTTGTCGATTGCGGGATTCACCGTGACCGTTGCGATCACCGGCCCTGCCCCAGGAGCGTGTTCATTGCTGAACGATCATTGTGCTCCAGCGCGGGCCGCGAATTCAAGTGCGCCGCCGCTTCAAGCCACGTCGGTAAGGGCGGCGATCAGTGCGCCTCTCGCGGTGGCGGTCAGCGGGCCGGAGGCCAGCCGCACCTCGGAAACAGTCAGCGGAAAATCGCTGGCCCTCAGCGCCTGCTCAAAACGCCCGCAGAAGCCCTTGGGCATGGCCGTGCCTCCGCTGAGCACCAGCGGAACCGGGCGCGAGATCTTGGGCAGCGTGCGCGCCCCGCGGAAGGCGTTGTTCAGGGCGGCCACCAGCGACCCGATGACGTCGTCGTAGTACACCGTCAGCACCTGCGGGATGCGCTCGCTGCACTGGCCGTTCAGGTAGAAAGACTCCTCCTTGAAAAGGCGTATGCGGTTGGCGCGCTCTCCGGTAATGGAGGCCGCGCTGGCGTCGATGAAATCGCCGGCCTTCGGCACCGCGAAGCTCATCACCGGCACCGAGAGGTACGCGAGGCAGACATTGCACAGCCCGGCGCCGCAGCTCACGCCGATGCCCGTGTAATTGGAGTCTTCCATCTCCGCGTACACCACCGCCAGGCCTTCGTTGATGCTCTTCACCGCGTATCCCTGCTCGGCGAGGAGCTGCCGGAGGGTCGCCTCGTGATACGTCAGGTTTTCCTCCGCGCCCGGAAGGGCGGCCGGCACCGTGAAGCACAGCGGCTGTCCGGGCGATGCCGCTCTGCCGGCCATGGCCGCCGCAACCTGCCGTATGATCTTCAGGTTGTCCGGCTCATCCGCGTTGAGCAGCCCCCGCCTCATCGGACGCCGGACCTCCGTGTCGAGCAGCTCGGCAAACCGCTCGGACTCGTTGCCGTAGATGACGATCTGCCCGTCCTCCACGGAGTGCGGTATGCGTTCCTTCGTGAGCGCCTTCTCCGTCATCTTCGAGTAGGGGACATTGACGAACGCGTTGAGCTGGATGTCGTACTCGAAATCCTGCGCGGGCCCGCGGGCCGCCACGATATGGCTGGTGCCGATGTCCAGTCCCACGGCCTTTGCTTTTGCAGTCTCGGTGTCTTTCATGGGTTGCTCCATTGGTTTCGTTGTTGAATCGATTGCAGCGCCGCCGCCAGACGGCGGTAGCGTTCCCGCAGCGAGCGCCGGTGCACGGACAGGCTCACGCCGCGCGAGAGGGCTTCGGTGCGGAGTTGCTCTTCGGCCAGCGCCAGCGAACTCCAAAGCGGCGCGCCGGTCACCTTGACGTATGAGGGATCGTAGGTAAATCCGAACAGGGAAATCGCCGCCGGCGGGCGCCCGTAGTTGTCCGGCAACCCGGCTTCGGCGAACACAAAACGGTTGCCGAAATCGGTGTGGTAGCCAAGCTGCCAGTTGCCCGGATTGACGGAAACCTGGGCATGGGTGACGCAGTTTTCCGCCGCTATGGCGTATCGCGAGCGAAGCATCTCCACCAGCATGCCGGCGCTTCGCATCTGCGCCTTGCTGGCCGGCTCGCCGGCTTCAGGATCGCCGGTCAGGGCCTCGAAGGAGACGCCGAAGAAGCTGTTATTCAGATCCAGGTAGATCCACCGCGAGTCCGCCCAAACGGATTTCCCGGCGTGATTCGCTGCGTCGGTCTCGGCCACTATGCGATGCACCCTGGCAAAACGATCGATGACGAAGTGATACGACCGGTGCCGGCGCACGTAATGCAGCAGCGACTCGCCCATGTTCTTCAGCAGACGGTTCTTTTCGGGCTCGAACGGCGCCTGGTAGCTTTCGGTGGCGTGAAACACGATTCCGGCGGGCTCGTAGCGGGGCTCGCTCAGCCCCGCGGCCGGATTCCTCCGGTCGACGGGATGGTAGAGACGGGGCTGATTCGAGACAGTCAGCCGGTTCTCAACCCGCAGGCCGTTGCTGTAGAGGTCGTACTCCAGCGTGCGCTCCACCAGCCACACGGACCCGGCGGCATCCTGACGGGGCTGCAAGTCCGGAAGCGGCGGCACGCGATGCGCCCGGTTCTGCACGTGAGCGTCGGAGACGATGGTGACCGGAGCGGCCGCCGCGAGGCATAGCAGGAGCAGCACGCGCGCGCGGCCGCGCCTCGCGGCGGTCCTCGGCTGCGGCCGGCGCGTCGCGCGAACCAGGTACCGGAGGCGGTCCAGCGGGTCGTGAATCCGGCTGGCGCGCCATTCGATCATGGCCGCGGCCACCTCACCGGGGAGAGCTTGCCCGTCGATGTTACCGAGGCTGCGCACTGGTTTGAACTCGTGTTGCAGCGCACACGGAGCCGGCAATGCGAGAGAGCAGGAGGGAACGCGCTTCCGGCGGCCGATTCGCCGCTATGAAGTGAATTCTAGGATTGCCGGGATGCCGAGTCCACGCTGCTTTTGGTTATGGTACGTCCGTAACACCAACGTGTGTCGCGATTGACTTTTCCCGCGGGCCTTGAACATAATTGCCGCATCATGATTCGGTATTGCTTCTTAGCGACGTTGATCGCCGCCTCATGCGCCATGGCTCAGACGGGCGCCGGGCGTATCCAGGGAACCGTCAGGGACGCTTCCGGCGCTGTGGTGCCCGGAGCCAAGGTGACCGCCGTTCATCTGCCTACGGCCCGGGAATCCAGCACCACGGCCAACGAAATCGGTTTCTACCTCTTCCCCTCCGTTCAGAACGGGCCGTACCGGGTGACCGTCCAGGCATCGGGCATGGAGACCTTCAAGGGGGAGTTCCTGTTGCAGACCGGCGAAACGGCGGTCGTGGACGCGACACTGAAGATCGGTGCCACCACGACCGAGGTTACGGTCACGGCGGACGCCGCGCCGCTGGTGACGACCACCGCGCCGACGCTCGCGGCAATCACGGACCGCGCCCGCATCGACCAGTTGCCCATCAGCGGCCGGATGTTCCAGACGCTGGTCAGCCAGACCACGCCGGGCGTCGAAACCGGGAATCGCGTGTGGGGCGTCCAGTGGGGCCTCGAATACGTGCAGGACGGCGCCGTGATGTTGAACCGCGACACCGGCTCGATGTCGGGCCGCCCGCCCGGAATGGATACCATCGAGGAATTCCGCGTCGAGACCAGCGCCTCGTCGGCGAAGATGAATCGCCCCGGCGCGGTGATCGTGAACACCCGCTCGGGCTCCAACGATTTCCACGGCTCGCTGTTTGAGGTCATGCGCAACAACGATCTCGGTTTCGGCGTGGCGCGCCGTCGCGAGGACAAATGGAGCCGGCCCTCCCACATGGTCCGCAACGAGTTCGGCGCCTCGGGCGGCGGCCCTCTGTACCTGCCGAAAATCTACAACGGCAAGAACAGGACATTCGTGTTCCACGCTTACGAGGCGTACCGGAGCTTGAGCAGCAGCACGCTGGACGTCTCGGTGCCCAGCATGGCCATGCGCCAGGGTGATTTCAGCGGGCTCGTGGACAGCGCGGGCCGCAGGTATACGCTCTACGATCCCTGGACCACCGACGCCAAATGGAGCCGGCAGCCTTTCCCCAACAACCAGATCCCCATGCAGCGGCAGAGCCCGCTGGCCAAATACCTCTACAGCGTGACGCCGGAACCGACGCTGCCCGCGATCAACCCGCTGATCGGCAGCAACTGGTGGGGCCAGCAGCCCGATAACCGGCTGGACTGGACCATGACGACCCGCGTGGATCACCGCCTCTCCGACCGCGACCAGATCTTCTTCCGCTACACCTACGGGCTGCGCGACGCGTTCGCGCAGTCCGGCAGTTCGCCCGTCACGCTGGACAATTCGGCCAACGCGCGGTGGCGTCCCATACGCGACAACACCGGTGTGGCCTCCTGGACCCACACCTTCTCGCCAACCTTCTTCAGCGAGACGCTGTTCACCGCCGCCGTTGAGGACATGGCCATCCTCAACATCGGCGACGACAAGAAGTGGGCCGACATGCTCGGCCTGCCGAATCCTTTCAACGAATACGGCTTCCCCACCATCGGCGGCACCGGCGTGGGAATGATCTACGAAAACCCCGACAACCGGCGCAACAACATCTCCCACATCTTCAACATCGACGAGAACCTGACCAGGATCCGCGGCCGGCACGAGATCCAGTTCGGCGGGCGCTACCGCTTCGAGCAGATCGACGTGCTCCCGGACCAGCAGCAGCCCATGGGCGCGCACGACTTCGGCAGCCATGCCACCGGCTTGTACGATCCGGCGTCGGGCTCCACCTACGGCGCCGTGCCGCGCACCGGCCACGCTTCGGCCGACATGTTTCTCGGAGTCATCAACAGCTACGGGGCCCGCTTCGTGCGCAAGTGGTACGACTTGAGCGTCCGGGAGCTGGGCCTGTACCTCCAGGACAACTTCAAAGTAAACGGCCGGCTGACGTTGAACTTCGGTTTGCGCTGGGAACTGGCGACACCGCCGCGGGAGAACAGCAACTACCTGACGGGATTCGATCCGAAGACGAAATCCGTGGTGAACGGCGCGGACTGGGACACCATGTACAAGATGGGCGCCACCCTGCCCTCCATCGTGAAGATCTTCCAGGACATGGGGGTCAAGTTCATCACGCCGGAGCAGGCCGGTCTGCCGCGCGACATGGTGTATATCAACAAGTGGGATTTCAACCCGCGCGCCGGTTTCGCCTACAGGTTCAGCTCGGGCTCGCGGCCCATCGTGATGCGCGGCGGCTACGGACTTTACGGCTACCCCATGCCGTTGCGCGCCTTCGATGCGCGCATGCGCTCGAACCCGCCCACGACCGCGCGGTTCACCTATCAGTTGTCGAACTCCGCCCAGACTCCCGACCGGCTGCCCAACTACGGCTTGCGCTCGGCGCCGTCCATCATCGCCGGAGTGAACAGCCGCGATGTGCTGGACCTGAACAACGCCACCGGCATCAGCCGCGGGTCGTTCGTGGTGAGCTACTTCGATCCGCACCAGCCCACCACCCGCGCGCACGAGTGGAACCTGACCTTCGAGCGTGAAATCCTGGAGAACACGCTGGTCCGCGTCGGCTACAGCGGGACGCATGGAGCGCGGCTCGACATGTTTTCCTCCTACAACCAGGCGCCCAACGATTACATCTGGTTCACCAGGGAAGGCGTGCCCCTGCCGACCGGAACCTACGCGAGCACCGCGCGGCGCGGCTTCGAGAACACCACCTTCGGGGACATCGAAGTCTACCAGAAGAAGGGCTGGTCCAACTCGCAAAACGTCCAGTTCGAAGTGCAGCGGCGGTACTCGAAGGGTTACGGGTTCCAATTTTTCTATGTGTGGAGCAACTCGTTCAAGGCGGGCGGCGACGGGTCGAGCAACAGCCTGCCTCCGGTGAACGTCTTCATGCCCGGCGCCGTGCCCAGCGACGACGATGCGCGCATGCGGTTCCTGTTCTACTCGCGGGACACCGCCATCCCCAAGCACCGCTACAACTGGAACTTCATCGTGGACCTGCCGTTCGGGAAGAACAAGCGGCTCGCCGGCCAGGCCGGGCCGGTGCTGGACCGGATCATCGGCGGGTGGCAGCTCGCCGGCAGCGGGTCGATGACCAGCAACTGGTGGTCCCTGCCGACCGGCAACTGGCTGTTCCCCAATCCGCTGGAGATCTACGGGACCAAGTATAAAATCCAGGACTGCCGCAGCGGCGTCTGCTACGACGGCTACCTATATTACAACGGCTACATTCCGGCGACCCGCATCAACAGCTACGATCCGAAAACCGGCAAGCCGAACGGCGTAATGGGCGTGCCCTCCAACTACAAGCCGGCGCACACTCCGCTATGGCCGATCCCGGCCAACGGCGGAAGCCCGTCGGACCCGATGTACAACTTCTATGACAGCAACACGGTGTGGGTCCCGCTGAAGAACGGCGTGCAGCAGCGCACCACGCTCAATACCAACCTGCACCCCTGGAGAAACCAGTACAAATCGGGTCTGTACAGTTGGAATCAGAACGCTTCCCTGTTCAAGATCATCCGGGTCAACGAGCAGGTAAGGTTCCGGTTGAACATCGACTTTTTCAACGTGTTCAACATGCCGGGGATTCCCAAGACGCCGAACGCGAACACCGGCATCATCGACGCTCAGTATTCCGGCAATGGGGCGCGGGCGCTTCAGTTCGGGCTGCGCCTGAACTGGTAACTCAGACCTTTTCCGGAATCACGTACGGCTTGCGGTACTCGCGCTTCACCAGGGCGTTGGCCTTCGCGGCGTGCGTCCCGGTGAAGCGCTCCGCGCGCGCGTCGATCGCGAGCCATGGGCCCAGCACCGCCGGCGTCCTGGAGAGATCGACCCCGTGCACCGCCAGGTGCTCCGTGAAGCGGGTCCAGGAGTCGAGCGCGTCCTTGTCGGCGGACATGGCCTCGCGGATCTCGCCCGGCTTTGCCGCCGCGCCGATGCGGTACGAGATGTTCGCCGCGTGGCTCAGGCAGGCCGAGAGGTGCGCCGCTTCGATGTCGGTCTTGATGTCTTCGATCTTGCGGCTGCGGACGGCGCGGATGAAACTCGTTTGCGGATCCACGCGCCCGGCGTTGTCGAATTTGCGGATCTCGCGGCCGCCGTAGTCGAAGGCCGCTTCGGCGTCAACATCGATGTAGCCGCCCTCGCACTGGAAGATGACGCCGGTGTTGGATCCCTTGCCGTCCCAGACATTGCGCAGGCGCACGCCCTTGCGCGTGACGGTGGTGAAGAAGTCCATCTCCTTGCCGCCGCGCCGGGCCGTCAGGCCGCGCACTTCGAAGATGACCGGCGCGGTGGGGTAATCGTACAAGGCGATCATGGTGTTCGGCACTTCGCCGGCGTCGTTGTGGACGAAACGGCCGCCCAGTCCCATGGCGCGGCGCGGCAGCCCCGGCTCGCCGAGCAACCATCGGATCTGGTCGAGCTGGTGCGGACCGTTGTTGGCGATCTCGCCGCCGCCGGTGTCCCACACCCAGTGCCAGTCGTAGTGCAGCTCCGCGCGGTCAATGGGACCCTTGCGCGCCGGACCGCACCACAGGTCGTAGTCCACTGTTTCCGGTATGTGCCCCTTGCCGGGGACCTTGCCGATGGAGGGCCGCGGCTTGTAGTTGAACCCCTGAACCACCAGCACTTTCCCGAGCGCGCCCGAGCGAAGGAAGGCAGCCGCCTGGTCACTGGCCGGATGGGAGCGCAAGTCGAGATCGCCCTGCACCACTCGCCGGTACTTGCGCGCGGCTTCCACCATCTTGCGGCCTTCCCAAATGTTGTGCGACACCGGCTTTTCGACGCACACATCCTTGCCCGCCTGGCACGCCCAGACCGTGAGCAGCGCGTGCCAGTGGTTCGGCGTCGCCGTGGAGACGGCGTCGATATCCTTGCGCTCGAGCAGCTTCCGGATATCGACATATCCATCCACCTGGATGCCGCTCTTCTTCAGGTTCGCCACCTCGCGGTCGAGAATAGCCCTGTCTGCATCGCACAGCGCGACAATGCGGACTCCGGGCATCTTCACGTAATTGCGGATGTGAGTGCGGCCGTGGCCGCGGAAGCCCGCCACCGCCACGCGTATGTCGCCGTTGGCGCCCAACACCCTGGCGCCGGGCAGCGCCAACGCCGCAGTGGATTGTTGCAGGAACGATCGCCTGTTCATGTGTGCCTCGGCAACACAGTCTAGCCGAATGGCGCTCCGGCGTCCACGCCGGCGTTGTGCCACGATGGAACTTGGTTCCGCTTCCCATAGACCCGTTCGTGCCGGAGATTGCGGCCCGCCTGCGGCGCGAGCCGAACCTCGTCATCGAAGCGCCGCCCGGCGCAGGCAAAACCACGCGTGTGCCGCCCGCGCTGCTCGGGCTCGGCGGCGAAGTGCTGGTGCTGGAGCCGCGCCGGCTGGCCGCGAGGCTGGCGGCCCGGCGTGTGGCGTTCGAACTGGGGGAACGCCTCGGCGAAACCGTGGGTTACCAGGTGCGCTTCGAGGAAGCGGCGGGGCCGCGCACGCGGCTGCGCTTTCTGACCGAGGGCGTGCTCACGCGGCGCCTGCTCTCCGACCCCGAGCTGCGCGGCGTACGCGCGGTGGTCCTGGACGAATTTCACGAGCGGCGCCTGGAAGGCGATCTCGCCCTGGCGCTGCTGCGCCGGTTGCAGCGCACCGCGCGGCGGGACCTGCGCCTGGCGGCCATGTCCGCCACGCTCGAAGCGGAACGCGCCGCGCGTTACCTGGAGTGCGGCATGGTGCGCTCGGAGGGGCGGCTCTACGAGCTGAACATTGAGTACACCCCCTACTCCGCCGAGCCGCTCGAACGGCAGGTGGCGGCGGCGCTGGAACGTATCGGCCCGGGCGGCGGGCACGTGCTCGTGTTCCTTCCCGGGGCGGCGGAAATCCGGCGCGCGATGGCTGCGTGCGGACCCGCGGCGCGGCGGCTCGGGCTTACGCCGCTGCCGCTCCACGGCGATCAATCCCCCGAGGACCAGGAGCGCGCGGTGGCGCCCTCGGCCGAACGCAAGCTGATCCTCTCCACCAACGTCGCCGAAAGCTCCGTCACCATCGAGGGCGTCACGGCGGTGATCGATAGCGGCCTGGCGCGCGTTCCGAGCTACTCTCCGTGGTCCGGCCTGCCCACGCTGCAAGTGGCGCGCGTGAGCCAGGCCTCCTGCAACCAGCGCGCGGGACGCGCGGGGCGCACCGGGCCGGGGCGCGTGATCCGGCTCTACACGCTCGACGATTTCGTCCGGCGGCCCGCGCACGACACGCCCGAGATCCTGCGCGCGGACCTCGCGCCCGCCGCGCTGCAATTGCTCGCCATGGGCGTGACGCCGGCCGAGCTTCCCTGGCTGGATGCGCCGCCCGAAGCCGCTCTGGAAGCCGCCAGATCGCTCCTCGCCGCCATGGGCGCGACAGCCGGGAACAGCCTTACGGCCGTCGGGCGCGAGATGGCCCGCTATCCCCTGCACCCGCGCGTGGCCCGGTTGGTGGTGGAAGCGGCGCGCCACGGCGTGGGCCGGCGGGCCTGCGAGATCGCGGCGGTGTTGAGCGCGGGCGAGCGACTGCCCGCCGAACCGCGCCACGCGTCGCGCTCGGACCTGCTGGTGCTGGCGGAATCCGAGTGGCAGCCGCAGACGGCACAAGTGCTGCGGCAGATCGAGCGCATGGCCGGCAGGCCGCGGCGCGGCGGAAGCGAGGACGATCTGCTGCTCTCCGTGCTGGCCGCGTTTCCCGACCGCGTGGCGCGGCGCCGGCCCAACGGCGAATTGCAGCTCGCCGGCGGCGGATCCGCCGCGCTCTCCCCCGCCAGCACCGTGCGCGACGCGGAATTCCTGGTGGCCGTCGAAGTGGAGGACCGCCCCGACCAGCGCCTTCCCTTGGTGCGGCTCGCCAGCGCCATCGAGCCTGAGTGGCTGCTCGACCTGTTTCCGGACCGCGTTTCCGAACGGCGCGAAGCGCAGTGGAACCGCGCGGCCGAGCGTGTGGAGGGCGCCAGCGCGCTGCTCTTCGATCAACTCGTGATCGAAGAAAGCCGCGGCGCGCCGGACCCCGGAGAGGCCTCGCGCCTGCTGGCCGAAAAGGCGCTCGAGGCCGGCGTGGAGCGCTTCACGGACCCGGAGGAACTCGAGGGCTTTCTCGCCCGCGTGGAGCACGCCGCTCTCCCTACGCCGGACGTGAAGGCCGCGCTCGCCTCGCTATGCCGTGGGCTGCGCAGCTTCGCCGAGCTCAAAGACCGCGGCGGGCTGATCCGCGCCCTCCAGGAGAAGTTGCCGATGCGGGTGTTGGAGCAGGCTGCGCCGGAGCGCATACGGCTGCCCGGCGGCCGCACCGTCAAGGTCCACTACGAGCGCGGCAAGCCGCCCTGGATCGCTTCGCGGCTCCAGGACTTCTTCGGCATGACGGAGACGCCGCGCCTGGGCGGAACGCCGGTGGTGGTGCACCTGCTCGCGCCCAATCACCGTCCGGTGCAGATGACCACGGACCTGGCGGGCTTCTGGGAGCGCCTGTACCCGCAGGTGCGCCGCGAGCTTTCCCGCCGTTACCCACGCCATGCCTGGCCGGAAAAGCCTACCTGAGAACCACGCTGACCTCGCGGCCTCCGCGCGGAAGCGCGACCTCCACACGGCGGCCGGAAACCTCGATTTCGTACTCGCCCAGGAAGCCGCGCGTGGCGTACACCCCGTCCGCGTCCGTTTCGCCCGCCGCGTTCGTCCACCACTCGTGGAAAACCAGGCCGCGGAAGACCTCCGCATTCGGCTTGGGCGACCAGTCCCGGCGGTACATCGCACCGCGCGGGCGCCAGTGGCGGCCTTCCCAGAATCCCCACATGAGAAAGCCGTCCACCGCGGGGTGGCTGAAGACCGCGGTCAAGAAATCGCGCGTGTACTTGGCCTGCAACTGCTGGTCGTCGATGTCGATATCGAACTCCGTCACCTGTATGCGCTTGCCGAGCTTTGCGAAACGGTCCAGGATCTCCAGGACGCGCGCCGGCGGCGTGAGTTTCGCGTTGAAGTGCCCCTGCATCCCTATGCCCTGCACGGGCGCGCCGAGCCGGTCGAGCATTTTGATGGTGTTGTAGTAGTAGTCCTGGTGCTTCGCGTCCGCGCCGCCCGCCGAGAGGATGGAGAAATCGTTGATGTAGAGCAGCGCGCCGGGGTCCGCTTCGCGCGCCTTGCGGAACCATTCGGCCATGACCTCGTCGCCGAGGATCTTCAGCAGGTCGCGGCTGCTGTAGGGTTCGTTGACCACGTCCCACTCGGTAACGAGGCCGCGCACGGCGGAGGCTTCCTCCGCGATGTGGCTGTTGACGCGCCCCGCAAGATCCGCGGGATTCGACGCGAGCCCTGGCAAGTCGGGCGGCAGCCATTTCCAGCCCGGCCACACCAGGTTATGCCCGCGGATGTCCGTAATGCCGTGCGCGCGCAGCCAGCCCAGCGCGTCGAGCGCGCGCCGCCGGTTGCGCTCCCACTGCGGCCACTTCAGATCGTTCTCCAGCACCACTTTGTTGAACAGCTCGAGAACCGTCTTGCGGTAACGCTCCGCATCGGGGGACTCCGCGAGCAACACCTCGGCCGCCACCGCCGTGCCGAAGCCGAAGGCGTGGCGCTTCATCTGCACGCGTACACCGGCGCGCGGAACGGGCCTGCCGCGCGCGTCGCGCACCACGACGCGCAAGTCGGCCTTGCGGATCTGCTCGATGCGCGCGGCGGCGCCCGCCTCCCAACCCTGGCCCCAGATCAGCAAGGCCGGCAACGCTGATAGCATGGACTTATCCTGACGCTCGAATTATATCTGCTGCGCTTCCGCTTCGTCGCGCGGGAGGAGATTCAGTTCCCGCCCGGCAGGACGGGCAACGCCATCCGCGGCCCGTTCGGCGCGGCGTTCAAGCGCATCGCGTGCGTGCCGGAGTGCCGGGATGCGCGCACCTGCCCGCGCCGCGCCGAGTGCGTCTACGCGCGCGTGTTCGAGCCCGCAGCGGCGGGACGCGGACCCAGCGGCCTCTCCGACCGGCCACGTCCGTTCGTCTTCCGCGTGCGTCACCTCGACGGCGCGCACATCCCCGCGGGCGCGGAATTCGAAATCGGGCTGAACGTCTTCGAACCGCCCGTGGCAGAGTTCGAGCAGGCGCTGGGCGAGATGCTGCGCGGACGCGCCGAATTGGCCGAACGGCTCACCAGCCGGCTCACCTGGAGCCTGGAACCAGACCAACGGCGCGCCCGCCGCGTGCGCGTCGAGTTCCTTACGCCAACCGAGCTGAAGGCCGGGGAGCGCCTCGCCGCCCAGCCCGGCTTCCGCGTCCTGTTCGCGCGCATCCGCGACCGCCTCAGTACCCTGCGCGCGCTCTACGGACCCGGACCGCTGGAAATCGACTTTCGCGCGATGGGAGAGCGCGCCGCCCGCGTGCGCACCACGGCTTGCGAACTGCACCGCGTGGAAACCGAGCGCCGCAGCGCGCGTACCGGCCAGGTGCATCCGCTGGGCGGATTTACGGGCTGGGCGGAATACGAGGGTGAGCTGGGCGAGTTTCTGCCGCATCTCGAAGCCGCGCGCTGGACCGGTGTGGGCCGCCACACGGTGTGGGGAAACGGCGAGATCGCCGTCGCCAAGGTAGAATAGCGTTCGCTATGGCATTTCCCGCCCTTCTGCATTCGATCAGCTACTCCGGCTCCTGGGGACAGGCGCGCCTGACGCTCGACGAGTTCATCGACAAGACCGCCGATCTCGGCTTCGACGGCGTCCTGCTCGCCGCCAAGCGGCCGCACGTCTCCGTGCTCGACTACGGCCCCGCCGAGCGCGCCCGCCTGCGCGAGCGCATCGAAACCCGCGGCCTCCGCGCGGCCATCGCCGGATACAACAACTTCACCGCGGACCTGGAACACGGCGACGTTCCCAACTACGAGATCCAGGTACACTACGTTTGCGAGCTGGCGCGCTTGGCGCACGATCTCGGCGCCGGCCTGGTGCGCATCTTCACCGGCTACGAGCATCCCGCGGGCTCCTATACCGCGCAGTGGAACCTGGTGGTGAACGCGTTGCGCGAGTGCTCGCGCCGCGCGGCGGAGTGGGGCGTTACCATCGGGGTGCAGAACCATCATGACCTCGCCGTGGGCTACGAGAGCCAGTACGACCTGATCTGCGCCGTGAACGAGCCCAACTGCAAGGCGCTGTTCGACGCCTGGGCTCCGGCGCTGCACGGCGTGGACATCGTGGAAGCCGCGCGCCGCATGGCGCCCGTCACCGCCCACACCACCATCGCCAATTACCAGCCGCGCCCGCGCTACCATTACCAGCCCGCCGTGGTGAACTACGCGCCGCAGACGCCCTACATGCAAGCGGTCCCCATGGACGAGGGCTTCATCGACTACCGCGCCTTTCTCGGCGCGCTGGCCGAAGGCGGCTTCCACGGCACCGTGGCGTACGAGATGTGCTCGCCCTTGAAGGGCGGCGGCGGCATGGAAAACCTGGACTGCTGCGCCCGCAAGTTCCTGGAGTTTATACGAGGGTGACCGCGTACACCGGCGAGGCCAGCGAACCCGCCGCGACAGAATACTCCATCCACTCCGCGCCGCTGAACGGGCCGAGCACGGCTTCGTAAGTGCGGCGTCCCGCCGGCTTCGCGGGCGTCTGGCTCCACTGGCCGCCCGGCGGGCGGGTGCGCAGCACGGGCTCCGCCGGCGGCCCCACGACAATGATCGAGAGGCGCACGGATTCGCCCTTGCCGAGCATCGTGGGCCGCGTGGGCACGATGATGCGCGCGGGCGCCTCGGCATCCGGCTTGACGGCCTCAGCGTACGCCTCTTCGGTGGCGGGCGGAAGCTGCCCCAGGTACTCCCGCATGGAAAGCCGCAGCCGCACCAGCGCCAGCCGCACGAACTTGTTCTGCATGCTGGCCAGCGTGCCGAGGTCGTTGCGCGTGGCCACAATGCGCTGGAACGCGAGCATCGCGCGCCGCACCTCCGCCGCCAGCTTCACGTAGCGCGGGATGCCCTCCATGCGCACCTTCTCCCGCGCCTTTTCCATGCGGTTCTGCGCCCCGAGTTCGGCGGCGGCTTGCAGCACCAGGTGCAGCCGGTGCGCCAGCACCCAGGCCTCCGCGTAGGGCGGCAGCATTTCGATGTGCCCGGCCAGGTACTCCAGGCGCTCCTTTTCGAGCGGAGATGCGGCGGCGCCGGCAAGCTGCCGCATGGCGGCGGCCACCAGCTTCTGCGACTCCATCACTTTGGGGTCGGGTTCGTAGTTGCTCCAAAACGTGAAGGACTCGTTGTAATCGCCGGAAAACGCCCGGGTCACCGCGTGGCCGTCCTTTGTTTCGCCGGTGTAGGTGGAGAGCAGACGGTGGTTCCTGTCGGCGTCGTCGAGAACCGCCGCCAGTTTCTCCGCGCGGGCGGGCGCGGCCTGCGTGAGCGCGTAGGCTTTGTAGTAATCGGCCGGCTTGAGTTCCTGGTTCCAACTGAAGCGCGCCTGAAAACCGGCGGTGGGATCCACGATGCGGTGCCGCCAGTGAATGCCCAGCAGCCCCTGACAGCCGTACTGCGACGCCAGCTTCATATCGGATTCGAAACGATTCACGTGAAACTGCGGCAGCCACATGCCCGGATCGTCTTCCAGCCACGGGATGGGCCAGCGCTCGCGCCCTTCGAGCTTGGCGAAAACCTCGTCCACGGGATCCCAGCCGAGTGAATCGCTCAGGCAGGTGAAGATGATGTCTTTCGGCAGCCGCTGATGGAACGCGGGAAAGTTGCGGGCCACCCCGCCCCATCCCGCCAGCACCAGCCGCTTCTTCGGCGCGTGCCGCTTGAGAAAGTCGTAGGCCTGCTGGAAAGGCGTGACCGAAAGCTGCAAATCCTGCGGCCTGGCGCCCGGCGCGGGCTTCTGGCGGCTGGCCCAGTTCATCTGCTCGTCTTCCCACAGCCAGACGTAATCGGCCTCGGGATACGCTTCGAGCAGCCGCCCGAGGCGGGTTTCCAGCATGTCGCGCGCAGCCACGGAATCCAGGTTGAACTTCGGGCCGGGTGGGCGCGTGGCGCCGGCGGCCGTCGGCGCGGGCTTGGCTTCCGGCGGCAGCGCACGCACGATTTCGTCCGGCGCCTGGTAGGGCTCGAAGCCGATGCCGGTGCGGATGCCCAGCTTCGCCGCGTAGGCGAACGATTTGCGCAGCATGGCGCGCGTGAGCTCCGCGGCTTCCCAAGGGTCGCGCGCCAGCCGCGCGGCATCCGAGCCGAACACTTCGCGGTCGTAGAAATCCGCCGCCCCCATGCCGAAGGTCGAGGTGCGCTGCGGCAGGTAGCCCCAGCGGTGCGTGGCGGTGGTATCCAGAAACGCCAGGTGCCCCACGCCCGCGTACTCGAAACTCAGATACGACTCCGCCCACTGGTTCGCGCCCGTGTAGACGTGCATGCCGAAGGTGTTGAAGCGCATGCGCAGCATGGCTTCGAAGTAGGCGCGGAA
>JBHGBM010000018.1:0-135892 GCA_041946965.1 Bryobacteraceae bacterium
CTCTCCGGCTGGTGATCGTACAGCCTGCAATCCGCACCGCATTCCGGGCAGGGCCAGTGTCTCTCCCCGGTCAGGCAACACCAGTTCCGGCATACTCCGATCATACGGCACACGTTGTTTGGGAACACAAGCCCGCCCCCAAGCGTATCCTGTCACTATGACGCCCTCACACAAGCCCCCGCTGCGCCTCTGGCCCGGGGTCGCCGCCGTCATCCTGCAATGGACCGTCTGGCTTCTTGTCCCGCTCGTTATCCCCGGGACTATGATCTTCGCTGTTCTTGGCGGACTCGTGGGCGGTTTGCTCGTGTTGGTTTGGTGGGTGTTCTTCAGCCGGGCGCCATGGCTCAGGCGGCTGGGCGCGCTCGCGGTCATGGCCGCCGCGCTGGCCGCTACCTGGCAGGTTCTCGACCCCTCGGTTGCGGCGGGAATGATGGGGATGATGTTCCTGCTCTACGCGACCCCGGTCATGAGCCTCGCGCTGGTGGCCGGGGCGGCGGCTGGCGGCCGGCTAATCACGATCGCGCTGGCCATCCTGATCGGCTGCGCGGGCCTGGCGTCCATCCGGACCGAGGGTGTCACCGGCGAGGGCCGTTCGCAGATCGCCCTGCGTTGGACCAAGACTCCCGAGCAGCGCCTGCTGGCCCGGGCGGGCAGCGAGCCCGAAGCGGCGCCCGCCGCCGCGGCCGGGACGCGCGCCGCGTGGCCCGGATTCCGCGGGCCTCGGCGCGATTCCATCGTCTCCGGCGTGCGCATCCGGACCGACTGGGCTTCCTCGCCGCCGGTCCAACTGTGGCGCCGCGCGGTCGGACCGGGCTGGTCGTCGTTCGCCATCGGCGGCGGGCTGCTCTACACGCAGGAACAGCGCGGCGAGTCCGAGGTCGTCGCCTGCTACAACGCAAGCACCGGCAAGCCCGTGTGGACCCACCGCGACGCCGCCCGCTTCTGGGAGTCCAACGCCGGCGCCGGTCCTCGTGCCACCCCGGCCCTGGGCGGCGGGCGGGTATATGCGCTGGGCGCGACGGGCGTCCTGAACGCGCTCGACGCCGCGAGCGGCGCCGTCATCTGGACACGCAACGCGGCGCGCGACACCGGCGCCAAGGTTCCCGATTGGGGTTTCGCGGGCTCGCCGCTGGCGTTCGGCGACGCCGTCATTGTCGCGGCCTCCGGCCGTCTCGCCGCCTACGACCCCGCCACCGGCAATCCGCGCTGGCTCGCCAAAGACGGCGGCGCCGGCTACAGTTCCCCGCACCTGTTGACCATCGGCGGCGTGGCGCAGGTGTTGCTCGCGAACGAAGATGGGGTCGCCAGCGTCGCGCCGGCGGACGGCAAGGTGCTCTGGAAGCACGCGTACCCCCACGCCAGCATCCTTCAGCCCGCCCTGGCCGCGGACGGAAGCGTGCTGATCGCCGCCACCGGTCCTACCGGCGGCGGAGCCGGGATGCGCCGCCTCGCGGTCTCGCACGGGCCGGGCGGGTGGAGCGCTGCGGAGGTGTGGACGACGAACGGACTGAAACCCTACTTCAACGACTTCGTGGTTCATAAGGGCCACGCGTACGGGTTCGATGGCCCCATCCTCTCCTGCATCGGCCTCGAGGACGGCAAACGGAAGTGGAAGGGCGGGCGCTACGGCCACGGCCAGTTTCTGTTGTTGAGCGATCAGGACCTTCTGCTGGTGCTTTCCGAGGAAGGCGAACTCGCGCTGGTCGCGGCCGCGCCCGGCGCGTTCAAGGAAATCGCGCGGTTCCCGGCGCTGGAGGGCAAGACGTGGAACCACCCGGCGCTGGCGGGCAACGTTCTGCTGGTTCGCAACGGGCAGGAGATGGTCGCGTTCCGGCTGGCGACGTGAAAACCTACTCCCCCAGGCAGAACAATCGCCCGTCTTCCGAGCCAATGACCAGCTTTCCCGCCGCGATGGCGGGTGACGCGGTCAGCGCCGAACCGGCCTCGAACTCCCACAGCTTCTTCCCTGTCGCCAGGTCGAGCACGTACAGCCGCCCGTCGTTCGAGCCTACGTACACCCGCCCGCTCGCGATGGCGGGCGACGAATCCACGCGCGCCTTCGTGGCGAAGGTCCACAGCGCCTTGCCGGTCTTCGCGTCCAGGCAGTGGATCCGCTTGTCGCGGCCGCCCACCACCACGCGGCCCCCGGCCACCGCCGCGGATGAGTAGAACGGGAAGGTGCTCCGGTAGCGCCACGCCACGCGCCTGGCGCGCAGGTCCACCGCGACCACTTCTTCGCTGAACGTCCCGTAGTAGGCCCGCGCTCCATCCAGCGCGATCGAAGCCCCGGTGTACCCGCCCGCGGGCAGTTGCATGGTTTCCTTGCCGTCGGCCAGCCGCACGCCGTGAAAGACCTCGTCGCAGCCGGACAGGTAGAGGACCGTCCCCGCGATCACCGGCGTGGCGTGGACGTAGTTGCTGGTCGCGAACTTCCACAGCAGCTTGCCGTCGCGCCGCGAGAGGCAGTAGAGGTTCCCGTCGTAGGAGCCAATCAGCAGCCGTTCGCCCGCCGGCGCCGGGGACGACTTGATCTCCGCTTCCGTAGCGAAGGTCCAGAGCCTGCGCCCGTCCGCGGCGCTCACCGCGTGCAGCACGCCCGCCAGGTCGCCGGCATAAACCACTCCGTCAGCCACCGCCGGCGACGATTCCCCGATGGCATCCTTGGCGCGGTACTTCCAGCGCAGCTTGCCGGTGTTGAGATCGATGGCGAGCAGGTCGCCGGACTGCGAGCCCACGTACACCGTCCCGCCCGCGATGGCCGCCGAGGACTGGATGGCTTCCTTGGCGTCGTAAGTCCACAGCAGCCGGAGCCTGGCCGCGAGCGCGCCCGCGGCCACTCCGGTCAACTGCGGATTTCCGCGAAACTGCGGCCACTCCGCCACGGAAGCCAGCGCCAGGAACAGCGCGATCATCCTACTTGCCCGCCAGCGCCCAGAGCTGGTTGCGGTTGGAGAGGAACAGGGTCCCGTGCGCGGGCACCACGGTGGCGTAAACGCTGCTGCCCATGTTCATCTCGGCGATCTGCTTCTTCTGCCTGGCGGCCGCCAGCACCACCACGTCGCCGTCCTCGTCGCCGAGGTACACGTTGCCGCCTACTACCATGGGGGATCCCCACACCACGGCCAGCGTATCGTGCGTCCAGCAGGGCTTGCCGGTCTCGGCGTCGACCGCGTGCAGGAAGCCGGCGATGTCCGCGGCGAACACCAGCCCGTTCGCGATCGCCACGGTGGAGAGCGACCGCTTCAGGCCGTCGTACCGCCACACGCGGCCGCTCTGGGTGATGTCGCCGCGCCGGGTGGCATCGATGGCGAAGAGGTGGCCCGGTCCGGGGCCGTTCTCCGGGTCCTGCCCGTTGGCGATGTACACGCGGTTGTGCCAGATCACCGGGGTGGCGATCAGGGTGTTGCGGGTCTTCGGCCACACCGCGTCTTTGGCGTTGGTGTCGAACTCCCACAGCCGCTTGCCCGTTTCCGCTTCGTAGCTCCGCACCCAGCCGTCGCCCTCGCCGATCACCACCTGCGTCACGCCGCCGATCGAGGCCACCGCGGGCGACGACCACTGCCCGTCGAGGATCTTGGCGCCCACGCTGTTCGCCTGCCACACCAACTTCCCGGTCTGCTTGTTGACGGCGACCAGCGAGGGCGCCTTCGGAGCGGGCACGCGCGCGTGGCTCTCGTCGCGCCCGTTCGAGGTGGCGGCGAAGACCAGGTTGCCGTGCGCGGCGGGCGAGGAGCTCGCCTTGTTGTGCGGTCTCGCTCCGGTCTCGCGCATCATGTCGAACTTCCAAACCACGCCGCCGCGCGTGTCCAGGCAGACGAGCTCGCAGCGGTTCGAGACGTACCACAGCCGGTCGCCCTCTACCAGTGGCGAACTGCACACGCCGGTCTGGGCCCAATCGTTGGCGTTGCCCGATTCCAGCACCGGGCTGGTGTGCTGCCACAGGAAACGGCCGTCGGATTCGCGGAAGCACATGAGGACACCGCGGTCGCCGGGCTCTTTGGGGTTGCGCGCCGGGTCGTTGTTGGTGCCGATGTACACCTGCCCGCCCGCCACCACGGCGTTGCCATAGGTCTGGGAGCCCAACGGCGCCATCCAGCGGACGTTCTTCTTCGCCTGCACGTCCCAGGACGTGGGCGCGCCTTTCATGGCGGAGGCCATGTTGCGGTCGCCCGAGCCGCCCCACATGGGCCAGCCGGCGCCGTCCTGGCCGGATGCCCACAGCAGCGCAAGTGCCGCGGCGCAGAGAATGATTGCGGTTTTCATCGCTTGATGTCGAACGAATAGAGATTGTCCTGCTCGCGCAGGTAGAGCCTGCCGTTGGCCACCACGGGAGGCACCCAGGTGGGGTAATCGCCTTTCGGAATGTCAAAGCGCGAAACCTCTTTGTAGGCTTCGGGCGAGGGCTCGATCAGCCCGGCAGTTCCGTCCTGGCCCATGCAATAGAGGCGCTGGTCCGCGTAGATGCAGTTGCCTTTGCCCACGCTGCGGTCCCGCCACTTCACTTGTCCGGTCATGAAGTCCATGGCGGTCAGGATGGCGCTGGAGAAGCCGTACAACGTGTTCCCGATCAGCACTGACGTGGTGTAGTGATTGCGCATGTCGCTGTTGAAGTAGACTTCGTCAGCCTTCACGGAGCCGCCCTCGGGCGTGAGCTTGAGCAACGCGCAGCCGGTGCCGTAGTCCGTGGAGAAGAACACGTGGCCCCGGCTTACGATGGGCGTGGCGATGTTGGCGGTGCGGTTGGCGACCTTGGTGTATCGCCAAAGCAACTCGCCGTTCTTCGCATTGAGCCCCACCGCCGCTTCTCCGGTGAGCACGGCGAGGCCGCGCACACCGCCGGCGTCGAACGGCACCGCGGAGGAGTAGCCCGCGCGGTCGCTCTGGGTTCTCCACACCACTGCGCCGGTATCCTTGTTCAGCGCCACGATCGAAGCGCCGCGGCCGCCCGGGACCACGATCACGTTGCCGCCCTCCACCAGCGGCGATTCGCTGTACGCCCAGTTCGGGGCGCGCCCGCCGAACGCCTGCGGAAAGTTCACGCTCCATACCGGCTTGCCGGTTTCCGTCTCCAGGCACGCCAGCGTGCCGTCGCTGGCGATGGCGTAGAGCCGCTTGCCGTCCACCGTGGGGGTGCCGCGCGGCCCGTTGCCGCGGTCGTTGTCCAGGCGGTTGCCCGTCGGCGTCTTCCATACCTGCTTGCCGGTGGCAACGTCGAGCGCGATCACGAACTGCCGGCCGCCCTGCTGCCCTTGCGTGTAAAGCCGGTTGCCCACCACCGCGGCCGACGAGTAGCCCTCGCCCAGCCCCTGCGCTTTCCAGACCTGCTTGGGCCCGCCGCGCGGCCAGCCCTGGAGCAGGCCGGTCTCCTGCGAAATCCCGTCGCGGTTCGGACCGCGCCACTGGGGCCAATCGGCCGCCGCGGCCGTGGAACACAAGCAGAGAATGATGACGGAAGACCTGAGCATGGAGAGCAGGGTATCACACCCTATTCGGGCGCCGCGCCAATCGCAAACAGGATCCCGTCGCTTCGCAGGTAAATTCTGCCGCCCGAGATCGCCGGCGAGGCCAGAAAGCGCTCGCCGATCTGATTCCGCGCCAGCACCTCCGGTTTCCTTCCGGCCCGCAGCACGAAGGTCTCGCCGGTTTCGCTGACGAAGTACACCTTGCCGTCTCCCGCCACCGGCGAGGCGAAGAAGATGCCCTCCAGCCGTTCGCGCCACACCTGCCGCCCCGTGGCCGCATCGGCACAGGTGACCACGCCGACTTCGTTGGTCATGTATATCAGGCCCTGATAGTGCAGGATGGAGGGCACATACGAAGCTCCGCTCGGGATGCGCCACAGCACGCGCGCATCACCGGGGCGGATCGCCAGCACATCGCTGTTGCGGTATCCGCGGCTCATGTAGATCGTGCCGCCGGCGAAGACCGGCGACGGAATCGGCGTCTGCCGTTCCTCCCCCAGTTGCCATAGCCGGGCGCCGGTGGCGGGATCGTAAGCTTCTACGCGCGCGCTCGAATTCACGATCAGCGCATCGCCCCGCGGCCCCGGCACGGCGACCGGGGTGCTGTGCGAAACGCGGCTGTCTTTGTAGTCCACCTTCCAGCGCTGCTCGCCGGTGCGCTTGTCGAGCGCCAGCAGGTAGGCCACCGGATCGTGAGCGGCGAGCAGGATCAGCAGGTCCTTGTACAGCATGGGCGAGCTGCCGTGTCCCCAGGGCGTAACGAACGACCCGTGCTCCTGGCCCAGGTGACGCTTCCAGAGTTCGCGACCTTGCATGTCGAGCGCGGCCACCTGCCCGTTGCCGAACCAGCAGTAGATGCGTTCGCCGTCTGAGACCGGCGTGGGCGTGGCCAGGTTGTGTTTCTCGTGGAGCTTCGGCAACTCGCCCGTGGCCGGGATGCGATACTCCCACGCGCGCTTGCCGCCGGCGGTGCCGAAAGCCTCTACAACCAGGAACAGCCCGCCGCGGTCATCGCCGGATGCCATGGCCGGCCCGCTGATGGCATGCTCGCGCGCCGCGAGCGATTCGTCGTCCCGCGCCAGCCGCGGGTAACTGCCGCGCGAACCCTTGTAACCGCCGGTCTGCGAGGTCACCACCACCAGCCCGCCGGCGACCACGGGCGAGGAAGCCCCGAACCCCGCCAGTTTGGCCCTCCACGCTACGTTCTGGGTGGCGCTCCACCGCTCCGGCAGCCCGTTTTCGGCGGAAATCCCCAGGCTCGACGGGCCGCGCCATTGCGGCCAATCCCCGGCGAGCAATGGAACCGATGCGAGCAGCAGCGCTGCGCGAGAGTGCATAATGTCTCATTATGCCAGCGCGTGCAGCGGCCCTTGTGGCTGCGTTTGTGATCCTCTCGCCCGCCCAGGAGTGGCCCCAGTGGCGCGGCCCGAACCGCGACGGCGTGGCCGTTGGCTTTCCGGCGCCCCAGAAGTGGCCGGAGAAGCTCAAGCTCAAGTGGAAGGTGGAGATCGGCGAAGGCCACTCCTCACCGGTGGTTTCGGGCGGCAGGGTGTACCTGCATTCGCGGCAGGGCGAGCGTGAGGTGGTGTCCTGCCTGCGGTTGGAGAACGGCCAGGCCATCTGGCGCGAGAGCTACCCCGCGCCGTACCAGGTGGTAGCCGTCGCGGCGAGCCACGGCAACGGCGTGAAGTCCACGCCGGTGGTCGGGGAGGGACGCATCTTCACGCTGGGGATCAGCGGCATTCTCTCGAGCTTCGACGCGCAGACGGGCAAGCTCGCGTGGCGGAAGCAATTCGCCGCGCCACTGTACGGCAACGCCATGTCGCCGCTGCTCGACCGGGGGCTGCTGATCGCTCACGTCGAGATGAAGCGCGGCGGGGCGCTCACCGCGTTCGACGCCCGGACCGGAGCGGAAAAATGGAGCTGGACGGGCGACGGCGCAGCCTACGCGTCCCCGATTGTGGCGGAACTGGGCGGAGTTCGCCAGATCGTGACCCAGAGCCGCGAACACATCGTGTCCGTGGACGCCGCCACGGGCGCGCTGCTGTGGAGCATGCCTTATTCGACCGCATACGATCAGAACGCGGTCACGCCGGCGCTCTATCGGGATCTGCTGATCTTCTCCGGCCTGCGCAACGGCATTATGGGCGTGCGCGCGGCAAGACGCGGAAACGCGTTCGCGGCCGAGACCGTGTGGACCAACCGCGACATCTCCCTCTACATGAGCTCGCCGGTGGTGATCGGCGACGTGGTATTCGGGCTCACTAATCGCAACAGCGGGCAGTTCTTCGCGCTGGACCCGCGCAACGGCAAGGTGCTGTGGACTTCGGACGGCCGCCAGGGCGACAACGCGGTGCTCATCGGCGCAGGCCCGCGGCTGGTTCTGCTGACCACGGACGCCGCCCTGATCGTGGCGAACCAGAGCGTCCGGGCGTGGGAACCGCTGCGGAAGTACTCCGTGGCCGGCAGCCCGACGTGGGCGCACCCGGCGCTGCTGAACAACGGCATCCTAGTCAAGGACGCGATGGCGCTCAGCTTTTGGGAGATGCCGTAACGCCGCCGTCAAAAGCTGATACGTAAGCCGAAGCGGAACTGGCGCTCGTCGTCCTGGGCGCTGGTGATCTCGGAGAAACCGCGCAGCGCGGAGACCGAACCGTCCGGTCTCAATTGCAGGTTCGAGACGTTGGTGCCCGGGTTGTTGAAGTGCGGCGTGTTCGTTGCGTTGAATGATTCGGCCCGGAACTGAATCTTGAACCGCTCGCTGGCCGAGAATTCGCGGAACAGGCCCAGGTCCAGGTTGACCACTCCCGGCCCGCGAAGAGAATTGAGCCCGCTGGTGCCGAAGCGCACGGCGGTGACCGGCGCATAGGCGAGGGGATCGAAGAAGGACTGGCCCGGACCGGCCCCGCCCAGGATCGCCACCTGAGGCTTGATCTGATCGGCGGTTTGCGTGTTCCCCGGAGCGTTCAGTGAAGTGCTGGCGGACGTGACGGTAAACGGCGTTCCACTGTAACTGCTGAAGATGCCGTTCAGTTGCCATCCGCCCAGCAAGGCGGCCGCGAGGCCTCCCTGGCTCGCCCATTTCTTCCCGCGCCCGAACGGCAGCTCGGCCGCCCATCCGGCTTGCAGGTTATGGGGCCGGTCGTAGTTGGTGAGGGAACGGTTGCGCGCCAGGGCCGACGGGGCGTTGAACGAGAGAGAACTGTCCGCCTCATCGGCGTACGCGATGGATTTCGAGAACGTGTAGCCCACCTGGGCCTGGAAACCATTGGCGAACCTCCGGGTAGCCTGCGCTTGCAGCGCGTTGTAGTTCGCGGTGCCGAAAGGCGTCACCAGCGTGGTGTTGGCCGTCCGCCCGAACTTCCGGTTCAAGGCGCGGCCGGCGGTGCCGGCCCCGGGCTCGGCCCAGTTGAGTTCCTGGTAGGATTGCTGCCGGATGCCCCTGGTGCCCACGTACGCCGCCTGTCCCACGAATCCGAGCGGCAGCTCGCGTTGCACGGTGAAGTTGAACGATTCGACGTAGCCGCGTTTGAACTCTTTCGCCAAAGTCCGGAGGGTGACGCTGTTCGGAATCGCGATGGCGCCGTTGCCCAGGCTCGGGAAGACGATGGGAGGGATGCCGTCTTCGGTCCGGCCGACGAACTGGAACGAGTTGGCGGCGGGAACGGTCAACGAGATGAGGATCGGGTAGTTCGTGCGCAGAGGCCGGGCCAGCGGGTAGGGATCCGTGTTGATCCCATATCCCGCCCGGATCACCCACTTACTGCCGGCGCGATACGCCAGACCGACGCGAGGGGCAAACAGTTTTCGGCTCATCTTGATGCCGGCATCTTTCGGTACGGAGCCGACGCCGCCGATCAGCATCATGTTCGTGTCCGGGTCGTATAACTCCATCCCGCGCGTGGCGCGAGTGGACATCGGGTAGTACTCGTAGCGCAGCCCCAGCGTGATCGTAAAGGCGCGGGTCGCCTGCCACTGGTCCCTGACGTAATAGCCCTGCGCCCAGTTGCGCGTGGTGATGGGGGACTCCATGGGCCGGCTGGTGCCCACCGAAGAAGGCAAACCCAGCAGGAATGCCGCGAAGTTATTGAACTGATTTGGCGAGGTTCCTCCGCGGAGAGCAGTCGGACCGCCGGAATAGTTGAATACGCCACGCGGGCTCGCATCGAGCTCCGAGGTGATGTGATTCATGTGCTGGCGCGTCACGTCCAGTCCGAATCGCACGCTGTGCGCGCCGCGCACCCACGTGGTGTTGAGGTTGTACTGAAACTGGTTGTCGCGCCAGAAGTACGGGTTGGCGCTTCCGGGGTTCCCAAGGGCCTCATAGCTGGAGATGCCGAAGTGGGGGATGCCGCTCTGAAGCGGGTTTGGCCCGTTGGTGCCCGGAATCTTGAGCACATCCAGCCCTATATTCTGGCCGTACTGAAATGGTGTAACACTGGGGGCCATCCGGGTGAATCCGAAGTTACCGTCGATCAGCAGGCCCGGGCTCACGATGTAATTGGCGCCATAAGTGGTGGTGATCACCCGTCCGTATCCGTAGCCGGCCTGCTGCCCGGACTCGATCGCCCCGCCGGAAGCCTTATCGAAAACGCTGGGGGAAGTGATATCGAAGTTCAGGATGCTGAACCGGCCGAACATGCTGAGCTTCGATGAGGTGTTCCAGTTGATCTTGGCGTCCGTCGAGTTGCGGTTGAACACACCCGGGGCGGAGGCGAAGTAGTTGTCGGTCAGGCGCTCGGGATGGGTTGGCAGCGGCAGCCATTCGATCAGTTGCCGCGAGACGCGGCTGTGGCGGCTGGCGGGGATGACCGCGTTGGGGAAGGCCGTACGGCCCCCTCCGTCGGCGGTCCCGGTGAGCGGGTCGTACAGTGTGGTCCCGAAACTCGCGAAGTTGCCCTCGCGCTGCGGCGCGGTCGGGACCGTCACGAAACGCGATACGTTCCAGCGTCGCGCGGTTCGTTCGTGGCTTCCGAAGAAGAACAGCTTGTTTCTCACGATCGGGCCGCCCAGGGTCCCGCCGTACTGGTTCTGGATGTACTTTGGAATCTTCGCTTCCGTGAAGAAGACGTTCTTGGCTTTGATCGCGCTGTTCTGGTGGTAGTTGAATGCGACACCGTGAAATTCATTGGTCCCTGACTTCATGGTGACGTTGATGGCCGCGCCGCCGGCGAGCCCCTGCTCCGCGTCCATGCTGTTGGTCACCACGTTGACGGTCTCGATCGCTTCCAGCGGGGGCATGTAGGCGGAGTGTTGCGGCAGCCAGATGTGCGCGTTGCTCGCGCCGTCAATGCGCGAATTGTTGGTGCTCTTGGTGGTGCCGTTGACGTTCGCCACCAGGCCCTCCTGGGGCGTCGAGACAATGGAGTTCTGGCGGCGAGGCGGGGTGAATCCGGGGACCAGTTTGAACAAGGCCTGGTAATTCCTCGCGCCGGGCACGGGCAGGTCCCGGTACTCACGGCCGCTGATCTCGGTCCGCAGGTCCGAGCGGTCGGTCTGCAAAGTGGTAGCGGCCGCCGCCACGGTGACCGACTCGCTGGCCGCCGCCAGTTGCATGTGCACGTCGACGCGCACCACGGTGTTTGCGGTGATCGGCACGTCCGTCTGGGTGAAGCCGGCAAATCCCGCCGCCGTCACGGTGATGCGATAGGAGCCCGGCTGAAGGTCGGAGAACAGATATCCGCCGCGTTCATCGGTCAGTGCTTCCCGGCTGAAACCCGTGCCGGAGTTGACCGCGGCAACTTTAGCCGCCGCAATGGATGCGTTGCTGGGATCGAGGACGTTTCCGACGAGCGTTCCGTAGAGCGTCTGCGCGCTCACGGCAGGCGCTGCAATCGTAACGCATGCGATCAGCGCCAGACACCGGGCCGCGGGGTTTATACTCCGCTGCATCGATACAGACATTCGTTCATCTCCTGTTGCGAGGATTTCGAGGACCCCTGATTCCCACAGTATATATCTAAGGCCTCGTTCGGAAAATGCGATCCACGGCCGCCGCCTTCTACCTCGCCCCGATCGCGAACAGGTGATGCCGCCCCCGGATGTACAGCACGCCGTCCACGACCGCCGCCGAGGCCATGACGTTCTCGCCCAGTTCGTTTTCGGCCAGCAACCGGTACGCGCGGCCGAGCGCCAGCACGTACGTCCGCCCGTCCTCGTCGGTAGTGTACAACCGTCCCGCGGCGGCCACCGGCGAACTGCTGAAGGCCGACCGGCCGCCGCCCAGCCGCTGCTGGTATAGCCGCTCGCCGTTGTTGAGCGCATACACCGTCAGCACTCCAAGGTCGCCGCAGAAGTAGGCGAGCCCGTCGTGCAGCAGCGGCGTGGGAATGTAATTGCCCGCCCGCTCCTGGGCCCACGCGAGGTCCGCCGCGACGTTGGTGCGGACGGCGTAGATCGGCCGCCCCTGCCCGTGCGCGCTCGTAATCACTACCAGTCCATCGGAGAAGACCGGCGTCGGCGTGGGAATGTCGCCGCCGCCTTTCATCTTCCACAGTTCCTTGCCGGTCTCGAGGTCGTAGCCGCCGATGTGTTTCCAGCCGTTCACCACGATCTGCCGCGACCCTCCCGCGTACGGCGCCACCGTCGGGGTGCCGAACGTGGGCACGTCGGCGCGCGGCGTGCGCCAAAGCTGTCTTCCGGAGCGCACGTCGAAGGCGGCGAGGAACCCGTTCTTCAGCACGTCCGCCAGCACGACCAGCTTGCCTTGCGCGATCACAGGCGAGCTGGCGAAGCCCCACTGCGCCTCCGGCATTACGAAAAACGACGCCTCCAGCACCCCGAAGTCCTTCTTCCAAAGGAGCCGGCCGTCGAAGTCGTACACGTAAAGGCCCTCGGACCCGAAGAAGGCCGCCACGTGCCGGCCGTCGGTCGCGGGGCTCGGGTTGGCGTGGCTGGATTTCGGATGGCGCTTGCTTTTCGGCGGCCCACTCGCCGCCGTGCGCTCCCAGAGGACCTTTCCGGATTTGCGGTCAAGGCAATAAAGCCGGAAGCTCTGCGCGGGCTCTCGCTCGACGGAATCGACGTTGCCGTACATGCCGAGTTTGAGCGCCGGGTCGCCCTGGGCCGGCACGGCCGTGGTGACGAAGATGCGGTCCCCGCATATCACGGGGCTGGAGTGGCCCAGACCCGGAATGGCGGTCTTCCAAAGGATGTTCTTCCCCGTGCCGCCGTTCCACTCCGTCACCGGCGAGCCGGTCCCCAAACCGCTCGCATCCGGGCCGCGAAACTGCGGCCACTGCGCGTCGCCCGCCCACGCCGCGGCGCACGCCAGCAGCGCGATCCGGAAATGTTTGGTCATCGTTCAGTTATACTACCGGGGAAGGGCGCTGTCTTTCAGTCCAAATGTTAACGCGGCGTGAGTGGATGATCGGTGTCGGCACTTGCGGGGCGCAGTCCCTGCTGCCGGCGGCACCTGCGACAAGCTGGCCCCAGTTCCGCGGACCCGCGCGCGACAACATCTCGCGCGAGACCGGGCTGGCGCGCAAGTGGCCAGCGGGCGGACCCAAAGTGCTCTGGTCCGTGCCGGTGGCGCAGGGCTACGCGGGAGCGGCCATCGTTGGCGGCCGCGTCTACCACCACGATTACGACGAAAAGAAGAACGAGTGGGTGGCGAACTGCCGCAACCTTTCCGACGGCAAACTCGTGTGGCAGTTCCGCGAAGCGCGCGAAATCCGTCCGAATCACGCCATCACCCGGACGGTCCCGGCGGTGGACGGCCGCTTCGTATTCTCGCTCGACCCCAAGGCCGTCCTGCACTGCTTCGACATCAAGACCGGCAAGCAGCTCTGGCGCAAGAGCCTGGTTACCGCTTACCAGGCCGCCATCCCCGCCTGGTACAACGGCCAGTGCCCGCTGCTCGAAGAAGACCGCATCGTGATTGCCACCGGCGGCGCGGCCATCCTGGTGGCGCTCGATAAAGCCACCGGCAAGGACATCTGGCGCACGCCCAACCCGGGCAGGATCGCCATGACGCATTCCTCGGTGATGCCGGCGACGCTCGGCGGCGTGAAGCAGTACCTTTACGGCACGCTCAAAGGGCCGCTCGGCGTGGGCGTGGACGGCAAACTGCTCTGGGAGTTCCCCCGCAGGTTCAACGTCGCGGTGGCGCCTTCGCCCATCGCGGTGAGCAACGAATTAGTCTTCATGACCGGCAGTTACGACGCCGGCAGCGTCATGGTGCGGGTGCGCAACGCCGGCGGCGCATTCAAGGCCGAACAGGTCTTCGACATGAAGAACAACGAGTGGAACTCGGAGGTCCACACCCCTATCGTGTGGAAGGGCCACATGTTCGCGATCGGGAAGAAACGCCGCGGCCTGTTCACCTGCCTGAGTTTCGACGGCAAGGAAGTCTGGACCAGCGCCGGCAAAGCCACCTTCGGCCTGGGGAGTTTCATGATGGCCGACGGCATGTTCTTCGCGCTCGATGGCGACTCGGGCACGCTGCGCCTGATCGAAGCCAGCACCACGGGGTACAAGGAACTGGCCAGCGCGAAGGTCCTCGGGGGGCAGGAGGTCTGGGGTCCCATGGCGCTTTCCGATGGAAAGCTCGTGCTCCGCGACCTGAGTAAAATGGTCTGCATCAATGTTCGCGCCTGAAGGGCCGTATCGTCACGTCCGCACCCTGGCCGGCAAGGGATCCGGCCCCGCCGAGTTCGCCTCTGCGCTGCGCGGCATCGCGGTGGACGCGCGCGGCGCCGTGTACGCGGCGGGCGACTCGGAGGTGAAGCTCTTCGACCCCGCGGGGCGGCTCGAGCGGCGATGGTCCACCGCTCGCCCCGGACTCTCGGTGGCGGTGGCGCCCGGCGGCAGCGTGTGGGTGGGGGAAACCGGCCAGATCGAAATCTTCGAGTCCGGCAAGCTGCGGGACACATGGCGCGATGAAAAGCTGCTGGCGCGCGTGACCTCCATCGCGTTTTCCGCCGGCAAAGTTTTCACCGCAGACGCCGAAGCCCGCGCCATCCGCCGCTTCGACGGCTCGCGCAAATTCCTGAACGATATCGGCAAGGACAATCCGACCAACGGCCTGCTCATTCCCAACGGTGTGGTCGATTTCGGGGTGGATGCCCGAGGCGTGATTTACGCCGCGAACCCCGGCAAGCACCGCGTCGAGCTTTATTCCTCGGAGGGCCGGTTGCTCGGGCGGATAGGCCGTTTCACGGGTCCCGACCCCAGCGGCTTCACCGGCTGCTGCAATCCGACCAACGTGGCCGTGCTGGAACGGCGCGGCGTGTTCGTCACCGAAAAGGCGGACCCGCGCGCCAGGCTCTTCGATTTCTCGGGCAAGCTGCTCGCCGCCATCGACGGCGCGCTGTTCCACCCCATGTGCCGGAACATGGATATCGCGGTGGATGGCGGCGGCCGTGTGCTGGTGGCGGACACGGAAAAGCTCCACGTGCTGGTGTTCGCCGGAGGGCCGTCGTGAGCGATCCCACCCGGCGGAAAATTCTTCGCGGCGCGGCGGTCCTCGGCATCGGCGGCGCGGCGGGCTACCTGGTCCACAAGGCGCACGGGCAGATTGTCTGGCAGGTGGACGCCAATCGCTGCATCAATAGCCGGCTGGGCGAGACGGTGGCGGAAGCCTGCAACCTCTGCACCACGGAGTGCGTGGTGGCGCTCTCCGCGGTGCGCGCCGTGAACGAATTTTCGAAGTGCGGCCGCTGCAACATCTGCCCGGCGTACTTCGATATCACCAGCGCAGTGGATGAGAAGGGTTTGCCGAGCCAGAAACTCTGTCCACGCGACGCGATCGCGCGCAAGCCCATCGGCAAGGTCGATCCCGAGGACCCCGCCAACAACTTTTACGAATATGTTATCGACGAAGAAAAGTGCGACGGTTGCGGCAAGTGCGTGATGAAGTGCAAGGAACCGCTCGGCCTCGGCTCCATCGTGCTGCGGGTGCGCTACGACCGCTGCGTGGACTGCAACCGCTGCGCCATCTCCACGGCCTGCCCCAAGGACGCGCTCATCCAGGTTCCGCTGGCCGAAGCCCTGAGGCCGCCGGAGCTGGAGCGGCATGCGTAGGCTGCTCACCGCATTTCTGCTGCTGTTCGCGGCCCTCCCCGCCTTTGCCCAATCCATCCAGTACGAACGGCCCGTCCAGACCGCACCGCAGGAACAGACCATCGGCGGCGGCTACAAGACCCCCGCGGTGCAGAAGCCGCTGCCGCGCAACTGGTGGCTGGAGGTCGCCGACGTGTTCCTTCTCGCCGGCGCCATGGGCGTCTCCGTGTGGATTGTGATCAAGCGCAGGAACCGCCGCTGGCTCACCGTGCTCACGGTGGCTTCGCTCGCCTACTTCGGCTTCTATCGCGAAGGCTGCATCTGCCCCGTCGGCTCCATACAGAACGTGACGGTGGCGCTCGCGGACCCGCGCTACTCGATCCCGATTGTCGTCATCGCCATCTTCTTCCTGCCCCTGGTCTACGCGCTGTTGTTCGGGCGCGCCTTCTGCGGCGGCGTCTGCCCGCTCGGCGCCATGCAGGAACTTGTCGCCATCCGCCCCGTGCAGGTGCCGCCGCGCCTCGATTGGGCGCTCGGATTTCTCAAGTACGCCTACCTTGGGATCGCCATCTGGTTCGCCTTACAGCCTGCGCCCGCGCGGGACTTCGTCATCTGCCGCTTCGATCCCTTCGTGGGTTTCTTCCGCAGGACCGGCGCGCCTCACATGCTTTTCATCGGCGGCGCGTTCCTGGTTGCCGGCATGTTCGTCGGCCGCCCTTACTGCCGCTGGCTCTGCCCCTATGGCGGATTGCTGGCGTGGTGCTCGCGGCTGGCGTGGCGCGGCGTCTCCATCACGCCCGATAAGGAACTCGATTGCGGGCTATGCACGCACGCCTGCCCGTACGGCGCCATCGAGAAGATGCGCGCCGTGGGCCGCAACTGCCTCTACTGCGCGCGCTGCTATCCGTACTGCCCGAGGTCCAAAGCATGACCGCCCGCATCGCCGCCGCCGTGATCGCGCTCTGCGCCGCGCTGCTCACCGCGGATGCGATTGTGGCGCGCGTGCGAACGCCCAAAGACGACCGGCACATCAAGGCGCTACAGCAGGAGGTGAAGGCGGATGCGGCCGCGGCCCTCAAGCTCGACGCCGTGTTCAAGCGCGTCACCGCGTACCGGCGCGCGCGCAAGCTGCGGGACGGCATCGCCGCCTGGATCCTGATCGCGGCGTCCGCGGTTTTCCTGCTCACAGTGAAGCGCCCGCCGCGCCGCTTCCCCGCGCCCGCCGTGGAGGGCGCCGCCGGCCGCGTCCGGGCGAAACGCGAGCTTCGCCCGGCGGCGGACGCGCCGCTCGACCTCGCTTTCGTCGATGACATCGTGGCCCGCCTCGGCCGCACGCGCGAATCGGCTATACCGCTCCTGCAAGCCATTCAGGCGCACTACCGGTACCTGCCCGACGACGCCCTGCGCCGCCTCTGCGAGATCACCGGCATCACGCCCGCGCAGATCGCCGGCACGTCGTCCTTCTACGGCCAGTTTCGCCGCTCGCCCGTGGGCAAGCACATCGTGAAGGTCTGCCACGGCACCGCCTGCCACGTGGCCGGGGCGCGCCAGATCACAGAAGAAATACGCCGCAGCCTCGCCATCCCCGAAGGCGCGGACACCGACCCCTCCCGCACGTTCACCATTGAAGAGGTCGCGTGCCTCGGCTGTTGCAGTCTCGCGCCGGTGCTGATGGTGGACGAACGCACCGCGGGCAAACTCACGCCCGCGTCCGCTTCGGACGCGCTGGAGAAGGAGTCCGCTTGACCGGCGTCGAGATCCGCGTCGGCCTCGGCTCCTGCGGCATTGCCAGCGGCGCCGGACTCGTGCGCGACGCGCTCGCCCGCGCCGGCGCGCGCGTCAAGGCCGTGGGCTGCAACGGCATGTGCCATCGCGAGCCCCTGGTGGAGGTGGTTGAGCCCGGAGGCCGCGCGACCCTGTACGGCAACGTCACGCCCGAGGCCGCCCCCGTCATCGCGCGCCGCCACCTGCGCCCGTGGCTCTCCTGGCTGCGCGGCGAAAGGCCGGCGCCCGCGGAAACCTCCGGCTACCTCGAGAAGCAGAAGCGCATTGTGCTGGAAAACTGCGGCGTCATCGACCCGCTCAACATCGACGACTACCTCGCGCGCGGCGGCTACCAGGCGCTGCAATCCGGGCTTTCCCCCGAGCAGATCCTCGACGCCATCACCCGTTCCGGACTGCGTGGGCGCGGCGGCGCGGGCTTCCCCACGGGCCGCAAATGGGCGCTCGGGCGCAGCCAGCCGGGCGGCGTCAAGTACGTTATCTGCAACGGCGACGAAGGCGACCCCGGCGCGTTCATGGACCGCCTGGTGCTCGAATCCGACCCGCACCGCGTGCTCGAAGGGCTCGCCATCGCCGCGCGCGCCATCGGCGCCGCGGAGGGCTTTCTTTACATCCGCGCCGAGTACCCGCAGGCCGTGCGGCACGTGTGCGAGGCCATACGGCAGGCCGGAGAGCGCGGTCTGCTCGGCGGGCTGCGCCTGGATGTCCGGGAGGGTGCGGGCGCCTTCGTCTGCGGCGAGGAGACCGCGCTGATCCAATCGCTCGAAGGCGGCCGCGGCATGCCGCGGCTGCGCCCGCCATACCCGGTGGAACACGGCTTTCGCGGGCAACCCACCGTTATCAACAACGTCGAAACGCTGGCATGCGTGCCCTGGATCCTCCGCCATGGCGCCGCGGCCTTCGCCGCCCTTGGCACGCCGCACAGCCGCGGCACCAAAGTTTTCGCGCTGGCCGGAAAGATCAACCGCGGCGGGCTCGTCGAAGTCCCCATGGGGATCACCATTCGCGAAGTGGTGGAGGAGATCGGCGGCGGCATCAAGGACAACCGCCGCTTCAAAGCCGTGCAGCTCGGCGGCCCTTCCGGAGGCTGCATCCCTGCCAGCCTTGCCGGCACCCCTATCGACTACGACGCGCTCGCCCAAACCGGCGCCATCATGGGCTCGGGCGGGCTGGTGGTGCTTGACGAGCGCGACTGCATGGTCGATATCGCCCGCTTCTTCCTGCGCTTCACGCAATCGGAATCCTGCGGCAAGTGCACCTACTGCCGCATCGGCACGAAGCGGATGCTCGAGATCTTGGAGCGGCTGTGCGAAGGCCGCGGCCGCCGCGGCGATCTCGAGAAGCTGGAGGAACTCGCCGGCTACGTCTCGCGCGGCAGCCTCTGCGGGCTTGGGCAGACCGCGCCGAATCCGGTGCTCACCACGCTGCGCTATTTTCGCGAAGAGTACGAGGCGCATCTCCACCAGAAGCGCTGCCCCGCCGGCCGCTGCCCGGCCCTGATCCGCTACCGCGTCAAAGACAACTGCATCGGCTGCACGCTCTGCGCGCAGGCCTGCCCGGTGGGCGCTATCGCGTACCGCCCGCACGAGATCCACGCCGTGGATGACCGGCTCTGCACGCGCTGCGACATGTGCCGCCGGGCGTGCCAGGACGACGCCGTCGAGGTGGTGTCCCCATGATCGCGCTCACCATCGACGGCCGGCGCGTTTCGGTCCCGCAAGGCTCCACCATCCTGGAAGCCGCGCGGCAGGCCGGCATACGGATTCCTACCATGTGCCACGTGCCGGGCATCGAGCCGGCTGCATCCTGCTTTCTTTGCGCCGTGCAGATCGAGGGCCGGCGGACGTTCGCACCCGCTTGCGCCATGCCGGCCGCCGAGGGGATGGTAGTAGACACCGCGAGCGAGGACGTGCGCGCCGCGCGCCGGATCGCGCTGGAACTGCTGCTCTCCGACCACGCCGGCGAGTGCGTCGCGCCGTGCGCGGCACGCTGCCCGGCGGGGCTGGACATCCCCGGCTTCGTTTACGGCATCGCCGCCGGCGACGTGCGTCACGCGATGGAGGTCATCTCCGGCCGCCTCGCGCTGCCCGGTTCGCTGGGGCGCGTCTGCCCGCGACTCTGCGAGCAGGAGTGCCGCCGCTGCGAGCTCGACCAGGGACTCGCCATCGGCGCGCTGCACCGCTACGCGGCCGAACGCGAACCGGACTGGCTGCCGCCGCGCGTGCCCGCCTCAGGCAAATCGGTGGCGATTGTCGGCGCCGGCCCCGCGGGGCTCGCCGCCGCGTATTACCTGCTGCAAAAGGGTCACGCCTGCACCCTGTTCGACGCCCATACCGAGCCCGGCGGCATGCTGCGCTACGGCATTCCCGACTACCGCCTGCCCAAGCCGGCCCTGGACGCGGAGATCGGCGTCGTCCGGCGGCTGGGCGCGGAGTTTCGCATGCGGCAACGCTGGGGCGAGCACTTCACGCTGGCGGGCCTGCGCCGCGCGCATGACGCCGTCTTCATCGCCATCGGCGCGCAGCGCGCCCAGGGACTGCGCGCGGAGGGCGAGGAACTGGCGCTGGCCGGCGTCGAATTTCTCGAGCTTGTTGCGGAGGGCAACCCGCCCTCGCTCGGTCCGGACGTGGTGGTGGTCGGCGGCGGCAATACCGCCATGGACTGCGCGCGCTCCGCCGTCAGGTTGGGCGCCCGCAGCGTGCGGGTGCTGTACCGCCGCAGCCGCCAGGAGATGCCCTGCCTGATGGAAGAGGTGGAGGCCGCCGAGGCCGAGGGCGTGCGGATCGAACTGCTGGCGGCCCCGGTCCGGCTGGAGCGCAACAGCCACGCGCTCCTCCTCACTTGTGTCCGCATGGCGCTCGGCGAGCCCGACGCTTCCGGCCGCCGCCGCCCGGTTCCGGTGGAGGGATCGGATTTCACCGTCGAGTGTTCGGCGGTCATCGCCGCCATCGGGCAGGCGGTGGACCGCGCCGCCGCCGAGCGCGACGGACTGCGAGTCACCGGTTGGGGCCTCGCGGCGGACGAGCGCACGCTAGCCACCAACATCCCGGGCGTGTTCGCGGGCGGCGATGCCGTGCTCGGCGCCGATCTCGCCGTGCGGGCCGTAGCCGCGGGGCGCATGGCGGCGGCCTCCATCGACCAGTACCTGCGCGGCGAACCTGTCGCCGGCGAGCCGGGGATGACGGACATCGCCATGCGCCCCATCGACGACGCCGAGCGCGCCGCCATCTTCCGCGACATCGAGCGGTCCGCCAGGGTCCCCGTCGACGAGGCCCGCGGCCTCTCAGGCGAAGATGCCGCGCGCGAGGCCCGCCGCTGCCTCTCCTGCGGCTGCCGCAAGGCCGATTGCTGCCTGGTTCGCTCGCTCGCCACCGAGTACCACGCCGACGTCTACCGCTACGCCGGCCAGCGCCGCCGCTTCACGCGCGACAACTCCCACCCGGAGATCGTCTACGAGCCCGGCAAGTGCATCAGTTGCGACGCCTGCGTCCGCATCGCCGCGGCGGAGGGCGAAGCGCTGGGCCTCGCCATGATCGGGCGCGGCTTCAACGTCACCGTGGCGGTCCCCTTCGGCCAGCCGCTCTCCGAAGGCCTGCGCAAGGCCGCGAAGCGCTGCGCGGAGGCCTGCCCCACGGGCGCGCTCGCCCTGCGCGCGGCCCGCGCCTGCGATCTGTGCCGGCTCTGATTACTTCCCTATCGAGTAGACGTGCGAGTCGGTGCGCAGGAACAGGCGGCCGCCCGCTACCGCGGGGGACGCGGTGATCCTCTCGCCCAACTGGTTGGTGCTCAGCAGTTCGAACTCCGGCCCGGCCTTGACCACGAAGGTCGCGCCCTCGTTGTCGCTCACGTAGATGCGCCCGTCGCCGGCGATGGGCGATGCGTTCGCGGGACCGCCCAGCCGCTGGCGGTACAGCTCCTTGCCGGTCTTGCCATCGAGGCAGACGAGCACGCCGTTGTCCATCCACGCGTACAGGAACCCGCGGTAGTAAAGCAGCGAGGGCTCCTGCGGTCCCGGCTTCTCGCTGACCCACACCGGTTCCGGAGGCTTGCCGCCGCCAACCAGCCGAATCGCGTGGATCGCGCTCTGGCGCCACAACTGCGTGAACACCATGCCGTCGCCGTAGACCGGGCTTACGATGATCTCGCCGTTGAAAGGCCCGGAACCTTCCCCGTACTTCCACAACTCGGCATGGGACTTCGCGTCGAAAGCGGTGAGGCGGTTCTTCCCGGAAACCAGGATATCGGTCTGCCCGTGATGCGTGATCAACAGCGGCGTGGCGTGGGCCGTGCCGATCGGCCGGTCCTTCTTCCAGGCGATTTCGCCCGTCCGCTTGTCGAGACCGATCAGATAGCACGGGCCCGTGTGATGGTCCCACGGGAATAGCACGGAATCCTCCAGAACCAGGGGACTCAAGCCGTAGCCCCACGCCATTTTCGGATCGCCGAACAAGGCCATGTAGCGGGTGACCCAGGCCAGCTTGCCGTCATGCGAGTAGCGCGCGATATCCGCGTTGCCGAAGGCGACGTAGACCGCGTCTTCCGTCACCGCGGGCGTGTTCACGGCGAGGTTGGATTTCTTATGCGTCCGCTGGTCCTTGCCCATGCCGAAGTCGTGCCGCCACAGCTCCTTGCCGGTCTCGCGGTGAAGGCAGAGCGTGAGCAGCGACTTCTTCCCGCCCTCCTCCACCTGCGAAGTCACGAACAGGCGGTCTCCGTAGACCACCGGCGAACTCGTGCCCCAACCCGGCAGCTTCACCGACCAACGGATGTTCTCCGTCTGGCTCCACTTCACCGGGAGGTTCCTCCCGTCCGCCACCCCATCGGCGTTCGGTCCTCTCCACCGGGGCCACTCCGCGGCGTTCAGGGCCGCCAGGAGACAGATCAGCGCGCGCAACATGCCCGTCAATGGTATCAACCCTGCGCCTGTTGATGGAGATTCGGAAGTGGCATATCCTTGGGTGCAATGCGAATTCTGATTCTGTGTGCCTTTGCGGCGGCGTGCGCAGCATCCGGCGCCGAGGAGGATTTCGACTACTTCGTAAATAACTGGAACGTGGTTGGGCTGCCGGACTACTTCCATGGCAGCCGCATCACACCGGACAATTCGATGTACCTGGCGGGGGGCACGGCCGTCCGCATCCGCATAGGCCGCGGCCTCGCCCCGCTCAGCCGGGCGCAGGCGAAGCGCGCCAGGAACGGGTGGATGCCGGTCATCGAGGTCACCGGCAGGGACGGGCCTGTACGCTACCAGATCAGCTATTGGGCCACGCCGCTGCCGGATGTCAAAGACTGGCAGCGAGCATTCCGTTGGCCTGCCGAAGGGGAGAACTATCTCAACTGGATCCGGGTGAAGGCTACGAACGAATCCGCCGGAGCAGCCGAAGCGAAAGCCGACGTGCGGCCCGACCCCGCCGGATACACGGACAAAGGCGCGCCAATCCGGAACGGCCGTAAGCATACGCGGGCCTACTCCTGGTCGTGGAAGCTGAAGCCTGGCGAATCGGCCGAAGGCGTGGCGCGGTATCCTTTCTTCCCGCTCGCGGATCCCGAGCGGTACGACCGCGCCGAGGCCGATCTCTGGTTGAACCGCACCGTGGAGTTCTGGCGCGGCGTCATGGACCGGGCGGCCAAAGTCCGCGTGCCCTGCCGCAAGGCGACCGAGGCCCTGCTCGCGGCCCATGTGTGCCAACTCATCGCGAGCGACCTCGGCGATCTGCGAGGCGGCGAGGGCTTCTATGACAACTTCTACATTCGCGACGGAGCCTACCAGCTTCAGGAATTGGAAGAAGCCGGCTTGAACGATGCGGCCGCGCGCGCTGTCGAGTTGTACCTGCCGCGGCAGCGCCGCGACGGCCGTTTCGAATCGCAGCCGAACCAGTTCGATGCCAACGGCCAGGCGGTCTGGACGCTGTGGCAATACGCAAAGATCACGGGCGACAAGGGTTTCTTAGACCGCGTGTACCTGCGGATGCTCAACGCCGTGAGTTGGACCATGCGGGAGCGCCGCAAGGCCCCCGCCGA
Organism: Bryobacteraceae bacterium; assembly: GCA_041946965.1. Classification (GTDB taxonomy): domain Bacteria; phylum Acidobacteriota; class Terriglobia; order Bryobacterales; family Bryobacteraceae; genus JBHGBM01. Next base: position 23,268 of record JBHGBM010000018.1, read on the forward strand.
TTCGCCCTTCGCCGGACTGCTGACGGCCGCGCCCGCGGACGGCGAGTACCTCTGGGACGGCAAACACCACATCGTCGGCTACGACCTGTGGAACCTCCGCGGGTTGCTCTGCGCCGCCGACGCGGCGCGCATGCTGGGCAAGAGTGAAGACGAGAAAGAATTGCGGGCCGAAGCCGCCGCATATCGCGCGGCCATCGACGCGGCGTGGAAGCGCACGGGACTGCCCCATTTCCCGCCCAGTTGGGAAAAAGACGGCACCCATTGGGGCGACACCGAAACCCTTTGGCCCGTGCCGGTGGTGGAGCCGGACGATCCCCGGGTGGCGGCCTCCATCGCGCACGCGCGCAAGGACTTTGCCGGCGGCTTCATCGAAGGCACCATCCAGTGGAAGGGCTCGGCGTTCAAGGACGATGCCATCCACCCGTACATGGGCGCTTACACCGTGATGGCCTCGCTCCTCCGCGGCGATCACGAGACGGTGGTCGAGGACTTCTACTGGTACCTGCTGCATTCCACCGCCGCGCACGCCTTCCCGGAAGGAATCTTCTTCAAGAAGCGCTTCGCCTGGAGCGACACCATTCCGCACGTCACCGGCGCGAGCAATTACGCCGTCCTGCTGCGCCATATGCTGGTGCATGAAAGCGGCGAGGACCTGCACCTGCTCTCCGCGGTTCCGGACTGGTGGCTGGATGACGGGCAGGAGATCCGCCTGGAGCGCTTGCCGACGCACTTTGGCGTCATGGACCTGACCATTTCCGGGAAAACCAGGGGCGTGGAGGTGAGCCTCGCGCCGCCGAAACGCGAACCGCCCAGGCGAATCGTGCTGCATCTGCCGGCGTCCCGGCCCCTGCTGGCTCCCGTGCAGGGTGTTACCGTTGCGGTTCGCTCCGGTCAGAAACGCCGTTGGGATTTTCCGGGCATTGTCAGGCACTACCGCTCTTCGCTCGATCCCGAAGAACGCCGCAAGTGGGAAGCGATGGGACTATGATGCGATTTTCAATCTGGATTGCCGTTTCACTTTGCGCCGCGTCGCAGGCCGCCGTCGAGCCGCCCCTGCTGACTCCGAAGCCGGGCCCGGCGCCCCGCATCAACGCGCCCCAGGTCTACGGGGCGCGCCCCCAACGCCCGTTCCTTTACCGCATCCCTTGCACGGGAAAGCGGCCTATCGCATTCGCGGCGGAGGGTCTTCCCGCCGGCCTGAAACTCGACCGCGCCAGCGGCATCATCAGCGGCCGCCCGCCCGCAAAACCGGGCAGGTACACCGTGGTGCTGCGCGCGCGCAACGCCAGCGGCTCAGCCCGCCGCGCCTTCACGCTGGTGATCGGTGACCGGCTGGCGCTCACGCCCCCCATGGGCTGGAACCACTGGTACACGCACTACAACCGCATCACCGATAAGCTCATGCGGCAGGCCGCCGACGTCATGATCGAGTCGGGCATGGCGGACTTCGGTTACGAGTACGTCAACATCGACGACTGCTGGATGGTGATGCCGGGCTCGTCCGATCCGGAGTTGGGCGGCGAACCGCGCACTCCGGCCGGCGGCATACGGCCCAACGCGCGCTTCCCGGACATGGCGGGGCTGGCCGCCTACATCCACTCGAAGGGCCTCAAGGCCGGCCTGTACACGTCGCCGGGGCCGTTGACCTGCGCGAAGTTCGAAGGCTCCTACGGGCACGAGGAGGCCGATGCCAAACAGTTCGCCGCCTGGGGCTTCGACTTTCTCAAGTACGACTGGTGCTCGTACACCAAGGTCGCCGGCGGCAAGGAACTCGAACACCTCATGAAACCGTACGCCCTGATGGGCGGCATCCTGCCGAAACTGGAGCGCGACATCGTGCTGAACCTCTGCCAGTACGGAATGGGCGACGTGTGGAACTGGGGCGGGGAAGTGGGAGGCCACTCCTGGCGCACCACCGGCGATCTCGGGCTCGCAAAGGACACCCGGCTGCCGGGCTTCTACAGCATCGCCTTCCTGAACGCGCAACACGCCGCCAACGCCGGCCCGGGACGCTGGAATGACCCGGACTACATCCTGATCGGGACCTTCGGCAAGGCGCGCGGCATGGGGCAGCCGCAGAAGACCACCCTCACCGCCGACGAGCAGTACAGCTACATGTCGCTATGGGCCATGATGGCCTCGCCGCTGTTCTTCTCCGGCGACATGGGCAAGCTGGACGAGTTCACCCTCAACGTTCTGTGCAACGCCGAAGTGATCGAAGTCGATCAGGACCCCCTGGGCCGCCAGGCGAACATCGTCCGCCGCACAGAGGACGAATACGTGCTGGCGCGGCCGCTCAGCGACGGCTCGATGGCCGTGGGGCTGTTCAATCTCGGAGAGGAGAGCCGCCGCATGTCGATCGAATGGTCCGCGCTGGGGATCTCCGGACCGCGCCGCGTGCGCGACCTCTGGCGGCAGCGCGACATGGGATCGGCAAACGGCCGCTTTGAAGCGGACGTGGCGCGCCACGGAGTGTTCCTGTTCCGTCTGCGGCCCCCGGCCGCCCGGCCGCGCACACGGAGTGCACCCGTGATAAGCTGATGCTCCGGCATGATGAAACTCCTGGGTACGGCCGCGATTTTTCTCGCGGCGGCCGCGGCGCCCACGCCGGCCGCGGAACTGGTGCGGATCGAACCCCGGCGCCACTGGATGCTGCCTGGCGGCAAGGAAGTGGATGCCATCGATGGCGACTACCTCCTGCGCAGCGATAAAATCGCCGCCACAATCGGAGGTACGGCGGCGTTCCGCGACGCCAACGTGAACACACAATGCGTGCAGGGCGCGGTGCTCGACCTCACCCGCCTTGATTTGCCAGGCGGCGATAACGACGTTCTGAGCGCCTACTATCCGCACGGGCATTTCCTGGACAATCCCGCCGCAACCCGCGCGGAGATCGTGAAGACCAGCGGCCGTGAAGTCGGCATCCGGTTCTTCCGCTCGGCCGCCGAGAGCGTGCAGGGCGATCCCGTGGAGGTTATGACCGAGTACACCCTGCGCGACGGTGAGCCGTTCCTGCGCATCCGCACGACGTACCGCAATCCATCCTCAAGGACTGCCCTTGCCGCCATCTACGACAAGATCCGCGCCGACACCCTGTTCCGAATTCCCGCGGCCGGGACCACCGAGTCACTTATCTATTACGAGCCGTGGAATCGCGCCGCGTATGGAGTGGTCCGGGCGGGCGGCGCACCCATTCGCTCCTATGCCAACCCCGCGAACCGGACTTACAACCAGGACGGCGGAAACCGGCTGGACTTCCCCGACCTGCTGAGCGGCGATCCGGCCGCGCGTCCCCTGGGCGAGGCGCTGCCGCCGCCGTCGCCCGTTCCCGCCGGCGGCAGCGTGACCGTCGAACGTTTTCTCATTCCCGGGCGCCACCCGGCGGACGTGCAGGCGGTGATCGCGGGCGTTCTGAGCCGCCAGGCGACGCTCGTCCGGGTTCGCGTGATCGACGGCCGGCGCGAGCCCGTGGCGGGAGCGAACGTGCGTGCGTTTCGCGGCGACGTTACGGTTTCGGAGGGCTGGACCGGCGCCGACGGCCGGCTGACACTCGTGCTGGAGCAGCCGGGACCGTGCGAGGTCGCCATCTCTCAGCGTGGCCGCGCCGAGGTCCGCACACGGCTGGACGCGGATGCCGATATCATCGCTGGGCCGCTGGCGCAGGCGGCTTTCGACGTGGCGGACGTGACGCGCGGCCGCGAACGCGGGCCGGTCAAAGTGGTCCTGCGCGGGGTGGACGGCACGCCCAATCCGAACCTCGGGCCGGAATCCCTTCCCTATCAGGCCGGAAATATCTGTTTCTCACGCGACGGCCTGTTCACCGTGGCGCTGCCGCCCGGCCGCTATGAAGCCATCATCGGGCGCGGCCCCGAATACACCCTGGAGACGCGCCGTTTCGAAGCGGCGTACGGCCGTACCACGCAGATCACGGCCGGGATCCGGCGGGCCTTCGACAGCCCGGGCTGGGTGGTCGCGGACCTGCACAATCATTCGACCCTGAGCAATGACAGCATTGCCGATCCCAACGGGCGCGTGGTGGGTCTGGCCGCCGCGGGAATCGAGTTTGCGCCCGCGACGGAACATAATCGCATCGCGACGTACGCGCCCTATATCGAACGCGAAAAGCTGACGGCGTTTCTTCAATCCGCGGGCGGCATCGAACTCAGCGGACGCCCCGGGCCGGGCTCCATCAATCACCAGACCGCCTTCCCCTTGCGCGTGCAGGACGGCGCCCAGAGCGGCGGCGCGCCGCGCACGGATAAGGATCCCGCGGTACAGATCGGCCGGCTTGCCGGATACGACAACGGCGCGGAGAAGTACGTGCAGCACAACCATCCCGATATCGCCTGGCTTTACTACGATCGCGACCGGGACGGCCGGATCGACGGCGGATTCGGCACGCGGCGTTACACTCATGCCATCGAAATCAACCGCGATATCGTGAACCTGCTGCGCTATCTCGACCCCGAGGCGAAACCGGCGCGACGCGGCAATGCTTTCTACTGGCTGCAAATGCTGAACCAGGGCGACCGCATTTACGGCGTGGCCAACTCCGATGCGCACGCTACCGGCTACAACAACGGCTCCATCTTTACTTACATCAAGTCCTCGGCCGGCGATCCGGCGCGCCTGAATCCGCTGGAGCTGGCGCGGGCCGCGAAATCGGGGCAGATGGTGATGAGCAACGGTCCGTTCCTGGATGTTTCGCTGAATGGCACGGCCCCCGGAGGCGAACTGCGCGTCCGCGGCGCGGCCACGCTGCACATCCGCGTTCTGTGCGCGCCCTGGATCGACGTCGACCGGGTCCAGGTGCTCGTCAACGGCCGGCCCGATCCGGCCTTGAATTTCACCCGGGGGGCGGGTTCGGAAGGTTTCCGCAGCGGGCCGGATCCGCTGCGCTTCGCGCGTGAAGTCCCGCTCGAACTGAGCCGGGATGCCCACGTGATCGTGGTCGCGGCCGGCCAGTCTTCGCGCATCGGGCCTTTCCATGGCGGCTATGGAAACCAGCCCCCCACGGCCGTGAGCAATCCAATCTTCGCCGACGTGGACGGCAACGGATTCGAACCGGACAAAGACACGCTCGGCGTGCCGCTGCCTGTAAGCAGGAGGTGACGAATATGTCGCGGATAATCGGCTCGTGTTTTCTCGCTCTGCTGGTGATGTGCGCGCTGCCGCGCATCCCGGCTCAGACTGGTGCGGCGTCCGTCCAGGGCACGGTGCGCGACAGCAGCGCCGCCGTGATTCCGGGCGCGGAACTCATCCTGGTGCATGCGGCGACCTCGACCCGGCACAGGTCCTCAACCAACCACGCCGGCCTCTTCCTGTTCCCGTCCCTGCCCATCGGCGAGTACAGCATCGCGGTCTCTTCACCCGGGATGGAAACCTGGGAAGGAAAACTGGTGCTGCGGGCCGGGCAATCGATGACTGTGGACCCGCAGCTCAAACCCGCCGCCACTTCCACCAGCGTCACGGTGGCCGGCGATGTGACCAGCCTGGTCACCCTCGATAGCGCCACCATCGGCTCCACGGTGGAGCGCGCGCGCGTGGAGCAACTCCCGCTCAACGGGCGTTCGATCAACAGCCTGCTGGCCATAACCACGCCGGGCATTGAAAAGACCCAGCGCGCCTACGGCCTGCTCTCCCACGCGCTGGAAATGGTGCAGGACGGCGCCGTGCTGGCGAACCTGGAACTTGGCTACATAACCACCCGGCCGCCGGGGCTCGACTCGGTGGAGGAGTTCAAGGTGGAGACCAACAACTCCTCGGCCAAGATGAACCGGCCCGCCACGGTCATCGTGACCACCCGCAGCGGGACCAACGAGTTGCACGGGTCGGCGTTCGAGACCGCCCGCAACAGCGGTTTGGGCGTTGCCCGCCGGCGTCAGGACTACTACACCAAGCCTCCGCACCTGGTGCGCAACGAGTTCGGGTTCTGGACCGGCGGGCCGGTCTACCTGCCCAAACTATTCGACGGCCGCAACAAGACATTCTTCTTCTTCAATTACGAAGCCGGGCGGCAGGCGGCGGGCACCACGCTCTCCACCACCGTGCCGACCGAAGAGATGCGGCGCGGCGATTTCAGCGGCCTCATCGACGGCACGGGTCGGCGCACCACCATCTACGATCCGTGGTCCACGGATTCCAGGACCTGGGCGCGGCAGCCGTTTCCCAACAACCAGATTCCGATGATGCGCCAGAGCCCGCTGGCGAAGAGTCTCTACGCCATCACTCCGCTGCCCACCCGCCTCGAGGTGAACCCGATGGTGTCCAACAACCTTTTCGCTCCCGGGCCGGACAACCAGCCGCAGAACACGGAGACGGTCAAGATCGACCACAACCTCAACGAGAGCAACCGCGTGTTCGTCCGCTACACCCACGGCAGGCTGAGCCGGGAGTATCCGGGCAACAACGCATCGTTCCCAACGCTGGGCGATGAGACCAACGTCAGCTTCAGCCTGACGCGCAACGAGAGCGCGGTGTTTTCCTGGACGCGGACGATTTCTCCGACGTTCTTCAGCGAGACCATCGCCACGTATTACTACGAGCACACCGACATCGCCGGCGGCACGCGCGGGAACTGGGCCGAACAACTGGGGCTGCCGAACCCCATGGGCGGCTCGCTGTTTCCCATCATCACCAGCACGGGTTTCTACCAGTACCGGCAACCGGACAACGAACGGACCGCGCGCACCTGGACCACCACCGTGGACCAGAATTTCACCAAGGTGCACGGCCGCCACGAACTCCAGTTCGGCGGGCGCTTCCGCAACGTGCGGATTTACGAGCTGCCGGACGGCTCGCGCTCCGGGCAGCACGATTTCAGCGGCCCGCAGTCGGGCCTGTACGATCCCGCTTCGGGTTCCACCTACGGGGCCGTTCCGCGCACCGGCCATGCCGCCGCCAACCTGTTCATGGGGCTGGCGAATAATTACACCAATGCCTTCGTGCGCAGCACTTACTACTTCCGCGACCGCGAGTACGCGGCCTACTTTCAGGACAAGTGGCGCGCCACTCCGCGGCTGACCGTGAACGCCGGCGTCCGCTACGAAGAGCATCCGCCGCTCGGCGAGCACAACAAGTTGTTCTCCAGTTTCGATATGAAATCGAAGTCCTTCATCGTCGGCCAGCCGCTGGACGCCCTGTACCGGATCGGCGCTACCAGGCCCTCCATCATCAAGGCGTTCACCGACATCGGCGCCCGGTACATCACCGCGAAGGAGGCGGGACTGCCCGCCAGCATGGTCCACGGTTATCCCTGGAACTTCGGTCCCCGCGCCGGATTCGCCTATCGTCTGACCCAGGGCGGCAAATCGACGGTTCTGCGCGGCGGGTACGCGCTGTTCTTCTACCCGCCCCCCATGCGGAACTTCTACGCGAACCTCCGCATGAGCCAGCCATTCAGCGTGAGTTTTCAGGTTCCCCAGAACAACGCCGCGACCAGCCCGGACGGTCTCCCTAACTACAGTCTCCGGTCCGTGCCGCGCTATGTCGCGGGCGCCAACACGCGCGACATCGTCAATTTCGATCTGCCGCCGAACGTCAGCCGCGGCGGCTTCACCACGTATTTCATGGATCCGGACCAGCCCACCACGGGAGTCCACGAATGGAACCTGACGCTGGAACGCGAAATCTTCAACCGCATCGTTTTCCGTATCGGCTACGTAGGCAACCACGGCTACAATCTCGAGCAATGGGCTGTCACCAACCAGGCGCCGAATAACTACATCTGGTTCGTGACCACGAGGCAGCCGCTGCCGACCGGCGCATATGCGAATGTGGCCCGCCGGAACTATGATACCCAGACATACGGCGACCTCCAGCGGTATCAGAAGTCGGGCTGGTCGAACTTCAATGGAATTCAATTGGAAGTGGAGCGGCGCTTCGCAAGGGACTTCGGATTCCAGTTCTTCTACGTGATGGGCAACGCGTTCCGCGCCGCCGGCAACGGCTGGAGCGACGGTCTGCTCCAGGACACGAACATGTTCCTGCCGGGCGCGGTGCCCCAGGACGAGCACGAGCGCAACCGTTTTCTGAACTACGAGCGCGACACCGCCGTGGCCAAGCACCGCATACGCTGGAACTGGCTCGTCGATCTGCCGTTCGGGCGCGGCAAGCTGCTGGGCCGAAACGCCGGCGGCTTTCTGGACCGTCTGATCGGCGGCTGGCAGATCGCCGGCCTCGGCAACATCAGCAGTAACTACTGGGCCCTGCCCACGGGCAACTGGGGATACCTCGGCGACATCGAGGTTTATGGAAAGAAATACAAGATCGAAGACTGCCGCTCGGGCGCCTGCATCCCCGGTTATCTTTATTACAACGGCTACATCCCCGCTAACCGGATCAACAGCTACGATCCCAAGACGGGAAAGCCGAACGGCGTGATGGGCGTGCCGGCCAACTATAAGCCTGCCAGCCTGCCGATCATCCCCATGCCGGCCGATGGAGGTTCGGCGAGCGACCCCAACCAGCCCTATTACGACAGCAACACCGTGTGGGTGCCGCTGGCCAACGGGAGCGTGCAGCGCATCGGCTACGACTCCAACCTGCACCCGTGGCAAAACCAGTACCGGCTCGGCCCGTTCAGCTTCGGGATGGATGCCTCGCTGTTCAAGAACACCCGCATCAACGAGCGTTTCACGGTGCGCTTCAATGCGGATTTCTTCAACGTGCTGAACATGCCCGGACTCGCGCAGCCGAACAGTTCCACTGGCATCCTGAGCCTACAGAACTCGGCGCAGGCGGCGCGGCAGCTTCAGCTCAGCTTGCGGCTCTCGTGGTGAGCGCCCAAGCGGAACTCTGGGCATCCGCAAGGCCGAGTTGGCCCGCCATCATCGCCGTGCCGGCGCTGGCGCTCTGCACCGCTGTTTCGCTGCTCGGGCAGGCCGGACTCGGGTCGATCACGGGCGTCGCCGTGGATGGCAGCGGGGCGCTCGTGCCGGGGGCCACGCTCCGGCTCGTCGAGGTTGCCAGCCAGTCCACGCGCACCACGGCGAGCAACGAGTCGGGACTGTTCACGTTCCCCTCGGCCGGAGCGGGGAAGTACGCGCTCACGGTCTCGGCGGCGGGCTTCAAGGCCAAAGAACTGGACAACCTCCCCGTCAACGGGTTCCAGCAGCTCTTGCTGGGCCGGATTGCGCTCGAGATCGGCGAGGGCCCCGCGTCGGCGGTGACCGTGACCGCCGAACAGCAGTTGGTAAAGGACTCAGCCGTCCCTTATGAGACCATCCAGGCGCGGCAGGTCGCCGGCATGCCGCTCAACGGCCAATTCCGGCAATCTTCCGTTCGCCGCGGTGCGCCGGCCGCGCCCCGGCCGGGCGCTCTCCGCCAGCGCCACGCGCGCATTCTCGCCCGCCCTGGCGGTGGAGTCGCTGTTCGCATGGAGCTACGGCTTCGTGCGTTGGGACCCCGCCGAGCCGGATAAGATCACCAGGGCGGCGCTCGGACTGGCGAATCTGCCCATGGTGTTCAAGCCGCAAAGCGACCTGCTCCCCACCATGGACACAGGCGTCTATCCCGCGTGGAACCTCAACCGCATGCCGCAGTACTCCAGGGCGGTGGAGTGGCAGTTTTCCGCCACCGTGAGATGGACGCGCGGAAAGCACTTCATCAAGTTTGGCGGCCAGCACATCCGCAACCGCAAGGACGAGCAGGACGCCTCGCTCGACAAGGGCTCGTACGATTTCCGGTCGAGTTCGGGCAGCCCTTTCGACACGGGTTACGGCCCGGCCAACGTGCTCGTCGGCGCGCTGGCGTCGTTCCAGCAGATCGATAACCTGAACCGCAAGGATTCGGTCTACAAGGACTATCATTTCTTCGTCCAGGACACGTGGAAGGCGAAACGGCACCTCACGCTCGATCTCGGCGTGCGGCTCTACCACATCCCCTCGGAGTACAACCTGAACCCGGACCAGACGCTGGACGCCGTGTTCCTGCCGAGCTGCTGGGACCCCTCCAAGGCGCCGCGCTACTACGTGCCGAATCCGCGCAGCCCGGGACCGTGCAATACTTTTTCTCCGTGGTTCTCCTACGCCGTGAGGCGCTCGAGCAACTCCCGCGCCTTGCGCGCTTCGGCGACCAGGCCGGCGCGGCCGGCCGGATCCAGACATTCCACCACGAGCGGGCCGGCGGTGAACCCGCCGCGCTTCGCGCGCGCCAGCACCTCGGCGAAGTTCACCTTGCCGGAGCCCGGCGTCACCGACACATCTTTCGGCGGTCTGAAATCCTTGATGCTCATGCCGGCGATCAGGCCGTTCAATCCGGTTACGTCGTCCACCGGATCGATCTTCCCGCCGGAATAGAAGAATATGTTGCCCGGATCGTACCAGGCGCGGAAATTCCGGTGGCCGACCTTTTCGATAATCGCGCGGCACTCGGCCGCCGTGGCGTTGGCCCCGCCGTGCGGCTTCACGCTCAACGCCACCCCTTTCGACTCCGCGTAGCCGCAGCACTCCGCGACTGCTTTGTAGTAGGGATCCACCAGCGCCGGCCGGGTTCCCCCGAGCAGGAGCCCCGGGCACCGGCACGCGGCGCAATTGTCGATCAGCCGCTTGAGACCCGCCACGGCTTCCGCCGCGCCTTTGGCGGCCCCGAATTCACCGCCGTAGATAGAAACCGGCTGGAGTCCGCGTTTCCGCACTTCATCGCCGATGGCGGCGGCTTCCTCCGCGGTGGTTTCGACGCTCACCACGGTTCTGGTCTTGCCCTTGTGGCTCATCAGGCCGGCGTACTTGAAGCCCGCCTCGGCCATGCCGTCAAGCGCGACGCGGTAATCGTACTCGATCCAGGGCCGCGTGTAACACCCGATCTGCCAGGCGGCGGCGCTCCGATCCAGGAAACCCACCGCGGCCGCGAGCAGGGACCGGCGGGTCGGTTGTGTGGTTGTCATCCGCATTATTCGCACTCCGTTCAAGGCTTCTGCAAGACCCAGACCGGGCTCGACCAGGCCAGGTGCGTGTCCTGCTGCGCTACGCGCACATAGTAATAGTCGTTCGCGCCGGCCTGCGGGTAATCGGTGTATTCGAAGGAAGTTCGCGGTCCGGAGACCTCATGCCGGTAAATGACCGCGTTGTTCTTCACGATGGAGACCTCCTTCAGGTCCGCCGTGCCGAGCACGAAGACTTTCATCTTACGCCGCGGCGCCTCGGCGGCGTTCATGATGGTCCCCATGGGCCGGCCGTTGAGGGAGAAATCCAGAATGATGCGCTCACCCGAAGTGCCGTATACGCGCCGGTTCCAAAGGGCTTCCCACAGTCCTTCCCGAGTGAGCGCGGTGCTGTAGGCCCCCACCAGGCCGCTCTGATGCGCGCGGGCGAGCCGCAGCCACGAGCCGAACCCCGGCTTGCCGGAATGGTCGTCGCCTGAGGCGATCATCCCCAGTTTGTAGCCCAGCGCCAGGGCCTGCTGCACGGTGCGCGGCTGGCGCCCGTAATTGTACGGGCGGAGGGGCGGCGTGGATAGCTCCGAGTTTCCCCACACGGAATAGACTTCGATCAGCCGCACCGACCGGTTGTCGAACCCTTTACGGTACGTCTTGTAATCGCCGGCATGATTGTGCGGCACGATGATGATGTTGCGCTCGTTGATCTTCTCCACCAGCGCCGCCACCTCGTCGATGCCCGCCCGCGTCCCGGCCATGCGCCGGCCGGCGGTGGGGATCAGGTCTTCGTATTTCGCGCCCGGCGACTTGAAGTAGAGGATCGCGTCGCCGCCACCCTCGCCGATGCCGGAAAGCTCGAAGGCGTTGAAGGTGACGAACCGCCCCGGCTCGTGGTAGGCTTCGGCGTTTTCGCGCAGCACCTGGGTGACGCCGTTGAGGTGATCGGTCACCGAGGCGAAGTCCAGCCCCGCGGCGTCGCGGCCGTAGCGGTAGGCGCTGCTCACCGTTCCCAGTCCGTCCGATTCCACCGTGTGAACATGCAGGTCGCCCCAATACACGCGGTGGGGCGGTAGCGTGCTCGCCACGATCACGGGGTTGCCGGCGCCTTTCACTTTGCCGTCGCGGGAAGCCGCCCGGATACGGTGCGTGCCGGCGCCCAGACTCACCTGGAACTCTTTCGAGCATTCGTCTTCGGGGCGAAAGGCGTAGGGCGGGGGCAGCGTGCCGCCCGCCAGAGGCGCGAAGCGGACGCCATCGGCGCACGATCCGGCCAGGTTGCCGAAACGGTCGCGCGCCACCACGCGCACGGGAAACGGCTGGCCCGCCGCCGCCTGGCTCGGAGCGATCACCGCGTAGGAGACGGCGGCGGCGCCGCGCACGCGCACCATGGGCGAGCTTTCCAGCATGCCGCGGTCGGCGGCATGTTCCCACACCCTGGTCTGCTGCTCCTGCCGGCGCGCCTCCTCCACGGGCTTCCAGTTCACTTGACGGTACACCATGCACGCGATCTCGTACTCGGTGGCGAGATGGGTGACGGCGCCCGGTCCTCCATAGGTCGTGTCGCCGTAGGAGATCACCAGCTTCTGGCCCGGCAACAGCGGCGCGTTCTGCACCGTGGCGATGAGGTGCCAGCCTTCGCCCAGCCGCGAGTTATCGACCACGGGATCGCAGAACAGGCCCACCCGCACGTCCGGGTTCGAAGACCACGCCTGCGTGAACCCGGTCTGCACGGCGGCTCTTTGCGCGAACCGGGAGCCGCGCTCTTCCGACGCCAGCAGGGGTTGGATGTAGCTGGGCTGCGACATCGGATAGGGCACCACCACGACGAAGGCGTCGCCGGGTTGGAGCGGCTCCCGCTCCGGTGTGTACTCGATCCGCAAGGTGAACGATTCGCCCGCTTTCAGTTCCCGCGAGGGGCCCAGCGTTACCTTGCCCAGCCCCGGTTTCAGGCTGATGCTGTATATTGCGCGTGGGCCGATCAGGCGGTAACTGTCCCGCCTGGCGCGGATCTCGGGCTTCGGCCGGTCCGGGCTCGCGCCCACCAGCCGGTAGAGCGCTAACGTCGCCATCAAAGTAAGGCACGTGCAGCACGCGGCCGCGGTCCCGCGACCCCGGCGTTTCGTTTCTCGCTTCATCGCTGTTCCTTTACCACAGCAGCTTCAAGCCTACGAACATCAGACGCAGCTTGCCGTCTGTGGACGAAAGCGAACCCGTCCGGATATTGTTGGAAGGCTGCTCGCGGATGTTGCGGTTGAAGCCAGCCATGATGTTTCAGGCATTATATGCCGAATCGGACTTCGGCAACCCCAACACGCGGATTCGATCTTCGGCGCCGTTTCACAAGCGTGCTGCAAGTTCACGTTTGTTATGCTTCCGCCATGTTCGTTCGCAGGCGTTTTCGGGCGGCTTGCCGGCGTTGCCTGGCGCTTTCGCGCGGGGCGCCGCGCAGCCGGTGCGGTTCGCGGCGCGCATGACCGGACTGATGCGGGCGGCCCACACGCCGTACAGCACGCCGGCGGTGCGCGATCAACTGGAGCTGTAACGGCCCGCCTCAGGCCACGATGCCCAGCGGCGCGCGGGAGAGCCACCTGCCGCGTGTGAAGTCGGGAAAGTCCATGGTGCGGCTGCGGCCGGCGATGGAGCGCTCGCTCAGTTCCGTGACGGCGCTGAGCGCCGCCGCGTCGTAGACGTCCATGTCCGGCGCTTCGCCTTTCCGCAGGCAATCCATCAGCCGCCACGTCATCACGAAGTCCATGCCGCCGTGGCCGCCGCCCTTGGCCATCTCGCTCAGTTTGGCCCAGAGCGGATGCTCCCATTCTTTGGCGTACTTTTCCAGGTCCTCCCACTCGTGCGCGGGGCTCTTGTGATCCAGGTAGATGCGCGGCGTGGGGTATTTCTCCACCAGGCCCTTGGACCCCTGCACCAGGACCTTGCGGCTGTAGGGCCTGGGGGTGTTGGTGTCATGCACCACGATGATGGTCTGGCCGGCGCGCGTCCGTATGGTGGAAGTGACCACGTCGCCGAGCGCGACATCCAGCTTGCTCTGCGGGCTGCCGGCGCCGAACCGTTCCGCAGCGAAGGCCTTGAGCGAATACGATTTTGATGCCATGGAGACCATGTGGTCGAACTGGTTGCCTCGATTGACATTCAGGCATTGCGCTACCGGTCCGAGCCCGTGCGTGGGGTACAGGTCGGCGTTGCGGCGCAGCGCGTGGTTCAGCCGCCACAGCTCTTTGCCGGGCCTGGCGACGAACTTGCCTTCGCGCAGGTCGTGCAGGTAGCCGCACTCGGCGTGAACCAGTTCGCCCAGCAGCCCCTTGCGCACCATGTGGAGCGTCATCAGCTCGACGCGGTCGTAGTTGCAGTTCTCAAGCTGCACGCAATGCCGGCCGGAGGCTTCGGCGGTTTCCACCAGTTGCCAGCACTCCTCGAGCGTGGTGGCGGCGGGCACCTCGATGGCGGCGTGTTTGCCGTTCTTCATGGCTTCCACCGCGACCAGGGTGTGCAGTTCCCAGGGTGTGGTGACGTAGACCAGGTCGAGGTCCTGGCGCGCGCAAAGCCGCTTATAATCCTGTGGACCGCGGGTGTAGGATTCCGGGCGCGGCTTGCCCGCCTTTTCCGCGAGGTTCTGAGTGTTTTCCACCTTGCTGGCGACGATGTCGCAAGCGGCTTTCAGTTCCACGTTCGGCAGGCGGAGCAGGTTCCGCACGTGCCCGGTGCCGCGGTTGCCGACACCCACGATACCTACGCGCACGGAGGCGAGACCCTGGTTCCGGCCCCGGCCGGGGAGCGCCAAAGGGACTGCCGCGAGCGCAGCCCCGCGCTGGAAGAATTCGCGGCGGTTTAGGCTTCTGCTCATAGACCATCAGGATACCAGCGCGGGCCCTACGCGGGCCGGCGCTCGTTCTGTAGCCGCGTGGAGAGGGGCTCGAGCGGCGCGGTCTCCTCCATGCGGCCGAGCATCTTACGGCACATCTCGGCCGGCGTCCTGGCGGAGAGTCCCATCTGCCCCACGCTGGCCGCCCAAACTTCACGGGGCGGCCGCGGTTCGGCGGTCTGCGCGCGCGCCGCGGCGCCAAACGCCAGCCCGCCTCCCAGCAATCCTCGTCTTGATACGGAATTCACGGGGTGCGCCTTGTCACACGATCTCTTCCTTGACCGGGTCCCAGGCGACCTTGTTCCCGCGCCGGTAGGATTCGACCGACATTACGATGGCGGCGGCCTCTTCGAAGGCGCGGTCCTCGTGGCAGCGCGGGCGTTTCCGCGTGCGCACGCTCTCGATCAGATCCTCCCAGTGCGAGGTCACTTTCAACTCGTCCGGCTTCATTTCGTAGTCCGGGCCGCTTGACTGGCGCCGCGGGGCGTTGGGTTTGTCCTCGTCCGCCCATTCGGCCCGGTAGTAGCGGCAGAAACGCGGCGAGACGTCTATGGTGCCGTCGCGGCCCAGGTACTGCGCCACCTCCCCGGTGTGCCGGTTGTGGAAGTTGCAGTTGAAAGTGACGGCCAACTGCTTTTTTGGGTAATCGAACAGCACGTGCCACATGTCGGGAACCTCCTGGTCCTTGGTCCAGTAATAGAGGTTGCCCTGCGTGTAACAGGTCTCCGGGATGCCCATTTCCAGCACCATGTTGACCGAGTCCCAGAGGTGGCTCATCAGGTCGCCGGCGATGCCGTTGCTGTACTCCCACCAGTTTCTCCAGCAGAAGAAGCGGTCGGCGTCGAACTCGCGCCGCGTGACGTTGGCGGTGAAGCGCTGCCAATCGATGGTTTGCGGACCGGCGTCCTTGGGGAGTTCATGCACCGCGTAATCGCCGTAGAACTTCCATTGCGGCCACAACAGGAGGGTGCGGTCGATGGTGGTGCGGACCAGCGGCACGCGTCCGATCTTGCCGGCCTTGTACATTTCGCGCGCCTTATGGAAGGTGGGCATGCTGTTGTAGTTGTGGCCCAGTTGCAGCATCACGCCGTTGTCCTTCACGGCCTTGCGCATCTGCTTGGCCTGTTCGAGGGTGAGGCACCAGCCCTTCTCGACGTAGATATCTTTCTTGTTCTGCGCCGCCGCGATGACCATGGGGGCGTGCCAGAAATCGGGCGTGGCGATCACTACCACGTCCGCGTCGCGGTCCGTAACCGCCTTCTCCCATTCCTTGGTGACCTTGGCTTTGGTGTTGCTGCAAAACTCCTTGGCGCGCTTGATGTGGCCGTCATAGAGGTCGCAGATCACGCGCACCTCCACGTTGGGTATGCTCTGGAATTCCTTCAGCAGGTAGATGCCGCGCGTACCCACTCCCACCACCGCCACACCCACGCGGCCGTTGGCGCCGCGCTGCGGCAAGGCGGCCGGAACGGTCATGGCGGCCGCGGTTGTCTTCAGAAAATGGCGTCTCTCTATCACTGCGGTGCTCCTTCCTCTGCAAAATAAGGATAAACTAGCCAAAACGCCAAATGGAAGCAATGATGCGCATGACACGGCGCGGCTGGATGCTTGCCGCAAGCGGCGCCGCGTTGGCCCGCCCGCGGAAGGTCCTCGTGGCGGGACACCCGTACGTCTACACGCAGCACCGCGAGGACCGCGATATCAACCCCATCCTGGACCAGATCTTCGCCGATATGCGCTGGGCCGGTCTGGACGCCATCGAGCTCATGCACACGGCGCTCAGACCCGATGGCGCCGTGGAGCGCGTCCGCGAGCTTTCCAGGCGCCACCGCCTGCCGGTGCTCGGCATGTCCTGGAGCGGCAACCTTTGGGACCGGGGGCGGCACGCCGCCCTGCTGCCCGAGATCACCATGCTGATCGAACGCCTGGGCAAAGCGGGCGGCAGAACGCTGGGCCTTTCAGTGGGCAATGCGGGCAAGCGCAAGACCGGCGCTCAGCTCGACGCGCAGGCGGAGGCGCTGCGGAGCATTCTTGCGGCCGCCAAAGACCACGGCGTGGCGGTGAACCTGCATAACCATACCTACGAGGTCGCCGATGGCGAGCACGACCTGAAAGGCACGCTCGAACGCGTTCCCGAAGCGCAACTCGGCCCCGACCTGAACTGGCTGTTGCGCGCCGGCGTGGATCCAGTGGATTTCATCCGCCGCTACGGAAAGCGCATCGTGTTCATGCACCTGCGCGACCAGAAGGCCGGCGGCGCCTGGCCGGAAGCCATGGGCGAAGGCGACATGGACTATGCCGCCATCGGCCGCGCCGCGCGCGAAGCGGGCTTCCAGGGCGACCTCGCCATCGAACTGGCCCACGAGCGCGGGCAAGCGCTGACCCGTCCCTTGCGGGAGAGCTTCAAGATGAGCCGCGCCGCCGTGCGCCGCACGATGGGCTACTGACGGCCCGCCGCACCTTCAGTTGAGCCTGACCCCGCCCGGTTCCGGCCCTTCGGACGGCGGGAGTCCCTTGATCTTCGCGATTGCCGCCCGCGCCGCCCAGCGCACACGGATGTGCTGCTGCATGGTCTCCAGCACCGGCAGGGCTTCCCGCGCCGCCGGGCCGATGGCGCCCAGCGCGGCGGCCACGCTTCGCAGCACGTGAGGGTGCTCATCGCGCGCGCGACCGAGGGTGATGAGCGCGGCGAGGGCCGGGGCGGCGCCGGCGCCCAACTTCGTGATGGCATCCGCGGCGGCAATGCGGACGTTCGGGTCGGCATCTGCCAGCCGCGCGGTGAGTTCAGGCAAAGCGGTCATCCCGCACGAACCGCAATTGCGAAACGCCACGGCGGCCAAACCGCGGACTACGGCGCCGGGATCGGCAAGCGCCGCTTTCAGCGCGGCCGCGGCCGCCGGTACGTACTCGGGATGCTGCGTGAACCCCCAGGCGGCGGCCTCGCGGACGGACAGGGCGGGGTCCGCCAGCCCGCTGCGCAATTGCCGGAGCGATGCGGCCGCTTGCCGCAGCCGCGCGCCGCGGGAATCGTCTTCGGCTTGCAGCCGGCCGGCGCGCGCGAGGACGATGGTGTCCAGCCCCAGGCCATAGCCGGTGGAGGCCGGATTCCTGCCGAGGCACCGGAACGTCAGCCGGTGAACGCCCGTGGTCAGCGTGCGCCACGTCAGCACGCGATCCTCGGCCACGTACAGTTCCGTGTGATAGCCGTCGATTGCCGCCGCCGAAAGCTCGTTGGCGCCGGGTTCGTGCTCTTTGGCGGATTCGGCCAGCGGTTGGCCGTCGAGAAGCGCCTCGTAGATGCCGTAGTCGGGGGCCAGCGCCACCTGGGCCAGGATCTCGTACAGGCCGGGCTGCTCCACGTCAAAGGGAATCTCCAGGCTCGCTCCCGGGCCGTCGGCGCGGAAATGCAGGATGTCTCGCGACCAGAACACCTCCTTCTGCACTTGCGCGCGCCCGCGCTCGGTCTTGGCATCGCCGGCCAGGTTCTCCGCCTCAATCTGACGGGCGTTGCCGTGAGGCAATCGCGCGGATCCGTAGGGCGGTTCGGGCTGTCCCTGCGCGATGCCTTGCTGATACCAGAAGGAGACCCAACTGAACAGGTCGAAGCGTTCCTGAAAGCCCGACCGGACCTTGCCGTCCGGGAAATACGTCCAGCCGGCGTGCTCGAGATCGAAACGGAAGGAGCGGGAGAAGGGAATGGGATCGGCGATGTGCCAGCGGTATGCCGTCATTCGTGCGCCTGTGCCTCCGGTGCCCTCCGCGATGGGCACGCCGGTGTTGGCGCCCTGCGCCACCCGCAGCGACCAGGCGTCGTTGAAGTAGTCTTCCGTTCCGGTGCCTTCCATCGACGGCCGCTTCTCGCCGTCCACGTAGATGCGTTCGTCGCCTTCGCCGAACCAGCCGGGCTCGACCTGCATGACGCTGAACACGGTCCCGGCGTACTGGCCGCGCCCCTGGACGTTGAGCAACTCGAGATCCTTGCCTTCCGCGGGGATGGTCTGCCCGTAGCGGGCATGGAAGTAGCCCACGCCCTCGGGCAGGCTGTCCAGCTTGTGCCAGTCCACGTGGTAGTAGAGCGCGTGCACCCGCTGGCGCCCTTCGTTGGTAACCGTGATCCTGCACGCTTTGCGAAACGGCATGGGCCAGTAGCTGTTGCGGGAGCGGCCGCTCGATGAATTCCGGATCATCGCCGAGTCCACCGGCCGCTCCAGCCCATGGCCGACGGCGAAGAAGTCGCCCAGCGGCGCGTCCACGCTCGGAACCGGACTGCCGTCGTAGTAGACGCGCAGCCGCACCAGCCGGGGCCACGCATACTCGTTGGCCGCCACGGTGAGCCAGATGTGGGTGACCACGCCGGGGCCGGAAAGGTCCGCCATGACGTTGGTCTCTCCCGGCAGCACGCGCTTGCTGTCGTCATTGCTGCCCGGGTCGGTATTGTTGCTGGAAACGCGGTACGCGCGGCCTTCCCGAAGCCGCGCAATGCCGAAAATGTCCGCGGGCTCGGCGACGCACGCCCCGGTCAAAAAAACGGCGGCCAGCGTCCATGCCCCGCGGGTCCCATTGTGAGTCATCGATGCAGATCTCCGATCGGCGCGTCAAAGCGCGATTTTCCTGACCTTGCCGAGCACCAGCAGCACGTTGGCGACGATGATGAGCGGGAGCACGCCCGCCATGGTGAACACGGGCAGGTACGAGTACCTGTCGAGGACGATGCCGGTGCTCAGCATGAGCAGCATGCTCGTGAGGTTGTCGCCCACGCCGGTCAGCGAGGTGGCCCGGCCCACCACCTGCTGCGGAAAGAAATCCCCGAAGTAGGCGATGAAGCTCGGTTCGATCATGTTCGCGCCAAAGTTTCCGAGCGCGAGCAGGGCCACCGCCCACGGAACGTTCGGAGCCCAGTAGACCACCAGGTTCGCCGAAGCGCACAGCAATGCGCCGATCACCAGCGGCAGCCGCCGGCTGAAATCCACGCCGCGACCGCGTTTCAGCAACCGGCCGGCGAGGTACCCGCTGAAGATGTTGCCCAGCCCCCCGAACAGGTACGGGATCCACACCACTCTGCCGAGATCGGCGAGCGAGAGGCCGCGGGCGCTGCTCAGGTACTCCGGCAGCCAGAACCAGTAGAAATGGGACAGCGGGCCGGTGAGGGAACGCAGAAAAACCAGTCCCCAGGTTTGGCGGTAGCCAAGAAGTTTGCGTATGGGAACGGCGTCCGCTTCGCCGGCGGCGCTTTCCGCTTTGGCCTCTTCGTCGAGCCGTCTGGGGTACACCAGCAGCCACGCGATCACCCAGACGAACCCGGTGGAGCTGGCAATCATGAACGCCGCCCGCCAGGAAAAGCGCAGCGCCAGCCAGGCCACGAGCACGGGAGCGATGACCGAGCCTACGAACGTGCAACTGTTGAACACCCCTCCGGCCAGTCCCCGTTCCCGCACCGGGAAACGCTGGGCTACCAGTTTCAGCCCGCCGGTGTAGTTTCCGCATTCCGCGGCGCCGAGGCAGAAACGCAATACCCCGAAGTGCAGCACGGAACGCGCGGCCGCGTGCAGGAAACTGGCCGCGGACCAGAACAGCACGATCAGGGTGAAACCGCGGCGGGCGCCGGCGCGGTCCATCAGCAGCCCGTTGGGAACCTGGAAAACCGCCATGCCCAGCAGGAAACAGAACACGATGATTCCGTACTGGCTGTTGGAGAGGCTCAGCTCGCGGCGAATGGTCGGCGCCAGCACCGAGAGCACCTGGCGGTCGAGGAAGTTGATGACGAACGCGATGGAGACCATCGCCAGCAGCCACCATCGAATCTTCGGATACGAAGGCTCCACCGCGGCTTCTCCTATGCCGGCAGATCGCTCCAGCGCATGATCCTCTTTTCGCGCAGCGACTTCTCGGCGAGCAGCGAGATCTTCAAAACCTCCTTGGAACTCTGGCCGCCGCAGAACGGCTTTTCGCCGGTCCGGATGCTGCGGGCGAAGGCGAGGTACTGGCGATAGGTTCCGATATCCTGGTCGGGGCCGACCTGGCGGGCGCCGATGGTCTTCGGGGCGCGCTCGGCCACTTCGATATCCTGCGCAGCCCCGGTCTTGCCGCGCAGCACGATCTTGTTCTGCGCCACCTGAATGTTGCCCTCGGTGCCGATGAGCGCCATGCGGCGCGACGCCGGGCCGGAATTGGGCGCGAAGATGCAGAACTCGAACGCGAACTTCACACCGTTTTCGTAATCCACGAGGACGCCGGCGTGATCGATGGTTTCACGGTCTTTCAGAACGTTGTTCCCGCCGGTGGCGTAGACGCGGGTAACCCGGCTGCCGATCATCCAGTTCAGGACATCGATTTCGTGGATGCCGTCCTCCATCAGGCTGCTGCCGGCAGTCCGGGTGAGGAAACGCCAGTTGGTGGCCGTTCCCGTCCGGGGATCGGTATAGCGCCAGCTCTTCGGATTCCAGTCCCCGCGGAAGAGATTGCCGCTGACGTATTGCACGGTTCCGATGCGGCCGGCCGCTACGATCTCGGCCAGTTTGGTGTACAGGGGGTCGTAGCGCATCTGCAAGCCGATCTGGAGCGTCTTGCCGGCCTTTTCGGCCGCCGCGATCATGCTGTTGGCCTCTTCCACGGAGGTCGCCATAGGCTTTTCGCACAGCACGTGGCGTCCGCTCGAGAGCGCGGCTACAGCGGCTTCGGCGTGCAGGAAATTCGGCGTCACCACCACCACGCCGTCCAGGTCCTTCTCCCTGGCGAGCATCTCCTGGTAACTCGCGTAGGTCTTGACGCCTTGGCCCACGAGGCTTGCCGCGCGGTCGCGGAACTCCGGGGTGGGGTCTGCCAGCGCGACGACTTCGAAATCGGGGATGGCCTTCAGGACCTGTATGTGGGCCCAGGTGCGGTGCCCCGTGCCGATGAAGGCCAGTTTCAGTTTTCTCTCCGGGGCCTGGCCGCGCAGCGCAAGCGCGCCCGCGCCGGCCAGCATTGCTCGTCTTGGGATGGACATGTGAACCTCCTGTCGGGCTGCGGAAAGGGAATAGCCACGGATGCACAACGGATCGGAATCAGGAAATCAATCCGTGTCCATCCGTGGCAATACTAAATCTTCATCACCTCGCGCATGAATTTCCGGCTGTACTCGACCAGTTCGCGGCTGGAGACGCCGGCGCGCCTGTTGATTTCCAGAATGACCCAGCCGGACCAGCCCGTATCCCGCAGCGCCTCACCGATGCCTTTGAGATCGAGATTGCCCTTGCCCAGGTCCACTTCCTTGCCGTCCCGCTGATCGCGCACGTGGACACCGGCAATACGGCGGCGGTGTTTGCGGAAGAAGGCCGGGACGTCGAGCCCGGCGCCATGCACGTAGGCGGCATCCATCAGCATGGAAAGGTTCCGGGCTTCGGTCCGCTCCAGGACCGCTTCCACTTCCTCTCCGTTGTTCTCCACCTCCTTGGCATGGTTATGCGTGGCGAGACGGACGCCCAGAGCGCGGCAGGCGGCGCCGGCACGGTTCAGTTCCTCGCAGCGCAGCTTCAACGCGGCCTGTTGCAGGCCGCCGCCGGAATCCCGCGGCACGCCGTTGCTGCTGAGGATGAGAAGTTCCGCCCCCAAGCCCTTGCAGGCCGCCGCCAGCCGGTCAAGCTGGGCGCGGTCCTTTTGCAGATGAGCGGGATTGGTGAAGTTCACCGTGCCGTGCAAGCCGATCAGCTTGATGCGGCGCTTCTCGATTTCCGCGCGCACGGGAGCGGGATCTTCGAAGCTCGATTCCAGGCTGGCGAAGTTGGTCTCGAACCCTTCGTACCCGGCGGCGGCCAGGTCCTCCAACACGGAGAGCAATTGCGCCCGGTCGCGTATGGGGGAACCGTACGCGCGCGTCTGGCAGCCCACCCGGATCCTGGTCTGGGCCCGCGTCACCGCGCCGCCCGCGAAGATGGCGGCCAGGTCTCTTCTTGAAATCCTCACCTTGGTCCTCCGAACTTGAACAGCTTTCTGGCGTTCAGCGAGTATATCTTTTCCAGCACCCGATCGGGCAGGTACAGGCCGTAAAGCTTCCATGGCAGGCCCGCGCGGGGTTCGACGTGATCGAAGTACTCGTCGTCGGTCTCGAGCACGCGGAACATGTAGCGATACACTTCCGGCTGCGGGCTGCTGCCGATGTCGGTCCCGAACAGGATGCGGTCCTGGTACTTGATGAGGAATCGCCGGGCGGTGTACGGCTGCCGTCCCAGGTGTTTGCAGCTCGCCGAGATGTCGTAATACAGGTTCGGGTAGGTGTCCAGCCAGCGCGCGCCCGTGTGCAGGTGTTCATAGTGCATGCCGACGTGGGCGCCGATGAACGTGGTCCTGGGATGTTTGGCGATGATGTTTTCGAACCACTCCATGAGCTGTTCGTGGGTCACGTCCACCTTGCCGTACCAGGAAGACCGGCGATCGAAGGCCAGCGACAGGTAGCGCTCGTTGAACCGGTCCACGGGGTCGAAGAAGGAACTTACGTCGTTGACGTGAATCAGGACTGGGATGTTCAACTCCGCGCAAACGTCCCAGATAGGATCGAAGCGCGGATCGTCCGGCCGGATCAGCCGGCCCTGGGTGTCCCTCCAGACCAGGCCGAGTTGTTTGAAGATTTTCAGCGCTACGGCGCCGTTCCTGACGTCTTCGCGGAGCTGCGCCACCGCTTTGCGGGTGAACTCGGGATCGTTGACCGGCTGCCCATCCAGGTTCGCCATGACACCGAAGCGCGAGGGAAACGGCCGCACCCATTTCGCGACGAACTGCTTCACGGCCTCGCCGCGCATGTTGCCGTTGCCCAGCGCCAGGATGGTTTCGAGGTTCAGGCCGCTCATCACGCGCGCGGTTTCGAGAGGATCACCCTCCGGGTTCATGTGAAGGTGCACGTCGATCACGGGGAACCGCGCGCGTTCGACCGGTGTGCTCTTGACCGCCAGTTTGGTGCGCGGCGCGTAGTCCTTCAGAAGAAGATCGGGGTCCTGCGCCAGGGCCGGACCACACCAGACTGTCAGGAGCGCAAGCGTTCTCGCTTTCATAAGACCCTCACGCGGCGGGATCGTTCCAACTCACGGCCGTTCAGAACAGGATCTTCAACGAAGTGATCAGCACGCGGGCGGTGCCATCCTGGTTCAGGGGCAGAGTGCCGAACCCCGTCCATCCGACCCAGGGAGTGAAGGAGGGCTTCGCCGATACCGTCAGGTTCGGCCCGCCGTAGCCGGGGTGGTTGGCCGCGTTCACCGCCTCCACCCGGAATTGGATGAACATGCCCTCCCGCGGCAGCGCGAAGCGCTTGTGCACCGCCCCGTTGAAGTTGAACCGCGCGGGGTCGCGCATGGCGCCGACGCTGAGCGGGGTGGTCCGCGCCTCCCACGGCTGGAGGTTGTGGTAGCAACTGAGGTCGTTGTTGATCCACTGAGCCGCGGTTTGCCCCCCGGCGGGCATGTAACTGGTGCAGCCGGGTCCGTAGAAGTTCGCCGCCGGAATTTCAAGCGGCGTCCCCGTACCCCAAATGATGCTCGAATCCAGCAGCCAGTGGTTGAGCAGCGCACCCCAGATGCCCGAAGCGCCCCGCGCCAGCGAGCCGCCCTCGCCGAACGGCAGCGGCAGCACGCCGTTGAAGCTGATGTAGTGCCGGCGGTCGGCGGTGTTCAAGCCGCGCCACGGCTTGGGGTCGATGAACTCGCCGTTGTTGAGGAAGCGGGTCTCGTCCATCCAGTTCGAATACGTGTAGTTGAGGATGAAATTGGCGCTCCTGATCTTGCGCTCCAGGCGGACCTGCAAGGCGTGGTAATCGGATTCGCCGCACGGGTTGTCGCTCTGCGTGACGCCGTTGAACAGCGGGTACGGCCGCGTGAGCTGCCAGGCGCGGATCACTTGCGAGGCGCCCAGCGGCGCCGCCGCGGGAACCACGCCGAAGAACGGGTTGGGCACGTTGGTGTTGCAGATGGCGTTGTCCTTGAAGCAGGCCGCCTGCTGATCCCAACTGATGGTGTCCCAGGAGGTGCTCAGCGGCAGCCCGTGGGTGTGACTCCCGGCGTATTCGATGCCTAGCGCGATTTGCCCCCGCAGCGCCCGCTGCAACCCGATCGACCAGTGCTGCGTGTGGGGGATGCGGCGGTCCGGACTCGCGTAGGTGATCCCCTGGCCCGCCTGCGTCGCCAGACCCAGGCTCGATCCCGCCGGCGCCAGCACCCCGTCCGGGAAGGGGCGGCCCGAGAAGAAATAGTTGGTGGGCGTCAGGTTGCCGTCGAGCGAACTGATGTAAGGAGTGCTCTGGTTGAACCCGATGGAATCGGTGGCCAACCGCCCCCACGAATAGTAGATGCCGTAGCCGGCGCGGAACACCATCTTCGGCGTGGCCGCCCAACTGACGCCGAACCGCGGCTGCCAGTTGTGCCACTGCACCTGGAACGGCGTGCGCGGGGCGCCCGCCCCGGCGAACATCAACCCGCCCCGCAGCGGCCGCTGGAGGTTCGGGAACCGGCCGTAATCGATTTTCGACGTATACGGGTTTTCACAACTGAAGCAGAAGCCCGCGTTAATGCGGTTGAAGCGCTCGCTCGGCGATTTGTTGACGTCCCACCGCAGCCCGAGGTTCAGCGTGACGTTCTTGCCGGCCTTGAAGTCGTCCTGGACGTAAAGCCCGTAGTAGTGATAGCTCACGTACAGGTTGGAGTCCCAGGAGACGCTGCCGGAGCTCGGGTACCCCAGCAGCAGCGTGGCCGGCCCCAGCCCGTGTCCGGTGGTTGCCGCTTGCGGATTGCTCTGCGTCCAGTTCGGATTGAAAGTGAAGGTGCCGTTGGGCCGCCCCGGTATCCCGGAATCTCCCGACTGCACGTTCATGAACTCGAAGCCGTAGCGCAGATTGTGCGGCCCGCGGATATGCGCGAGGTTGGCGCCGAAATCCCAGTCGTTGTTGATGCTTCCGTTCTGCGTGTTGCCGAACAAGGTGGTATAGCCGTTCACCGCGATCTGCGGAACGACGTTCAGGTGGGTGGTGCTGGGCACCAGCGGCATTTGCAGCCCGCCGATCTTGTCGCCCGTGAACTTCTCCTGGATGGCGGTGCCCGTGATGGTCCAACTGGTGTAGCGGACGAAAGACAGCCTCAGGTCGGAGACCAGCGTGGGGGAAATCACCCGCGTCAACGACAGGATGGAGGTGATGTTCTTGCCGCCCGTCACGGTCTTGGTGGTGGCGACGTTAGTGAAGGCGTTGCCGGGGCCGTGGTTGCCGTTCTTCTGGTAGGTGAACAGGCCGTACAGCCGGGTGTTGGCCGAGAAATTCTGATCGATGCGGCCGATGTACTGGTCGTACATGAAATCGCGCGCGCCCGGCACCACGTAGTTGTTCCGCACCCCCGGGTTGGTGGGCTCGGGGTAGAGGTTCGTGATGGCCCTCCCGATGGGGTTGATGCGGCTGGCCGGGATGATGTTGCCCGGGAACTGGCTGCGTCCGTACAGGCTGCACTGTCCCTGGGGGTTCGTCCTGGTGCAGGTGGTGGAGACCGGGTCGTAGATGTTGTAGCCGGACTGCGAAAAATTCCCGGTACGCCAATCCATGGGCGGCACGCTGCCCTGCGGGGTGGTCGGGAAGTTCTGCCGGAAACCTTCATAGCTGGCGAAGAAGAAGGTCTTGTCGGTGCGTATGGGCCCGCCCACCACGCCCCCGAACGTATGCCGCCGGTTGAGGCTCTTCTTGATGCCGGCGCGGTTGTTCTGCACCGAGTTGGCATTCAGCGCCTCGTGCCCGAAATTGTCGTACACGGCGCCGCGCAGCCGGTTGGTACCCGCCTTGACGTTGACGTTGAAGGAGCCGCCCGCCGCCCGGCCGTATTGCGCGTCATAGGAGGTGCCGCCCTGCAATTCCTGAACGGCATCCTGGTTGGGGACGAAGTACCAGACGCCTTGGTCGCTGACCGGAGCGCCGTTGAGATAGAAAGCGTTGGAATCCACCGGCGAGCCGTTTACCGTATAGCGGTCGCCGTTATTGCGCGGGGTGGTATCGAAACCGTTGTTGGTCAGCCGGATGCCCTGGGTGAACGCCAGGTCCATCCACACCTGCCGCCCGGTGGAGGGCATGTTCTCCACCCGCGCCTGGTCCACCACGCCGCCGATCGACGCCGTGGCCGACTCCAGCAGCCCCGGCGAGGCGGTGACGGTGACCTCCTGCTCCACCGAGCCCAGCGCCATGGTCACGTTGAGGCTGAGCTTCTGCGCGGATTCCAGAATGACGTTGCTGTAGTTTGTCCGCTGAAACCCGGCGGCCTCCACCAGAATGGTGTACCGGCCGGGCAGCAGGTAAAGGATCGTGTAGACGCCGGAGGCATCGCTCTTGGCGGTATAGGCCTGCTTGGTATCGACGCTAATGACTGTTACGGTCGCTCCGGGAATCACCGCGCCCGTCGGGTCCATCACATGGCCGGTGATCACCGCGCGGAACTCCTGGCCGGGCAGCGGCAGCGTCAGGAGGAAGAAAGCCGGCAGCAAGAGTGGAACGAGTTTCACAAGGGACATAGGCACCTTGCCTGTCTTTTACACCACCCGGCCCCCCCGGGGCAATACGGACATTTCGCACAGGTCGTCCCTCACATCTCGTGCACGAGATCGAAGGCCATGAGCCGGCTCATCTTCTCCAACGGGCCGGTGTAGTCGCCGTAGTACGTGACGCGATGGACGATGCCCTTGAAATTCGCCAGCATCTTGCGGGCGTCCTTGACGCGGGTGCGGATTTGCGTGCGGCAGCCGGAATCGCTGTCGACGTTGGCGATCACCTCGGCGGTGGAGGCCGCCAGCCGCCTGGGCTGGAGGAACCTCGACACCGTCACGGTCTCGCCGATCGGCAGCAGCACCTGGAGCGCCGCCCCGTCGTTGGTTTCCAGATGCGTGCGCAGGATGTACGGCGCCCCGGGCCTGCCGAGGCCGTGCATCGCGGTCGGGGCGGTGCAGTGGGACTGCACGATCTCGTTGCGGCTTGTGTCGATGACGACGTTGAACAGGTAGCCGGGCTTGCCGGAGAACGGCGTGAGCAGCATTTGGGTCATGGCGCACCCGAGGTCGGCCTGGCAGACGCCGAAGAGACCTTCGTCGTCGAGGCGCGACCAGGCGACGCACGGATAGGCGGGCAACTCCCGGCGGTTCAGCCCGCCCAGGCAATCCATGGTGATGCCCGCCGCGTTTTCCCGGGCAAGCAACTCCTTCACTCCGAGGTAGAAGCGCGTGGCGCGCCGGACGTGATCCGGCGTCGCCTCCACCACCCGCAGCGCCCCGGCCGCGTAACGCTCCGCCTCCTTGGCCGCGGCGGCTTCGCTCACACGGTCGTAGGCGGCGGTCACATCGCCGTAGGACATGTATTGGAAACGCGTGCCGAAATGTTTGCTGTACTCCTCCGATTCCCGGGAAGGTTTCGAGCCGGGCACCACCACGATGAGCTTGTTCTTCCTCATGGAGTGGATGGTGTAAAAGATGCGAACGTAGACATCCAGGTCGTCGAAATCCGAGGAGGCCAGCACATCGGCCTTATTCCCCGCCTGCGCGAACTCGGAAAACGAGCCCCACGCGTGGCCCGCGTAGGGGCGGGAGAAGAGCAGCGTAGGCAGGCCGCTCTGGCCGATGGCCCGCACCATGCCGTCCGAACCCGAAGTGATGGTGATGACCAGGTTGCCGTCGGTGGCTTCTCTATCGAGCGATTTCACCCAGGCCTGTGCATCGTCCATGGTGCGGACCAGCTCGCCGCCGGTGAATTTCACGATTCCGGCGTGGCGCCGCTCGATTTCGGAAAGCCTGCTTTCGATTTCGGCCCGCGTGCCTGCCACGTCCACGCCGGGGCGGGGCCAGGTCGGCTTCGGCGCCGCCACATAGGCCTTTCGCACGATCGCCGGTCCCGGCTGAGTTGGCTGGGAGGCCGCCGTGAGCGGCAGCGGGGCGGCCGTGAGAGCCGACGCGCAGAAGCCCCGCCGGGTAGTCAGAAAGCGCGAATCGGAATGCGACATCGGAACCTCCCGCAAAAGATTATACGGCCAGGTCTGAAGGCCCGGCCTATGTTTCAGAAACTGAAACGCAGCGCGAACTGGATTTGCCGCGGGTTCCGCGCCGCCGTGTATTCGCCGAGACGCTGGTTCACCTGGATGCCGGCCGGGTCGAAGCGGGCGGCGGTGTCCAGGCTCGAGAACTGGGTGTGGTTGAAGGCGTTGTACAACTCCGTGCGGAACTGGATCTGGAACGGCTCGCGGATCGGGACGCTCTTGAACACGGCGATGTCCCAGTTATTGATGCCGGGGCCGCGGATCAGGTTCTTGGCGGCGTTGCCATAGGTGCCGCGCGCGGGCAGGCTGAATACCTCGGTGCGGAAGTTGCGGCTGAAGGTGCGCTCGCTCTTGGGCAGCACCGGGTTTCCGTTCACCACGATGCGGGCGCCGTCGGTAGGCGAGCCGGTAATGTCGGTCGAAGTCGTCGTGCTGTAGCTTACGCCCGACGGAGCGCCGCTGACGAAGCTCGCAATGCCGGATACCTGCCAGCCGTCGAGCGCTCTGCGCGCTACCGGGTTCGAGAGGCCCGACTTGGGCACGTCCCACAGCCAGTTGACCTTCAATAGGTGGGTCCGGTCAAAAGAGGCGAGGCCGTAGTTCCACACCCGGACCGGCACCAGGGTGCTGACGGTTCCGGTGTCGTCGTCGTTGAAATCCATCGCCTTCGACCACGTCCAGGAGGCGCCGAATTGCAGGCCGCGGGCGAAACGCCGGTTGGCGCTGGCCTGGAGCGAGTGGTAATTCGACGAGGAGGCCCACTCGCGGAAATTGACGTCGTTATAACCCTGCATGGGCCGGAGAAACGGCGCCGGCATGGGCGTGTTCGCTACGGTCGGATCCAGGTTCCTGGGATCGAAATTGGCGCCGAAGGCGATGGCGTTCAGATTGCGCTGCCACATGAGGTGACGCCCCAGGGAACCGGAGTAACCGAGGTCCAGGACCGTTCCGAAGCCGATGCGCTGCTGGACGGAGAGGCTGAAGTTCATCACCGTGGGGATGTGGCCGGCGCGGTCGATGCCCAGGACGTTCTGCGGCGAAAGCAGGCCGGACGAACTCAACAGAGTCGCCATGGCGCCGAACGTAATCACCGGGGTCTGGACGAGCGGCGATTGTGTGGTGAAGGGATTCAGCACCGCGTCCAGGTTCTGCCGGTTGTAGAACATGCCGAAGCCGCCGCGGATGGCGGTTTTGGCGTTGCCGAACACGTCGTAGGCGAAGCCGAGGCGCGGTCCGAAATGCACGCCGCGGTTATCGATGAGCGACCGCGGATAGCTCGCGTCTTTCGCGGTGACCACCAGGCCGTTATCGGGGTCTCCTGTGCCTGGGGCGATCGCGCCGATGTTGGCGGCCGGGTACACCTGGCCCGTCACCGGGTGTACGCCCACGCGGCTTGAGCCGGACCTCGCGGGCGCGATCAACTTCACCGCGCGAGCCGGGTCGAAGCGGCTGGGGACGAAGCCGGAGACCAGGTTGTCCTGCTCGAACAGCGGCAGCACCAGTGCAAACCGCATTCCGTAGTCGAACGTCAGGCGGCGCGTCACTTTCCAGTTATCCTGCACGAACCACTCGATGTTACTCAACCGGAAATGCAGAAAGGGACGATTGGAAGCTTCGTTGTAACTATTGAAGATACCGAGAACGCCGTTGGAGTAAGCATAACCCGTATCGAGCGGGTTGTTCACGTTGCGGCCGAAATCGAACGCGCCGTTGAAAACCACCGCGTTGGCGGCGTTCCGCCAGATGCGGTCGTAGTAGACTCCGCCCTTGACCGTGTGGGCGCTGAAGCTCTTGGTCAGGTTGTTCGTCAAGCTGAAAGAGTCGTGGGTGGTTCGAAGCGGGAAGCGCCCCTCGATTATCAGATTCGCGGGACTCGTGACGCCGCCGTACGTGGCGTTCGGAATCATTTTCAGGGGATTGGCGGCCGGGTTGAACTGCCCCAGGCGGTAGCCGATGGAATCGCGCTGGTTGCGGCGCATTTCCTCCTCGTTCACCACGTCGTCGGCGGGGCGGTGAATGAAGCCCAAGGTGAGCTCATTGATCAGGGTGGGGGAGAAAATGCGCTGGTAACGCCCGATGAAACTCTTCCCCTGGTTGTTGAACGTCTTGCGCATCTGCGGCCAGTTCGTGCTGCCCGAGGAGGAAATGCCGATGGCGCCTTCCTGCACGTCGGAGTAGCCGGTGAAGTTCCCGAACAGCAGGTTGTTCGAATTCAGGTTGTAGTCGATCTTCAGGGTCTCGGTGCGCTGCGGGGTCGAATTGTCGGTCTGAAATACGTAATTGTAACGGCCCGCCGAAAGGTTCCGGTCGAAGAAATTCGGCTCCGGAAAGAACTTCAACAGCGCCTGCCCGTTGGCGTCGATACGGCCTGCCGGCACGCGGTTGCCCGGAAAAGCCTGACCCGTCGTGGGGTCGCGCACGGTGATGAGGCGGTTATTGAGATCCACCGACTGCGAGAAGTCTCCGTTGCGCTCGAGCAGCGTGGGAACGGTCAACTGCGCCACGGGACGGCTCACCTTCAGCGGCCAGTATTCCTGCGAGAAGAAGAAAAACAGTTTGTCCCGGTCGGTGTTGAACTTCCGGGGAATGGTGACCGGCCCGCCGATGGTGTAGTTCCAGGTATTGAACCGGTAGCGGGGCTTGACCACCCCCAGCCTGTTGTTGAAAAAGTTGTTCGCGTTGAACTGCTCATGGCGTTTGAAGTAGCTTGCCAGCCCGTGGAAATCGCGCGTGCCCGATTTGGTGACGATCTGGATGTTGGCCCCGGACATGCGGCCGTACTCGGCCTGGTAGTTGCCCAGCAGAATCTTGACCTCGGCCACCGCATCCTGGCTTACCCCCACCAGCACGTTGAAGTTGTTGCCGATGGCGTTGAGCGACATGCCGTCCAGCATGAATGCGTTGGTGTTGCGACGGTTTCCCTGCACGTAGATATTGAAGTTGCGCTCGGGCGAATCGCTGTCGGCCAGGTCCACCACTCCCGGCAGCAGTCCGAGCAGCGAGGTGACGTTCCGGCCCTTGATCAGCAGGTTCTCCACCTGCCCGCCGGTGACCACGCCGGAGCGTTCCGAACTCGCCGTCTGCACGGTTGTGCCTTCAGCCGTCACGGTGATGCGCTCGCTCACCGCGCCCACTTCGAGGACGATATCGCCGAGCGAGAGCGTCTCAGACGCCGTAAGGCGCACCGCCTTGCGCTCCACGCTCTTGAAGCCGGACATGGTGACCACCACGTCGTACTCGCCCGGCTGAACGCTGCTGAAGACGAATCCGCCTCGCTCGTTGGTCGCGAGCTTGCGCGTGGCTCCGGTGGCCGTCTGGGTGAGAACCACCTCGGCGCCCGCGGCCGCCAGGCCGGCCGAATCCTGGACGGCGCCGGTGATGGATCCGGTGATCGTCTGCCCGGGGGCGGGTGCCGCCAGCAGGATGGCTAAAAGGGCAAGGGCAGCCCGGTGATGGTGCGATTCGCGTGAACGGATCATGCAGCCTCCTTCCGGCAAATGATGTGTTCATCATACGCCTCCGGAAGCCGGGAAGGTATAATTGCCCCGGAAACGGAGGTGCACGCGTTTTGGCCATTGCCGTCAGCGTCAACATGGAGTTCATCCGCTGCGAAGACAAGTCCTTCCGCGAGGGTGTGGAGCGCGCGGCGAAGATCGGCTACAAGATGGTGGAGCCGCTGGTGCACGACGGGCGCGAGCTGCTGAGCGAGGGCGGATATTTCCACTCCTTCCCGATGGACGACGACCCGCTCGTGATGAAGGAGATTCTGGACGAACACGGGCTGAGGCCGTGCAGCCTCAGCGCGCATTCGCCGCTGATGCGGCCGGAGGTGGCGGTGCCGTACCTCAGCCGCGCCATCCGCTTCGCCGCCGCGCTCGGCGCTCCCATCGTCAACACCGACGAAGGCATCCGGCCTCCGTGGGTGCCGGCGGAAGAGGCTTTCCAGGTCATCAAATACACGCTCAGCGCGGTGCTGCGCATCGCCGGGAAGTACGGCATCTACGTGGCCATCGAACCGCACCAGGCCATCACCAGGACCACCGAGGGCCTGCTGAGGATCGCGACTCTGGTCCCATCGCCCTTCCTGAAGATCAACTACGACACCGGAAACGCGTTTCTGGGCGGTGTGGATCCGTATGAGGGACTGAGGGCCGCGCTGCCTCTGCTGGTCCACATCCACGCCAAGGACATCTCCATCCAGCAGGCCGATGCCGAGCGGGGCAAGGTGACCGGCACGCCGGTCGGCTGCGCGTGCGGCGACGGCGTGATCGATTGGGCCAGGGTGACCGGCATTCTGCGGGCCGCCAACTGGAGCGGCGTGCTCTCGGTGGAGTGCGGCACGCCGGAGCAGGCCGCGCGCAGTCTCGCACATCTGAACGGCGTCATCGCGAAAGCCGAAGCCGCCGGGGCCTGAATCGCGCGCGATTTCTGTTCCGTGCTATCATCGTTCGCGCCGGAGGCGACATGTTACTGGCACAGCTCTCGTGGCCCGAGATACCGGAAGCGGTGTCGCGGGTGTGTGTCGTGCCGCTGGGCTCGCTCGAACAACACGGCCCCCACCTGCCCCTGTGGACCGACACCGCGATCGTCTCCGAGATCGCGCGGCGCATCGAGCAAAGGCTGCCCGCGCAAGTGGTCCTGGCCCCCGTCCAACCTGTGGGCTACTCCGCGCACCATGCGAAATTCGGATGCGTCGGTCTGGATCTCGAAGCGTACGTGGGCCTGATCGGCTCCGTGTGCCGCTCGCTGGCGGGCATGGGGTTGCGCCGCATCTTCCTGTTGAACGGCCACGGCGGCAACGACGTGCCTTGCCGCGCGGCGATGTGCGCGCTGAAGACCGAACTGCCCGGTCTTCGCGTGGCGTTCGCTTCCTACTGGACCCTGGCCGCCGAGGCGTTTTCCCGCATCCGCAGCTCCCCGCGCGGCGGCATGGGACACGCCTGCGAGATGGAAACCTCCATCATGCTTGCGCTTCATCCCGATCAGGTGCATCTCGAGCGGGCCGCCGACGACGGCACCGCAGGCGAATCCGGTTACCGCCTCTTCGACATGCTGCGCCCGCAGCCCTACTACATGGTTCGCAACTTCGACGAGCTCTCGGCCAACGGCACGCTCGGGTGCCCCAGCCACGCCTCGGCCCCAAAGGGCGAGCGGTTCCTGGATGCCGCGGTCGACGCGGCCTGCTCCCTGGTGGCGGCGTTCGCCACGGGAGAATTGGAATTTGGTGAGCGCGCCTAAGAAGTTCGAGCACTGGGGAGCCTTGCCCGTCTACAGCCGGCGCGCCATGGTGGCCACCGCGGACCGGCGCGCCACCGAAGCCGGGGTCGCGGTTCTGCGCGAGGGCGGCAATGTGATCGATGCGGCCGTGGCCGCGGCTTTCGCGCTGTGCGTGACCCAACCCGGCATGTGCGGTCTGGGGGGAGGCGGCCACCTGGTCGCGCACGTGAACGGGCAGTCGCTCTGCCTAGATTTTCGCGAGCAGGCGCCCGCCGCCGCGCACCGCGACCTGTTCGCCGGGATGCCGGCGGAGGCGTCGCGCATAGGTCCCTGGGCGGCGGCCACGCCGGGCACCGTGAAGGGTCTGGCCGAAGCGCATCGCCGGGCGGGTTCGCTGCCCTGGGCGCGCCTGCTGGCGCCGGCCGTCGCGCTGGCCGCGGAAGGGCACGCGGTCACCTGGTTGCGCTCGCGGATGCTCGCCGCCTGCGCAGCGCTTTACCGCGACCCGGAGTCGCACCGCATCCTGTTGCGCGGCGGGCGTCCGTTTGAGGCCGGAGAGATCCTGCGGCAGCCCGAGCTGGCGGCAACGCTCGAGCGCATCGCGCGCCACGGCGCCGCCGAGTTTTACGAGGGAGAGACCGCGGAAAAACTCGCGGCGGGCGGCGGGCTGATCCGCAAGTCCGACCTGGCCTCCTACACCTGCGCCGAATGCCGGCCGTTGACGGGCGTGTACCGTGGCAGCGAGATCCGGACCATGCCGCCTTCCAGCGCCGGAGGACGCGCTTTGCTCGA
Organism: Bryobacteraceae bacterium; assembly: GCA_041946965.1. Lineage (GTDB taxonomy): Bacteria > Acidobacteriota > Terriglobia > Bryobacterales > Bryobacteraceae > JBHGBM01. Next base: position 58,039 of record JBHGBM010000018.1, read on the forward strand.
AATGCTCGCCGCGCTGGAAGGGACGCCGTTCGCCGAAGACGGGCCGGCCTCGGCCCTGTTCCTGCACTCGGTCGCGGAGGCGGCGAAGAAGAGTTTCGCCCGGCGCGCCGGCCGCGGCCTTGCGGAATCCGCTTGCACCACGCATCTCTCGGTGCTCGACTGCGAGGGCAACGCCGCGGCGCTGACCTTCACCCTGAACGGCATGTACGGGTGCGGCGTCACCGTGCCGGGGCTCGGGTTTCTGCTGAACAACAACATGGACAACTTCGCGGTGCGGCCGGGCGAGCCGAACCAGTACGGACTGGTGGAGGGCGAAGATAATGCCATCGGTCCGGGAAAGCGCCCCGTATCGTCGATGACCCCCACGCTGGTCTGCCGCGAGGGACGGCCGGAAGCGGTCCTGGGGACTCCCGGCGGCCCCACTATTCCCACCGCCGTGCTGCAAGCGCTGCTCTACATGCTGGAATTCGGCTGGAACCCGCAGGACGCGGTGAACGCGCCGCGGGTCCATCATCAGTGGCTGCCGGACGTGTTGTACCTGGAACGCGGCTTTCCGGCCGAGGTGACGCGCGCGCTCGAGTCCCGCGGCCATCGGCTCGAATACAGGGCTTCCAACAACGATATGAACGCAATTGTGTGGCGTGACGGATGGCTCCAGGGAGCCGTGGACTGCCGGAGGGAAGGCCATGCCGCCGGCATCTGAGCGCAGAAAGATCCGCCTCAGCTTTCCCGCCACGGGCGAGTCCGCGATCGCGGAACTGCTCGATGACGAAGCGCCCGAGGTGTGCGCGTACATCTGGGGATTGCTGCCCGTCGAGAGCCGGGCCATCCACGGGATGTACTCGGGAGCGGAGGTGTTTGTGCTCGTCGAGCGGCCGCAGCCGGCGCCCGAGCAGAACCTCACCGCGCTGCCGCTGCCGGGGGAGTTGCTCTACTTCCACGATCCCGGCGGCAACGTCACCAGCCGCAAGGGCGGCGTAGGCGAGATCTGCCTGGTCTACGGCCGCGGTGTGAGCCTGAAAGGACCCGAGGGGGTGCCCACCCACGCCAGCCTTTTCGCGCGCATCCCCGGCGACTGGAAATACGATTGGACGAGTTTTGCGCAGGCCTGCCGGCGGTGCCGCTGGGAAGGGCCGCAGGCGCTGCGAATCGAACGCTATGCATGAGACTCCGCGCGTCGCCATGACCTCCTACGAGGTCTTCATTTTTGCCGCGTACCTGCTGCTCACGGTGGCGGTGGGGTTTCTGGTGGCCCGCAAGGGCAGGCGCAATCCGCGCGATTACTTCATGGGCGACCGGCGCCTGCCGTGGTACGTGGTCGGCACGTCCATGATCGCCACCGCGGTCAGCAGCGATCACTTCATCGCCCAGGTGGGGGCCGGCTACACGCACGGCATCGTGATCGCCGCCTTCGGCTGGAACGCCTGGATCGTGTACACGCTGCTGTGTGCTCACCGGCGCCTACACCGTCTACGGAGGCCTCAAGTCGGCGGCCTGGACCGATTTCATGCAGATCATCGTGCTGCTGGTGGGAGGCATCCTGGTGCCGGTGATCGGGCTCGGGAAAGTGGGCGGCCTGTTCGAGCTGGTGCGGGAGTACCCGCAGAAATTCCAGGTCTTCCACGAGCCGGCCAACCAGATCTTTCCGTTCACGGGGGTGTTCACCGGCTTCCTCAGCATGGGGATCTGGTACAACTGCACCAGCCAGCACATCGTGCAGCGCTGCCTGGGCGCCAGGGACGAATGGAACGCCCGCATGGGCGTAATCACGGCGGGGTTCCTGCACATCGTGACGCCGTTCCTCTTCGTGGTCCCCGGCATCATCGCCTTCAAGCTGTTTCCGAACCTTCCGCGGCCGGACCACTCCTACATCCTGCTGGTTCAAGCGCTGGTGCCGCGCGGGCTGCGCGGGCTGATCCTGGCGGCCATCGCGGCCGCGCTCATGTCGCACCTTTCGGCGCTTTTGAACTCAACCTCCACCATCCTCACCATGGATATCTACAAGCGCCTGATCCGTCCCAACGCCAGTGAGCGCTCGCTGGTGGTGTTCGGGCAGTGGAGCGGATCGGTGGTGATGGCGTTGGGCATTCTGATCGCGCTGTGGTTCAGCACCTCGCGGAGCTCGCTGTTCATCCTGATCCAGGAGGGCTTCGCGTACATCGCGCCGCCGTTCGCGGTCATCTTCACTCTGGGCTTGTTGTGGCGCCGTGCGAACGGGACCGCCGCCCTCACCACCATCGCCGCCGGATTTTCGTTCACGCTGGTGCTGCAATTCTATCTGTTCCGGCAGCCGTGGCTGGCGCCCTACGCGAACTACCTGCACCGCGCTCTGCTCTCCTGGATCTTCTGCATGATCGTCATGATCGCCACTTCGCTGCTTACCCGGCGGCCCGCGCCGGAGAAGATCAAGGGCATCATCTGGAGCCCGAGCTATGCGGGCCTGCCGGCGCAGGAGAAGCTGCGCTACCACGGCTGGAAGGACCTGCGCCTGTGGTGGCTGATTTTCATCAGCACGGTGCTGTCGATCTACGGTTTCTTCCTGTGGTTCCGCTTTCAGCATCCGGAGATCCCATGACGGAAGGCGTTGAGATCACCTGCTCTCGCGGCGCGGTCGCGACCGGTCCGGCGGAGGGCGCGCGGGCGGGCGCCGCCATCTTCCAGCGCGGAGGCAACGCCATGGACGCGGCCGCGGCGGCGTGCCTGGCCTGCGCCGTGATGGAACCTTCCGCGGTAGACGTGGGCGGTTACGTCCTGGCCGCGGTGGTGCTGGAGGGCGGCTCCGGGCGCGTGTGGTCCCTCGACGCCAACTCGGTGGCGCCGGCGGCGGCCGCCGAGGACATGTTCCGCACCATCCCGGTGCGCGAAGGCAGGCCCGGCATCAACGAGCTGGAGTACGGCTGCTCGGTCGAAAACGACGCCAACCTCTACGGGCCGTTGTCGGTGGCCGTCCCCGGCTTTATGGGCGGAGTGGGGATCTTGTGGCAGCGTTGGGGGAGGCTGCCGTGGGCCGCCATTGTGGATCCCGCGCGGGAGCTGGTGAAGCAGCCGCTGCCGTGGGAAGCGGTGCGGGAGTTTGTGGAATTCAAGCGCGACGCGATCGCGCGATTCCCCTCCACCGTGGCGTTCATGCCGCAGGGAAGCTGCTGGGTTCGTCCGGATCTGGAGCGCACCCTGGACCGGCTGGCCGAGGCGGGCTGGCGCGATTTCTATGAGGGAGAAATCGGCCGCGCCATCGCGGATTACGTGCAACAGCAGGGCGGCATACTGACGCGTGCGGACATGGCGGCCTTCAGCCCGCGCGTCACCGAACCGTGCTCCGGCATGTACCGCGGCGCGCAGATCCACACCGCCATCCCGCCCAACGGCGGTTACAGCGTGCTGGCGGCGCTCGGCGAATCCGAGGCGGAGGACTGGGCCGCTTTGGCGGAGCTCCTGCGGCGCATGTGGAAGGCGCGGCTGGCGGGCACGGCGCCAGCGGGAACCAGCCCGTACGGCACCGTACACGTGGCCGCGGCGGACGCGGAGGGCAACCTGGTGAGCGCCACCATCTCGCAGGGAGGATGGTTCGGCTCTTGCCTCACGGTGCCGGACACCGGCATCATCCTCGGGCACGGCATGTGCCGCTTCGATCCGCATGCCGGGCTGCCGAATTCCCCCGGTCCCCGCAAGCGGCCGCTGAACAATGTCTGCCCTCTGATCATCCGCATGCCGGACCGCGATGTCGCCATTGGGGTGCGGGGCGGGCGGCGCATCGTGAGCGTCACCGTGCGCATGGCGCAAATGATTACGGCGGGCGCCGGCGTCTATGAAGCCGCCGCGGCGCCGCGCCTGCACACCATCACCGGCGATCCGCTCGAGATTTCAGCCGACTTCGATCCGGAAGCGCGGCGCAAGCTGGAAGCCGCCGGCTATCGCATTGAAGTTCCGAAGGAGGTTGCGGGGGCGGCGCACGGCGCCGAGTTCCTGCGTGACAGCGGCATCATCAAAGCGGGTGGAAACACCTGGGCGGCTGGAGTGTAGACATGACTCGTCTGGTTCTGCTGCTTTTGTTCTCGACGATATGCCTCGCGGAAACCCACCGGGTTGCCGCGACGGTTTTCTACAACTCGTTTCATCACCGCCACGCGGTCCTGAAGCAAGTCAAACCCGGCGATACGGTGGTCACGCGCACGCTGGACGCCTCCGGGCGCGACGAGAACGGCAAGCTTGTGGCCGAGCCCGGCAATCCGCTCACGGGGGCTTTTTACGTGGAAGGCGCTCAACCCGGGGACGCCCTCGCGGTCACGTTTCAGAAGATTCGCATGAACCGCAACTGGGGCTACACCAGCTATCGTCTCGGCCTGTTTGCGCTGGCTCCCGACTCCATCGAGGGTCTCTACCCGAACACGTACCGGGAGGGCGCGGTGTTCGAGCGGCGCGCCAACGGCGTGCCGTGGGATATCGATATCCGCGCGGGCACGGTCCGGCTGCGCGAGCCCGTGAGCAAGGCGGCCCGCATGGAGTTTGCCGCGCGGCCCATGCTGGGCTGCGTGGGCGTGGCGGCGCGGGGCGATTTCGGGCCGAGTTCGGGCATTTCCGGCTCCTACGGCGGCAACATCGATTACAACGAGATCGCCGAGGGCGCCACCGTGCTGCTGCCCGTGTACCATCCCGGCGCGTTGCTGTTTATCGGCGACGGGCACGCGCTTCAGGGCGACGGCGAGCCGCTGGGGACCGGCATCGAGGTGTCCATGGACGTCGAGTTCTCGGTCGAACTGCGAAAGAGCGCGCGCCTGGCGACCCCCCGGCTGGAGAATGCGGAATACATCGCCAGCATAGGGAGCCAGCCGGAATTCGCCAGCCCACTTGATCGCGGCTTGCAGATCGCGACGAGCGACATGATCAACTGGCTGGTCAAGGATTACGGCTTGGAACCGTGGGCGGCGCACCTGCTGATTGGAACTCACGCCCGATACGATGTGGCCACGGTAGCGGGGTCGGTGGGCCTGCGCATGCCGCGAAAGGTATTGCCGAAACGGTGAGCCTATGAAGATCTCCGAAATCGAATGCATCCCCGTGCGGGTCCCCATACGGCCGGAACTCGCCATCCGCGCCAAGGGCGGCGTTCACGCCGAATCGCCGTTCCTGCTGGTGAAGGTGCGGACGGACGAAGGCATCACCGGGCTGGGCGAAGTCTCCTGCACTCCGCGCTGGAGCGGGGAAGACCAGGTCACCGCCGCGCACTTCATCCAGTGCATTCTGGCCCCCGCGCTCGCGGGGCGCGATGCGCGCGACATCGAAGCGCTCACCGCGCGCATGCGCGGCGCGCTTTACGGGCACGCCTTCACCAAAGCCGCCCTGGAAATGGCGCTGTGGGACATTCTGGGCAAGGCCGCCGGCCTGCCCGTCTACCGCTTGCTGGGCGGAGCGGTGCGGGATTCGATTCCCACCAAGTGGTCGATTTCGGGCGTGGAGCCCGCGCGCGCGGCGGAAATCGCGGCCTGGGCGTTGGAGCGGGGCTTCCGGGCCATGAAGGTCAAAGTGGGGATCGATCCCGAGCAGGATGTGGCGCGCGTGCGCGCCGTGCGCGAGGTGATCGGCCCCGCCATACGCCTGGGCGTGGACGCCAACGGCGCGTGGAGCCCCCGCACGGCGGTGAGCATGATCCGCCGCCTGTGCGAGTACGGCATCTGGTTCGCCGAACAGCCTGTACCGCCCGGCGACGTGAGTTGGCTGGCGGAGGTGCGGCGGCAGGTCAGCGTACCGGTGCTGGCGGATGAGAGCGTCTACACCCCGCAGGACGCGCTCGCCATCGTGCGCGCCGGCGCGGCCGATGCGCTCTCGGTCTACGTCGGCAAGGCGGCGGGCATCGGGCCCGCCCGCAAAACGGCGGCGATCGCGGAAGCCGCCATGCTGGGCTGCACCATCGGGAGCAATCTCGAGCTGGGCGTGGGAACCGCCGCCATGATCCACCTGGCACTGGCAACCCCCGGCATCACCGCCGAAGACTTCCCCTGCGACATCATCGGCCCGCTGTACTACACCGATGAGCTCCTCACCGAAGCCTTGGCGCTTGCCGAAGGCAAGGCGTTGGCGAGCGAACGTCCCGGGCTCGGCGTGGAACTTGATGAAGACAGGCTGCGGGCCTACCGGGTGGCGTAATTTGAAATAGCCTGCATTTGACTTTGCAGCCCATGTTGTCCGGTGCGGTCGTGAGCGTCAGAACAACCCGGGTTCAGGTTACTTTTGCCGCTTACTGGGTGGCCGGTGCAACCACTTTCACCGGCGCCGTCCGGATGGCGAAAGTTCGGACGCCCAACTGGCCGTAAATATTCTGGCCCCAGGCCCAGACGGTTCCGTCGCGTTTCAGGGCCAGGCTGTGCCCGCCTCCCTCGGCGATGGCTGCTATATCGCTGAGCCCGGCCACCTGGACCGGTACCAGTGACTTCGCAGCCCGGTAGGGTTTGAACTCCCAGACAGGCCACTCCCAGACCGTCCCGTCGCGCTTCAGCGCGAGACCGTGCGTGAAGCCTATGCACATTTCATCGCCACGGGTGTCGATCGCCACTACATCGGTCAGCCCCGCGATCTGGACCGGCGTCGTGCGTTCGCCGCCGGTGGCCAGCGGCGGCGGTGTCGTTCCATCCCCCAACTCACCAAAGTAATTGTTGGTTCCCCAAGCCCAGACCGTGCCATCCCGTTTCAGCGCCAGGCTGTGATATTGCGCCGCCACTGCGATGACGTCTGAGAGTCCCTGCACCAGGGTCGGCATCGCGGGCGGCGCGGAGGACCCCGGCAAGGGCGGCTCCGGGCGAGGTATGGCCCACTCCCAGACCGTCCCATCGTGCTTGAGGGCCACGTACCGATCCCAGGACGCGGTGACCATCTGTACATCGCCGATTTCAGCCGTGGAGGCCCTGCCATACCAGACTCCCCAATCCCAGAGGCTTCCATCCTCAAGCAGCACCAGGTAACAGCCAACTGCTGGATACGCTGCGCGCTCGGGGCGGTAGCCGCAGACAGACGGCCTGACCGACACCACCCCGGATAGCCCGCTAACCTGCACCGGAGTCGCTATCGGTCCGGAGTGCCCATCGGGAATGCCGAAGTTTGCTCCCCACGTCCAGACCGAACCATCGCCGGTGACCGCCAGGCTCACGCCGTAGCCACCCGTCATGGCGGCCACGCCGGCGGGTCCGCTCACCTTAACCGGCGTAGACCGGTCCGGCCAGTCCGCTGCTCTGATGTGCCCATCGCCCAGCTGACCGGAGGTATTGTCGCCCCAAGCCCAGACTGTTCCGTCGCTCTTCATTGCTAGGCTATGGGTGGATCCCGCGGCGATCTTCGTTACTCCGGCCAACCCGCCGACCTGGACGGGCCCCAATGGCGCGTCCAAAGGTCCCGGCAGCACATCGCCTGCATCACCCAGTTGGCCGAACTGATCGTCTCCCCATGCCCAAATTGTGCCGTCTTGGTTCAATGTGAGGGTGTGGTACCGGCCCGCCGTCACAGTTGCGGCCCCGCTCAGACCCGTGACCTGAACGGGCAGCAGTCGGTCCGTTGTTGTCCTGTCGCCCAACTGGCCTCCCACGTTGCTTCCCCATGCCCAAACGGTGCCGTCACTCTTCACTGCCACACTGTGCGCATCGCCTGCTGAGATCTTGACCACGTCAGCCAGTCCGCTCACCTGGCTCGGCGCCGCCCGAGTCTCGGTGGTTCCGTCGCCCAACTGGCCATGACCATTGAATCCCCACGCCACGACGGTTCCGTCGCTTTTCAGCGCGAGGCTGTGCCCATAGCCTGCCGCGACCGCCACGACATCGCTCAGCCCGACTACCTGCACCGGCGTCGAAAAGACTGGCTGGTTGACGATCGACGCAGGCGCCGTGAGTCCGTCGCCCAACGAGCCGTCCTGGTTATCTCCCCATATCCAGACCGTCCCGTCGCGTTTCAACGCGAGATTGTTTCGGGCACCCGCCGTGATCGCTACGACGTCGGTCAGTCCGCTCACCCGCGTTGCGGTATTGGAGGCCGGCCACTCGGGGATTCCGTTGTTGGTTACAGCGGAGCCAAACACCCAGACGTTCCCGTCGCCCGTCAACGCCAGGTTGGAGTACCACGCCCCTCTGGCCACGGCGATGACTCCACCAAGCCCGGGTACCCGAACCGCGTTTGTGCCGATGGAGTATCCCCACACCGTCCCGTCAGCTTTCACAGCCCAACCCGGGCCAATGGCCACAACATCGGCGAGGTCGAGCACCCGCAGCGGCCTGTTTTGGCCGCCACCAACGATCTCATCCCACGTGTCGTCCTCTCCCCACGCCCACACTGTACCGTCGGAGAGCAAGGCGTAGCTGGTGTTTTCGCTGGCAACCACTGCTTTGACGCCGGCCAGGTCTTGAGCGTCCAAAGAGGCCGCACCAATCACGGATGTCAGGGCCAGGATAGTCCCCCGCATACAAACTCCTATGGCAGTTATTTTGCGCCGAAATGATGACTCGCGATGCCGGTTTTGATCTTATTTCTATCTCACGCTGCAAATAGATGATTTCAGGAGCGTTGATTCCGAATTCGGCCGGCGCTATGCTACTCCGGTATGAGCCTCCCGGACCCTGGCAGTGGAGTATTTCGGTTCGGGCCGTACGAAGCCGATGCCCGTAGCAGGGAACTGCGCAAACACGGCCTGCGGGTTCAGCTCCAGGACAAGTCCTTCGGGCTGCTCGTTTCATTGCTGGAGCACGACGGTGAGCTGGTAGGTCGCGAGGAACTCGTCAAATCGCTTTGGCCGGAAGGCGTCTTCGTCAATTTCCAAAACAGCCTGAATAGCGCCGTGAACCGTTTGCGGGATGCGCTGCGCGATCGAGCCCGTCGTCCGCGGTACATCGAGACGCTGGTTGGCCGTGGATATCGCTTTATCGCCCGGGTGGAGCGGGCCCGTGCCGTCGAGCACACGCTGGCAGTGCTGCCTTTCGAGAATCTGAACCACGATCCCGAACAGGACTTTCTTGCTGACGCTGTATCCGATGCGCTGAGGATGGAACTGGGGAACGTCACCAGCTTGCGCGTGATTTCAAGACAATCCGTGCTACGTCTGAAAGACACGCGGAAGACCCTTCCGGCAATTGCCGACGAGTTGAAGGCAGATGTGGTCGTCGAAGGTTCCGTTCTTCTGGTGGGTCGCAGTGTTCGCATCGCGGCTCAACTTGTGCACCCGGCGCCTGAGCAACAACTGTGGTCGAAAGCCTACCAATGCGAAATGGCCGACCTCCAGACGGTTCAGGGTCAGGTCGTTCGGGACATGGCGCTGGCTGTGCAAGTGACCCTGTCGCCCGCGGAGCAGACACTACTTTGCCGCCCCCGTCCCGTGGACCCGCAGGCGCACGTAGCCTACCTCAAGGCTTGCCACCACATGGACAAGAACTCTCGGGAAGGATTTCAGAAGAGCTTTCAGTATCTGCAAATGGCGCTCGAGAGGGACCCCTCCCACGCGCCGGCGCTTGCCCGGTTGGCCGAGTATTACTCTCTGCTGGGGTTCTGGGGGCATATGCCGACAAGTGACTCCTATCGGCGCGCTAAGGAACTGGCACTGCGCGCGACCGTGCTCGATCCCGGGTTGAGCATTGCTCATTGGGTTTTGGGATGGGTCAGTTGGCTCTGCGATTGGGATTTGGGTAAGTGCGAGACTGAGATCCACCGCGCCATTCAACTGAATCCGAGCGACGAAGGCGCGCGGGTGATGCATGCCGTTCTTCTCGCCGTGGTCCGTGGAGATCCAAAAGCAATTGAGGAGGCGAGGCTCGCGCTGGAGTTGGATCCCTTGTCACTGGACGTCAACACGGCCGTGGCATGGATTCACCTGTTCTTGAAAGACTACGACGCGGCGCTCCAGCAGGCCCGGGCGGCCCTGGATCTGTTCCCAGACTCGCTCCACGCCTACTATATTATTGGCTGCGCCCATCTGGGCTCGTCCAGGTTTGAACAGGCCATAGAAGCGTTCGAAAAAGCCTATGCGATATCCGGGGACGCCTTTTCGATCGCGTACCTGGGGCATGCGTATGCCAGAGCCGGACAAATGGAGGCGGCGATCTCCTTGCGCGATACAGTGCTCGCGATGCTGCGGCGGGAATATGTCTCGCCGAGAGCCCTTTTATGCTTGTACGCGGGACTGGGTGAGCGGGATCTTGCCTTCGAGTTGCTGGAGAAGGCATATCAAGATCACGACTCTTTGCCCTTCTGGTTGTGCGCCTGTCCCACCTGTCAGCCGCTACGTTCTGATCCCCGTTTCGATGAAATGGTGCATCGGATCGGTATGCCAATCCATTGAGGCACGTCCGGCGCGCGCCGCGCCTTAGCAAGCGAGGAAAGTTCAGCGCAGGAGTGATGCCGTAGGGCTCCGAATCAACTTGACGATTTGTCCCCTACGGTGAGATTGGCCCGAAACCGCCTTCCGGGAAGTAATGACCGGGCCGGCGGACCGTAAGTCGTGGATCGATCGTCCGGCAACGCAAATCCCGGCCGCCGTGTCCGTCAGTTGGGAGTTCAACCCTGCATACGTTAGCTACATCGCGGTCCAGCCGCCGTCCACCGCGATCGCCGCGCCGGTGATGTAAGAGGCCGCGTCCGAAGCCAGAAACAGCGCCACCTCCGCCACCTCGCGCGGCATGCCCACGCGCCCCAGAAAGGTCTTGGAAATCTGCCGCTGGTAAAGCTCGTCTCCGGGCTTGGGTGAGATGCGGGTCTGTATGGCGCCGGGACAGATCGCGTTGACCCGGATGTTGTGCGGCCCGTAATCGTAGGCGGCGCTGCGAGTGAGGCCGATGAGCCCGTGTTTCGCCGCGGTGTAGGCCGCCGAATTGCGTCCGGCCACCAGTCCCTGCACCGAGCTGATGTTGATGATGGAGCCCTCGCGCTGCCGCATCATGTAGGGCAGCACGGCTGAGGTGAAGCGCTGCGCCCCCACCAGGGAGACTTGCAGGCAGCACTCCCACTCCTCGTCATCGGCTTCGGCCGAGGCGTGGTTGGGACCCAGCCGCGCGGCGTTGTTGCAGAGCACGTCGATGCGTCCGCTGATGCCGGCGGCGGCGGCCACCACGGCTTGCACGTCCGCGGGCGAGCCGACATCCGCTTTCACAAACTGCGCGCCGGCGAGCGTTCTCCCCGCGTCTTCGTCGACGTCGGCGATCACCACGCGGGCGCCGGCTTCCAGGAAGATCTCCGCGATGGCGCGCCCGATACCGTGGGCCGCGCCGGTCACAATGGCGACTTTGTTCTCGATCCTGATCACAGTTGATTTGCCAGAGGCTTTCCCGCGCGTCCGGTATAGGCGCGCGTAATCGTGGTGCGTCCCAGGTTGGCGGCATACAGGTAGCCGTCGTGAAACGCCAGGTTGGTCGGGCGGCTGAGCAGGATGGCCCAGCGGTCCCAGGCATAGAGCGTACGCTCCCCCGTGGGGCGGATGTGGTGGATGTCATCGGAAGCGTAGCAACTGGCGAACAGGTGCCCTTCGGCATCGAGCGCCAGTCCGTCCGGCAGGCGGCCCACCTCTTCGGCGTAGACCTGGGCGGCGCCGGTGTCCAACTCGATCCGCAGGATGCGGTCGCGGTCGCTCTCCACCATGAAAACGTGCCGCCCGTCCAGGCCGAGCGCCAGTCCGTTGGCGTATCCGAAGGGCCCCGCGACCTTTTCACCGCGGCCGTCCGTGCGGAACATCAGCAACCAGCCGTTGTCCTTCTTCCAGTTACCGGAGTCGGTGACGTAGTAATTGCCCCGCGCATCGAAGAGGCCGTAATTCGGACATACTAACTGGTGGCTGCCCGCCTGCCCGGCAAACACGCTCCACTCTCCCCGCCGGTTCACGCGCACGATCCCGTGCCGCGGATTGCAGACGAAGAGCTCGGCGTCGTCGGGCGACCACGCCACGCCGCCGCAGAAGCCGCCCAACTCCGCGACCACCTCCGGCGCGCCGCCGGCCGGGACGCGGTAGACCTGTCCCGCCTCGCCGCCCGCCCACAAGCAGCCTTCGCGATCGAACGCCAGGCATTCGGGGTGATCCAGCCCGTTGGCGTAGATCTCGAATTTCCCGATGTCCAGTTCCGGCGTCATTTCTTTACCCGCTCCACGGTCTGCTCCACGGCGGCGGTGATGCGGTCCTCCACGTCCGGCGCCAGGCGGCCGGGGAAGTTGGAGAACCGGAAAGCGTCGCCGCCTTCGTAGCCGCCTTCCTTCCACACGCGCGCGGAGGGGATGTAACCGAAAGTGTCGTTGGAGTAACCCGCCACCCAGGTCGTATCGTTTCCGAAGCGCGCCTTGAACTTGAGCGAGTAATCCACGGTTAGCTCGCAGCCGAGCGCGATCAGGGTGAGGCTGTCGCCGAACCGCCAGGCCTGCACGGGATACGGGCGCGAGCGCGGCACGTCGCCGGTCTTCTCCAGGATGGCGAGCATGCGCCGGCCGTGGTCGGCGACGCGCACTTCCTTGGAGGCCATTTCGCGTTCCCATCGCGCGCGGTCGAAAGGACCTTCGAAAGCGAGCTCGGGCCACGCCATAGCGGTGCGCAGCGGCCCGGCGACGGGTTTCATCTTTCGTTCCACCACCTCGCTGACGGCATCGGCGAGCGTCGCGCCGTAGCGCTCCAGGTGCTCGGGCTTACGGCGGGGCAGCGGGTTGGAGTCGGCTCCGGCGCCTTGCACGAACAGCGCCGTGGCGCCCGGATAGCGCTGCTCCAGGTAGTGCTGCGCATAACCCGCGTAGTCGCCGTGGACGGTGTAGTCGTCCATAATCGTGTTGTGGCAGGCATAGCCGAACAGCAGCGCGATCCACTTCCCGTCCGCGCCCTTGACGGCGAGCACGGGCACGTCCTGATCCACGGGTCCGGGGTATTCGCGATGTCCCACCCTCCGCCGGTTCACGGCGAAGCCCGCATAGCCCTGGTCGAACCAAAGCGTGGCGGGACGGAGGTTGCCGACGGCTTTGGCGATGGCCTCGTAGATCAGGCCCGGGAATTTCTCGACGTACCGGGCGATGGCCGCCTTCTGCGCCTCCAGGTACGGCCCCATGATGATGGCGTAAACGCTGGGATCGTTCACCAGCGGGGCGCTGTGGGTGTGGGAGACGTTGAACAGAATGCGGTCGCGCGGGATGCCGAACTGCCTTGCGGCGCGGCTGGCGATGGGGTCCGCCATCTCGCGGCGGATGCCAACCGTGTCGATGGTGACGGCCACGGCGAGGGCGCCTACGTCATCCTTCAGCGCGAGCGCCTTGACATGAATCGGCTGGCGCACGGATTCCGAGGGCTTGGTGCGGGCCGCGTAACCCGCCAGCCAGATAGGTTCGGCCGGTGAGATATCGACGGCGGCCGTCCCGGCCTGCCATGCGGCGGGCAGCGGGCACGCCATGATGAGCAAGAGAGGAAGTGCCTTCATACGCCGGACATGTTATCATGCGCAACGCCATGAAATTTACGATCACGTTCCTGCTGTTCACGTGCGCTCTCACCGCCGACATAACCGACCCAACCGCGGCGCGGGCCTTCAGAAACAAGTACATCGCTATGACTGACGCATGGGTGGATGAAGTGGAGTTCACCTCCGCCGAGCAGGCTGCCATGGAGGCGGGCAAGAAAGTGGACGACCTCATGTGGACCGGTCCGGACGATCCGCTGGGCAAGCGCGTGCTGGCCGCGGGCGAGCCCTCCTGGGAGGCGATGGCGGCGCAATACCCGGGAAAAATTCTCGACCGCACGGTGCTGGGCACATGGTCCGATCCGAACGCGCCGCTGGGGAAGTACCTGGACGAGTTCGCCATTTACTGGAACGGCGCCATCGCCGCCAACATGATTCGCGGCCGGCTCACGGACCGTTACGGCTACACGGGCGAATCGGCGCTGGCGTTCAACACCGTGGTGGTGTTCCGCGCCGGCCCCAACGGCGAGATGTTCGGGCGCGTGCGGCGGAACTATTCCAGCCTCGGCTACGAGGACGGCTATCTGCCCATTGTTCTGGCCACCTATGAGACCGGGGGAGTGCGCTATCGCCAGACCGCGCTCGCGGATAAGCCGGCCGGCGAAACCGAAGGCTGGGACATCGCTTACGTGCGCTTCGAGATGACCAACGTTTCGAAGACGCCGCGCACGGCCGAGCTGCGCGTCGAGGTCGCGCTGAACGGCGGCGGTGCGGTGCGGCGCGAGGGCAACCGCGTGCTCGATCCCAACGGCGCGGTGTTGCTGGAGAGCGGCGGCCCGGAGAAGATCGAACTCAAGCCCGGGGCGACCGCGTCTCTGTACTTGAAAATTCCATTTCTTCCGGACGCCAAGCCTATGTTCCGCGCGCCGTCGAAGGCCGATTTCGAAGCGGCCCACGCGCGCGTGCGGGAATTCTGGCGCGGCGTGATGGCCAAGGCCGCGCGACTCGAGGTGCCGGAGCCGCGCATTAACAACGTGTGGCGCGCGCTGCTGCTTCAGAACTTCGTGCTCGAAGACGGCCCGAAATTCACTTACGGGTCGGGACTGATGTACAACGACTCCACCTATCCGCAGGAGATGGGGTTCGCCACGCACACCTTCGCCATGTACGGTTTCAAGGACCATGCCAACGTGTTGCAGCGATGGTTCCTGGGAATGAGCGTCACCCGCGAAGGCGCCGGGCGCAAATACCAGAACCGGCGCTCCATGGTGCTGCATCACCTGCTGGAGAACTACCGCCTCACCGGCAAGACGGACCTGTTCGACCGTTTCAAGGACGACTACTACCGCGTGGCCGAGGAGATCATCGCGGACCGCCGCAGCACCATGGTGGATGGGCCCGGAGAGAGGCCGCTCCACTGGGGCCTGCTGCCCCCGGACAAGCCCGGCGCGGACGTACAGGCCAGCACCCAGACGGGCTACGTGCTGGGGCACAACATCAACAACTGCCAGGGTCTGCATGATTTCGGGCATTTCCTGGTGGTCACGGGCATCGACCGCACGCGCGGCGAGCGCTACGTGCGGGAAGCCCTGGATTTCCGCAAGACCCTGATGTCCGCCATGGAACGCGCCGCCATCCGCGTCCCGGGACGGCCGCCGTTTATCGATCTCCAGACGCTGTATTTCCGCCAGACGCCGGATTACGGCCCCGACCCCTACGACGACTTAGCCCTGGGGCGGTTGCAGGGCTCCTATTTCCACTATTGGGTGGACATGAATCTGCACTACAACTTTTTCAATCCGGACGACGTGGTGGGCCAGTGGCTCGCCGATTACTGCCAGCAGCAGAACGGCTTCGTGCTCGGCCTGACTCGCGCCCGGGGCTCGGCGGAAAAGCCCAGCGGCGGCGTCAACCCGGTCTACGACGCGGGCTATTTCAACTACCGCCTGCGGCGCGGCGAGGTAGACAGGTTCCTGTTGGGACTCTACGGCCGCCTGGCGTTCGGCATGTCGCGGTATATGTACGTATCCTCCGAAGGCCAGCCCTTCGTCCGCTACAACAGCCAGAAGGGCGGGTTCGTGAGCGCGGCGTTTTCGATTCCCAACGCGGCCTCCAACGCCTCCACGTTGCTGATGCTGCGCAATGCGCTGGTGCTGGAGGAGTTAAGGGATGACATCGAAACCGGCGATATCTTCCTGTTGCGCGGCGTGCCGCGCGCCTGGCTCCAGGAGGGTAAACGCATCGCCGCCTCGGGCCTGGCGACGTACTTCGGCGACATCGGATTCACCGTTCAGTCGAAGCGGAACCAGGTCACCGTACAGGTGGACGCGCCCGCGCGCACCCCTTACCGGCGGATTCTGGTGCACCTCCGCCGCCCGCTGAGCCAGGTTGCGGTGAACGGGCGGCCGCACCAGGATTGTGACTTCAAGAACGGAGTCGTCCGGCTGGCGGCGGGGCAGAAAAGCTTCACGGTGGAGGCGCGATATTAGCTGGCCCCACGCTCGAAACTTTGATATAGAATATATTACCGAATCTGGTAGGAGGTGCGTCTTGCGTATGCGAACAGTCGCTCTCTTCTCCGCGCTGCTGACAGCGGCGCTAACCCCTTCCTTCTCTCAGATCTCCACCGATGGTTCCATCCTCGGCATCGTGCGCGACCCGAGCGCCGCCGTGGTGGTGGGCGCGACGGTAACGGTGACGAATACCGAAACGGGCCTGGTTAAATCCACCGCCAGCGACGAGAACGGCTATTTCCAGGTGCTCGCGTTGCCGCGCGGGAGCTACTCCGTGGAGGTCTCCTCACCGCAGTTCGCCACGTGGAAGATCAGCGAGGTCATCCTGACGGCGGGCGAGCAGAAGCGCATTCTGCCCGTGCTGACCGTGGGCGACGTCAAGCAGCAGGTCACGGTCTTGGCCGGGGTGGATCTGGTGCAGACCGAGCGCGCCTCGGTCGAGATCGCCATCGAGCAGAGACAGATCCGCGACCTTCCGCTCAACGGCCGCGTCGCGGTGCAGATGGTGGCGCTCACGCCCGGCATGCGGTATCTCGGGGTCACGCAGGGCAACGTGCAGGGCGTTCAGGTCCAGGGCATGGGGCAGCACAGCGACGCCACGCAGTTCACCGTGGACGGCATGAGCGCCAACGATCCCAGCACCGAAGCCGGCATGGCGTTCCCGAACCTGGACTCGGTGGACCAATTCCGCGTGCAGACCTCCAGTTTCAGCGCGGAAAACGGCCGCGATCCTATCCAGGTGACCATGGTGACCAAGTCGGGTACAAATCAGTTTCACGGCACCGCCTGGGAGTTTCTGCGCAACGATAAACTCGACGCGCGCAACACCTTCACACCCACCAAGCCCTACCTGCGGAGAAATCAATATGGTTTCAGCGCGGGCGGGCCGGTGGTCCGGAACCGGACCTTCTTCTTCACCAGCTTCGAAGGCCTGAAGGTGCGCATGCAGGGCGCCTACAATTCCATCACCATCGCGCCCGAGTTTCTGCAAGGCGACTTTTCGTCGGTGCGGACGGCGATCAACGACCCAACCACCGGGAGGGCTTTCCCCGGCAACAAGATCCCCGTGGAACGTTTTTCCAGCGCCTCGAAGTTCTTCTTCCCGTACGTGCTGCTGCCGAATGCTCCCAACAACCGGTTTCAGGCGCTCGCGCCGCAGCCGGAAGACGGAACCAACTTCATGCTCCGGCTGGATCAGCAGATCAGTTCGCGCCAGAAGGCCTACGTGCGATGGATCCGGGTGGGCGACGGGCAGACCAACACCGGCTACAAGCCGGACATCATCAATACCTCGGATCTGACCCAGCACAACAGCGCGCTGAATTACGACCTCATGATCAGGCCGTGGATGCTGTTCACCCTTTCCGGCGGGTTCCTGCACTCCGAATTCGCGGGCGACTCGCCCCTGGTGGGTAAAGAAAACCTGACAGAAAAGGCCGGCATTCAAGGTTTCCCCACGGCTCTGCGGCCTACCGCCATCGGCCTTCCCACAGTGGCGTTCACCGGGTACACGGGTTTTTCGCTGGCGACCCAGGTGCCTTCGTCTCTGAAGCGGGAGGTGATCAACGGCCGCACCGGGCTGAACATCGTTCGCGGCACGCACACGCTGGTGACGGGAGCCGAATTTCTGGACCAGCGCACCGGCGTGCGGCATGCCTCCACCAATCCGCGCGGTTCGTTCACTTTCAACAGTCAATACACGGGGAACGGGTTCGCCGACTACCTGCTGGGCCTGGTGCAGGCGGCTTCGGGCAACGTCCCGTTGTCGCTGTTCGGCATCGCTCACGCTCCCTATTCGGCGGTCTACGTGGACGACACTTGGCGCGTGCATCCGAACCTGACCGTGAACCTGGGCGTGCGCTGGGACTACTGGTGGCACAAGGCCTTCGTGCGCGGCGCCGGGACTACCTTCGATTTCAAGACCGGCAAGGCCGTCGCCGGCGAAAACAAGAGCGGCAAGGTCGACCTGACGGCACAGCCCGTTTCGATCTACTATGCCGCCGCGACCAGGGATCTGTGGATGTCGGCGACTGAGGCCGGGATGCACCCGGGTCTTTACAACCCGTCCGGGTATGTTTCGCCGCGGCTCGGCGCCGCCTGGCGGCCCCTGGGGAAGGAAAGCCTGGTGCTGCGCGCCGGTTACGGCATCTTCGCCGCGAGTTATTACGGCAACGCCACGGGCTCCTCCATCATCGGTCCGCCTTACTGGGCCAACCAAAACATCACCTTCGCCAGGGCTTCAAACCAGCGCTGGGAAACGGCCTTTCCCGCCGATCCCGGAAATTTCGTGGCGCCCTCCATTGCTTCCGCCGTGTACGACATCAAGCCCATGAAGATCCACCAGTTCAACGTGTCGCTCCAGCAGTCCGTACCGTGGCTGCGGGCGGCGGCGACCCTCTCGTACGTTGGCAGCCGCGGTTGGGACCTGACCGCCTTTCCAAGAACCAATACGGCAAGGCCCGGCAACTACACGAATCTCCAGGCGGCGCTGCCCTATCCGCGTTTCGGCACCATCAACCTCTACCAGAGCATCGGTCACGATTGGTATAACAGCCTGCAAGCCAAGTTCGAGAAACGCCATGCGGGCGGGCTTTCGTACCTGCTCTCCTACGCCTTCGCGCGCGACATTGCGGAATTCGGCAACGAGACCACGGCGCAGCCCACCATGTACGCGCCGAAGAACTACGACCGCGGCAGGTCGCCCAACGAACGCCGCCACGTCCTCACCATCAGCGGGATTCTGGAGCTGCCTTACGGGCGTGGGAAGCGCTTCGGCAGCGGGGTCCCCGCCGTGGTCAACGCCGTGCTCGGCGGCTGGCAGGTTTCGGGCGTCTACCGGTTCGTGTCCGGCGCACCGTTGACCCTTCAGGTGGGCGGCGCGACGCTCGGCAACGGCGTGAACGCACGTCCCGATATCGTCGGCGACCCGCACGTGCCCAACCCCAGCCCGGCCCTGTGGTTCAATCCCGCGGCTTTCTCACCGCCGCCCCGCTACCAGTTCGGCAACTCCGCGCCCGGCGCGGTGGTCGGTCCCGCGCTGCACGTGCTCGACACCGGCCTGATGAAGAACTTCAATATCTCGGAAAAGACCTACGTGCAATTCCGCTGGGAGATGTTCAACGCCATGAACGAGGTCAACCTGGGCAACCCGGTGACCACCATCGGCCTGGCGACCACCGGCCAGATCGTCTCCGCGGGCGACGCCCGCGTCATGCAGGTTGGAATGAAGCTGGTATTCTAGGTCCTTTATGGAGGCTCCGGCAAGGGTAGACGCCGACCTGCTAATCGTCGGAATGGGCGCCGCGGCTCAGCTTTGCGCCCTTTATGCTCACGACGCCAATCCGGATTTAAGGATCCTGATAGCGACAAAGGCCCTGCGGGGGAAGGGCGGGTGCAGCCGCATGGTCCAGGGGGGCTTCAACGTGGTCCTGAATTCCGAGGACTCGCACGAAAAGCACCTCATGGACACCCTCAAGGGCGGCCAGTACATCAACGATCAGGAACTGGCGAAGACGCTGGTGGAAGAAGCCACCCCCACCATCAAGGAACTGGAAACCAGGTTCGGCTGCTTCTTCGACCGCAATCCGGACGGCTCCATCCATCAGAAGGCCTTCGCGGGCCAGTCGTTCGACCGCACCGTGCACAAGGGCGATCTGACCGGCATCGAAATCCTCAGCCGCATCACCGAGCAGGTCGCCAAGCGCGGCATCCGCGTGCTGGAAGAGTGCCGCGCGGTGGAATTGCTTCTCGATGAAAGCGGCCAAACGGTGACAGGCGCGCTGCTGCTGGACATGCGGCGCGGCGAGTTCGTCGTGGCCGAAGCCGCGGCAACGCTGGTGGCGTCGGGCGGCGGACCCACGCAGTACCGCTTTCACGCGCCGGGACCCGAAAAATCGGCGGACGGCCTCGGCTTGCTCTACCGCGCCGGCGTGCTGATGAAAGACATGGAGATGGTGCAATTCCATCCCACCGGTCTGATCGTGCCGGGCAGCGTGGTGGCCGGCGCGCTGCTGGAGGAGGGATTGCGCGGCGCCGGCGCCCGCCTCTACAACGGCGAGGGCGAGCGCTTCATGCTGCGTTACGCGCCCGAGGTTGCCGAGCGCGCCACGCGCGACGTGGTCAGCCGCTCTTCCTACCTCGAGATGATGGCGGGCCGCGCCTGCCCCGAAGGCGGCGTGCAGCTCGACGGATCCCACCTGGGGGCCGACTTCATTTTGAAAAACTTCCCCGGCATGGCGGAACGCTGCCGCCAGTTCAACTACGACCTGGCGCGCGGCCGCGTTCCCGTTTCGCCCTCGGCGCACTTCTTCATGGGCGGCGCGGTGATCGACCGCGATGGGAAGGCCAGCCTCGAGAGGCTGTTCGTGGCCGGCGAGGACGCGGGCGGCGTGCACGGCGCCAATCGCCTGGGCGGAAACGGAATCTGCGATTCCTGCGTGTACGGGCGGCAGTCGGGAAAAGCCATCGCCAGGTATCTGGCGAACAGAAACCGCACCCGATCGGCCACGCGGCGCGGACTGGTGAGTGAGATGGTGGCGCGGCTGCGCGCGCCTCTGGAGCGCGCCGCCGGGACGAATCCGTTCGAAGTGCGCAAGGAGCTTCAGGAATTGAACTGGAACAAAGTGGGCGTCGCGCGCAAGGAACCGGACCTGGGCGAAGCCGTCGCGGAGATCGAATCGCTGGCGGCGGCCGCCGGCCAGATGAGGGTCACGGGCGGGCCCGCATACAACATGATGTACACGGTCGCGCTGGACCTGCTCGGGATGCTCGACGCCTCGCGCATGGTGGCGGCTTCGGCCCGCCTGCGCGAAGAGACCCGCGGCGCGCACTTCCGCCAGGATTTCCCCTCGCAGCGCGACGAGTACGGCCTGTTCAATATCTACCTGCGGCGCGGCGGGGACGGCAAACCTGTCATGGAGAAGAAGCCGGTGGTGTTCCGGTACAAGTCTGTCGAGGAGTGTCAGAACTACAGGAAGGCGGCGGCGCGTTAGCCCATGGAAGCGAATATCGAGTACAGAAAACCATTGCATTGGGGGGAACTCGACCCTCATCGTAGAGAGAGCACCAGGATCGGCATGTGGGCCTGGTTGTGGCAGCGCATCTCCGCGCTGGCCGTGGTGGTGCTGCTGGCGCTGCACGTCACCCTGACCTACCGGCCCATCATCCAGTTTCTGCTGCTGCTGACGATCACGTTTCATGCCGCTCTGGGGGTGCGGGTGATCCTGCTGGACTTCAACCTGGTTGCGGTGAAGTACCAGCGCGCGCTGGCCTGGGGCCTGGTGGCGCTCGGCCTCGCGGTGATGGCGATCATCTGGTTCAACATCTACTGACATGACAACCCGGAGCATCCGCATCTTCCGATACGACCCGCGGGAAGGGGGCGGCGGGCGCTTTGACGCCTTTACGCTCGACATCCCCGACGAGAGCACCACGACGATCCTCGACGTCCTGCTGCGCGTGCAGCGGGAGCAGGACGCGACACTCGCCTTCCGCTACGCCTGCCGCGTGAACATGTGCGGCTCGTGCGCCGTGGTGATCAACGGGCGTGAGGCGCTGGCTTGCAAGACCAACGTCTCCGAGATCCCCGCGGGCGGGGAAATCACCATCCGGCCGTTGAATCACTTCCCGGTGATCAAGGACCTGGTGGTGGATATGGACCCGTTCTTCAAGAAGTACGAGGACACGCTGCCGTTTTACGAGCCCCGGCAGGAATCGGCGGAGCCCGCGCGGATCCGGCCCGATTCCGAGGAGCGCCGCGAGATTGGCGAGGCGACCGAGTGCATCGCTTGCGGCTGCTGTGTTTCGAGCTGTACCATGGCGCATTACCACGAAGGGTACGCGGGGCCGGCGGCGTTGAACCGCGCCTTCACCCTGCTGGCCGACAGCCGCGACGGGCTCTTCGAGGCCCGGCTGGCGCGCGCCATGGAGTCCTGTTATCTCTGCCGCACGGAGTTCAACTGCACCGAGGTGTGCCCGAAGAGCATCAGCTCCACGCGGGCCATCAAGTACATCCAGCGGCTGGCCGTCTTGCATCCGCCGAAGAGGGCAGGGAAAGCCGCCCGCCCGGCTGAAGGCTTCGTGCTCGACCGCCGCGCGGTGCTGCTGGGCGGCGGAGCGGCGGCGGTGCTGGCGGTGATAGGCGCAGGCGCCGTGGCCGGGCCGGCGCTTTCCAAACCCGCGAAGCAGTGGGCGCCGGTGGCCGCCCTCGACAGTCTTCCCGAAGGCGTCACCAGGGTCCTGGTCAAGTACCAGTCGCAAGCCGGCGTCTACACCGAACAGGTCTCCGAGCCCGTGCTGGTGGCGCGCACGGGCGGCGAGATCGTGTGCTACAAAGCCGCTTGCCCGCACCTTGGCTGCATGGTGCGATGGGACGGCCCGGCGGGCCGCTTCCAGTGCGCGTGTCACGGCGGCAGCTTCGCACGCGACGGCAGCGTGCTGGCGGGTCCGCCGCCCAGGCCGCTCGACCGCTACACCTTCCGGGTGGACGCGGGGCAAATCTTGATCGAGGTGGGCTGATGTTGCTGGAACGCATCGGCTGGAAGAATTATCTGCGGCCCTTCGTGTACAAGGAACTGCCCGCCGGCACCGGCTGGCTCGCCACCCTGGGCAGCCTGTGCGCGCTCCTGTTCGGCGTGATGGCGGTGTCCGGCATCGTGCTGGCGATGTACTACAACCCCTCGCCGGACAAGGCCTACCAGTCCATCGACTACATCATGAACGGCGTGCCGCTGGGCCGCCTGCTGCGCGGCATCCATCACTGGGGCGCCGGCGCCATGGTGCTGGCAGTGTTCTTCCACCTGCTCGCGAATTTCTTCACGGACGCTTTCAAACCCCCGCGCGAGCTGACCTGGATTACGGGCGCCTGCCTGTTGCTCATCACCCTGGGACTCGGCTTCACCGGATATCTCCTGCCGTGGGACATGAAGGCCTACTGGGCCACGGTGGTCAGCACCAATATTCCGAAGGACATTCCGGTGATTGGGGAGTTTGTCACCCGCGCCGTTCGCGGCGGGGAGACAGTCTCCGGGCTGACGCTGACACGCTTCTACGCCATCCACATGCTGCTGCTGCCGGCCCTGCTGGCGGCATTCACGGTGTTTCACATCTACCTGGTGCGCATTCACGGAGAGCCCGCCAAAGCCGAGCGGCCGTACCGCTTCTATCCTGAGCACGTCACGCGCAGCGCGTGGGTATTCGCCGTGATCTTCGCCGCCGTCGTCGCGCTGGCCCTGCTGCGCACCCCGCCCCGGGAAGAGATTGCGGGCACCCTGATCGACTCCTACCTGCCGCGCCCCGAGTGGTATTACATGTGGCTGTTCCAACTGCTGACGTACTTTCCGGGGCGCTGGGAGCCGGTGGGCAGCCTGGTCATTCCCGCGGTGGGCATCGTCCTGCTGTTCGCCGTGCCGTGGGTGGCGAGAACGCGTCCCGTGGCGATGGCCGCGGGCGTCACCGGCGTGATGGCGATCGTCTACCTGAGCCTGATGGGCTTCGAGGGCGCCCGCCCCTATGGGCGCGTCATTCCCGTGCCCGCCCGGCAGCTTACCGCGGACGAGGCGCGCGGCCTGTACCTGTTCGCGGAACGCGATTGCGCCTACTGCCACCAGATCCAGGGCCGGGGCGGCCACCGCACCGGACCCGACATGGCCAACATGGTTGCCAAGGGCCGCACGCGCGACTACCTGGCGCGCTACATCCGCGATCCGCAGCGCGTGAGCGCCGCGTCCATCATGCCCAAGTACAACCTGCCCGAGTCCGACCTTCAGGCCCTGGGGGATTTCCTCCTGGCCCTCGATTTCAGCAAGCACCCCGTGAGAGTTCTCACACGCGAGGAGGTCATCAAGCGACCATGAACGATTTCGATTACAGCATTGTGGAAGAGGCGGCCAAACAGCTCTATATCCGGGCGCTCTGCGATCTGCCGCCCGACGTGCGCGAGGCGTTGAAAAAGGCCAGTGCGCGCGAGACCAATCCCGCCGCCCGCGCCGTGTTCGACGCCATCTTCAAGACCATAGAGATCGCGGACCGCGACAAGACCCTCATCTGCCAGGACACGGGCCTGCCCATCTACAAGGTCAAAATAGGCTCCGCCTACGCCTGGAACGGGTACGAGATCAAGAAGCGTCTCACCGAGGGCACCAAGCGGGCCACGCTGGAGTTTCCCTTCCGCAGCAGCTCCACGCACCCCCTGCTGCGGGTCAATCCGCAAACCTCCGTGGGGCCGGGACTGCCCGTCTTCTATTTCGATTTCAGCGACGGCGACGCTCTCGATATCCTCATGGCCCCCAAAGGCTCGGGCTCGGAGAACATGAGCAAGATGCAGATGTTCTACCCCGCCCACGGCGTCAGGGCGTTGAAGAAATTCGTGCTCGACGCGGTGATCGAGAGCGGCGCCAATCCGTGCCCGCCGGGCATCATCGGGGTGGGCATCGGCGGCACTGCCGACCTGGTGACCAAGCTCGCCAAGGACGCCATCCTGCGGCCCGTGGGTCAGCGCAATCCCGATCCCGAGATCGCCGCCATGGAACAGGAGTTGGAGGACGCCATCAACGCCACCGGCCGCGGTCCCATGGGGCTGGGTGGAGATGTTTCCACGCTGGCGGTGCACATCGAGACCGCGTATACTCACATCACGCAAAACCCGGTGGCCATCAACACGCAGTGCTGGCCGGCGCGGCGCGCGCGGGCGATCATTCACCCGGACGGCGCGGTGGAATACGGTTTTTGAGGGAGGAAGCACGTATGGCTGAATATCATCTGAAATCTCCCTTTTCGGAAGCGGACATCCGCATGCTGCGGGCCGGGGATATCGTCTACTTCGACGGCGTCCTGTTCGGAATCCGCGACCTGACCCAGATCTACATGTTCGACCAGGGCCATGAGCCGCCGGTCAGCCTGGCCGGAGCCCCCTGCATCCACACCGCGCCGAGCCTGCGCAAGACCGGCGACAAGTGGGAGAAGATCTGCGTGGGCACCACCACCAGCACCCGCATGGACCGGTTTACGCCGGACCTGATCGGTAAGTACGGCGTGCGGGCGATCATCGGCAAGGGCGGCCTCTACCAGGGCAGCCTGGACGCCATGCAGAAGCACGGCGCAGTGTACTTGGCCATCGTCGGCGGCGCCGCGGCGCTGGAGACCAAGCAGATCGACGAGGTCGAGGCGGTCTACTGGGAGCACCTCCACCCGGAGGCCCTGTACCAGTTCCGCGTGAGTAACTTCGGCCCGCTGACCGTCGCCATGGACAGCCACGGCCGCAACCTTTACGAGGAGGCCCGTCAGGAAGCTCTGCGGCGGCTTCCGGAAATTTACAAGAAACTCGGCGTGTGAGCCTTCCCAAGGTTCCGCTGCCGGTCAGAGTCGTTGTGTTTCTGGCGGCCGGCCTCCTCGTGGGGCTGGCCTTTCCCCGAAACACGTTCGTCCACTATCTCTATCTCAGCGGGACTTACTTCCCGAAGACCGTGGTGACCTTCGCCGCTTTTCTCATCTTTCATCTGCTGGCGGCGGCGATGGCCAAGCTCATGCTGTTCCACCGGGAAAGGGCCGGCAGGACCTTCGGCGCGATTCTGGGCATGTATGTGACCATGGGGGCGGTCTCCTTGGTCTGGGCCGCCGCCTGGCTCGCGGTCCTGTCGAAATTGCCGCTCTCGCTTCCGGGAACCGCGTTTCCGGGACCCGCCGCCTGGGCGGCGCAGATCGGCTCCACCTTCGCCAATGTCCTTTGGCAGCAACCGCTGTTGCAGGCGCTGGCCGGGGCGCTGTTCGCAGGTTGGGTGACCGCTCGCGTTTCGCGACTGCAACCCGTGGCGCATGGGTTCATCGCCGTGGCCGACGCCATTCTTTGGCTGTTTCGAAAGCTCCTGTGGTACTACCCCATCATGATCGGGTGCCTCGCCATCGGCATCCCGATGAAGTTCGGCAGCCGGGGCATCGAACTGTACGGCCAGGGCGTGCTGTGGGACATGGCCGTGGTGTGCTTCTGGTGCGTGCTGATGGTCGTGTTTTGCCGAACCTTCACCCGGCGTACCTGGAAGCAGATCGTCTCCTACTACGCCACTGTCTGGCCCACCGGCTTCGGCACGGGCGGCTCCTACGATACGCTCGCGGTCAACATCGCTTCGGCGGAGAGCGATCTCGGGCTCGACGAAGAAGTGGCGGAGGTCTCCATCGTATTCGGCACGGTGCTGAACAAGAACTGCACCACCATGTCTGTGCTGGTGGTGACCATCATCACCGCCAGGCTGCTCAACGTGCCGGTTTCCATGGCGGAGATCCTCATGTTGATTCCGCCGGTGATGATCCTCGGGTTGGAATCGCCCGGCATCCCCGGCGGCGCTGGGTACTTCATGTCGCCGATCATCGCGGTGTTGCTGGAAGTGCCCGACCAGATTCTTTGGACCACGACTTTCGTCACGTGCTACAGCGGCCTGATTCCCATGTTCAGCACGGCCGGGAACACCACGGACGACGGTGTGGTGGGCGCTCTGCTCCAGGACCGTTTCGGGCGCCTGCTGGGGAAAGCGAAATGCGCAAGCGCATAGGCTGGGCCCTGTTTGCCGCCGGCTCCTGGATGCTGGTGGCGCCGCAATCGCTCACCGGCCTCGCGCCGCTGCAATGGATGCATCGCTATGCCTTCCCCGGCGAGGCGCCGGCGGGCATCCTGACCTTGGGAATCGCGTATTACCTGCTCGGCTTTAAACCGCGCCCGCGCCATTGAAAATGCGCGCCCGTCCTTGTGATATAGTCCCAACTCGGGCCGAAGTTCCGGCGGTCCGAGGTGGATCTTCCAAGGAGAGGTGAATGTCCCGTCCGATTCCGGCAATTCTCCTGGCGCTCTGGTCCGCGGCCTGTTTTGCGGCTGAGACGCCCAAGTTCGTACCGATCAGGCATTACCGCTTCAGCACCGTGCACAAGGACGCCCAGATGTGGAGCGCCCTGTACATCGCTTCCGACGGCAAGATCTACGTGGGCCTCTGCACGCACGCCGATGCCGCCAATGTTTACCAGTTCGATCCGAAGACCGAGACCATGCGCCACCTGGCGAACCTCACCGAGTTGAACGAGGAGCGCGGCCACGGCATCTGGACCAACGGAAAGATCCACGTGCAGATGCAGGAACTGGACGGCTGGGTGTACTTCGGTTCTCTGAGCGAAGACAACGGCCCGCCGGCGATCGACGCCTCCAGTTACAAGGGGCCGCGATGGTTCCGCGTTAACATGAAGACGGGCGCGGTGGAGAAGCGCGGGCTTATCAACAGCTTCTGGGGCCTGCTGGGCCAGACGATGGATCCAAAGCGAAGACTCATCTACGGCCTCGCCGAGGACGGCCACCTGTACAAGTACTACATTGACAAGGATTGGACCGAAGACCTCGGCCGCGTAGATAGCTGGGATGTCTGTCGCACCATCTTCTCGGACGAACTCGGCAACGTCTACGGCAGTTACCCGTCGGGCCGCATCTGGAAGTACGACGCCGCGCGGGACCGCATCTTCGATTTCGAGCATATCCGGCTGCCGATCATCAACCAGTCCCGCACCATGGCCAATCCCATGCTCGACCGCAAGGTGCAGTGGCGGATCATCGAGTGGGATCCCGTAGAACGGGCCGCCTACGGCATCATCGGCGGCAGCAACCTGCTGTTCCGGTACGACCCGCACAAAGGCCCGGAAGGAACCGTGACCCCGCTCGTCAGCATGGCGGCTCCCGGCGTCCGCGCGGGCGACCCCATGAACCTGCCTTACGCGACGCTGGCTATGGCCATCTCCCAGAAAGAGCGCAAGGTGTACTACGTCACCGTGGTGGCGGGCGACTTCGATTACGGATCCATCGCCAAGGACGTGATGGGATCCTCGTTCCTGGTAACGTACGATCTGAAGTCCGGACGCCGGGAAGACGTGGGGGTGCTGCGCACCACCAGCGGCCGCACCACTTCGGGCATGGGCGGCGCCAAGATCGATGCGGACGGGCGGCTGTGGTTCGTGGGCGCCTTCGAAGAGCCCGATCCGAAATACCAGGTGGGACGCGGACGGCGCCCGTACAGCATGGGCCTCGGCTGCTACGACCCGTTTCACAAGTAGACGTTCAGGAGAACCAACATGAGACTCATCCGGCCGGCCGCCATCCTTATTCCGTTTCTGCTTCCCGGCGGCGCGCTGTGGGCGCAGCGCTGGATCAACCCGCACTTTGACACGCACCGGATGGATTACCGGGACCTGGGTTACCCTGCCCAGAACCTCATTCCGGCGGACAACAGCCGTATCTCGGCCCTGCTGGCGCACTCGAACGGCTTCGTGTACGGCGCCACCAGCGGCCGCACCCAGTCGTACCTGTTCTTCTATAACCGTTTTATAAATAAGGTGCGGCCCCTGGGGAAGATTGGCGATGCGCGCGGCGTCTATCATGGATTGCTGGAGGGCAGGGACGGAGCCATATACATCGGCACGGGACTTAGCATGTACGCGCCGGTGGAACTTACCCGGAATTTTCCGGTGGAAATTGAAGGCATTGAAAAGCAGCTCTGGAAGGATATCACCGCGCCTTATGGCACGTTCGCGGGCGGCCATATCTATCGTTATGACCCCAAGACCGGAGATGTCCAACGCTATACCAACGATTCTCCGGCGCCGCTCGAGGACCTCGGCATTCCGGTTCCGCATAACACCATTTATGCAATGGCGATGAGTCCGGATAAGTCAGAGATATATGGAATCACGTATCCGGACGCGCATTTCTTTATCTTCGACGTCGCTAAACGCGCCACGAAGGATCTGGGCGAAATTCTCACGCACAAGGTTTACAGCGGGCCGGAGCGTCATTGGCGCAGCGTGCCGCGCGCGCTGTACTGCCATCCGAAGACCGGCCACGTGTACACTTCCGGCGACAACGGCTTCCTCCTGCGGTATCGTCCCGGCGCCGCCAGGATGGAGGCCACTTACATGCGGCTTCCCGGCGAGTATTGGGAGGGCTTGAGCTCCTACGACTACCCCGTGGTGGAAGCGTTTGAGAGCGACTCGCGGGGCAACGTCTACGCGGGCACCAACGACGGGTATTTGATCCGGCTGGATATCGCCAGGGACGACACCGTCGTGCTCGGCAAGCCGCGCATCATGCGGCGTCTCCGGGCCATGGCCGCCGGGAAGGACGGCAATCTCTACCTCATCAGCGGGGAGTTCGAAAGGTCCTGCAAGCTCCACACCTGGGACTTGAGCGGCAAGGCCGGCTTTTCCGAACTCGGTCCTTTTGCCGTGGACCGCAGTCCGTACTACTCACACCGCGCCTACCAGTTCGACGCCATGGCGGTGGCGGTGGACGGCGCCGTCTTTTGCGGCGAGAGTGACCGGGGAGGCAAACTTTTCATCTACCTGCCGGGTCCCGGCCGGTTCAAGGGGATGCTGAATCCGGCTAACCCTGAGACCGAGCGGCAGCGCCCCGGCACACCCGGACTGATTCCGGAACGGTTGTGAGCCGGCCTCACGAGAGGATCTTGGCCGCCAGGCGAACAGCGAGATAAACGACGAATGCGCTTACGCCCAGCGCGATGACAGTGAAGATGTGCTCGGCCACCACATCTCTATCGTGCCGTGCCGGCCGGTTGTGCGGCAAGCCCGTGCCGTTTTCGGTACGCCCATTACGGCCAGCGGTCCTGTGTTACGCCGGGCATTCGCCTGATATCGCCGCTCCGGCACGGCGGCCCCACCCAAGGTGATACCATGCAGGCATGTTGCGAGTCATGGCTGTCGCGGCGCTGCTCGCCGTTTTCGCGGCGCCCGGCTGGACGAAACAGAAACCGGGAAAGGGAAAAGGGCACGGCAAGGCCGCGTCTCAGGTTGCCCGCGGATTCGTAGAAACCGACCGCGACGCGATTCTGGCCTACTACGGGCCGGGCGGCAACCTGCCGCCCGGAATTGCCAAGCGCGGCGACCTTCCCCCGGGTCTCGAAAAACAACTGCGCCGGAACGGGACCCTTCCCCCGGGTCTCCAAAAGAAGCTGGCGCCCTTTCCGCCGGACCTGGATGCGCGCCTGGCGCCGCTGCCCCAGGGCTGCCAGCGCGGCACCATCGGGCACGTGGCGGTCGTTTGGGACCGGCGCCGCGGCGTGCTGGTCGACATTCTGCGTCTCTGGTAGGCGGCGGTTTCGAAATCCGGTCCGCGATGGGGTGCGAGTCTGTCCGGAAATGCCTCAATCTGGCGCACTATCCCCATTGTGCGTGACACCCCCCGCCCGGATGTATAATGCCGGGAAACCGAAATCCAAGGAGATAACGTGAGACTCGGAATCCTGGCCCTTATCGTTTGCGGCTTGCTGTGGGCGGAAGACGCGGCGCTGCGCGGCGGCAACGTGCTCGCGTGCGAGACCTACAGCTTTCGTGTGCCCTTGCTGGCGGGAAAACTGGACGTCTTCGCAATCCCGCAGTTGTTCAAGAAGCAGGGCATTAAAGGAATCTCGTACAACGAGCGCTATTTTGCCAGCCGCGATGACGCTTACATCGATCGTCTGAAAGCGGCGACGAAGGAAGCCGGGCGCATCATCGTGGCCGTCCAGGCCGACGGCAATCTGGCCCTCGCCGACGAAGCCAGGCGCAAGGCGGAGATCGATCATTACCGGGAAAGCCTCCGCATTACGCGGCGGTTGGGTGCTCCCGTCATGCGCATCAACGCCGGCTCGCAAGCCCCCGGGGAGGACGAGTCCGTGGGCGTGCAGCGCCTGATCGCGGGAATCAAGGAGATGTTGCCGCTGGCCCGGCAACTGAAAGTCCGGATCGCCATCGAGAACCATGGGGGAGTTTCCTCCAGGGCCGACAACCTCATCGCCATGATCCGCGCCACGGATCCGAAATGGGTTGGGGTCTTGCTGGATTTCGGCAACTTCCCCGCAGAAATCCGCTATCAGGAGATCGAGAAACTCGCTCCCTACACCCTCGGCACCCACGTCAAACTCGGTGGGGCCCAGGAATATGACGTGGCGCGGATTTTCACGATCCTGAAGGCGCGGAAGTACAAAGGGTCGCTGTCGATTGAGTACTCGGGAAACGAAGATCCCATGGAGGGCGTGCCAAAATCCCGGGATATCATCCGCAAGTACTGGTAACCAACGATGTTCTTTCGATCCTGCGCAAGCTTGCTTCTTGCCGCGGCGCTGGCTGCGGCGGCGAGTTCCCGGACAGCGGAATTGCCGTACCGCTTCCTCCTCGTGATTTCGGACCAGTGGAAGGACCCGGCCAGTTACGTGGTGGAGGGCGCGGGCGAATTCCCCATGGTCGTGAGCCTGCTCAAGGCCTGGAACCTGCCATTCGAAATCCTGCGGCTCGATCAGCAGCGCCTGGACCGCTACCATCTGCTCGAACGCGATGGGCGTCCCCGGTACGGCGCCGTCATCTGGGATGCCGGACCGGACCATCTCAAAGACAAAGGAATCGATCTGATCGCATCGCTGGTGAAGGAGCACGGCGTAGGCCTCGTTGCGCTGGGGGATGCCGTTGCCGTGCCCGAAATCGCCACGCTTGCGGGCGTGGAATACGTCAGCGGATACCGCTTGCCGGCGGCTCTGACTTTCACCGGCGGTCATTTCATCACCCGTGGCTTGGAGAGCCGCGCGCCCGAATTCATGGGCGGCAGCAGCTACCAGCCCGGGGACAAGGTGGCGGCCCACCGCGACGCTGCGGTCGTGGCCGCGCGCGGCGCCCTGCCGTTTCTCACCGCGCGGGTTTTCCCCAACGGCGGCCGCGTGGCGTGGTTGGGCGCTCACCGTGACTCGGTTCAGCTCCGCAAGCAGATCGTGCGCGACCTGTTCAAGCGCTGCCTGGTGTGGGCCCAGGGCTACGCGCTGTACCCCGAGTTTCCCCGCGCCATGCTGCTCGAGATGCACGACATGGGTGCCTCGGACAAGACTTTCCTGGCCTATTGGCATTACCGCAATCTCAACGAGGACGAGATCCGGCGAGGCATCATCGAGCCGTTGAAACGCCACCGTGCCGTGTTGGCCTGCCTGGTGAACACCGGATACGTGGATCGCAAGAGCCGGCGCGTGCTGAATCCCTGGCGGCAGGAGCGCGTGACCGACGAGCTCGACAGCCGGATCGTCCACGACTACGCTTCGCTTAAGCGCGGTCTCGACGCCGGGCAGCGGGAAGGGGTGTTCGAAATTCAATGCCACGGCTGGACCCACATGCTGCCCGATCTCGATTCGCCGCCCGGGCCGCTCTGGGACGCACCGTTGGACGGCGCGGCGACGCTGGGATGGGACAACGAATTCGGCGACCGGATCCGCAAACAGGAGATCCCCGCCGCCGTGCAGCGCGTCCACATCCAGCGCGCGCTCGAAAACCTGCGCGAGGATTTCGGCGTGACGCCCCTGTTCCTCCGCCCTGGCGGCGGCGAGTACTCGCCGGCTTACGAGCGCCACACCGGGCGCATCGCGGCGCAGATGGGGTTCGGCCTCACACGGCTCGCCTCCCCGTATTACCTGGGACACGACTTCGTCATCGCCCTGGGGGCGCTTTCGGCGCGAACCTGGGCGTTCGACCGGAAGATTACGGCCGCGGATGTTCCCTGGACCGTGGACGGCCCATACTTCCTCGCTTTTCACGATAGGGACGTTGCCATGGACGCGACTGCGGTCGAACGGCTCCTCACCGCGCTTGGCGCCGGGGTCCGGTACCTGTCACCGGACGAGTACGCCGCCTACTTGCACGCGGCGGTCGAGCGCGACGCCTCCGCCGGGCCGGGACTTACCCTTGCGGTTCATTACGACGGCCATTATTGCCGCTATTTTGGCTCGCACCCGTCCTCCTGGGTGCTGCATCTTTCCGACGAAACGCGCGCCTCGCTTGGACCCCAAGCAGCGGAGAAACAGTCCATAACGTTTGGCCCCGGCCTCGGGCGCCGCGTGGTGCGCGCCGGGTCCCCGCAAACGAAATAGAGGAGATTGCATGGCGACAAGTCCGGCTTCTTTACAGGCAACAGCCGTCAAAGCCCCCCCGGAGACCGGCCTCGGCCAGCGTTATCTGGCCCTCGACAGCATGCGCGGGATGGTCATGCTTCTGCTGGTCTCGCATTTTCTGGGACTCGGAGATCTGAAAGACCCCAATCTGAAATGGCTTGCGGACCAGTTCGAGCACCTGAAGTGGGAGGGGTTCGTGCCCTGGGAGATGATCATGCCCGCATTCATGTTCATGATCGGAGTGGCCATGCCGTTTGCGCTCGCGCGGAGGCGAGCCGCGGGCGCCGGCTTCTCCCGCAACCTGCGGAACGCCCTGGGACGCACGTTCCGGCTGGTGCTGCTCGGCCAGTTCCTGACCTGCGTGCATCGCAACCGTTGGGCGTATGAACCGTATGAGACGCTGACGCAGCTCGGCCTGTCGTACCTGCTGGCCTTTCTCATCCTGCACCTGCCCTGGCGCTGGCAGCCGGTTGCGGCCGCGGGTTCCCTGCTGGCGAACCTCGGTCTTTACGTGATTTTTCCGGGTTCAACGGGGCCGTTCGCGCCGAATGACAATATCGGCGTGGTGATCGACAAAGCGGTGTTTCATCTCAACCACGCGGGCAGTTGGGCCACCATCAACTTCCTGGGCAGCGGCATCACCGTGCTGTTCGGCGCCTGGACCGGCTCGCTGGTGATGAGCCAACGGCCGCCTGCGGCCAAGCTGAAGGTGTTGGGCGGCGCGGCGGCCGCGTCCTTTGTGCTTTGCGCCGCGTTCACGCCGTTCATCCCGATCATCCACAAGGCGTGGAGCCTGACGTTCACGTTCATTCACACCGGCATTCTGCTCGTGGCGGTCATGCTTTTCTATTGGGTCTTCGACCTCAAGGGCTGCAAGCGGCTGGCGTTCCCGCTTATGGTGGTGGGAGTCAATTCGATTTTCATCTACATGTTGGCCCAGTTGTTCCGCGGCTGGCTCAACCGGACCGTGACGGTGTTCACCGGCGGCTTTACGCTCCTCGGGCCGTTCGCTCCGGCCGTGCAAGCCTGTGCCGTCGCCCTGGTGATGTGGTACGCCTGCTACTGGTGCTACAAGCGCAAGATCTTTTTCAAAGTGTGATCGCGCCGGATGCGGCTTCTCGCCGTCTCACAGCCGCATCATCTCGTCCCAGGTGACGATGCGCTTCTCGTAAATCGCCTTGGTGCCCATCAGCGGCACCAGCGTGGAAACCAGGGCCGATTCCGCGTTGTTAATGGGCTTCTTGTTGTTCTTCACCGCATCGACCCACGCCGCCACGGCCATGTAATTGGCGTTCTTGCCGGCGTTCGGCACATCGAGCTTGATTTGCGGGCCTCTCTTGTCGCGCGGCTGCCACGTAGCGTTCACCAGGTCCACCGAGCCGAGGGATCCGAACACCCGCTCCTGATCGCCGCTGAACCCGGGCGGGTCGAAGTAGTGGTGGCTGAAATTCACGCGCACATCGTTAGGGTACTCGAAGATCACGCTGTAGTTGTCCATCACGGTGCGGCCCGGCGGGTCGTCGATGAACAGGTTGGTGCCCCCGGAGGCCATGGCGCGCAGCGGGTGCGTGCCGATCGCCCAGGTGAACAGGTCCAGGATGTGGATTCCCTGATCCACCATGATGTCGCCGTCCTTGGTTTTGTCGAAATACCATGGAATGTTGCGCGGCAGGTCGCCGCCGTGGCGAATGCCGTGGCACATAAGGACCTTGCCGATGCCGCCGCTGTGGATGAAATTCTCGGCCGCGTTGCGATTGGGGTCGTGCCGCAACTGAAAACCCACCTGCATCACGCCTTTGGCCTGCCTGGCCGCCGTCGCAACGGCCCTGCAATCGGCCGCGGTAAGCGCGAGCGGCTTCTCGGCGTAGAGATGCCGCCCCACTTCGAGGACGGCGATATCGATATCCTTATGGGTCCAGTCGGGCGTGGCCACCATCACCGCATCGATGTCCTTGCGCTCGTCGAGCATTTTGCGGAAATCGGTGTAGGTTTGGGCCGAACCGCCCTTGGCCGCAACCATGGCCGCGGCCTTCTCGGCGCGCTCCGGTATGATGTCGCAGACGGCCACCACTTGCGCCCCGGGCACTTCGAGTATGGCCGGCAACAGAGCGCCACTGCCGCGGTTGCCAACGCCGACCATGGCAACTCGGAGCGTGCTACTCGGGGATTGAGCCATCGCGACCGCCGGCGCAACCGCGAGGAAAGTGCGTCTGGTGAGATTGGGCATGTCACTCATCATATGCGATCCCGCGGAAGGATGTGGAGTTTAAACGGGTTCAGGGTACTTGACATCTGTGTCCCCGTTTTGGTATAGCTTCTACACATTCGGTTCGGAGGGCCGTGAGCGATGATTCGTTGTCTGCTTTCTCTGTGGTCGGTTCTGTTTCTGGTCTGTGGCGCGCTGAGCGCTCAGATCACCCTTTCCACCATCCGTGGCACCGCGACGGACCCGACGGGCGCCG
Organism: Bryobacteraceae bacterium; assembly: GCA_041946965.1. Classification (GTDB taxonomy): domain Bacteria; phylum Acidobacteriota; class Terriglobia; order Bryobacterales; family Bryobacteraceae; genus JBHGBM01. The sequence continues at coordinate 93,333 of JBHGBM010000018.1, forward strand.
TCGTGGTCAATGCCAGCGTTGCCGTCGTCAGCCTCGATACAGGCAACCGGCGCGAAATGAAGACGGATGAAAACGGCAACTTCGAGGTGCCCGACCTGCCCCGTGGCCGTTACCGGCTCAGTGTGACAGCGCCCGGCTTCAAGACGTTTGTTGCCGATGACATCCTGCTGGAAGGCAGCCAGGTGCGCCGCATCAATCCCAGTCTTGAACTCGGGGCGGTCGGCACGGAAGTAAACGTCACGGCGGGCGCCGCCCTGATCAGCACGGATAACGCCAAGCTCCAGAGCTTCGTGAATGTCGCCAAGCATTTCGACAACCCGTGGGTGGCCGCCGAGGCGGTGTTCGATCACAGCCTGTTCATCACCACTCTGCCCCTGGTGCAGCAGGCAGGCGGCGTATGGGGGACCCAGGTGGCCGGCCAGCCCTCGTCCCAGGTCCAGATGGGACAAGACGGTCACACGAACGACAGCACGGTGAATCAGCTCAATGACATTCTGGACACCCAGGAGATCCAGGTGACGCCGGTGAACAATTCGGCCGAATTCGCCCGGGTCGGCTTTATGAACCTGGTGACCAAGTCCGGTTCGAACCAGTTCCATGGCCGCCTGGCCTATTTCCATCAGAATTCCGCTCTGGGGGCGCGCGAGTTCTTCGAAGGCAGCACCAAGTTCAGGACCCTGATTCACACGCCCAGCATCAGCGTCTCCGGACCGATCAGGAAGGACAAGACGTTCTTCTACGCCTCCTGGAACCAGTTGAACGAGCCGGGACAGCAGTTCTATCTGCGCGATGTTCCCACAAACCTGATGCGGCAAGGCGACTTCTCGCAGTTGCTGGCCATCAGCAGGCCGGTGGTCATCCGCGACCCGTTGTCGGGGAACCCGTTTCCCGGAAACGTCATCCCGCGCGCCCGGTTCAATCCGGTGGCCACCAAGGTGCTGGACACGTACCTGGACGCGCCAAACCGCGGCGGGCCCAACGACCTGTCCAACAACTATTCGTTCATCCACCCCTATCCGTACGATTACGTGCTGAGGCGGGATACGACCCAGCGCATCGACCACAACTTCAGCAGCAGCAACCGGATCATGGGCCGGATCATCGAGAACCTCGATAACTACGTCTCGCCTGGAAATTTTCCCAAAATGACGCGGCCCAAGCAGCGCTGGAACCTCCACCTGGTGATCGAGGACACGCACGTGTTCTCGCCCACTTTGGTCAACACCTTCCGCGTGGGACTGTACCAGGAGAAAGCCGAGTCCGGAATTTCGCTGTACGGAGTCACGCCCCGGAAGGGTGACGACGTCGTCAAGGAACTGGGAATCCAGGGCGTGAACCCGCAGAACCTCAGCGCCGCGGGATTCCCCCAGATGGCGATCACCGGCTACCCGACGCTCACGATCTCCCCCGGCGGCGAGCCGGAACTGAACGACTTCAACTGGGGCTATGCCGACAGCGTGACGTGGTCCAAAGGAAGGCACGTCATCAAGTTCGGCGGCGAGTACAAGCCGCAAAGCCGCTTCGTCGCAACCGTTCCGATTGGAACCTACGGGGATTTTTCATTCAATGGAAAGTTTACCGGTTACGGGTTCGCGGACTTCATGCTGGGTTACCCGTCCAACAGTTCGCGTCTGGACGCGCTGACGAACCGCTGGCGTGAAGACGGCGAGTTCGGCCTTTTCGTCACCGACGATTTCAAGGTCAGCAACCGCGTGACCCTGAACATCGGCCTGCGATGGGACCGCTTTGGAGCCCCCGCGTTCCGCGACGGGCTGATGTGGCGGTGGGATATGAAAACCGCGTCCATCGTGATCCCGCCGGGAACCGAGGGCAAGGTCAGGCCGCTCTACCCGAAGAACATCAAGATCACGACGGGGCAGGTGAAGCAGAACCCGGATGGCAGCAACTTTGCTCCGCGCCTGGGCATTGCCTGGCGGCCCTTCGGCGAGAATACGGTGATCCGCGGCGGGTATGGGCTCTACACCGAGACTCTCGGCCGTTACAACCGGCTGAACACCGGCGGGCCCTTCGAGATCAGTGAGAGCTACGTCAACGACCTGGTGGACGGCAAGCCGATGCTGTCTTTCCCGAATCCGTTCCCATCGTCGCTCGCGGGAGCTACCATCCCTTCGCAGAGCTTCACCGGTTATGATCTGGACACGAAGAACGGCGAGACTCACCAGTTCAATCTCACCATCGAGCGGCAGGTCCGGGACATCGGATTGCGGTTGAGTTATGTGGGATCGCGGAGCCGGAATCTCAACTACAGCATCGGGATCAACAAGCCGGCGCCGAGCCTGATTCCCTTCACGGCGGCGCGGCGGCCCTGGCCGGAGTTCGTGGGAGGCTCCTATTTCCGGAACGACGGCGCGCGGAATTTCAACGCGCTCACGTTGCAGGGGCAGCGCAAACTGGGCGCTGTGACCTTCGACGCCCATTGGACCTGGGCGGCGAATTACAACAACATGGGCGACACCACGGACCCCTACGCGAAGCTCACGTGGGGCCGCGACACAAACACGACCCGGCACCGCGCCGTGGTGAATACCGTGTGGGAGATTCCGGTGGGCAAGGGAAGGCGCTATCTCGCCGGCGCGCCGGCTGTGGTCAATCACGCCCTGGGCGGATGGCAGCTTTACTGGATTGCCTATTTCGAATCCGGCTGGTTCTTCACGCCCAGTTTTTCGGGCAGCGACCCATCGAACACCAACACGTTTGGAGGCCGCCCCGACCGCATCTGCAACGGCAATCTTCCAGCGGACCAGCGCTCCATCAAACACTGGTTCGACAGTTCCTGCTTCGCGGTGCCGCCGGCCGGATCGGGCCGTTACGGCAATGCCGGCACGAACTTCCTGGAGGGGCCCGGCTATCACATGCACCACATTTCGCTGGCCAAGACGTTCAACCTGACCGAGCGTTGGAGATTTACCTTTACCGCGGCGGGAGCGAATGCGTTCAATCACCCGAACTTCGCCGTGCCGAGTGCGAACATCTCCTCGCCCGGCAGCGTCGGGGTGATCAGCGGATTGCGGGCCGGCGCCCCTTCGCGCCGCATCGAACTCAGAGGCCGTGTCGACTTCTGATCGCGGAGCCGAGGGCTAAGTTACCGGCTGGAAGCGGTCGATCAGTTCGGCGACCGCCAGCACTCGCATATCGTTCCAACGGCGTCCGACCACCTGAACGCCGATCGGCAGCCCCTCGGCGGAAGCCGCCAGGGGCAGAACCACGGCCGGATTGCCGGTCACGTTGAACGGTGAGGTGTACGCCAACCCGCCCATCCAGTACGGGACGTTCGTTCCGTCCACGGGTACGGGGCTTCCCTGTGGACAGTGCCGGATGGCCGGCCCCACGGTTACGGGGCAGAGCAACGCGTCGTATCTGTCGAAGAAGCGGTCGAGCGCCGCAATCAAGGCGTCGCGTGCCGTCATGGCCGCCGTAAACTGGCGCATCGAGGCGCCGGCGCAGGAGGCGATGCCGCGCGAGATCGGATCGTCGCAGTTCCGGGCGATATCGCTCACCCACGCCGCTTCCGCTTCCGGCGGCATGGACGACGCCACTTCGCACCACAGCACCTGGCCGTAGGTCTCCCAGGCCCGCTCGAAACTCATGTCCGGACGTGCGGCCTCCACAAGCCATCCGGCCCGCTCCAGCTTGTCCGCCAGCGCGGCCAAGGCGGCTTTCGTCCCGGCGGTTACCGGGCAGTCCCCGAGCGTATCCGCCCACCCGATGCGCGGTTGCCGCAGCTCCACGGGTTCGAGCGCCACAGGCGGCGTCTCCCAGAATCCTCCGTCGGGTCCGGCGATGATCTGCAATGCCAGGCGGAGGTCCGGCACGGAGCGCGCCAAAGGCCCGATGGTGGCCATGTGGCGGACTCCGCGCGGCGCTCCCGGTAGCTCGGGAATGTGCCCGGTGACCGGAACCAGGTGTTCCGTCGGCTTGATCGAATAGATGCCACAATAGTGCGCGGGAATGCGGACGGATCCGCCGATGTCGCTGCCGATTTCGAGCGGCGACAGGCCGGCGGCCACCGCCGCCGCTCCGCCTCCCGTCGATCCGCCGGGCGACCGCTCGCTGTTCAGCGGATGGTTGGCGCGGCCCAGCAGCGGGCTGTCGCACTGATAATTCATGGCCAGCAGCGGCGTGTTGGTCTTGCCGAGGATCACCGCGCCGGCCGCCCGAAGCCGCGCCACCACCGTGGCATCCTGCGTCGGCACATATTCCGCCAGCGGAGGAAACCCGGCGGTTGTGCGCAAACCAGCCGTCGCCAGAACATCCTTGATCGTTATGGGAACGCCGTGAAGCCGCCCCCAACAGATTCCCGATGCGAGGGCGGAGTCCGCCTCCGCCGCTCTTCTGCGGGCGCCCTCCTCATCGACGAGCACCAACGCGTTCAGAGCGGGGTTCTTTGCGCGAATGCGGGCAAGATGCGCTTCCAATACTTCGGACGCCGGCCAGCGCCGCAGGCGAATTCCCGCCGCGAGTTCCTCGGCGGTCAGTGAGAAAAGATCCGCCATTGATCCTCCCGCCAGCGCCGGCCCGCGCCGTGAGCGCCGCTACTTGGCCCGCTTGGCGGTGAACTCGCGCGCGGGGCCTTGTCCGCCTTCGCGCTTGAATTTGATTTCGTCGCCGGACACGGTCCCGGTATATTTCTGTTCGACCGTGTTGTCGCCGTACTGCATTTTGACCGTGAAGCTGATGGTATCGCCGCTGATTGTTCCGTTCAGGATGGGTACATCGTTCTGGCGGCCGGAAACCGTTCCCGTCAGCTTGCCGCCCTCGGCCTTGAAATTGAAGGTTTGCTCACGTGTCTGGCCGGCCTGCCGGCTGGGCACCTGGGCGGTCCACTTGCCCGTAACGTCGGCCGCTAGCACGCCGAACGCTACGCAGAACAGAAGAGTGATGGTAACGATCAGTCGCTTCATTTGGTCCAGTATATGCCTGTTTCCCGCCCGTTTCACACCTCGTCGGGAACCACGTATGGCGCGCGGTAACGGCGCGTCAGGTAGCCGTTTGCCTCCGCATCGCCCGGGAAGGTTTCGGTGGCCGGATCGAAGGTGAGTTTGCGGCCCGTGCGGAAGGCGATATTCGCCAGGTGGCACAGCGCCGTGGACATGTGGCCTTCCAGAATCTCGCAGTACAGGTCCTCGCGCTTGCGCGAGCGCACGCAGTCGATGAAGTTCTCGAAGTGGCTCTTCCGGGCCTCTGGGATGTCCGGAATCGGCGGCCCTGGTTTGTAGGAGATCTTCGGAAAGCTCACGTTGGAGGCGCGCAGCGAAACGCCCGACGGCGGGTCCGGCGTGCTGCCCGGGATGAACTCGCCCTGCACCGTGCTCCAGTTGCCCGCGGAGGTCACGTATCCGTTGGGCGTGTAGAAAAACTCGCCTGACCACACGCCGCCGAAGCTGGGACTTGGCAGCGTGGTTACCTCGAGATCCAGCAGCGTGCCGTCGGCGTACTCGTAACTGGCGTTCTGCACGTTGGGAGTTTCCTGCTCCGATCGATCCGCGTAGAAGCCGCCGGCGCAGTGGATCTTTACCGGATGCACGTCCCTGGCCATCGCCCACCGTACCAGGTCCATCGCATGTACGCCGTTATTGCCCACCTCCGAAGTCGAGGTATCCCAGAAGTAGTGCCAGCCGTAGTGGAAGCGGTTCAGCGTAAACGCGCGGTAGGGCGCCGGCCCGAGGAACATATCCCAGTTGACGCCCTGTGGAATGGACGACTCCGCCACCTGCCCGATGCTCGTGCGGCCGCGGTACACCACTGCCTTGGCGCGATAGGCCGGGCCGAAGCCGGCCTTGCGCACAAATTCGACCCCTGCCGCGTTGCGCGCCTCGCTGCGCCGGTTCAGGCCGGCCTGCACTATGCGGTTGTACTTGCGCGCCGCCTGCACCATCTTGCGGCCCTCGCTCAGGTTATGGCTGACCGGCTTCTCGCAATACACGTCCTTGCCCGCCTGGCAGCCCCAGATCGTGATCAGCGCGTGCCAGTGGTCCGGCGTGGCCACCGAAATGGCGTCCAGATCCTTCTGCTCGAGCAACCTGCGCACATCCGTGAATGTGGCGGGCCGGTTCCCGCCCAATTTCTCAACGTCCGCGACAGCGCCGGCAAACAGGCGCTCGTCGATGTCGCATAGGTAGGCCACGCGCACGTTTGGAATGCGCGCGAAAGTCCGGTAGTGGTCGCGCCCGCGGCCCCGGAAACCGACCACGCCTACGTTGACGCGGTCGTTGGGGCTCTTCTGCGCCCACAGCGGCCGGACCGCGGGTGAGGCGGCCAAGCCCGTACGCATGGCTGTTTCCATAAAGTCACGACGGCTCGTCGGCATGACAACAAAACCTCCTCGTTAACGGCGTTAATCGGGCTGATTGTATCAGAGAGTGCAGGCCCGAACCTCACGGAACCACCGGCAGAAGTAAATGGGAGCGGCGCCGAGGGCCGTGATAGACAACCTGCGACGCCGTAACCTGGCGGGTCTCCTCCGCGATGGCGCCGCCGGTGTTGGGGTTGCGGTCAAAGCGCGGGAAGTTGCTGCTGGAAATTTCCACGCGGATGCGGTGTCCCTTCAGAAATACGTTGCTGGTCACCCCCGCATCCACAACGATCCTGTAAGTCCGGCCCGGTACGGCGTTCTCGGGTTGATCGATTCCCTTCCGGTAGCGCAGGCGGAGGATGCCGTCGGTCAGGTTGCGGGCGTGGCCGTCGGGCCACACGTCCACCAGCTTCGCGGTGAAATCCGTATCGCGTGCGGTGGTGGAAACGTAGAGCACCACGCGCACCGGCCCGGTGGCTTCGACCGGTTCGCGCAGCGGCGGTGAAGTGTATACGAGCACATCCGGCCGCGATTCCACTTCGCGCTGGTCCATCGGCCCCCAGGGGAAGTCCTGGGGCCGGCAGCAGACCGGTCCGCCCCGCGTGGGCGCCGGGTCGCGCGGGTCGTAGCGGTAGCGATCGGCCGATTCCCGCGGATCCGGTTCGGGGCCGAGAGTCCCATCGCCGTTCAAGGTATTGGCATGGCCCCGGCTCTGCAAATACATGGGCGTGTACCGCACGCGCGCCGGCGGCCAATCGCTCTCGTCGCGCCAGCGGTTCGCGCCCATCACAAAAATGCGGGCGGGCGGCCGCGAGAGCATGGGGGCATCTTTCCCTTTCAGCCATTTGTCGAACCACTGCAACTGGAGATCGCGCAGCGGGACCGAGGCTTCGGGACCGTAATCCACGCCCGCAAAGGTCTGGCGCACATCGTGCGGCCATGGTCCGATCAGGATCCGGCGCATGGGGGAGTTTCCGCGCAACGCGGCAAATGCTTCCAGATCGCTCTGCGCGAAGTTATCGTACCAGCCGCCCACGGAAAACACCGGGATGCGAATCTTCCCGATCTGCTCGCGCGTGCTCATCTTCCGCCAGAAGCCGTCATAGGATGGATGCTCGACCACCTGTTGGTACATTTCCAGCGTCTGCCCGGTGGCGGCCTGGTCGGCCGTGCGTAAGGGCAGGTGGAGCACGAACTTGCCGAAATCCGGCTTGAAGCCGGGAGCGCGCATCTGCTGCGACATCCACAGCAGGCGGTTGCCGATTTTCATCGCGCCGCCGGTGGAATAGAAGCGGTCGATGTAATCGTCGTAGCCGGATACCTGGGGGCAGATCGCCGCCAGGTGCGGGTTGTTGAGTAAGGCCACTTTCCACTGCACGATGCCCAGGTACGACGATCCCAGCATTCCCACGCGCCCGTCCGACCACGGCTGCGCCGCGATCCACTCGAGCGTGTCATAGCCGTCGGGGCCCTCCTGGTCGAGGGGCCGGAACACCCCCTCGGAGCCGTGCCGTCCCCGTACATCCTGCACCACGACGGCGTACCCGGCATTCACGAACGCCTGGTGGTTTTCACTCATGCCGGAGCCCTTGCCGTAGGGCGTCCGGAACAGGATCGTGGGCGCCCGTTCCGGTTCCCCCGGGCGGAAAATATTGGTGGACAGCCGCACGCCGTCCCGCATGGGAACCGGTACATTCAATGATTGGATGACGCCGGCGCGCAGCCCGCACGCAAGCACCAGAGTCAAACTCAGCAGCCGCATAGCTTCACACTCCGAAAGGGGCCGGCAGACGCAACGCGCGGAGCCCGCCGGATCCCGCCCTCAATCATGTGTACCAAAACGAACTCCCCGCTTGGATAAGATGGGGAGAAACGAAAGAGTAGATCTATGACACAGCCCACGCGACGGACGTTCCTGGGCGGCGCCGCGGCCGGCGCCAGCCTGCGTGCAACCGCATCGGGGGTCAACGGGAAGCCTGCGCTGCTGGGGGGCGCGCCGGTCCGGACCAGCCCGTGGCCCGCCTGGCCGCAGATCGGCCGCATCGATGAAGAGACCTGGACGGAGGCGCTGCGCAGCCTGCGCCGGAATCTCGGCAGAGGCAAACAACTCGACCGGTTCCAGGAAACCTACGCCCGCCTGGCCGGGGCTCGCCATTGCCTGGCGACCGCCAACGGCACCAGTTCCATCCTGACGGCTCTGGCCGTGCTCGGCATTGGACCGGGCGACGAGGTGATCGTACCCGCCTACACCTTCATCGCCACCATCAACCCGGTGCTGATGCATCGTGCGCTGCCGGTCCTGGTGGACAGCGATCCCGAGACCTTTCAAATCGACGCGGGCAAGATCGAAGCCGCGATTACGGACCGCACCGCCGCCATTCTGCCCGTGCATATTGGGGGCGCCGCCGCCGACCTCGACCGCATCATGGAAATCGGCAAGCGCCGCCGCATCCCGGTGATCGAAGACGCCTGCCAGGCGCACCTCGGCGAATGGCGCGGCCGGAAAGTGGGCACCTTCGGGAGCATGGGTTGCTTCAGCTTTCAGGCTTCCAAGAACCTCAATTCGGCTGAGGGGGGCGCCATCGTGACCAACGACCAGGAGTTGTTCGAACGCTGTTACACCTTCCATAACAACGGCCGTAACCGGACGGTGACGGACAGCTATAACTTCTCCTATCAAAGCGCCGGGACCAACGCGCGCATGACGGAGTTCCAGGCCACGCTGCTTCTGGCGCAGATGACCCGCCTGGAAGAGCAGTCCCGCAAACGCGATGAGAACGGCCAGTATCTGACCGGGATGTTGCGCCAGATTGACGGCATCGCCCCGGCCCGGCTGCACCCGGGATGCACGCGCAACGCCTGGCACCTCTACATGTTGCGCTATCGGAAGGAGCACTTCGCCGGCCTCTCGCGCGCGGCTTTCCTGAAGGCCTTGAACGCGGAAGGAATTCCCGCCAGCCGCGGTTACCCGCGCATGAATCAGCAGCCGTTCCTGAAGAATGCGCTCCACTCCAAGGGATTCAAGGCGATCTACTCCGCTGAGCGCCTGGCGCGTTGGGAGGAACGCAACCAATGCCCCGCCAACGACGGGGTGGCCGATGAAAACGTGTGGTTCACCCAGACCATGCTGCTCGATACCCGGCAAGGCATGGAGCAGATCGCCGAAGCAATTCGGAAGATCCAGGTGAATGCCGCTCTCCTGCTGAAGGCTTAGCTGCGGGGTACAACACAATGGATCGCAGACGATTCCTGAAAACTTCGGCCGCCCCGGCGGCTGGACCGTTCGTGGGCAAAGTGGCGGGCGCCAACGACCGCATCACCATCGGCCAGATCGGGCTCGGCGCGCGGGGCTATTACGAGCTGGAACTGTGCCTGCGCAATCCGGGCGTGGAGATCGCCGCCGTCTGCGATGTCTACGAGCCCCTGGTCCGGCACGGCGTGGCAAAGGCCGGCGGCCGCGTCCAAGGCTACGGCGACTTCCGCCGCGTGCTCGAGCGCAAGGATATCGACGCCGTATTCGTGTCCACGCCGGACCATTGGCACGCCCCCATTTCCATCCTCGCCTGCCAGGCCGGCAAGCATGTGTATACCGAGAAGCCGCTTACGCACCGCATCCTCGAAGGCCGGCGCATGGTGGAGGCGGCGCGCAGATACAAGCGCGTGGTGCAGACGGGAAGCCAGCAGCGCTCGGCTCCGCATTTTGCCGAGGTTCAGAAGCTGATTCAGAGCGGGTACATCGGCAAGGTCTCCCTGGTGGAGTGCTGGAATGTCGCTAACCAGTTCCCCCTCGGCTGCGGCAACCCTCCCGACGAGGACCCGCCCCCGGGCCTGGACTGGGACCTGTATCTCGGCCCCGCTCCCAAGGTGCGCTATAACCTGAACCGCTTTATCTGGCACTACCGCTGGTTTTGGGACTACTCCGGCGGAATGATGACGGACTGGGGCGCGCATCACCTGGACAGCGTGCACCAGATCATGGGTGTGGATGCCCCCGTGGCGGTCTCAGCCACGGGCCGCAAGCTGTTTCTCCAGGACAACCGCGAGACGCCGGACGTGCTGCGCGCCGTTTTCGAGTACCCGGGCTTCTTTGTCACTTACACGCACAGCGCGCTCAATGCCCACCCGATCGCGAACCGGCCCTATGGCATGATGTTCCACGGCACGCTGGGGACGCTCATCGTGGACCGCCGCAGCTACCAGGTGATTCCGGAAAGCGTGACCGGCGCCGGAGACGTGGGGCTGGCCGCGCTGCTCAAGCACCGGCGGATCGACCCCGGCGTCCCGCTGACCGACGGCGGCGCCGCGGCGCGGAGGCCCGAACCGCTCTGCAAACCGGTTTCCGTCCAGGGCATTTCGCTCGATCCCGAGATACAGATCGTGCATATTCAGAACTGGCTGGATGCCATACGCGGCCAGGCCGCCCCGGCCGCCGATTGGGAGGTTGGCCACCGCTCCGTGACCGCCTGCCACCTGGCGGTGATTGCGCTTCGCACCGGCAGAACGATTCGCTGGGACGCCAGGACCGAGACGATTATAGGCGACAGTGAAGCCGCCCGCATGATGTCGAAGGAGTACCGCGCCCCTTGGGCGCTGCCGGCGTAGAGAGGCAGCTCCGGTCATGCCAGCGTAAGCACGTAAGCGTCCCGCGGCGCTTCCGGGGGCGACACCAACGTGCGGTGTCCCGTCTGCGCGCTGAAGTAATACTCCGCCGCCGCGGCGTCCGCCCCGTATGGGCCGAGCAATGCCTGGTAGGTTCGCCGGCCGAGCAACTTGGCGGGCGTGGCGGTCCAACTTCCGCGCCCCCGCCGGCGAACGTGCAGGTTCACGGCCCTTACCGGCTCCGCGCCGGTCACAATCGCCATCACCCGCACACTTTCGCCGCCCGCCAGCAGCGTGGGGCGCGTGGGGACGATGAGGCGTGCCGGCGCCGTCTGGTCCGGCTGCGTCGTCTCGGCAAACAGCTTCTCCGCCCCGGGCGCGGGACCTCCCAGGAATTCCTCGATCGAAAGCCGCAGACGCACCAGCGCCAGCCGCACGAACTTGTTGTGCATGGAGGCCAGCGTACCCAGGTCGCTGCGCGTGGCCACAATGCTCTGAAAGCGCAGGATCGCCCGGCGGACTTCGGGCGCCAGCCGGAACCACAGGGGCAGGCCCTCGGTGTTGACCTTTTCGCGCGCCTCGGCGGTCTTGCCGACCGCCTTCAGTTTGGCGGCTGCGCCGAGCACAAGGTGAAGCCGTTGCGCGAGCGTCCACGCCTCCGCATAAGGCGCCAGGAATTCGACGTGACCGGTGAGATAGTCGAGCCGCTCGCGCTCCGTGGGAGAACCCGAGGCTTCCAGCAGGCCGCGCAGCGCGGCCGCGACTTCCTGCTGCGACCGGACGATAGCCGGCGGCGGCACTGCCTTCGTCCAGAACAGGAACGCCTCGGAATAGTCCGCCGCGAACGCGTGGATCGCGATGCGCCCGTCGTTATCGGGGCCGCTGGAGGTGGCCAGCAGCTTGCCGCCCCGATCGGCATCGTTGAGGATACGGCCCAATTCGGCGGCGCGAGCAGGGGCCGCTTGCGTCCTGGCGTAAGAGGCGTAATAGTCCGCGGCGGTGAGCTTGCCGTCCCAACTGGATCGCGCCAGGTAGCCGGCGTTGGGATCGACGATGCGGTGGCGCCAGTGGATGCCGAGCAGGCCCTGGCATCCGAACTGCGCCGCGCGGCGCACGTCCCGTTCGAACCGGTTCACATGGAACTGGGGCAGCCACATGGCCGGATCGTCTTCCAGCCACGGAACGGGCCAGCGCTCTCTGTCCTCCAGCTTGCCGAAGACCTCCCGGATGGGCTCCCACCCGAGCCATCCGCTCAAACAGGAGAAAATCACGTCCTGCGGGAGGATGCGATGAAAACGCTCGAAGTTGCGGGAGACGCCTCCCCACCCGCTCACCACCAGACGCTTTTTGGGGGCGTGGCGGCGCAGGAAATCGTGAGCTTGCAGGAACGCCGCGGGCGGCATGGGCGGAGCGGTCGCGGCGCGCATGGCCGAGCTTCCGGTTTCGTCTTCCCACAGCCACACGTAATCGATGTTGGGATATGCCTCCAGCAGTTGCCCCAGGCGGGTTTCGAGCAGCCTGCGGGCGGTCACCGATTCCACGTCGAACCGCGGCCCGGCGTCGCTCTTCTTGGCTTCGGCCTGCGCGGGCTTCACTTCAGGCGGCAAGGCGCGCAGGATTTCATCGGGAAGCTGGTAGGGCTCGAAGCCCACGCCGGTGCGGATGCCCAATCGCTCGGCATGGGCCAGTCCGGCGCGGAGCAGTTTCCGGGTGCGCTCCGCCGTCTCCCAAGGGTCGCGGCTGAGGCGGGTGGCATCGGAGCCGAAGACCTCGCCGTCGTAAAATTGCGCCGCCCCCATACCGTAGCGGGAGGTCCGCTGCGGCAGGTATCCCCAGCGATGGCTGGCGCTGTTATCCAGATAGCCCAGATGGCCCACGCCCGCGAACTCGAAGGAAAGATAGGACTCGGCCCATTGGTTCGCCTGGCCGTAGACATGCATGCCGAAGGTGTTGAAGCGCATGCGCAGCATGGCTTCGAAATACGCGCGGAAATCTTCTTCGTTGAAGACCGTGATGCAGTTGAGAAAGTCCGGCCAGGGCAGCAGCCCGCGCGTGGCAAAGCGCGGCGCCGCCTGCCAGGGATTGCCGGCAGGCGGCAGCACGAGGTCTGCCGCCGGTTCGAGCGGGTAGCTCTCCCCGTCGGTTCCGAAGAACGCGCCCTGGCGCTCCAGAAAATCGAAGACCGCGTAGAGCAGCGCCTGCTCGCCCGCGGCGGTGAAAGACAGCCGGCCGCGCTGTGAAGCGATGGAGTACGCTTCCGGGTTCTTGAATCGATCCGGTTCGGCTCGCAGCGTCACCAGCAGGTCCGCCGCGGCGGGCCGTGCGTCCCGCCCCGCCAGCCGGACTTCGAAGGGCACGCGCAGGCGGTCCAGGCCGCGCAGCAACTCCCTTTCCGCCAGCCGCCGGCGAAAGCTCGACTGCGGCGTGGTTTCGATGAGAACGCGCCGCGGCCCCTGGCCATGGAGACCCAGCGCCCCGGCTCCCCAAATCGCGGAGGCCTCGAGAAATTCCCTTCTGCTCCCTTGCATACCAGAACATCAATCGTAGCGAAAGCTGGATCTTTCTCGCGTCGCGCGCGGCTGTGAAACTGCCGAAGTTCGAGGTGTCGATGGCAGCGAAGCTGAGCGGGCCGTAATTGCGCGCCCACGGGGAGAAGTACGGGCTGACCGCTTCATCATCCACCGATGCGATGCCGAGGGCCTTGGAAAAGGTGTACGACACGCCGCACTGCAACCCGCGCGGCATGCGGCGGTTCACCGCCACTTGCAGGGAGTGGTAATTCGAGGAGGCGGCGAAACCGCGCATGAGTGAGCGCGACGCCGGCGTTCGGGACCGCCGCGCCGGCCGGATCCTTCACCGTGCCGCTCAGGACGGCGCTGATGTTTTTCGAGTACGCGGTTGAGGATACTGCAAGCGCGGAAACGCGTCGACACGAATGAAGGTAGGCCGGACCGCAGGACTTACTTCGCGCTCGACACCGGCCCGATGGGGCCGCGCGCGATCGCCACGTCGTCGATGTAGACGTGATCCTCGCTTCTCGCCGGCCGCGTCCCGCCCTGGTAGACGTTCATCCACACCGCCTCGATCTTCAGCTCGGCAGTGTCGCGCATGCGCACATCGGTCTTTTCGAAGGCCGGCTTGCCGTCGATCCAGGCGCGCAGAATCCCGTCGTTCTTCCCGGGCGTGTTGAGCCTGACATGCTGCTCGACGCAATACCAGCGGTTGTTTACCAGGTACCCCAGACGCTCGCGGTCCCAAACCCAGACCGAGCCGTATTGGCCGCGCATGTCCACGTGATAGCAGTAGAAGCCGATGGGAGTCTCGCCGCCGCGCTGTGCGGAAAAACTGCCGCGCGCGGACCAGCCGTCATGCCCGTTGACGCGCCGGCCGCCCCATCCGGCGCGGTTGTATGTGCCGGAGACGCCCGGCAACTTGCCGCCCTGCCCGGTGGGGTCCCAGTCGTCGGCCAGCCGCAGGTAATAACGGAAGTGGATCTCCTCGGGCTCCGCTCCCGTGCGCCGGAGAAAGCGGTACATGAGGTTGCAGCCGAGGTTGCCGCCCTGCGGAACGCGCACCCGCAGCGCCTTGCCGCGGTGCGGCTCAAACTTCAGTGCAGGGTCTTCGGCCACCGTGTCCAGGGTTCGCTCGGGCGTATCGAGTCCCCATTCCCTGAACCACTCCGGCGACTCGAAATCGCACGTGAACAGGACGTCCCCGTCGGCGGCCGGCGCAGGATTCCACGGCCGCGCGGGCCGCGCCGCCAGCGCCAGGATCCCCGCAGCCACCGCGGGGACAAGACTGCGATACAGGTTTCGTTGCGTCGGCATCGTGATCTCCCCAGTTTACTTCCGCGGCCGCATGCCCGTTGCCGGCCCAGTCCTTTTTGCCACCTTTCCGGATTCGCTGATCGAAGAGAAGACAACCATGAAGAAGCGCATCGGGGTCCGCGAGATTGCGCGTCTGGCCGGCGTGCCGGTGGGCGCCGTCGACCGCGCGCTGAACGGGCGCAAGGAGATCAGCCAGGCGGCCCGCGAGCGGGTGTTGCGGATCGCCGAACGCCGCGGCTACCGCCCGAACCTCGCGGCCAGGGCCCTGTCCAGCGGCGGAGCCGGCCTGAAGGTGGGGGTATGTATCCCGCGCGAGATCCGCTTTTTCTACGATCCCTTGCCCGACGGCATCCTGGAGGAGGCGGCCAGGTGCAGGCACATGGGCCTGAAGCTTCTCTACGACTCTGTTCAGCGTCTGGACACCGGCCAATCCGGAAATATCAGGCGGTTGCTTGAGTCCTCTCCGTCGAGCCTCGCCTCAACGGCGTCGTCGCCGGGGAACTGATGGCCAGATTCGTCCCCCCGGGCTCCCGCGTCGCCATCGTGACGGGCATGCTCCGCAATGAGGATCACCGGCGGAAAGGGAGGGATTTCAGAGCTCTTTTCCCGCGGAGTGTCCCGGCGGCGCCGCCGGCACGCTCATCGAGGGCCACGAGGACGAAGCCGAAACCTTCCGCAAGTGCCGCGGTCTGCTTGCGAAGGACGCATCGCTCGCGGGCATCTACGTCAGCACCGTGAACTGCCTGCCGGTCTGCCGTGCCACTTCACCACGGGAGAACCCTTCCCCGCCGCCCGGCGCCTGAACCCCGTGGTGGTTCTGCGTTCGCACCTGCACCTGCTCTGGGAGCTGAACCCACAGGCGGGCGGGGAAGCGCGCGGAGGCGCGCTGAATCACCTCTGCGTGGCAGGCCCGCCGTCTCCAGGACCGACCTCCAGGGCCTGAAGCATGGCTTCGGCGCGGCACCCGTGCGAGCGGTCCGCGGCCAGGCGTATGTCGATGACCCCGTTCTTTGGCCGGATGCCGTTGAAGACCAGGTCTACGGGCCGGGCGGCGCCGCCGCCGGCGGCGAAGACATCGAACGCCGCGGCCTTTCGCTCCCCGTTGACGTAGATGTCCATCACCCGCTGGCCGGGGCCGGTGACTTCGGTCTCGGCAAACTTCAGGCGGGCGTGGTAGACCCCGGGGCCGGTCGTGACGTTGACGATGAACTCGGGCCAGTGAATGCCGTACAGATACAGGTCGGGATCGGCCGACGCAACGGCGAGGCCGCGCTGTCTCTTCATAGTCCACCAGGTCCGCGCCACCGGGTCGACCGATCTGCCCGTACGCGCCACCACCTCGGCGCCAGGGCGCCACGGGTTTCCCTGCGAATCCACGTAATCCTGCCGTCCGGTGTAGCCGAACAGAAAACGCTGCGTTTCCGTGGGCCCGCCGCCCTCGCCGAATCCGGCCTCGCCCGTCGCGGCCGAATGCTGCACCGCGTCGATCATCGCTTCATTGCCTTCGGAGACAGGGTTGCGTTCGCCGCGCACCGCGATCCTCAGCGTGTGCGAGCCGTTCGCCAGCCCGCTGCGGTAATAGACCACCTGCTGGTAGAGCGCGGCCGGCGTGTAGAAATCAATCCCGGCCGCCTGCTTCACACCGTCCACAAACACGTCCGCTCTTCCGCCGGACGGCCCCGTGCGGCCGATCACCCGCACCTGGTTTCCCGTGAATGCGAACCTCATCTCGGCGCCCGCGCTGCCGGATTGGTGCACGCTGCCGCCGTGGTCCTGCGCGTTCATCGAGGCCCGCCACGCGCCGGTATAGCTGAGCTTCGGCGAATCCACCGCCGCCTGCGGATCGTCGCCCCACACCCGGATGTCGCGGCAGCCATCGCGGCGGATGGTCACCAGGACGTCCCCGCCGGCGAGCTTCCGCAGGGTGTACCCGTTCCCGGAGAGGTCCCCGCGGCGGCTCAACGGGCGGCCGTCTGCGCTCACGCCGGCGGGCTCGAAGGCGAGCCGCAGCACGTCGATGCTCCGCGGCGGCGCGTCGAAAGCCGTGTAGCGGATGTCCCCGTCTCCATAGACCACCGAGCTGACCACCGACGAGCTGCGCATGATGTGGTTCTCCCGGTTCGCCCCGAGCACGTCCGGCAGCCACGCCAACGCGCCGAGCACGTGGCGGAGCGCCATGGGATGCGTGATCTTGAACCAGTTGCGGTACACCTGGGCGCCGCCGAAGACCAGATCTTCGGCCCAGCCGCTCTCCACGGCGTCGTATGTAGCCAGGATGATCTGCCGCCGCGCCATTTCCCGCGCCCACTCGCTTCCGCTCAGTGCGGCATAGCGGGCGAAATCCGCCGCGAAGCGCATGGGCACATACACCAGAGACTGGCCGCAGCAGTTCTCCGATTCCGGGTAGGCCCACGCCCCGTGGTAGACTTCCGCCGCCGAGCCGGGATCGGCCGTGGTGTGATGCATGAACAGCGTCAGTATGTTGCGGACGTCGCGCTGCCAGTTCGGGAACTGGTCCGGGTGGTCCATCATGTACTGCACGTTGAACTCGGAAACGTTCGCCTGGTGCACCGAGCCTTCTCCATCCCAGTAGTTGCGTCCCCAGGTGTCGTTGAAGGTCCAGGCGGGCAGCAGCGACTCGCGCAGATACCGGCGGCCGTCCTCGCGCGCCTCGAGCAGCGCGCCTTCCTTTCCCGTGTATCCGGTGCGGATCAGTTCGTCGAGGAAGGTCAGGACAAAGGCCACGCCGCCTTTCTGCGCGATGGTCATGCCGTTTCCGCCGGAGTTGGCGGCGTAGCGTCCCCACGGCGGCTCCCCCGGCGTCCGGTTGCGGTTGGCGGCCAGCAGGTCGGCCCAGTGCCTGGCCGCTTCATACCACCGCCGGTTGCCGGTCATCTCGTAGGCCCGCACCAGCGCCAGGCCCGCCTCGGCCGCAATGTCGAGCTGGATCTTGCCGTTGGCGCGAACGTCCTCGCCCGCGCCCAGCCGGCACGCGCCGTAGCGCGCGCCCACAGTCGGCACGCTGATTGGGAAACGCGGCCAGCCGTGGTCCGCTCCCGTCTGGCAGTATTCCACCAGGTAGTTCGCCATGGCGGCGATGTGCGTGAAGGCGGCCGGATCTCCGCTGTACGGATAGAACCGTTCCCAGGCGTTGATCGTATTCGCCGCCCGCTGTACCAGGTCGCCGTTATTCCAGTCCGCCTCCTCCAGCACCGTGATGCGGCCGTCCGGCTCGATGTTCCACTTTCCGTTGTAAAGATACTCGGGAGCGGCGGCTACCGCCCGCGATTTGTCCGCCCACGGATAGCGCTTCAACGTCTCGGCGGCGATACGGGCGCGGAAATCGAGCTGCCCGTTCTGCCCTTCGTACCAGGGCGCGATGACGCCGTGGCGGTCCTGCTTCACCGCGTGCGCGTAGTAACGTTCCGCGGTGGAAGCCGCACGGGCCGCCGGGGCAGCCAGCGCAGCCGCACATCCGAGGAGCAGGAGCTTGGGAAATGACATAAAGAAGTCTCAATTGTATGGTGCCCGTCCCGCACTGACAATGGAAGGTCCGGCCGGTATTGTTCCTTTCGTCCAACGGAATGGACGCGACGGATGTTCTCGGATTGACGCAATTCCCTTCGGGCACTATATTCAATGCAACCCGGGTTCGGCCGCTACCGAGGGTCCGCAAAGGAGTGCGCGATGAAGGGCATGATATTCTGGTTGGCCGCCGCGCTGGCGCCGGCCGCGCCGGCGCTGCTGGGACAGGTCACGGGCGCCATCAACGGCACCGTGCGGGATAGCAGCGGCGCCGTGTTCAATCACGCCAACCTTCGCGTTCCCGGAAACAGCGCCATAGGCAACAGCTTCGGCGTCATCAACACTGCCGCTTCGCCGCGCATCGGCCAGCTCGCCCTGAAGCTGATCTTCTGAGTGCCCCTTGAACCGGCTTGCGGCCCCGGCCCGGCGATTGGCAGTCAGAAAGTCGTGTGCAGGCTCTGTGTACGCCCGGTGCGGGAGGCTTCGTAGGCCTTCTCCACGACCTCTACGAGGTGGCACGCCTGCCGCGGGTGGCTGACCGGCTGCTTATCTTCGAGGAGACACTCCACGAGGTGGAAAATGTCGGCGTAAACCTGCGCCTCGGGCAAATGGGCATGCGCTCCCGCGAGCCCGGGAATGGTTTCGAGGGGGCCCTCCATCAAAGCAAGCTTCCCTCCGGCGCGCATTTCGAGCCGCGTGGGGTACCACGTCGCCGGATCGACTTCGGACGTCTCGATGGAGCCGTTGCTGCCGTACACCCCTATGAAACCGGCCGGAATCGCCTGGCCCTCGGCGCAGTAGTTGCCGCTGGCAACGGCGAGAATTCCCTGGTCAAACTCGAGCAGCAGGACGGCATTATCCTCGGTTTCGACCTGCCGCGGGCCGGGCGCGCCATCGTTCGCACTCAAGTGGCGAACGGGGATGCGGAGATTGGCCATCGCGGTCACCTTGCGGGCCGGTCCGAACAGGGTGGTAAGGGTTGCGAGCGAATACAACGTGCGGTCGCGAACCGGGCCGCCCAGCGGGCCGTAGTGCCACGTGCGGTCGAACCCGCTGCCCTCGCAAGTGGTTGGAAAGTGCGTGGCGGTGACGCACCAGAATACCGTGCCCAGAGCGCCCTGGCGGACCGTAAGGCCGAGGGCATCGATCAGAGGGCAGAGCCGCTGCGCGGGGGCGGCGAGCAAGGTCCGCCCGCATTTCCCGGCCGCCGCGAGAACACGCTGCGCGTCAGGCAAGGTTCCCGCCATGGGTTTCTGCAAGTAGACGTGCTTGCCGCGCTCCAGGGCCGCGATGGCCTGCTCCGCGTGGCAGGCGGTCGGAGTCAGGATGCAGACCAGGTCGATGCGCGGGTCGCCGAGCATCTGCTCGCAGCTTGCGAACCACCGCGGCACGCCAAAACGCTCCGCCGTGGCCCGCGCCCGAGGCGCGTCAACGTCGCACACCGCGGTGACTTCCATCCTCTCCCGGGCGTCGGGTTCGCTCAGGTGCGGAAGCACGCCCCGGAGGGTGATATCGCCGCACCCCGCAATCCCGATCCGGACCGGAGACCTCATCGCCCGGCTGCCATCGCCAGCGCGCGTATCTCGTCGCGGTTTGCCAGCGCTCCTCCGGAAAGCGGCTCCGATAGTCTAATCGTCAACACCTTGTCGATCTGCGAAAACACCTTCCGGAATCCGGCGGCCAGATAGTCGATCACCTGCGAACTCACCGCGGTGGGCGCTTCGGCCACCATCGAAGTCTGCTGAACGATGCGGTTTGCCTCCGGGTACTCCGCCGGGTTGTAGACCCGGTCCGAGGTCCAGGTGCGTCTCCACGGGAAGCGGGCTTCGAAGGCGGCCGGATCTGAAAAAACCGGCAGTCCGGGGAGCGTCCAGTTCATCCAGGAACGCAGCAGGACTCCCTCGCAGGCGAGTGCGGCCACCACTCTTGCACGGAACTCGGAAGGGTCGCCATCCACTCCGATGGCCTGCGGATCGAAGCGAACCCGGTACATGTGGTACACGTGCGTACGATCGGCAGGGACCTCCGGGGGGATCACCCCCGCGATTTCCTTGAGTTGCGCGGTGAGCCTTTCGCAGTTCTGCTGGCGGATGCGGTTCAACTCGTCGATGCGCGCCAGTTGGCCCCTTGCCAGTGTGGCTCCGACTACGCTGCAACGATAGTTATGGCCCAGGGTCGCGAGCGGATACTTGCTGTCCTCCCGCGGCGCATTGAGCGTGACCCGCAGGCCCAGTCCGTCGAGGCGCTCGAAGTACTCCTTATGCCTGGTGGTGAACAGCCCGGCCTCGCCGGCAACCGCATTCTTAACCCCGTTCAGGCTAAAGGCCGCCGCGTCTCCCAAGCTGCCGGTGGATCTCCCCTTGTAAGTCGCCCCGGGCGCGTGAGCGCAGTCTTCGATGACGGCGATGGAGTATCTGCGGGCCTCCCGGTTGATCTCATCCATATCCGCCGGAAGCCCGGAGAGATGGACGACGATGAGCGCCTTCGTGCGCGGGGTGACGTGTCTGGCGATCTGCGCCGGGTCCAGGTTATGCGAATGGCGCTGCACGTCCACGAACACCGGGACGGCGCCCGCGTGCAAAATCGCCAGGGCCGAGGCCATGAAGCTGTAGGCGGGAACCAGGACCTCGTCGCCCGGTCCCACTCCGGCCGCCCACAGGCCGGCGTGCAGGGCGGCCGTCCCGGAACTGAGCGCCGCGCAGTACGGAACGCCGACGCGCTGGCTCCATTCCTGTTGCAGGAGCGCGACCTGCGGCGCGTCGCAGCCGAACAACTGCTCCTGCTGGAGCACCCGTCCGAGTTCCTCGATCTCGGCTGCCGTCCACCGCGGCCAGCGGGTGCGCTGAATGTCTTGCGGCATGACCGGGCTGCCGCCGAAAATGGCCAGTTGATCCATAGTCGGAACAATCATACACCCGGGCCGGTTCTTTTGTCGATGATCGAGCATCGAGGTGGTCCCGCCTACCACTCCAGGCGCACGCCCATCCGCATCACGCGCTGCCCCGTGGCATCGCTCGGCGACGTGCCGTTCATGCCCGACACCACGCCCGCCGAGGCCACCGAGGTGACGTTCACCCCGGGGTTGGACCAGTTCGGGTGGTTGAAAATGTTCGTCCCGGTGAGTTCCAGCCGCAGCGCGGCGCGCTCGAACACCTGGAACTGTTTGTAGAGGCCCGCGCTCCAGGCCTGCGAGCCGGGTCCTTTGAGGATGCCGCGCGAGGCCGTTCCGTAATGGCCGGGCGCCGGCGCCCCGAAGGCCTCCACGTCGAAGAAGCGGTCCATCGTACGCTCGCTCTTCGGCAGGTTCGGATTGCGATAGACGTTCGGCCGGATGGTGACGTTGGCGGGAGTCGAGGAAGCCGTGTAGGCGGTGCCGACCGGGTCCGGACCGCTCCACTGCGGCGTGAGGAACTGGCCCGAGAACTGCGCCCAGATGCCGCTCACGTGCCAGCCGCCGATCAGCCCGTTCAGCCACCCGTTGGCATTCCGGAAAAAGTGCGCGCGCTTGCCGAACGGCAGCACGTACACGAAGTTGCCGGTGATGCGGTGCGTGGGGATGTAGTTTTCCACGCCGCGGTCGCGCCTGAGGTCGTAGGAATTCTCGGGCGATTCGTAGCTGATGTCGCGCGCCCACACCCAGTTGACCTGGTAATACAGCCCGCGCGACCAGCGGCGTTTGGCGCCCACGGTGAGCGAGTTGTACTGGTGGGTGAGACCGTTGGAGCGGTAAGTCACGGCCCGGAATTGCGGAAACCGCGTCTCATTGACCTTGGCGATGTAGGGGCGCGTATCGGGGATGCGCTGGTTCACGTCCTGCGCCCAGATGCCCTGGCGCTGGTTCGTGCCGATGTAGGAAATGCGGAAGCCGGTGCGCCAGCGCTCGTGCTCGACGGTGAAGTTGTACTGCATCGCGTAAGGGATGCGCAGGTCCGCGCGGACCGCCCTGGGCAGGCTGACGGTGGCCGGTCCGCCCGTGCCGGCGGCGGGGAACACGCGCGGGAAAATCACTACCGGCGCGTTGGCCGGGTTGGTGAAGGAAGGCTCATTGACCACGAACGGCACGCCGCCCACGTTAATGTCGCCCGGCACGCCGTCGTAGTAGATGCCGTAGCCGGCGCGGAACGCGGTGCGGTTGCTCCACGGCCGCCATGCCACGCCGATGCGCGGCGCGAAGTTGTTGCGATCGGTGGCGAGCAGCGATCCGGGCAAGCCCGCTTGGCCCGCCTCCATCACGTCCAGGTAGCCTTTCGGCATCAGGGGGCTCACCTTATTCAGCGCCCCGTTGGGCACCACCACCTTGCCGGTCGCCAGGTCGAAGGCGGACTGGTAGCCGTGGGCTTCGGTCCAGTTCAGGTTGTAGTCATAGCGCAGGCCGAGATTCAGGGTCAGGTGGCGGTTGACCTTGAAATCGTCGGTGACGAAGAAGCCCGAAGCCCAGCGCGTGCGGTTGATGATCAGGTGCGGGTAGGCGCGCGAGGACGTGGTCGGGATGCCCAGGAGGAAGTCCGCATACGGGTGGCCCGCAAAGCGGTTCGAGAAGCTTGCGCTCCCAAACAGGTTGCCGTTGGCCTGGCCGTCCTCGTACACGACGTGGGTCATGTTGAAGCCGCCTTTGATGTTGTGGCGGCCGCGGAACCAACTCAGGTGCTCCTGGAACTGCATGGGGAAATTCTTGTAGCCGGGAACGCGCCAGTCCTGCTGGGTAATGCCGGTAAGGCCGAGACCGGAAAAACTCACCTTGAAGATGCCGTTGATGTCCGGCAGATTGTCCACCAGCCCCACCAGTCCGAGTTCCTGCACCAGTTGCTTGCCCATTTGCGGGCCGTGGCGCGGATTGTTGTTATAGGCAAAACCCCAGCGGAATTCGTTGAACACGCGCGAGGTCAGGCTGTAAGACCAGGAGAGGTTTACGCTGCGGCAATCGCGCTGCTGCCAGCGCCTGCCGACGGTGGAGAGATCGTTGTCGTACGGCTGGTTCACCATGCGGTACCAGGAGGTGCGGCCGTAGATCAGCGACTTGTCGGAGATGCGATGGTCCAGCCTTACCGTGAAATACGTGTTGCCGTTGAAGGGCACGACGGTGGTCTCACGGTAGTTCCTGCTGGCGAAGACGCTGGTGTTGCCGTAATTGGGCAGCGGGTAGAAGCGCTCCTGCAAGATTTTCGAGACCTTGTTGATGCGGGAGGCGGGGATCACGCGGCCCGGGAACGGCGCGCGGTCCGCGAACGGATCCACGATGGTTGTGGACGCGGCCAGGCCGGAAAAATCGCCATTGCGCCAGCTTTCAAGCGGCACCGTCGGGGTGAGGGTGTCCTGGGTGATATTGCCGCGGGCCGTCTCCATGGAAAAGAAGAAGAACGTCTTGTCGTGACCGTTGTAGAGCCTGGGCAGGAACACCGGACCGCCGACGGACACGCCCGGATTGTGCCGGATGCCTGCGGCGCGCTCGAGCGCAAAATATTTCCGGGCGCGGAACCACGGCGAGCTGTAGTAATCGAAAAGGCTGCCGCGCAGCTTGTTCGTCCCGGATTTCGAAATGACCGTAATCTGGCCCACGGTGTTGAACTCGGCGGAGTTGTTGGCCATGTCGATGCGCACTTCCTGGAAGCTCTCGATGTAATTGGTCAGCGGGCCGATCTGCCCGCCGCTTTCGCCGTTGCCGAGCGTGACGCCGTCCATGGTGGAATCGTTCTGCGTCTCCTTGCTGCCTGCCAGGCTGCGGAAACCCGAGGTGTCCGCCAGAACCCCGGGCGTGAGGGGCAGGAACTCCGTGAGGTTGCGGGAGCCGGTGGGCATGAACTTGAGGGTGGCGGCCTCGCGGGTGTCGCTGACGCGCGGCGTTTCGGTCTCGATCAGCGCGGGGCCGGAGTCGGTCACCTCCACGCTGGTCCCCACGGCGCCGAGTTCCAGTTTCACATCCATGCGGCGCGCGTCGAGCGAGACCAGCCCGATGTCCTTGGCGACGTACTCCTTGAAGCCGGCCAGCGATACGCGCAGTTCGTAATCGCCTTCGCGTAGCTGGCTGAAGGTGTAAATGCCCGCTTCGTTGGAAGTGGTGTTGTAACGGTAATTGCTTTGGACATGGGTGGCCTGGACCATGGCTCCCGCGATGACCATTCCCGAGGGATCGGTAATCGTGCCTGTTAAGCTTGCGAAGGTCGTCTGCCCGGGAGACGGGCGGACAAAGGCAACGCAGAGAACGACAGCGGACAGAAGCCTTGAAGCGTGCATAAGCAACCTCCCACCGCGCGCGGCGCGTGCGGCTCAGCGCCGAACCGGTTTCGCTAACTCGTTCAGGTATTCTTCGATACTGGTGTAGCCGTCGCCATCGCGGTCGGCGGCGGCGTCCTTGGGATCCCGCGGATTGAGTCCGTGGGCCCGCTCCCACTGGTCTGGCATGCCGTCCCCATCGTTGTCGGGGAGCGGCCTGGCGGAACGGTAGGCGGGCCAGCCGCCCGCCTGTTCCGGGGTGTCGATGATGCGGCCGGCGCCGTTGCGGACATCGGCGACAATCCTCTGGTCTACGGCGTCGCGCACGGGACGCGTGCAGCCGGCGCCGGCCAGCACGGCCTCGAATGCCTCTCTTGCCGGGGTTGCGGTGACCGGCGGCGCGGCGAAGGGTTCTTCCACCACGGTCACGAGCTTGCGGCCCTTGCGTTCGGTGATGTTGAACATCAACCGGTTGTCGCCGGTAAGGTCCGCACGGCCTTCCACGAAATTATCCCGTATATAAAATTTGGCGTCCGCGGTTGGCGCGATGGAAACAGGCTTCTTGGCCGGGTTGGTACTCGGCCCCGGCTTGATGTAGTTGGCCACGTAGTTCGCGCTTACGAAATCCGTCACTGTCCCCAGGCATTGATAGCCGTAGTCGTACGTCACGTTGTTGCGCACGTCAAAGGTGGGCCAGGGCTTCCTGTGGTACGCATCGCCGATCATCGGATTGCGGCCGTTGTTGTGCGCCCAGAGGTTGTGGTGGAGCGTTACGCCGCCTGTCGCACGAACGAGCGAGCCGTAACTGTGAACGCCCTTCCGGTGAACGCTGCGCATCAGGCCTTCGCTCGAGATGCACCACTGCACGGTAATGTTGCGGATTCGCCCGCTGGGCGAGAGATTCTCATCCACGGCCCAGCTTGCCGAGCAGTGGTCGATGATGACGTTCTCGCCGCCGTCGGTTACGGTGAGCCCGTCGAGAGCCTGCCCCGCCGCCGTCCCGAGGCGGCTGCGGATGAAGCGCAGGATGACATCGTGCGTGGCGATGCGGAGCGGATAATTGCGCAGGCAGATGCCGTCGCCGGGGGCGCTCTGGCCCGCGATGGTGGCGAAGGGCTCTTTCAACTGCAACTCCGATTTCAGGTCGATAATCCCGGAGACGCCGAACACGATCACGCGCGGTCCGCCGGTCTCGCATGCCGCGCGCAGGCTGCCCGGCCCCGAATCCGCCAGGGTGGTGACTACCAGCACCCGGCCGCCGCGCCCGCCCGGCGTGCCGGCGCCGAAGCCCTCCGCGCCGGGAAAGGCGGGAACCTGGGCGGCAAACAGCCGCGCCGCGAGAAGAGCGAAGGCGAATCTACTCATGCGCGATCACGATCATCGAGTACAGCCGCATGCCGGGCGCCGTGAAGCTGACCTGCCCGGCCGATTCCTGGAATGCGAGCGGCATGGGATCGTCGGCGTCCGGCGAAAAACACGTCACCGACTTCACGCGCCCGGGGAACCTGGTCCGGGCGGACACCTTGAACGGTGCCACGGCTTTGGCGCGCTCGAAGTTCACAAAATGCGCGATGGTCTCGCGCGTTTCGGCACGGTCCAACAGCTCCATGACGGTAGTCAGCGGCGCCGCGGCGGTGATGGACAGGCCCTTGGGCAGCGCGCCGGCAATGGCCTGATAGATCTGCTCGTGGTTCGCTGGCAGGACCCACTGTTCCGGGGCGAAGCGGTTGCCGCGTGATGCCGCGGAGGCGATGATTTCGGGATTCTCCGTGTCGCCCGCCTTGGCGGCGTACCCCAGGATCCGCGGGATGTAGAGGATGCGGCCCTTGCCCTCCCGCCGCGCCGGCATCAGCGGGTTCGAACGGCGCCGCTCCCGGTATTCGTTGTACTCCGCGGTGTTCCCGGTCACGATCAGGGCGCCGCCGTCGCGCACGTACCGCAGCAACCGTTCGACGTGCGCGCCCGAAACGCACTCCTGGCCCGCCAGGATCACCGCGCCGTAACGATCGATGCGGTCGATCTGCTCCTCGTACAGGAGATCGAAGGGCACCTTGCGCTGAATCAGAACCTGCTCCATCAGGATGGTGGGAACCAGCGTGTCCGCAATACTGTAGGCCATCGAGGGCCACGTGCGCAACACCGCCACGTCGGCCACGTTGTCGGTCCGGGTGAAATACCGGTTGTTGTACTCGCGGAAGAACTCGGCGGCCGGCGTGAACACGCTGTAGGCGCCTTGCAGGAACGGCCCGCCCTGGGTGCCGAAGCCGGGCACCTCCTTCTGGTAATTGAACGCCATGTGGACGGCGGCGTGAAGCTCGTCCCGCATCGAGTCGTCGCAGCTCATGTTAAGCCGCCGCGCCATCTTGTAGGAGCGGATCTCCGAGATCATCGCGCCGGTTGCCGGATCCAGCCGCGATTCCATCCCGCTCACGTCGTAGGGCGTGAAGTCGCACTTGCCGCTGTAGAGCGGATGGTAAACCCCGTTCAGCCACATGCGGTTGAAGCCGTAGATGCCTTTCAGGTTGTAGCCCACGGAGATGTTGGGATTCAGGCTCTTGATGTAGTCGTACAGCTCGTTGTAATGCCCGGCCATCGCTTCGCAGCGGAAGCGCACCCATTCCTGGAGCACGGGGTCGTCCAGCGCGCGCACGCTCTCCGGCGTGTTGTAGACGTCCCATTCGTTCACGCGGAGCCAGTCCGTGGGCATGCCGAAGCGGCGGAGCGCGGCCTCGCGGGTGGGATAACGGCGTCTCAGGAATTCGTGAAACGCGCGCATGCAGCGCTCGCAGCGGCAGGACTTCGGCTCCGGCTGAAGCTGCACGTTGTCGAAGAAGATCTGATCGGCTTTCACTTCCTCGACCCCGATGCGCAGAACCTTCTTCAGGTACTCGCGATAGGCCGGCTCGTTGGGACACGCGTAATGGCGGAAGGTCTGCGTCTGCATATAGGGCACGGGGCGGTTGTTCTGATCGCGCTGCTCCCAGTTCTTGGCTTCCGGGACCTCGCGATAGAAGGCTTCGGTGAACATCGTTCCAGCCACGTAGATGCTGACCTTCATGCCGAGCTGGTGCATCAGGGCCGCCATGCGTTTGGTCTTCGCGATATCCTCCTTCTCGTATTCCAGGCCGAAGCCCTTATAGAAGTGCAGCCGGGCAAAGCCAACACCCGCGGCGGCCATGCGCTTCACGTTCTCCGGGTCGTGCTGCCGCTCATAGAATTCGGGCTGGTCCTCGGGATGCGTGCCGCGACGAAGCAGGAAGATGAGCGGCTCGTGGCTGGGCCAGGAGACGCCCTGGGTCTGCTCGCGCTTCCGCCGCGCGCTTTGCTCCCACCGGGTAAGGGGGCGCGGGGCGGCCTTGACTTGCCGCACCCAGTTGTCCAGGATCATCGAGTCCTTGCGGCGCGCCCACTCCTGGGCGCTGAAGACGCTGACCTGGTCCCGAGTGAAGCCGGGCACGTCCGCGCCGATGGCCTGCGAACCGCCTTCGGAAAGCTCTGAAATATAGCCCGGGTCCGTGGCCACTCCCTTCGCCTTGGCCCACTCGCTCATGTGGGTGACGGGCATGGTGCGAATCGACTCTTCGGTCCAGTTTGGAAAATCCAGTTTGCGTTCGAGCCAGAGGGCCGCGGCGCGGGTCACGAAGTAGGGGCGGTGCGCTCCCTCGGGGTCGTACTCGGTGTCAAAGACCTTGCCCGGCATGTTCACTCGGCGCTTGAGGTCTTCGAAAAACGCGCGCGGTTCCTGCCGCTTGGACTGAAGAATGCCGTCCTTCAGGCCGTTGATGATGAGCGTGGGGCCGCGCTCGGCATGCAAGGTATACACCACCTTGGCGCGGTCGCCCAGGAATTGCAGCGACTGGTAAGGGAAGCCCTGGCACATGGGCTTGGAAGTGTCCCAGTACTGGCCGGGACCATCCAGGTTGCCGCCGCCGGCGAGCACGCAGGCGTGCAGGCGCGTCTCGGCGGCGCAGGCCAGCGAGAGTACAAACGAGCCCATCGAATAGCCCATGGCGCCGATGCGCGCCGCATCCACTTCGGGCCGCTGCCGCAGGTAGGAGACCGCTTGCATGACGTCGGTCATCATGAGACCGCCGAGCCGGCGGCCGAGAATCGGGTCGCGCTCCAAGGTGTCGTGCGCGCGCGTTCCGGACTTGCGCTCCGCATTGCGTTCGCCCTCGCCCGCGGGGTCGTAGGTCAGCACCGCCGCCCCGGCGCGCGCGTACGAGATGCCGCACCAGAACGCGTACCAACTGTACTTGTCGCCCCCGTGCCCGTTCACCACGATGAGCGCCGGGACTTTTCCGGCCCTCGACTTGGGCAGGTACAGGATTGCAGGCACCCGCATGCCGAACTGGGTGCCGTAAGTGATCTTCTCGGCCGTAACACCCGCGGCGGGCTCGAAGCGGCCATGCGTTTCGGCGGCCAGCGGCGGCAGAGGGTCGGGGACGAACAGGGTGGCCTTGATGCGTGTCCGGACATCGTCGCCCTCCGCCCCCAGCGCCGCCAGCGAAAGCAGCGGAATCAGGAATGCCTTTTTCATCGCGTGCCTCCCTTGTACGCCCGCATCTTCGCCAGCGGCACGAAGGACCGCTGGCTGTCGTTGTAACGTATCCAGAAATGCGCGAGGACGAAGCCCTGCTTGAGCGATTCCACGTAGCGGTCGCGCTCCTCCCAAAGGGCCAGGCACTGCTCGAAGGCCCGCATATCGGCATGGGCGGGCGGCTCCATTTTGGGTGTGAACCTCCAACCGGCTTCGATCAGCGGAATGGTTTTCTCGATGGCCCTTACCGTGAGATCCACGTATTGGAAGCCCTGCTTGAGAAACTCGACCCGCTCGCGTTCCCGGCCCTGGACCGCGGCGGCGGCTGCCTCCAGGTCGCGGCGGCACGCGTCGCGCAACGCCGGCGGGTACGCTTCCGCCACCCGTTTGTATTCGGAGAGCCGGGCGGAGTCCATGGCCACGGCCTTGCCGTTCTGCGCCCTCCAGGCCTGCTCCCACCGCCCGAAATAGCGGGCCACCGCGGGCGCCGCCGCACCGAAGCCGCTTTCGATGTAATCCGACTGGAGCGCCCGGAAATCGGCCGATGGATCCCACAGCAGGCGCGCCAGCAGATAATATTGCAGGCCGTTGATGGCGTAGCCATCGCCGGACTGGGTCTGATAGTAGCGATACCCCTGCTCCCGCAGCCGCTTGACGCTGCGGGCGATGGGCTCCTGCATGAGCCGCGGCAGGTCCGGGGAGTTGCCCTGAATGAAATACTCGTAGATTCCCAGGTGCCGGGCGGCGCCGCTCCACGCCCCCGTCTCGCGGTACTGCTGCTCTTCCAACTGCGGATTCCAGTTGAAAGCCGCGTGGAAAGTGTACTGGATGATCAGGTTGGGATGCACCTTCACGCGCGCCGGCGGTTGGCGATACGGGCCGTAAGCGAACAGGATGAGTTTCTTGCCCGGGTGCGTCCTGGCCACCTGCTCCGCCACCTGGTTGGCGAAGGTCACCACGCGGTCCGTGATCACGAGTTTCTTCCCCCCACTCATTTCAGGATCGTCGGCCGCCATCTCGACCTTGCCGCTATCGAGCCGCCGGCAGCGGTCGCATTCGCAGAAGCCGCCGCCGTCGTTCAGCGATACCGCGAAGGCATCGAAATCCGGATGCTGGTCGAAAAATCGCCGGGAATACTCCACCGTCAGCCGGATCACGTCGGGGTTGGTGGTGCAGGGCTGCGTGCCGTGCTTGCCGTCGAAGTGCTCCCAGTCGCGCTTGCCCTTTACCAGCGCGTAATACTCCGGGTGAGTGGGGCCGTACTTGGCCGGGGGCAGGATCTCACCGAAGGCGTGCCCGCCGTAGATGAGCGCGCCGCCGAAGCGGTTGCGCCGTTCCCAAAGTTTCTGGAGGCGCTGGTGCTCCTCCGTGATTCCCAGCTTGCGCTCGGCGGCCCATTTATCGAGGAAGCCCCACAGAGCCCCGCCGGGGCCGAGATCGCGCCAAAGATAGGCGGGCGCCCGCTCAATAGCGGTCTGAGGAACGCGCAGATCCACACGGCGCGGAACCACCTCGCCCAGGTCCCCCGGCCACAACCAGCGGACTCCGGCAAACTGTTCGAGAAAGGCGTACACGGCGAATGCCGTGCCGTCCCGGCCGTTGCCGGCCAGCGCCAGCGCGCCGCCCGGCAGCGTGCGGATGAGGTATCCGTCGCCCTCCACG
Organism: Bryobacteraceae bacterium; assembly: GCA_041946965.1. Taxonomy (GTDB): domain Bacteria; phylum Acidobacteriota; class Terriglobia; order Bryobacterales; family Bryobacteraceae; genus JBHGBM01. The sequence continues at coordinate 124,009 of JBHGBM010000018.1, forward strand.
CGCTTCAGACGCTCGCGGATTTCGGGGGGACACACGGCGGCGCCGACAAGGATAGCGGCGCCCTTGGCCGGCGCACTTGGCGCGATCCGCAATCTCGCACCGGTGGCTCTCTCCACATACCGGACCAGCTCGTCCGCAACTCCGCGGTCGCCCGCGGCCGCCGCCACCACGGCCTTGGGCTGCCCTTGCTCCACGACCGCGAGATCCGCCGCGGCCGGCCCCGCGCACAGAAGAAAGATCGCGGCCCACTTTCGCTCGATCATCGACTGCGTTGTAACACGGCCCCCGCCGGCCGGTCAATCCCGCTTCGCCCTTGACTCGTCCCACAGTCTGTGGAACGGTATGCACGATCAGCGTCTATGGGGTCCGATTTGTTCGAAAGATGTCCGGCCGATAGCTTGCGAGGCCGCATCGCCTGCGAGATCCGCGAGGCGATTCTGAACGGCAGGCTGCGGCAGGGCGAGCGCCGCGTCGAACGCAAGCTCGCCGTGGGACCCGGCGCCAGTCTCACCGCCGTACGCGAGGCTATGGTCGAACTGGAGGCGGAAGGACGCCGCGCGCGCCAAAGACGTTCGAAGGTTCAACCGCGAGGACGCGCAATGGCGCTCCCTCATGTGGGCGATGACCGGGAACAAATACCTGATTGCGGCGTTGCGGCGCGCCGTCTTGCCCTACTTCAGTTTCACCGCCATACGGACCGCCTCCCTCGACCCACACAGCCTTGTCCGCGATGCCACAGGCCGCTGGCGCCACCCCGGTCGTCTGGCCCGTCGCTGTTCAAAGCCGCAGGATCAGCCAGGCGGACAGCACCATGGCGGCGCAGAGCAGGAAACCCATACCCAAGCCGGCCAGGTCTTCGCGATACGCACGCACGAGGCTGTGGCCGTACGCGCCCTTGCGCAAGTGGAAGACGTTGGCGAGCAGAAGCTGCCGACCGGCCGCGGCGCTCTTCGGTCCCGCCGAAGGCTCCACGCCGCCCAAGGCCGAATCCATAGACTGGTCTTCATCGCTGGGTGCATCCAGACGGGCGAAGAAGGACTCCAACCGCGGTCCGGGCTCGGACCTGGTGAGCAGGCTGACGATCACCAGGGCAAGGATGCCGGCGAGCAGCGAGACGAAGAACACGTTCGCATCCCAATGATCGAGGCGCTCTCCGCGGAAATGGTAGAGCGCGAAATTGGCGCCCATGGCGGCAACCAGACTGGCCACCGCTCCCCAGCGGTTGGCCCCGCGCCAGACGATGCCCCCAAAGATACTGATGCCCATGTAAGTGGCCATGGTCTCAGTAAGTAGAAAGGAATAGAGCACCTTATCGATCAGGAACAGCGCGTACCAGACGCCGAGAAGAGTGATCATCAGGCCGCCCGCGCGTCCGGCCCGGAGATAGTGTGCGTCGGACTTGGCCGGAGCTATGTACTTCCTGTAAAACCCCTGCGTGAACAGCGCGCCGCTGTCGACCATGAAAGCCGAGCAGGTGGACATGTTAGCGGCCAGAATCCCGGCCACCAACAGTCCTATGCCGCCTGGAAACAGCAGGCGGCGCGCGGCGAACCCAAAAGCCTGTTCGGGATCCGGGAGCGGCCCGCCGAACTTGCCCTGCGCCAGCATGGCCGCGACGATCAGGCCGACCAGCGCCCAGCCGATCGTGCAGATGCGTTTGAGAAGACTGCCATAGAAGAAGCCGAGGCGGCAGGCGCGCTCGTCCTTGCCCGTCCCGACCGAAGCCGGGATATGGGGCATGGCCATGATTCCGATCACACCGTTGATTGTGAGCATCAGGATGATCCAGGGACCGATCCCCTCCGGAGTGGCCAGGGAGAAGCGGAACGTTTCGAGCGCCGCCTTCATTCCCTGCATACCGCCCACCACGCTCCAGCCGAGCGGCACTAACAGGAAGGAAAGAACCAGAATCAGGATGCCCTGGAACAGGTTCGTCCATGCCGAAGCGATCAGTCCTCCGACGAAGCTGTACAACATGAACGCGACGGTCATGCCGATGACGATCTGGTTGACGGGAAGCGCGCCGCCGACCGCCTCGGAAATCACCTTGCCGGCGCCCTTGAGCATGCCCGCCATGTTGATGGTGAAGTAAACCACCGCGAACACGTTGTATATGGCCGTGATGCCCGGTCCATAACGGTCGTCCACCAGCTCGGCGGTGGTCATTCGCCGCACGCGCCGGAACAGGGGGGCCATCAGCCAGTAAAAAGGGGTGGCGAAGAGATTCTTCCACTGGAACCAGATGGCGGACATCCCCGTGGTGTAGACGGCGCCGGCCACGGCCACCGGCATTTCAGCGTGGGTGCCGACGCCGAAAGTCTGCCCGATCATGAGCCACTTGCCGAAACTCCGCCCGCCGAAGAAATAGTGCTCGGTGTTGCGTATGCGCCAGCCCAGCAGCAGGCCGATGATCGTGGTCAGCGCCAGATATGCGATCAGAACGATCCAGTCCAGGGTCGAGACGGTCATCGCACGATTGTCACACAGTCCCACCTCCTTGTCCGGCTATCGCGGATAATGTGGCCATGCGGCTGGAACGCAACGTTGCAGGCGTTGGCCTGGTGCGGCTGGAGATCGGCGACGGCCTCATCCGGTCCGTGGATGTGTCCGGAGCCGAAGAGCCCCATCGGGGGTACATCGCACCGGGCTTGATCGACATCCACATCAATGGATTTGCGGGCGTGGACTTCTCGGATCCTTGCCTGGAGCCGGAGCAGGCGGCATCCGTGGTGGAGCCGCTCCGGAGCACCGGCGTCGTGGCGTTTTGCCCCACGCTGGTGACCAACAGCATGGAAAACCTGTCGCGCAATCTCCGGGTCTTGCAGGCGGCGCGCACGGCGTACGGGCATTTCGCGGCCGCCGTTCCGTGCTTCCACCTGGAAGGTCCCTGGCTTTCGGCGGGGAAGGCGCGCGGCATCCACGACCCAGGGTGGATGCGGCCGCCTGTATGGGATGACTTTGTTCGCTTGCAGGAAGCCGCGGGCGGCAACATCGGTCTCGTCACCTTGGCGCCGGAACTGCCAGGAGCCGTTGCGTTCATCGCCAGGCTGCGTTCCGCGGGTGTGCTCGCCGCACTCGGCCACACCGAAGCGGCGCCCGAATGCATTCACGAGGCCGCCGCGGCGGGCGCCACCCTCGCCACTCATTTGGGGAACGGATGTCCTCAACTGCTTGACCGCCACCAGAACCCGCTGTGGGCCCAGATGAACGATGACCGGCTCAGCGCCAGCCTGATCTGCGACGGTTTCCATCTGCCCCGCGATGTCGTACAGACCATCGTGCGCGCAAAAGGGATCCGGCGCTGCCTTCTCATCACCGACGCCACGCACGTGGCCACGCTCCCGCCGGGGCGGTATCGCCTCGCGGGAACCGACATCGAGTTGCTGCCATCCGGCAAAGTGATCAAGGCGGACGGCGCCTGCCTGGGCGGCTCCGCTCTCAGCATGGATCGTGCGGTGACCGGGTTCATGGCGCTTTCGGGAGCCTCCCTGGCTGATGGATTGCGCGCTGCGTCGGAGACCCCGGCGCATTTCCTGGGCCGGCGCGGGCTATGCCGGGGACTGAAGCCGGGCGAGCCTGCCAACCTCTTCTGCTTCGAACTTCAGGCCGCCATCCTGAAAGTGAAAGAGGTCTACGTTGGAGGGGCCGGGTCCTGAGAGCGGATGCGGCCCGCACCGCGCGTCGTATACTAATTGCGGATTGTTTTACGCAATCAGGAGAGCTCAACCATGTTATCCCGCGAGTTCAGACGGCCGGCCGTGCTGGCCGTTCTCGCCATAGGGCTCGGACCGGCGCTGTTCGGGCAGGCCGGAAATGGCAGTGTTCAGGGCGCCGTCAAGGATGCCACGGGAGCGGTTATCGCCGCGGCCAAGGTCGCCGTGGTCCAGTCGGAGACCGCGCGGCGGCTCGATACAGCCACCAACGAAGTGGGTTTCTACCTGCTGCCGTCCATCCCGCCGGGGAACTACAAGATTACGATCGAGTCGGCGGGGATGCAGGCGTGGCAGGGCGAACTGATTCTGCAAACCGGCCAGCGCGCGGTCGTGGATGCGGTGCTAAGCGTGGCCGCCGCCTCCACGCAGGTCACCGTGGCGGGCGATGTGACCCAGTTGGTCACCATGGACTCGCCCACGCTGGGCAACGTGCTCGAGCGGGCGCGGGTCGAGCAGTTGCCTTTGAACGGCCGCTTCTTCAACAACCTCGTGGCCCTCACTACGCCCGGGATCGAAGGCGCGAAGGTATATGGCCTGCGCAACGCCATGGAGTTCGTCCAGGACGGCGCCGTGCTGGCCGGCAGCGATGGGGGTGGCGGCGCTCCCAATACGCGTCCTCCCGGCATCGACACGATTCAGGAGTTCCGGGTGGAGACGAACAATTCGGCGGCCAACATGAGCCGTCCGGCGACCACCATCGTTTCCACCAAAAGCGGCACCAACGAGGTCCACGGTTCGGCGTTCGAAACCGCGCGCAATAACGGCCTGGGCGTCGCGCGCGCGCGCCAGGATTACTATCAGAAGCCTCCCCACCTGGTGCGCAACGAGTTCGGCGCTTCGCTCGGCGGACCGGTGTTCCTGCCGCGAATCTACAACGGGAAGAACCGCACCTTCTTCTTCTTCGCCTACGAAGCCTACCGGAACATGTCGGCGAGCACCATTAGCGCTACCATGCCGACCATGGCCATGCGCCAGGGCGATTTCAGCGGCCTGGTGGATCAGCAGGGCCGCAGCATCACCCTCTACGATCCCTGGACCACCGAAGGGAGGAACTGGCAGCGGCAGCCTTTTCCGGGCAACCGCATCCCCCTCACGCGCGAAGGTCCCATGGCCAAGCGCATGCTCTCCGTGACGCCCGAACCGACCCGGCCGGACAACCCGCTGGTGACCGCGAACTACTTCGGGCAAGGGCAGAACAACCGCCGGGACCACACCGAAACCACCCGTATCGATCACCGCCTTTCGGACCGCGATCAGGTATTCGGACGTTTTACTTACGGGTACAGCCTCAACGACTCCGTCGAGCAGACGCGAAAAGTTCCTACCCTGCTCGACGGCAGCGCCAACGTGATCTACATTCCGGCACAGGATGCCTCGGCCGTGATCTCCTGGAACCACACGTTCTCGCCGACGTTCTTCAGCGAAACGCTCGCCACCGGTTCCCAGGAGGACTGGCAGGTGGCCAACACCCTTACCGGCCGCCCCAATCTGGTGGATGAGCTGGGCTTGCCGAACCCGTTCAAGAACCCTTACATCGCCAACTACTCCACCGGCGTCGGCTTCACCATGGACTACTTCACCCAGGAGCCGCGCCACGGCATCAACCGCAACATCACGCTCGATCAGAACTTCACCAAGATCAGAGGGCGGCACGAGTTCCAGTTCGGCGGCAGGTACCGCTTCAACAGCCTGGACATCCTTTCAGATCAGCCGCGGCTGACGACTCAATTCACCAGCCTGGCGACTTCTCTGTACGACCCGGCCAGCGGTTCGGCGTACGGCGCCGTGCCTCGTACGGGCCACGACTCGGCGAACTTCTTCCTGGGCGTCGCCAACAGTTATAGCTCCCAGTTGATTCGCCAGTGGTATCACCTGACCGTGCCCGAGTACAGCCTGTACTTTCAGGACAACTTCAAGGTGAACTCCCGCCTCACGCTGAACCTGGGTCTGCGCTACGACATCTACCCGCCCATGGCGGAACGCGACCGCCTGCTGGCGGGCTTCGATCCGAAGACAAAGTCCATCGTGCTGGGCGCCGGCCTGGAGCAGATGTACAAGATGGGCTCGACCACGCCCGGCGTGGTGGCGGACTATGCCGCCATCGGAGTGAAGTTCATCACCGCGAAGGAAGCCGGGTTGCCGGATACGCTGGTGCGCGGCAACTGGCTGGACTTCAACCCGCGCGTGGGGTTTGCGTACCGGCTGACGGAAGGGCAGCGCTCCACGGTGGTCCGCGGCGGATATTCGATCTTCGGCTACTCGACCACCACGCGCCACTTCACGCAGGTCATGCGCCAGAACCCGCCCATGGCGATCACGCGCACCTATACCCTGAACAGCGCGGCGCAGAGTCCGGACGGGTTGCCTAACTACGGCCTGCGTTCCGTGCCTTCGGTGATCGCCGGCGTCAACAGCCGCGGCCTTCTGGATCAGTCGCTTTCCGGCGCCAACCTGCGCGGCGGGTTTGCCATTCAGTACTTCAACCCGAATCAGCCTACCATGCGGGCCCACGAGTGGAACCTCACCGTGGAGCGCGAGGTGATGAAAGCGACCGTGGTCCGCGCCGGCTATGTGGGCACGCACGGCAGCCGGCTGGACCAGTACTTCAACTTCAACGATCCGCCGGGCAACTACGTCTGGTTCGCTTCGACGGGCCTGCCGCTGCCCGCGGGCGAGTATGCCAACGTGGCGCGGCGCCCGTTCGAAAACACCGCTTATGGCGCCATCAACGAGTACCGCAAGTCGGGCTGGTCCAATGCAAACAGCATCAAGCTGGAGGCCGAGCGCCGCTATTCGGGTGGTTACGGGTTCCAGTTGTTCTACGTCATGACCAACGCGTTCCGGGCCGGCGGCAATTCGCGCACCGATGACAAGGTCCTTCCCGCCGAAATGTTCATGCCGGGAGCCGTTCCGGCCGACTTACAGGCGCGCAACCGCTTCCTCAACTACCGCCGCGATATTGAGATGCCCAAGCACCGCGTGCGCTGGAACTGGATCGCCGACCTGCCGTTCGGGCGCGGCAAGAAACTGGGCGGCAACGCCGGCCCAGTGCTGGACCGCATCATCGGCGGATGGCAACTGGCCGGTTTCGGGAACATCAACAGCCGGTATTTCGAACTGCCCACGAACCAGTGGGGCGCGTTCAATACGCCCGAGATCTACGGAAAAAAATACCCCATCGAGGACTGCCGCAGCGGAACCTGCTACCGGGGCTACCTGTATTGGAACGGCTACATTCCGGCGAACCGCATCAACAGCTATGCCGCCAACGGGAAGCCCAACGGCGTGATGGGCGTTCCCTCGAATTACGTGCCGGCCACCCGGCCGGTGATCCCCATCCCGGCGAACGGCGGCAGCGCGAGCGACCCGATGTTCGCCTATTACGACAGCAACAACGTGTGGGTGCCGATGAAGAACGGGACCACCCAGCGCGTGGCTATCGACACGGGCCTGCATCCCTGGCGCAACCAGTACATCGCCGGACCGAAGATCTGGGGCATGGACGCCTCCCTGTTCAAGAGCATCCCCATCCGCGAGTCCGTGTTCGTGCGCTTCAATGCCGATTTCTTCAACGTGCTGAATATGCCCGGCACGCCGATGCCGGGCGGGGACGGCATCCTCAGCCTGCGAAACTCGGCGCAGGGCGCGCGGCAGCTTCAGCTCACCTTGCGCCTGACCTGGTAAGGAGCATATCTTGCGAACTCTGGTTCTGTTGATGGCCGCCGCGCTGGCCGCGCTCGCGGCGGATGTCCCCGGTGTTGTCCGGGTCCTCGATATCGCACCGGTCTGGGCCGGACACCCGGTCGGGTTCGACCTGCTCACCTCGGGCGGCAAGCAGTTTGTGGCGTTCTATGACGAGCAGCGGCGAATGACCGTAGCATCGCGTGAGTTGAAATCGGACCGCTGGCACATGGTGCGGCTGCCCTCCGAAGTCGTGTGGGACAGCCACAACTACATCGCCATGACGGCGGACGACGAAGGCTATCTCCACCTCAGCGGCAACATGCACGTGAAGCCGCTGATCTATTTCCGCACGTCCCGGCCGTGGGACATCGATTCCTTCGAAGGCGTCCACAGAATGACCGGCTCCGAGGAGACGCGCTGCACCTATCCGCGCTTCTTCCGCGGCGCCCGCAACGAGCTGATCTTCACCTACCGCGACGGCAAGAGCGGCAACGGCAACCAGATCTACAACGTGTACGACCTGAAAACACGGACGTGGCGGCGCCTGATCGACCGCCCGCTGACGGACGGGCAGGGCCGCATGAACGCCTACCTTCACGGCCCGGTCGCCGGCCCGGACGGTTTTTTTCACCTCGTCTGGGTCTGGCGCGATACGCCGGACTGCGCCACCAATCACGACATCACCTACGCGCGCAGCCGCGACCTCGTGCACTGGGAAACCAGCGCCGGCAAACCGCTGGCGCTGCCCATCCGCGTGGAAACCGGCGAGATCGTGGACCCCATTCCGGTGAAGGGCGGCCTGCTCAACGGCGCGGCGAGACTCGCATGGGATTCGAAGAAGCGCCCCATTATCACCTACCACAAGTTCGACTCCCGCGGCCGCAACCAGGCCTACGCCGCGCGATTGGAGGGCCGCGCCTGGAAAATCTATCAGATCAGCGACTGGGACCACCGCTGGGAGTTTCAAGGCGGCGGCAGCCTGCCCAACTCCGAAATCGGACTGGGCGCCGCCCGCCGCGGCCGCCCGGGCGAACTGCTGCTCGACTACAGGCACGTCAAGTACGGCAACGGAACCTGGCGGCTCGACGAGCGCACGATGAAGCCGCTCGGCACGGTTCCGGTGGAGCGCGCGTGGCCGGAGCAACTGGACCGGCCGGAATCGTCCTTCCCGGGCATGCAGGTACGGATCGTGGCTCAGCGTCAATACTTGCTGCGGTGGGAGACGCTGGGCGCCAACCGCGACCGGCCACGCGAAGGGCCGCTGCCGGGACCCAGCATGCTGCGCCTGTACGAATTGGCCGCGAAGTGACGTCCATGCGGCAGGCGAATCTGGTGACGGCGTTGGCAGCCACCCTGCTGGCCGTTCCGGCGCGCGGCGGCCCGCGCTTCGACTGCTGGCGGGAAGCGCCGCGCGGTTTCTCGCCGGACTACGGCGATAAGCGCGCGGGCGACTTCAGCCTGGTTTACCGCGCCCCAGCGGATGGCTCCGTGCCCGGTCCGTTCGTTTCCTCCTGGAGCCTGGGGCGGGGCTGGTCGCTGCGCTTGTGGATGAAAGCGGAAAGTGAAGCCGGCTCATGGCTCGCCGTGCTGCTCGATTCCGCCGGGCGCCGCGCGGAAGCGGCGTTCGCGGCATCCGCCGGCTGGCGGGAGTACGACCTGCCGCTGGAGCGCTTCCGCGCCGCGCCGGACTTCGACTTCTCCGCCGTAACGGGCATCCGATTCGACAAAGCCCTTTCCGCCGGCGCCCGCGTCTGGTTCGACGACGTGCGCTTCGAAAAATCGGGATCCGAAATCGGCGTGACGGACAAATCGGTGGACCAGCGCATGGCCGAGGAGAAAGCCACCCGCGCGCGGCGCGTGCGCCAAGCCTTCGAAGCCGGCGCGAAGACCGATTTCTCCGGGCGCGACCGCCAGTTGTTCGATATGCTCTGGCTCGGGCGCGATGTGGAACAGGCCGATCGCGAGCTGCGAGCGTTCTACGAAGCTGAACTCGCGCGGTTGAAAAACGGACGCGCGGATCTGTGGAGCCTGGTGGCCAACCCGCGGCTGATCATGGCGTACTACACGCTCGGCAGCAAGGGCAACTTCCGGCCGCCGCGCCTCACCACGGCGACCGAGCGCGCCCTGCTCGAGCTGCTGTGGGAGCGCACGGCGCATAAGAACGACATCGCCCTCGCGCGCCAGAGCACGTGGTGGATGACCGGCAGCGAGAATCACGATTTGAACGCCAAGGTGACCAGCCTGGTCTCCTCGCGCATTTTCATGAATGAGCCGGCGTTCGCCTCCCGGGTCTACCCCGACCCCGGCCACGGCGGCGGCTACGGCTACTGGTTCCACCAGATGTACGGACCCGACGCGGGCGCCGGACCCGAGGGACGGGGCAGGCTGGCGGACGGAAAACAGTACACGGCCCGGGATCATTACAACGCGTGGGTTCCGTTCTTCAAACAGTATTTCGCCGAGAGGGCCAGGAAGGGCTTCTTCCTGGAGCGCGCCTCCCCGGGGTACATGAAGTACACGATCAGCTACATCCACCTCCTGTATGAATTCTGCGGCGATGCGTCCCTCAAGGAGCGCACGCGCCGCTTTCTCGACCTGGTCTGGGCGGATTGGGCGCAGGAGCAGCTTGCGGGACTGCGCGGCGGGCCGAAGACGCGGCATCACTACAGCACAGGCGGCTACGACTCGATGACCGATCTGGCCGCGTTTCACCTTGGCGGGCCGGGGCGGACCACGTATAACTATGCCGTGCAGTTGTTGGGCGATTACGCCTGGCCCAGGGTGATATGGGAAATCGCGCTTGATCGCGAAGGCATGGGCGAGTTCGCCGCCGCCAGCCGCGGAGTGGGCGAGGAGGAACGCACGCGGCCGCGGCCGCCCGGCGCCGAGCGCACCATGCTCGGCGATACTCCGTCCCGCTTCCTCAAGTACAGTTGGGTCACTCCCGACTTCATCCTCGGCACGCAGATGGATCACCCCGACGCCGTACACAATCACCTCAGCGTGGCGGGACGCTGGCAGGGACTCATCACCCCGCGCCCCTCGGTGCGCATCGTGTTCACCGCGGGACCGCTCGACGATCCGAAGCGCCAGGGCGCCGATATGGAACTGCTGATGGCCGGCGTCCAGCATGGCCGTGTGCTGATTACGCAGCAGGCCCGGCGCTGGTCGCAGATCCATCCCGATTGGTACCCCGCCCAGCCCAACCGGTACGAGAAGCCCGTCGAGATCTATACCGGCAGAGACTGGGCCGAGGTCGAGGAGCAAGGCGGCTGGGTGTTCCTGAGCGACGGCAATGCTTACGCAGCCATCCGGGTGCTGCGGGAGGGAGAAGGCCGGACCTGCCGCTGGAACGAGGACCGCACCGCGCTGCGCCTTGAAGACAAGTTCAGCCCGGTGATCCTGGAGGCGGGGCGGCGGGCGTCGTTCGCCACGCTCGCCGCTTTCGAGAAAGCGGTGCTGGCAAATCCTCTCGAAATCAGAAGGACCGTTGTGCCTGGGTTCTTCATGGTTTCCTACCGCGGCTGCGGCCCGGATGCGCCGGAACTCGTCTTCAACGCCGCGAACAACGATGTGCCGATGATCGGCGGCCGCTACATCGAGTATGCGCCCGCCAAGGTTTTCGACAGCCCCTTCCTCGAATCGCAGTACGGAAGCGGCGTGGTCGAGGTGCGCAAGGGCGGGCAAAAACTGATTCTCGATTTCCGGGGGGAATAGATGATTGTCCCGTTGCTGTTTGCGGCCATACAGACCGGGGCCGCCATGCCGGCGGTCATCTTCCGGCCATTCACACCAGCACGGGAATGAAGCGTGGCGGCGTGTTCGGTTGGGTGGACCGCAAGCAGGGGGCTGGTCCTGAGTGCGGTTGAACGCGCTGCCGCAGCGCCCAGCCAACTCTTATCTTGGATGGCTTTCATTCTATACTGCACAGGTGAACATACGCGCAGATTGCCTGGCCGTGACGCTGTGGACGTGTGTGCTGGCGGACCTGCCCGCCGCCAGGTTGCCGCACGGATATTACCAACTGCTTGCGAACGGCATGGCGGAAGTTCAGACTCAACTTGCCGCTCACCCCGGGGCCGGCCTCGCAGAACTCGAAACCCACCCCGGGTTCCGGCACTTTCCTTCGGCGATCCTGATGGCCGCCGTGCTCTACGGAAAGGCCCATCCCGCCAACCCGCGCTATCAGGACCCGCGAACGCTCGAGACCGCGTTGAGCATCGGCGATCTCCTGGCCGCCGAGCAGGAGCAGGGGACCTTCAGCGCCGCTCTCGACCGCCATCGGGACAGCTATATGTGGCTGGAAGCATACCGCGTGCTGGAAGCCCGGCTTGGGGAGGAGCGGCGGGCGCGCTGGCGGCGCGCACTCATCGATTACCTGACTCCACTGGCCGCCGAAGTGTCGGCGCGGCGCGATTACCCGTGGTACACAGCGCGGCATAGCCGCAACCAAACGGGTGGTCCGCATTCGGTGGACACGTGAGCAG
>JBHGBM010000019.1:0-76648 GCA_041946965.1 Bryobacteraceae bacterium
CTCGAACCCGCGACGTCCAGCTTGGGAAGCTGGCATTCTACCACTGAATTACTCCCGCTTCTAGGCCTACTGCCACTTCACTGGTACGAAACCACTAGATCCCCATGGCTTGTGAATTTCGCACGCCTGAAGTATAGCACACAGCACCGCATGTCAGGCCCCAGGTAACAGAAAGGAAAGGGATCACCGCCCGGAAGCGGAGTACCCCGCCCGTGGCGATGGGGTCCCACTGGCAAGTGGAGGATTCCCGTTGCCACAGAAGGGGCTGACCATGCGCATGTTGAAGAAAGTTCTGCGGCTCCATTTGCTCGGATTGAGCCAGCATCAGATCGCCCACAGCGGCGAAGGCGTATTCATGGCTGGGCGCCGGCAGTCTACAGAACCGCCACCAGCGCTTCGTTCCACATCCGCAAGTCCCACTGGCCGAAGCGCACGTCCGTCGTCAGGACGTGCACCCCTGGCGCGCCGGGCGCGGTCTTAACCCGGAATGTGCCGTAGCCTTCCTCGCCGGGCCGCACCTTCACAGCCACGCGCGTGCGGTCCGCCTTCCACGCGGGCGGCAGGTGGAGCGTCGCTTCGTACGTCCGGGCCGTGGCCGAGTGGTTGAAAAACACGGCGCGTAAAGCCAGTTCCTCGCCGGCCCGCGCGGCGCTCGCGTAGGGATCCAGCCGCGCCCACTGTTCATCGAGTCCGTAGTTCGCATCCTCCCAGGGGAACAGTTCGGCAAGAATCCCGGCCCGCCGCCGCAGGCTGCTCTTCATTGTTTCGATCTGCCCGCGCGAGAAGCGGAACGTCTGCCGCACGTGCTGGTTGACCAGCAGGCAATCCGGCATGCCGGCGACCAGGTCGAGGCAGCGCAGGAATCCCCGTCCCGGGGCCACAAAATTTCGGTTCAGCAGGCAGTAGTCGTCCATGCCGGTGGGGGTGAAGGAATCGCCGGCAAACAGCACGCGCTCCCCGCCGTCCTTCTCCACCAGCAGCGCGCCGTGATACAGCGTCTGGCCGGGAAAATCCCAGGAAGTGAGCCGGAATTCGTTCCAGCGGCGTGGTTGACCCTCCTCCATCGCGGTCCACCGCCGGATCGCATTCCGAGTCAGGCAGGGCATGCGGAAGCGCCCCGGATCTTTCAGGATCTCGCTCTGACTCGCGCAGGAAAAGACCGCGCAGTCGAACTCCGCCGCCGCGGCCTGGGCGAAATCGGTATGGTCGTCGTGATAGTGAGTGATATAGATCCCGGCCAGCTTGCGGAACACTCCGCCGTCCCGCCACTCGCGTACCTGATTCAGGATTCGGACAGACCCGCAGTCCACCAGGAAAGCTTCACCCGAACCAGAGACGATCAGGCGGGAGTTCCCGGCCACGCGAATCCACTCCGGCGGTTCCGGGTTGATCGCCTCCGCCCGGGGCATGGCTTCGGCGGGCGCTTCGCCGAGCACGCGCTCCGCGCGGGCCGCGAAGACCTGGTCCCCGGAGTACCAGTGATATGCGTCGGTGTAGAGGTAATTCGTGTAGGCCCGCTGGAGGCGCTCGATCAGCTTGGCGACCGCCGCCAGGGGGTCGCCGATCAGCGGGCCTCGCGCGGGCGCGATGACGTCCGGCTTCCAGGCCGCGATCCGCCGCAGGCTGCCGATGGTTTGAGCGATGCGCGCCGCGTGCCCGTGATACCCGCGCACCTTCAGCTCGGGGATCGCATCCTGGAGGCTGTAGAGATCGAAGATCTTGCCGCCGGCGTAGATCAGATCTCCGCAGCACGCGATGCGCTTGCCGCCCGCCACCAACAGGTACGACACGGATCCACGCGTGTAGCCCGGCGTGGCCATCACTTCGACGGGCGGCCCGCCCCACTCGATCCTGTCGCCGTCGCGGACCTTGCGGTTCACCTGCATCGGCGCGGCCGGAATCTTGGTTGCCTGGCACTCGTAATCGTGAAACCTGCGCGTATCGTACATCTCGCGCCAGATCTCTGCGGTCGCGCTGAAGAAGCGTTCCTCGGCCTCGGGTGCCGCCGCGGCGGCCCCGCGCTCCACCAGGATGCGGCCGGCCCAAACAAGGTCCCGCCGGAAATGCGTAAATAGCACGAGGTCGGCGCTCGTTCTTCCACCCGAGGGATCGCCGTAAACCGCGAGTGTCTTCCCGCCCTCTTTGATGAGCAGGCCGTTCACCGGGCCCGGCAGGAACCTGACGGACGGCGCGATTGCGTACGGCGCAGCCGCGCCGGGCATCGCCATCAGAAAATCCCGTCTCAACATTTGGGATATCGCCAGTATCTACGGTACAACCACTACCGGCGCCTGCCAAAATACCGCCTTCTGCCCGGCCGGGTCCAGGACGGTCACCTGGCAATCGTATCTTCCGGGCGCGAACTCTTTCAGGGGAATATGAAACGCGAGCGGGATGGTCTTCAGGCGGTTGTTCCACGCTTCGGTGAACTGGACCAGCCGCGTCTCGAAGGCCTTCTCCTGCCCGTGGTAGAAACCCACGTAAGCCACCAGCGGCTGAACGGCGGGCGCCGCCGGTTCGTAGGCCTGCAAGTAGACGTGCATGTCATGGCCCCGGCTGAAGACGCGCGTCACGCTGGGAATCAGTTTCTCGCCATTCTGAATCAGCGGGTTCTCCGCGCCGGCCCGGTCTTTTTCTTTCGCCGCATTGTACAAGGCCGCCTTGAGGTCCACGCGCTGGCTGCTCAACACCACGGAACTGATGGGCAGGCGCTCGCTTTCGTTGTTCAGGTTGGGTATCGCGAACGCGGTCTGATAAGTCCCGATGCGTCCGGTTTCCGCATCGCGCGCCAGAAACTTGATGGTGTATTCGCCCGGGAGCAGTGTGAAACCGGTATCGTACACGATGGGCCGCCTGGCCAACTCGGCCGCGGTCGCCCCGGTCAGCTTTGCGGTCACCTTGTCGCGCACGTTCGTGATCGTGGTGCCGTGTGCCGTCTTGATCTCGCCGATGAAGTCGATCACGGTGCGCTCGGCTCCGCCGCGCTTGGCCAGCGCCAGCTCGCGGCCGGGGATCTTCACCACGATGGGAACGAAGTACTCCGCCCGGTTGAGCTGAAAATAATCGATCTCCATGGCGATGGTGAGCTCGGTAATCGGATCGGGCAGCATGAGCGCATCTTCGAGCTGCCGCTCCTTGTCCGCCGCGGTGAATTTAGCGAACTGCTTGGCGGCGAAGTACCCCTGCCGGTAGTCCAGTTTCGCAGCCAGGTCCCCGTTCAACGCGATCCTGATGCGGCGGAATTTTCCGTCCTCCGCGGTATTGGTGCTGTAGTATCCGAGGATGTAATAGCTGGAAACGGTGCGGGCGGCCTCCAGGATTCCCTTACCCAGGTTGTTGTCGTCAAGCAGGGCTTTTCCGCCGGTATCGGCGGCCAGCGCATACATGGTGTCCTGCGACTGCTGAAAATTGCTCGCGGCGGCCATGGCGCCGCGGCCGGAGTACATGCCGATGTTGCCCGGCGAGCCCTTAGAGGCATCGCCCAGCGGCGGCTGCGCCATTAGGCCGCGCGCATCGATGGGCCAGAACGACACGCCGGCGCGCACGGCGGCGTTGATGGTGGCGCGCAGTTGCGCCTGGTTGTTCAATCCGTTCAGCCGCAGGCCGCTGGCGAAATAGATGAGCGACTTCTTTTCGCTGAGCCGGCCCAACATCCTGGCCGCGGTCTGAAGCGCGGACAACTGGCGGTCGGTGTTGAAGATGTTGAACTCGCTGTCGTCCTGGCCGAACGCGGCGCCCGTATCGGAGCCGGCCGCGTCGCTCGTGGATTCGCCGAACCCCTGGCCCTCACCAATGATCATCGTATGGAGGATGCTCAGCAACCGGTCGCGATCATCGGTGAAATCCTGCAAGACGTCCACGGAGCCGCCCGAGTAGCGCAGGATGGCGATGAGATCCGCGGAAGTCATCTGGGTCCGGACAAACCTCTGTGCCGCGTCCAGTGACCGGAACTGATCCGCGGGCGGCATGGAGCTCATGTCGAAGTAGAATGCCAGCAGGCGGCGATCTTTGTATCGCGTGCCGCCCGGGGCTTCGCCCGCAATCTGCGTTCGGCCCAGCTTCTTGTAGATTCGGATGTTCTCGGGCCGTGAAGGCGCCGCCGCGGCGTCGGATCTCTCCGGAAGCTTCTGATATTCGAAGATCCGTATGGCCTGCGGTACACCGTCCTCGGTGACGGAAAAATCCTTCGCGGTCAAACCCTCCACGGGATTGCCCTTTCCATCGGTTACGGCCACGGTTTCGATTACCAACTGCGTACCCACGGAGTAAGTGGCCGCCGGCGTTCCGGGCTGGGTGTTCTGTCCGATCTGCTGCGCCGTTCCCGTCAGAGTCCAGCAAAGCAGGAGATTGATCGTGCGCCGCATGTTCAAAACCTCAACCGGAGCGTGGTTTGCAGGCTGCGCATGGCGCTTGCCGCGGCGGGCAGTCCGAATTGCGCGCTGTTCACGGTGGCGTTCCAGGCGGTGTAAGCGACGTGATTCAGCGGGTTGGTGGAATCCACGCGGAGATCCAGATTCAAGCGGTCCGTGACCTGGAACGTCCGTGCGAGGGAAGCGTTCATGGTGAATTGTCCGGGGCCGGCGATGGAATGGCGTCCGGCGTTGCCCCACCGGCCCGGCGGCGGCGCGGTGTAAGCCGCGGGATTCAGGTACAGACCGGCGGGAGCGGCATAGAGCGGCTTGCCGGTGTAATCGGGCCGGATGGTGCCGGTCACGCCTGTGCCCTGGACCGGCGCGAGGTAGACAGGCGTCTGAGGCAGCCCGGCACCTGCCGTGATCTGCGTGGCGAAGGTCCACTCCTTGAGCAGCGCGCCCCTCCAGCCGCCCACCAGCGTTCCGCCGGCGAGTCCCATGCCCGTGGTGTATTGCGCCTGCACGCTGAGAAGATGGCGCTGGTCGAAGCTGGAGAGGCCGCGTTCGGCGCGCAGATCCAGCCAGTTCTGCGCGGCCTCGAGGCGTCCCGTACCTTTGGGATCCCTTGGCGCGCCCGGGGACGATCCCTGGCCGCCCAGCGCCGCGGCGTCGTCGATGGATTTCGAGAACGTGTACTGCAAGGTCGCGGTCAGGCCGCTGCGCAATCTCCGGCGCAACTGAAACTGAGCGGCATGGCGATTGGAGTTTCCGTTGGAAGCGAGATACGCAAAGCCGCTCGGGCAGCCGGGACACGGGTTCGCGGCGCCGGCCGGAAACGTGTTCGGGAGAAACTCCTGTACTCCGCGCGTTCCCTTGGCGCCGAGATAGGCCGCAATCATTTGGAGCGACAACGGCAGGTCCCGCTGCACCGAAACCTGCCAGTTCTGCGCATACCCCACCTGGAAGTCCGGGTCCACGGCGAACGTATTGCCCGAGGGCACGCCGGTGAAGCCCTTCGCCAGCGTGAGGGGATTGGCGGCGCTGTTTTGCACCCTCAGCGTTTTCGAAAGCGGCGGCTGCTGCGCCATCTGCCAGGCGATGGCCGGGTAAACGGAGGTGTCGTAGTAAACCCCGTAGCCCGCGCGAACGATCAGCGAGGAGCCCGGAACGGGACGCCAGGCAAGGCCTGCGCGCGGCGCGAACCCGCACCGGTCGGGCCGCATCAGCGAATTCGGGTACCGCTCGGGCATTGTGGCCGTGATTGGGCGCGCGGCGGAGAAACCGGGAGCGATGTCCAGGTTCACCAGGCGGCCAAACAATTCCGTTACCGGCGCGCCGTATTCCCAGCGCAGGCCGGCATTCACGCTGAGTCCCGGCATGATCCGCCAATCGTCCGTGATATACGCGTCGTAGATCGACTGCCGGAAATACTTGTCGGCGTTGCCGAAGGCGATGGAGCTGGTAGTGGGGATGCCCAGCAGAAAATCGGCGAAGTCGGAGCCGCTGGCCGTGCCCGTGAAGGTGAAGGCGCCGCGCGGGTCCTGCTGTCCCAGGAAGTTGAACTGCTGCCTGCGGAAGTCCGCGCCGAACGCGATGTTGTGGGCGACGCGGTTCCACAGCATCGAATACGATACGCCGTTGGTCTGGTTGCGGTCCCGCGAGCTGTGCGAATCGGACAGCCCCGCAATGCCGCCGGCGAACGCCAGCGTGGGCGGACCCCAGTCCCTGGGATCCCGGCTGTTCCCCGCAATGCCTGCCTGGCCCGAAACGTCGATGCGATTCTCGAAATAGGGCGTGACGCGCTTGCGGAACCGGCTGAACTGGTAGCCCAGATTCAGAAACCACCGCTGGCCTATCCGGTGCGACCAGTTGATGCCGGCGTTCATGCCCAGCGCGCTGCCGGTATCCAGGAACCCGAACAGGTTGGGATTGTCCGTGCGTGTGCTCTCGAACGCGAACCGGCCGTAGACCTGGTCCCTGGAACCGGCAATCTTGTTGAAGCGCGTTTGCAGCGCGTCCTGGTGCGTGGGAGTAAGGATCGGAACCTGGTAGTTATAGCGCCCGCCGCCGTTGAAGTTCGGCAGCGGGTAGAAGCGGAGCAGAGACTCCGCCTGAGCGCTGATCCGGTTCCGGGGAATCGTGCCGGCGGGGAAGGCCAGGCCGGTGAGCGGATCGAGAACCGGGCTGGAAAACACGCCGCTCCGCATGGAGCCTTGGGGCATGAGCGCCGCCGCGGTAGTGGCGTCGCTGTTTCGCGTCCACTGGTACGCGAGGAAAACATTCGGTCCGTTCGTCACCAGGCGCGGGATTCGCAGCGGCCCGCCGAAGGCGGCCATGCCGGTTACCCGGCTATACGACGCCTTGGGTGTGTTCTGACCAGTCAGAGAGAACGGCCGCGCGTCGAGGGCCGAATTGCCGAGGGTCACGCCGATGCCACCGTTGTATAAGCCCCTCCCGGCCCCGCGAAAATTACCGAATGCCGCCGGCAGCCCGAACGCCGACGCGGCTGCGTTGTTCACGCTGCCGCTAATCAGAAACCCGTCGGCGGCGCGCTGGGCCAGCTCGTCTTCCACCGGAGGCGGCGGTTCTTTCCTGGCCTGTGCAACCGGAGCGGGCGCAGGCGGCCCGGGCGTCTGCATCCGGGCCCTGATCTGCTCGAGCGGAAGCAGCTTCAGTTCCCACTTAGCGGCGGGCGCATGGGGCGCCACGGCAACCTCCTGCCGGACGGTCGCGAACCCGGACATATCGAGCTGGATCGTCCAGTTTCCGTCCGCCAGGTCTGGGAACGAATAGAACCCGCGCTGGTCGGTGATGGCGCCCAGCGTCCTGCCGTCTCGAGCCGCCGTGACCGTCACACCGGGAACGGGCAAACCGCGGAATGCGACCACTCCGCTGTGTTCGCTTGCCACCAGGGCGGAAGCTGCAAAAAACGCGAGGGCCCGGAAGCGGATCAATTCTCGGTCGGCTCCTTCTCGATGTGGTCGATAACCAGGATTTCCATCTGCGCCCTGCGCGGCTCCAGCTTCAAGCCGTAGGGCCGGACAGAATCGTAGATCGAACCCGCCGGTTCGGAGGCCGTCTCACGCGGAGCGGGATTCGCTTCGCCCGGCGGCGGACCCATGCGCACCATCCCGCCAGGGCCTCCCCGCATGGTTTCCGGAGAAAACACCAGGTCGAAATCGTAGCGGCCCTTGATCCCCGTCATGTCCAGGACGGGACGCTCGGAGAACCGCGACATCATCTCGGCGAGAGTCGCGAGCGTCGCCGAGGGAGCCTTCAGGTGCGCGCCGGCTCCGTCCACCTGTATCATCATCACGTTGCGCGGCGGGGTGCCCTTGCCGGGGTCCCCTTCCACGGCAACCTCGGCCGCCTTCAGCTTCGGACCATCCTTGGCCGCCACCAGCGCATAAATCGAATGCTCCTTCGTATCGCGATGCAGTTTGAGCTTGAACCGTTCCGCCAGCAACGCTTGCAGCATTTCGGGAATGTCATCCTCGGAAGCTCCGGCAGGGAACTTCGCGACGATGTCGAACCGCGCTCCGCCGATCCAATCCGGGCCTTGCACCTGAAAATCCTTCACACGGTACGCCGTGCGGATGCATTCCTTCAGCGAGACGTTGGTATAGCGCAACATCCCGGCGTCGGAGCTCATGCCGATCCGCATCTTGCCCATGCCCATGGGCTGGGAGGGCTTGATGGATGCGACCTCGAAGGCCGGCTTACCCGCCGGCTGCTGGCCGAATGCCGCGCAGCCCCAGACGGCGCATGCCCACAGTGTCCACGGTTTCATGTTTCCAGAATGCCTCAGATGGCATGTTCGGCGGGCAAAATGTGTGTAAGGAATGTAAGGGTTAGCGCGCCAGCTTGTAGCCGGCGCCCTTCACGGTGAGAACAAAGCGGGGATAGCGGGGATCCGCCTCGATCTTCTTCCTCAGTCCGGCGATGTGCACGTCCACGGTGCGGCTGAGCGTATCGCCGTCCAGGCCCCACACCCTTTCGAGAAGCTCGTCGCGCGTGATGACCGCCCCCCGGCGGTCTGCAAGGTACTGCAAGAGCCGGAACTCCACCGGGGATAGCGACAACGGCTTTCCCTTGCGCGTCACTTCGTGTTTACGGAAGTCGATGCGCACGTCGCCGAGATCCGCGTACCCGGCGGTTGCCGCGTTGCCGCCTGACCGCCGCAGTACCGCTTCGATGCGCGCCATCAGTTCCACCGGCTCGCAGTTTTTCTGCACGTAATCGTCGGCGCCCAGTTTCAGGCCCAACACGCGGTCGAGCACCTCGCCCCTGGCGGTGAGCATCAACACCGGGGTGCCGACCCCTTCGCGGCGCAGATCGCGGCAAATGTCGAAACCGTTCTTGCCCGGCAGCATGACATCGAGCACGATCAGGTCGAAGGGACGCGTCAGGGCCGTTTCGTAGCCGGCGGATCCCGTCCGGGCCCATTCCACTTCATAGCCTTCCGACTGGAGCCGGTCGATCATGCCCACCGCGAAGGCGGCCTCGTCTTCCACGAACAGAATGCGGCTCATAACGGCAAATGCATGGTAAAGGTGCTGCCGGCGCCGGGTTCGCTCGCCACCGTCACCCTGCCGCCGTGCGCCTCGGCGGCGCCCCGCACCAGGCTCAACCCGATGCCCGAACCCGGAATCTGCGCCTCGATCGCCGCGCGGCACCGGTAGAACGGCTCGAAGATCTCCGCCTGATCCGCGGCGGCGATGCCCGCGCCGCGATCCTCCACGCTGATCCGCACTTCCTTCTCCGGTGCGAGGTAATCGGCCGAGACGCGAATCCAGCGCCCTCCATCCGCGTACTTTTGTGCGTTGCTGAGCAGGTTGTCCAGAGCCACGCGCAGCAGCGCGGCGTCGCCGGATACCCGCGGCAGATCGGGGCTGACGGCGATGGCCACCTGGAATCCGCCCGAGTCCAGCGCTTCGCGCCGGGCATCCACGGCGTCCCGGATCAGGCGGCCCAGGTCCACGTCGCCTTTCGCCGGGCGCCGCAACCCCGAGTGAATACCGGAATACGCGAGCACCTGCTCCACCATCTCGTTGAGGCGGCGGCTCTGCTGGTGGATAAGCTCGCCGTACTGCCTGACTCTATCCGGCGCGGTCACCAGTCCGTCGGCCTGGTTGCGCGAAAGCATCGAGATGGCGGAGACCGGACTGCGCAGCTCATGCGAGACGCCGGCCACAAAGCGCATCTTTTGATCGGCGAGGCGCTCCACGCGCCGGGCGCCGGTCACCAGCAGGATTATGGCCGCCGCCAGCAACAGTTCCACGGCCAGGCTCAACAGCAGGTCGAGGCGCCGGTTCCGCTCGAAGGCCGCTGCCAGCGGCACTCCCTGGTGAGCGATCTGCAATTCCCAGATGCCGTGGCCGAAAAGGTTCGCCAACCGCCCCTCGCCGCTGTCGGTCTCCACGCGTTGAATGAGAACCGTCTGGCGCGGAGGGTCCGCGGGGGAAGGCGGTCTGGGAATGGTCACGGGGCCGCTCAGCGAGAAGAACGGCTTGGTCAGATCGGCGCGCGTTGGGGAGCCGTACAAGGCTTCGCCGCCCCGGCCGGGCGCCACCACGGCAAAACTGTACTCGCCGGTGGCCGTAGCCCCGAAGCTCCGCCGGATCAGGTCCGGGAAGAGCGTGCCGCGCAGGTAGGCCAGGTCAAGCTGCGCGATGAAACACCGGTCGTGCTGCCATCGAAAGGTTCTCCGGATGAGCGTGCCCGCGGCGCCGGTTTTCTGCGTGGTGGCGATGGCGTAAAGCGGAAGCACGAGCGCCGGCGGTCGCTCGACGGCAAATCCGGTGCAGCCGCGAGCCGCAATCCATTCTGGTGCCGGAGCGGGAGAGAACAGGCCGTCCGCGGTGAGGCGCCGAACTCGCGGGTTTCCTTGGGATGCAACCTCCACGTAGTAAAGCCCGCCGATGACCTTCGGAACCGCCGCAAGCCGCTCCCCGGATTCGAGCGCCGCGCGGGCGTTGTTCTGGACGAACCCCGAGGCCTGTCCGATCATCGCGTTGAACTCGTTGGCGAACAGGGAGGCCGCCGAATCGAGATGTTCCTTCTCGCGTTGCGCATCCGCCGCGGCGACTCGCGTGGACCACTGGTATTGCACCGCGGCAAGGGCCGCCAGCAACACCGCGAGCACGGCGCCCATGACGACAAGCGAGCGGGACCCCCGAAACCGTCCCATGCACCAGCATTGTAGCGAAAAGACCGGAGCGCGACATAGGCCTCAAGGGGTTTGACAACGGCGTCATCGGGTTCTATGATCAATTCCGCTATTAGGGAGTTGAAATGTCCGATATCACGCATATAGGAGCCTCCATGCGCACCAGGGCAGGAGTGATCTTCTTCGTTGTGTTTCTGCCGTTCGCGCCGGCCGCGTACGCGCAGACGGCCACGGGACAGGTGAACGGAACCATCACGGACGCCTCGGGCGGGGCCATTGCCGGCGCTGCCGTCACACTCGCCAACCTGGGCACCAATGTGATCAGCCGCGCCGAAACCAACGCCACGGGTTATTATCTGTTCCTGAACGTACAGCCCGGCTCTTACACTCTTACGGTGGAGATGAAGGGCTTCAAATCGGCACGCGTCTCACCGCTGGACATCGCGGTCAATCAGGCCATTACGCAGAATGTCAGGATGGATGTCGGCCAGGTGACCGAGTCCGTGGTGGTGACGGCGGAGGCGCCGCTGCTCCAGCAATCCTCCAGCGAGTTGGGCAGCGTCATCGGCGAGGAGGCGGTCCGGGAACTGCCGTTAAACGGCCGCAACTTCACCCAATTGCTGATCCTGACTCCCGGCGCCATCCCGGTCTCCACTTCGCAGGGCTCCGGCATCAGCGCCACCGACGGCGGCATGACCGGCATCCCCGGAACCGGCCTCTTCAAGCCCTCGCTGCACGGGCAGCAGAACCGCTCCTCCTCGTTCTTTCTGGACGGCATCATCAACTCCGACTTCCGCATCTCCAACTACGGCGCCCTGCCGATCATCGACACCGTGGAAGAGTTCAAGGTGCAGTCCCACAACGAGAAGACCGAATACGGCGGGGTGTTGGGGGGCGTGGTGAACCTGGTCTCGAAATCCGGCACCAACCAGTTCCACGGCTCGGCCTGGGAGTTTGTGCGCAACAACGCCTTTGACGCCCGCAATCCTTTCACCGACCTGTCCGGCCCTCCGCCGCCCTACCGCCAGAACGAATTCGGAGCGGCCGCGCAGGGTCCCGTAATCAGAAACAAGACGTTCTTCTCGGCGGGCTGGGAGAGCTGGCGCTACACCAAGCCGAGTTCCAGCCTCCAGTTGGTGCCCACCAGCGCGGAGCTGGGCGGCGATTTCTCCCAGTCCTCTTACAAGAACCCGATCTACGACCCCACTTCGACGGTCTGCGTGGGGAGCACTTGCACCCGAACGCCGTTCCCCAATAACATCATCTCGCCGAGCCTCATGACGGCCCCGGCGTCGAAGGCCATGACCGCCTTCCTGAAAGCGTATCTGAGGCCGCCCAACCTGACCGGGGATCCGGCTCGCAATTACATCGAGGACCGCCCGCAGACGGACCGCATGGACGGTTACACGGTCAAGATCGATCACAATTTCGGCGATAACGACCGGCTGTTCGGCCGGCTGACCCAGCAGTGGGTTTCCGATACGCAGTGGCAGAACGGCACCGTCTCGTCCAACCACAATACCTACCGGACCAGCAATTTCGGAGCCGGCTGGGATCACATTTTCTCTGCCAGACTGATCCTGGACGTGCGCGCCGGCGCCATGTTGAAGCCTTTCGTTTTCAACCAGGCCGATGCCCCGGCCGGAAGCGCGCCCGCCGCCGCCGCGGGCTTCAAGAACGTGGACCAGTACGGCGGCATGTTCGTCAGCCTGACCACGCCTTATACCGGCGCCAACATCGGCAATCGGGGCCTTTCCTACCGGGGCAACCCGGTGGCCAACGCCGACGCCAGCCTGACGTGGATCAAAGCCAACCATTCCATCAAGGCGGGAGGCCAGTACCTTTACCAGAATCGCTTGCAGAACAACCTGTTCCAGCAGTTCCTTTTCAACGACAACCTGACCAGCAGCGACATGCGCGGGGGCAGGACCGGAAACTCGCTGGCGTCGGCGCTGCTGGGGCTTCCGTATCAGTACACGGGCGAACTGCCGCAGCATGCCGAGATCTTCTTCCGCGTGACGGTGTGGTCGGGCTATTTGCAGGATGAATGGAAGATCCGGCCGAACCTGACCCTTAACTGGGGCGTGCGCTACGATTACATCCCCGGGATCATGCCCTTGAACAATCGCCTCTCGAATGCCGTGGACCTGTTCGGGCAGAAGTACCTGCTCGGCGCCTCCTCCATCGGCGCATGCGGCTCTCCCTTCCGCAACCCCTGCATTCCGGGCGGCATCTCCGCCATAGCGCACAGCGAGGCGTTCGTATTCACCGGGAAGAAGAGCGCGGGCCCCGCGTCGATTCGCGATAACTTCGGACCGCGCTTCGGCGTGGCCTGGGGCTTTGCCAGGAACACGGTCCTGCGCGCCGGCTACGGCCTGCTGTACGACACGATTTCGGCCCGCAGCCAGTACGCCCAGAACACCCTTGAGGGGTCGTCCTGGCCTTGGACCACCGGCATCGGCACCCGCACCACGAACAACCTGGCCGGCAACATCTATCCCGGAGCGGCGTCGAATCCCCTGACTTACATCACCGACATCGAGGGCAGCTTTCCGGATCCCAGCGTCCCGGTGGACGCCTGGGGGTCGCTGTCGGGAAGGTATCTGAACGATCCCAACTACAAGAACACGCGCTCCCATCAGTGGAACGTCGCAATCGAGCGGCAGTTCGGGAGCAGCCTGCTGGTGGCGGCCGCCTATGTCGGCAGCCATAACTCGCGGCTGGATTACACCGGCTATGCGAACGCGGCGAAACAGGCTTCCGCGAGAACCGTCGCGCCGACGGCGGTGGATAATCTCCGCGCGATCCCCTGGGCCACCGCGAATATCCGGTACTCGGAAAGCAAGGGCTGGTCCAATTACAACGCGCTGGAGATGAAGGTGCAGAAGCGCGTCTCCCACGGCCTGACGACCCTGCTCGCCTACACCTGGTCGAAGAGCATGGATACTTCAAGCGGGTGGTTCTCCGCGGAAAACGGTTCCGGCGGCGGCTCGGTGGTGCAGAATTACTTCGACCCCGGCGCCAACTACGGTCCTTCCGGGTACGACATTCCGCAGTTGCTGGTCTGGAGCGTCAATTACCAACTCCCGTTCGGCAGCGGCCGCAAGTTCTTCAGCCGCGGACTGGCGGCGAACATCCTGGGCGGATGGGATGCGAATTACGCGTTCATGGCGCGCAGCGGCCAGCCGTACACGATTGTGGCCACCGGCGACATCGCCAACATTTCCGGGAGCAAGGGTTCCACGGGAAACTACGGACGGCCGGACCTGGCCGGCAACCCGAACAGCGCCTGCACGGTGGGCGGGCAACAGTGGGACGCGGGCACCTACAAGTGCAAATTCAACCCTTCCGCGTTCGCCATCCCCTCGGGCGCATACGGCAACCTGGGCAAGATGACCTTCCGCAACGAGCCGTTCTACAACCTGGACCTGTCCGTCAACAAGAACTTCAGCCTGGGTGAAGGGCGGTCCTTTCAACTTCGGTTCGAAGGCTTCAACGTGCTCAATTTCCAGATTCTGGGCACGCCCAACACCACCCTGGGCCAGAGCAACACGGGCCAGGTGACCGGCGTGACCAGCACGCCCAGGCAGCTTCAACTCGCGGCCAAGATCCGCTTCTGACCGGATGCGGGTTCGCGTTCCTTGGCGCGGCGGCAGGCCCGCGCCCCGCCGCGCCGCGGCGTCCATTAGGCTGGAAGACTCACGCAACGGTTCGCCGCGGAATCTACGTTTCCGTGTGCTTGTGCGGTTTGCTTTCCGCTTTTGGCTGCACCTGCGTCTCGGCGGCCAGAAGGCTGGAGAGGGTACGGCCTGGCGTTCCCGCCGGAACCAGCGTCAGGCGGACGTGGTCCTGGATCAGTTTTTGGTTCTCCAGGATTTCGAACAGCGCGTCGGAAACGGCCGGGTCGCGAGCGATCTCCTGAAAAGCGCGGCCGAGCGTGGCCGGCCGGATGGCGGCGGCGCGGGCAAACTCGAAAGCGGCCTCGCGCTCCGCCGCGCTGGTGATGACGCTGACCTGGTTGGCCCCGGCCTGGCGGATGGCCGAAGTCACCTGGCGCAACCGGTTCACCACCTTCTCCTCGATCTGCCGGATCATCCCGGCGTCGCGGAAATGCACTTTGCGGATGTACACCGAACCGAGCTGGTAACCCCACGCCTGGGAGGCGCCGGAAACCTCT
Source organism: Bryobacteraceae bacterium (assembly GCA_041946965.1). GTDB lineage: Bacteria > Acidobacteriota > Terriglobia > Bryobacterales > Bryobacteraceae > JBHGBM01. Next base: position 14,699 of record JBHGBM010000019.1, read on the forward strand.
CCGCGCACGGTCTGGCTCATGTTGTGGCGGGTTTCCAGCATCTCCGCCAGCGGCATGTTGCTCAGGCAGCGGACGGTGGCGTTGCTGACGTTGGCGCGCAGCGAACCGCGCGGATCGGCGTTCTTGAACAAATAGGCCACCGGGTCGCTGACCCACATCTCGTACCAGATTCCGATGCCCATGGGGGCGCCTTCCTCCGAGTTCACCGGCTGGCTGCGCAGGTACTCCTGGTCCAAGCGCAGATCCAGCACGTAGCACTTCCCAAGGAAGTTGATGATGAAGGCCGCAGGCCCGATGGCGAACGGCAGGATGTGCAGGCCGGGTTCATCGAGCACGCCCAACACGCGGCCGAACAGCACATAGACGCGGCAGGTACGCTCCCGGACGATGGCGTACAGCCCGAACAGGCGCGCCACAGTCCGCAGGATGGGCTCGAAGACGAGCAGCGCCAGGAAGAGCGTTACGGCGACGGTCCCAGCTTCGGCAGTCATCGGCGCACCTCCAGGAAAACCTGCTGGGCCTTATCGAACAGCGCCAGCCGCACATTGCGCAGGTAGGCGGAGAGCACTTCCGGACCCGCCTGCCGCAACGCCGCCAGTTCGGTCGCCATGGCTTTGAGCGGCTCCACTTCGGCCTGCGCGCGCAGAGTCTCGATCTCCACCGCGCGCTTGGATTGCACGATCTTCTGATCGGCCGCGGCCTGCGCCAGGCTGATATCGCTGGAGACCAGGTTGTGGGCCGTGTTGATGGCCGCCAGCGCCGACTCCACCTCGGCGGGCGGATCGATGCCGGTAATCAGGGACGCGTCCAGAGCCACGCCGTAGCGCGCGGGAGCCGAGCGGCACTCCCGGTCCATGTACTCGTTGAGGTCGCGCAGGTTCTTGCGCAGGTCGTTGATGGAGACCCCGATCACTTCGCCGCCGGGCGGCGAGGGCGCGGCGGCCCCGCCGGCGGCCGCCTGCAAGGCCACCGGCTTGGCTTCGAAACTGGCGATGCGCTGGCGCAGCACCGAAACGAAATAGGCCATCACGTGGACGATCGGCTTCTTGATGCCGAACACGAACGCATAGAGGTTGCTCTCGCTGACGCGATACCGGATCTGGCCGGTGAGGCCGGTGTTGAGTTGGTCCTTGGTGACCGCCTCCAGCCGCGTGCCGTTGTCGTTGGCGTGAGGATCTTCCATGTCCAGCGCCATATTGACCGTGAGGGTGGCGATGGAGACCTTGTGCACCTTCTCCCAGGGCATTTTGAAGTAAGGCCCGCCGGGGGGGATCACGCGGACCTGTGGGTAGGAGTAGCGCGACCTTTCCTCGGGGCGCAAGTGCTCCGAGATGGGGTCGTCGAGGGTCGTGCGGCCGCCGGGGACGCGTTCCGCGCGTCCGAAACGGGTCTTGACCGCGCGCTGGTTCTGATCGACCGTGTAGACGCCCATCACCAGAACGCGCAGGACAAACCACGCCAGCAGCCCGATACAGCAGCCGGTAATTAGGTCCATGGCGCCTGAAAGTATACAACAGGCAGGCGCCTCCGCCGCGCCGGATTTGACCGACAATGTTTCTTGCCGAGCCTATGCTGACCTACGCACTGCTAGGAGCCACCTTCGCGTTTGCGGCGGTGGCGCAGCCCGGACCGCTACAGGCCTATCTCATCTCGCAGGCCGCCGCCCACGGATGGCGGCGCACGCTGCCCGCGGCGCTCTCGCCGCTGCTCAGCGACGGCCCGATCGTAGTGACCGCGGTATTCGTGCTAAGCCGCTTGCCCGCATGGTTTCCCCAGCGGCTGCGGCTGGCCGGCGGCATCTTTGTGCTCTATCTGGCCGCCGGCGCGTTCCGGACGTGGCGGGACTGGCGCCACAGCGAAGGGGTGCAGGCAAGATCCGGCCGCCGGACGCTCCTGAAGGCGACGGCGGTCAACCTGCTGAATCCGAACCCGTGGATTAGCTGGAGCCTCGTCATGGGACCCCTGCTATTGCAGGCGTGGCGCGAGGCTCCGGGGCGCGGAATCGCGTTGCTGGTTGGGTTCTACGGCCTCCTGGTCGCCGGGTTGGCGGCTACCATCGCAGTCTTCGGGATGACGGCGGGGCCGGGACGCCGGTGGGGCCGGGAGCTGACGGGCCTCTCCGCCATAGCCCTGGCCGGCTTCGGGGCGTACCTGTTGTGGGCCGGGATCGGCGCGCCAAAATAGCCGCCGGCCAGGTAAGATCGAGGCATGGTGCGCTGCGCGGCGCTGCTGATGGCGGCTTCCTGCCTGGCGGCTCAGACCGGCGGCTTTACGCACCTGGCGACTTACAAGGGTCTCGGAGGGCTGGTGGCCAGCGCGGTAGGCCCCGGCCGCGGAGAGGGAAGCCAGCGTTTTTACCTGAGCTACCTGTATATCGACAACACCATCGACGTGGTCGGCGTGGATCCCGACAGCGGCGAGTTCGAGGTATACGCAAACCCGGCGTCCACCGAATCCGGCGCGCGCTGCATGGTGGCGGGTCCCGACGGCAAACTGTATCTCGGCACCTTGCCCCGGGCGCACTTTCTGGAACTGGACCCCAAGGCGGGGACGCTCAAGGATCTGGGCAGACCCAGCCCCACCGAGCAGTACATCTGGGACGTGGCGTTCGGCCCGGACGGCAGGCTCTACGGAGCCACCTACCCGCAATCAAAGCTGGTGCGCTACGATCCGGCCACGGGCGCGCTGGAGGACCTGGGCCGCATGGACCCGGTGGAGCAATACGCGCATTACGTGGCCGGCAGCGACGACGGATTCATGTACGTAGGCATCGGCACCAGCCGGGCCAACATCGCCGCCTACGAAATCGCCACCGGCGAACACCGCGAGATTCTGCCGCCGGAGTTCCAGACGGTGGGTCAGGCCAGCGTGTACCGCGGGCAGGACGGCAAGGTTTACGGCATACTCGGATCGCGCTATTTCCGGCTGGAGGGCTGGACGTGCACCGCCATTACCTCAAAGGAGGCGTCGCCGGCGGTCCCGAAGAATCGCCTGGCCGATGGCCGCACGGTAAGCGTTTCAGGCCGCACCATCCGGACAACGGATGCGCAGCGCCGCACCACCGAGCGGCACTTCGCCTACGAGGGCAACGAGCTTCCGATGTTCCGCATCGGCTTCGGCCCGGATGGAGTGCTCTACGGCAGTTCCGTGCTGCCGATTCACTTTCTCCGTCTGGACGCGGAGAACGGGGCCATGGCGGAGATCGGCGACCTGGGGGGCGGCGAAATCTACTCCTTCCTGGCGCGCGGCCCGCACCTGCTGATGGCCGCCTATTCCGGCCTGGCGCCCCTGATGGTGTGGGATCCCCAGAGAGCTTTCAACACCGGCGGCGGGGATAAGAACCCCGTGCTGGTGAACTTTCAGGGTTCCGACAGCGGCTGGCGTCCGCAGGCATTCATCAACGGGCCGGGGGGCCGGGTTTACATCGGCTCGGTGGCCGGATATGGAAAGCTGGGGGGCCCGCTCACGGTATGGGACCTGGATAATGGCGTGATCAGCGAGTATCCCCATGTGGTCGCCGATCAGAGCGTGGTCTCGCTGGCGGTTTGGAACGGCCTCATCGTGGGCGGCGCCACGGTGGGCGGCGGGGGCGGCTCGCACCCCACGCAAAAGGAAGCCAGAATCTTCCTGTGGGACCCGGAGACGCGGGAGAAGTTGTGGGAAGGTGCGGCGGTACGCGGCGCCACTTCCATCACGGACCTGATTGTGACTGACAACCTGGTATACGGGATTGCCGGCCGCACCCTGTTCTGCTTCGATCCCGAAGCGCGGGAGATCAAATTCACCAAATCCACGCCATTTACCAGCGCCATTTACAACAGTGTGGGATTGGGGCCGGGCGGTAAAATCTGGGGACTGGCCTCCACCGGAATTTTCACCATCGACCCGGAGACCGGCGAGGTGGCCATGGCGGCTCTGACGCCCAAGGCCATCACCGCCGGATTTGAGCTGCGGGACGGCGCGGTGTACTTCGTGTGTGGGCCGCAGTTGTGGCGCTATGACATCGCGGAGGCGGAAGCGTCCGGCGGGACGGCCCAGGTCAAAACTCGAACTTCACCGTCAACTGCACAACGCGCGGCCCGCCCCGCCCGCTGGCGGCCGCCGCGGTGATGCGGCCGCCATTGGCCGCATTGAAATTGCGGACCGGCAGACGGAAATGGGTGCGGTTGAAGGCGTTGAACGCCTCGCAGCGGAACTGGATCTTCCGCTCGCCCGCCGGGAAGTTCTTCATCAGCGCGGCGCTGGTGAAGTTCGTGCCCATGCCATCGAGGATATTTCTCCCGGCGTTGCCGAAACTGAACGGCGTGAAACCGCTGGCGCTGGGGTTGCAGTGTCCCACCGACTCGCATCGCGGCGCGGCCTCGAAATCGGCGAGCCTGAAAAACGGATAGTCGACGCCGCGGCGGCCCCGGGAGGGGTCTTCCGGCTGCACTCCCTTGCCCAGCCGGTTGGGGCGCTGCGACTCGCCCAGGTCGGCGTTCACGTTGGCGGACAGCACGGTGAACGGCGCGCCGGTGTATGCGGAGGTCGTACCGCTGAGCTGCCACCCGTTCACGAAAGCGCCCAGCGCTCCCGCGGCGTCCTTGAGCCATGCCCTGCCGCGGCCGATGGGCAGCGGCCAGGCGAACGCGGCGGTGAAGGCGTGACCGCGGTCCCAATCCGACCTGCCGCGCTCCGCCTTCAGGTTGCGGGAGTCCTGGGCGCCATCGAACCCTCCGTTGCCCGCGCCCACCTGCGAAGCCTCGTCGATCGACTTGCCGTACGTGTAGCTCACCCGGTAAAACAATCCGCCGCTTGACCGGCGGCGCAGCGAGACCTGCCCGGCGTTGTAGACCGAATCCGAGCCGAAGGCGAAGTAATCGATCGTATTCAGTCCGGCATAGGGCCTCTGGAACGGAATTCCCGCCTGGTATAGCTGGAGGCTGCGGAGGGGTTGGTTGATGTCGTAGCGGCGCACCAGGTGGCTGCCTTTCGAACCCACGTAACCCACCTCGATCATGGCGCCCCGCCCCAGGTCGCGTTCGGCGGCGAGGTTATAGCTCTGCATGTAGCCGGTCGGCGGGCGCAACTCAAAGCCCGCGGAGTTGGTGACCGCACCCAGGGCCGCCCGCGCGGCGGGGAAGGGGTTCGCCAGGGTGAGAGCGTTCGGGTCGCTGGTGACGCGGGAGAAGCTTTGGGTGACGGAAAACGGATAGCCGCTCATCAGGCTCCCGCGAATGGTCTCGTGCCGCTGGCCGGCGTAGAAGATTCCGTAGCCGCCGCGCAACACGGTGTGTTGCGCGCCCAGGGGCCTCCAGGCAAATCCGAAGCGCGGCGCAAAATTTGTGTAATCGGGATAAACCAGCGATTCCGGCAAGCCCGCGTCCCGCGCCAGCGTCGTGACATTGGTGAGGCCGGCCTGCGCCAGCAACGCGGCCAGGTTCGGCAATGTTCGATCGCTGGCGATGACAATCTTATTGAGGCCCGGAACGAAGTTGGACATCTGCCCGTAACGGTGCCTCACCGGAGATTCCAGTTCGTACCGCAGTCCCAGGTTCAGGGTCAACGACCGCGCCGCCCTGTAATCGTCGCTGAAGAATAACCCGAGGCTGGTCGCGCGCAGGTACGTGCGGCTGGGCTGAAGAAGCCGGGAGCTGCTGTTCAGCAGCCCGAGCAGCATGTCGCCCATCGGGTAACCGGTCCAGCGGTCCTGGAAGGCGAAGGTGCCCCGGGCGTTGCCGTTGTTGGGCTCGTTGTGCCTCAGGCGCGCTGCGTCGAAGCCCCACTTGAAAGTGTGGCCGGCCCGCACCCAGGTCAGCTTGGCGTTGGCCTGTATGTTGGTGACGTGGAATTGCGCCGGTTGCGCGGCCACGCATCCGAGGGGCAGATAGTTGGTGAGTGTGAAGCGCGGAAACCCAAGCAGTTCCGGGTCGGTGGTGGAGCCGGGAATTCCGAGCTGGCCGGCGATGTTCTGCCCGGCCCAGATGCACCGCTGCCTTGTCGAGGTGCGGGCATATCCTCCGCGCACCTCCATCAGGACCGCGGGCGAAAACATGTGCATGTAGTCGAGACCCATGAGCGAGTCGCGCACCTTCTGGGTGTTGCCGAAGGTCCCGATGTCGCTGCCCGCCCATGGGTTGGAGGGCCGCGAGAAACGCTTCGAGTACCGCCAGGCCAGGGTGTCTTTTTGTGACAGGCGGTGATCGATCTTGGTCAGAATCGAATCCCAGTTCTCCGGCCGGCTGGCTACCGCCACGAAGTTGTTCACCGGGTCGGCGCGGTTGGGCAGCGGGAAATAGTCGAGCAGTTTTGCGGATATGGGGCTGAAACGGCTGGCGGGGATGCGGTTATTGGGAAACGCGGGGCTGCCGGCGGCCAGCGGGTCTCGCACGGTGATTGCCGCTCCCGCCGCGGTTTTCGCGCCGGAGAGGTCGCCGGCGCGCTCGGCGGCGGTGGGCACCCGGCCGATGGCGCTTTCGCCGATCACCTGGCGGTATCCTTCGTAGCTGCCTAGGAAAAACGTCCGGTTGCGGCCGTTGTACACCCCCGGAATCAGGACCGGCCCGCTGAAGGTGGCGCCGAACTGATTGCGCTTCAAATCCAGCCGTTCCGGATCGAAGAAGCCGCGGGCGTCCAAGACCTTGTTCCGCAGAGACTCGAACAGCGCCCCGCGCAGCCTGTTGGCGCCCGAGCGCAGCGCCATGCCGACCACGCCGCCGGCCAACCGCCCGTATTCCGCCGAATAGCCGGAAGTCTCCATTTTGAATTCCTGCACGGCGTCGATATTGGGGCGGGAATTGGCGATGCCGCGGCGGCTGTCGCGGTTGCTGAACCCGTCCACGTACATGTTGGTGTTGTCGGCGCGGGCGCCGTTGGCCGTGATCGACGATCCGTTGCCGCCCTCGGCCTTCTCAACCACGCCGGGCACCAGAAAGGCGAGGTCCATGAAATCGCGGTCCATCAGCGGCAGTTCCTGGATTTCACGCTGCACGATCACCTCGCCCATCGACGCGCCGCGCTCGGTGTTGATGGGGGCGGCCTCCGCGGTAACCTCCACCGACTCCGCCAGTGTGCCGATCTGCATGCCGATGTTGTCGCGCAGGGTCTGGCCCACTTCGAGCACGATCCCGGTGCGGTGGTACTTGCGGAACCCGGCCGCCTCCGCGGTCAGCTCGTAGGAGCCCGGCGGTAAGCTGGCGATGACGTAATCGCCGGAGGGAGTGGTCTTGATACTTCGGACGGCGCCGGTTTCCAGGTTTCGCACGGTTACGGCCACGCCGGGCATGACCGCACCCGCCGCGTCGGTAACCAGGCCGGTAACCGTGGCCAGATCGGCTTGCGCCCAGAGGCCCACGGAAAGCAGCATGAATGCGGCCAGGATTCTCATCTTCGTATCTCCAGAGCGGTGTGCCCTCAGGGCCGGAATCAATCATACCCGTCTGTCCTGTGGGCCGCAACGCGGGCCATCTCCTTTGTTCTGAAGTTCTATTCTTAATCATGGCGCGGTAGTATTCCTTAATAAACAGTGGCGAACGATCTGCTATCGCGCCTTGAACGCCTGACGGACGGTGGCGCGCCGGTCGCGCCCGGTGCGCGGCCCATCGTGAGAATCGGTCCGTTGTTGCGAAAGAGAGGATGAGATGAAAACAGCGGCAGTCCTATTCCTGGTTATCGCGGCGGCGCAGGGGGCCACGCTGGTCAGGAATGGAAAAGCGACCAGTGTCATCGTGGTGCCCGACAGGGAGGCCGCCGTCGCGCGGGAGGCGGCCCGGTTGCTGCAAGGGACGCTGTTGAAGATGACCGGAGCGAAGATTCCCATCGAGCCCGAGGGGCGGGCCGGCACACCCGCCCCGGCGGGACGCGTCTGGATATCGGCTGGAGACACGCGATTCGCGCGGTCCAAGGGCATAGCGCCCGAAGCGCTGCGGCCGGAAGAGATTCGCGTCGTGGCGGCGCCCGGTTATGTCATCGTGGCCGGGAATGACAGCCCGGCGGATGACATGGGCCGGGAGCCTCAACAGGGCTCCTATTTCGCGGCGGTGGAACTGCTGGAGCGGTTGGGCGTCCGCTGGCTCTGGCCGGGGAAGAGCGGCGAAGTCGTTCCGCGCAGAGCGACCGTCTCCGTCGCCCCGTTCGAGTATGCCTTCTTCCCGCGGGTGACGCAGAGGCGCCTGCGCTTCGGTCCGGACAGGGGCGCGGGACAGGCGCGGTATGGCATCAAGCTCGCCGATGCGGGTCTGGATTGGGGCGAGTGGCCCCGCCACATGCGCCTGGGCTATAGCCGGCGGATCGGCGCCGGCCACGCATTCGGCGACTGGTATGAGAAGTACTTCAAGGAGCACCCCGAGTACTTCGCGGTGGGAGAGGATGGCAAATCGTTCGGTTGGCTGAGCAACGTGCAGCGCAGCAAGTTATGCGTGAGCAATCCGGGCGTCCTGGAGCAGGTGGTGAAGCTCGCCAGGGATTATTACAGCCGCAGCCGGATTCCGCAGGCGACGTGTTTTTCGGTCAGCCCCACCGACAGCCAGGCGGGCCACTGCATGTGCCCGAACTGCCGGAAGATGGACGCCCTGGATGGACCGAAGGAGGAGTGGAATTTCAATACCGGAGAAGGTGGCCGCAACCGCAGCGTGGTTCGCCACGTGTCGCTCACAGACCGCTACCTGACGTTCTGGAACCGGGTGGCCGAACGGCTGGAAAAAGAGTGCCCGCACCTGCTTCTTAGCGGCATCGCCTACGGCGTTTACCGCCACCCGCCGCTGCACACCCGCGCGCACAAGAACCTTGTGATTACGTACGTGGGCGGGGACTACACCAACGACGCCCTGCGCCGCTCCTGCCTGAAGGAATGGGACGAGTGGGCGGTCCGGGCGGACAGGATGATGTTCCGGCCCAACCTGATGCGGGAGGGCCGGGGTTTCCCGCTGATCTGGCCGGTGCGCATGGCGGAAGACCTCCGGCACTTCTGCGGCAAGGGCATGATTTCGGTCGATATTGCCAACATCCACGGGCACTGGGCCACGCAAGGGCTGAACTATTATGTGCTGGCCAAGACTCTGTGGAACCCGGATCTCGACGCGTGGGCGTTGATCGACGATTACTGCCGGCGGGGGTTCGGAGCGGCTGCGGCGCCTATCCGGAAATATTACGGCAGGCTCATCGAATTGACCGATCGGGTGGCCGCTTACAACGGCGAACACGAGCCGGATGCGGCCGGCCAACTGGCCCGGGGCGAAGCCACCGCCGAGGACGCCAGAGCGCGGCGCAAGAACGATCCCATTACCGCTCCCGCCTCCGCCTGGGAGGTGGTCTACACGCCGGCGGTGATGAAGGAACTGGAGGGATACCTCCGCGACGCGCGTCGGCTCGCCGCCCGCGAGCCCGATGTGAGGGAGCGCGTGAAGTTCCTCTCGCTTGGTTTCGAGTTCGCCGGTCTTGACCTCAAGATGAAGCAGAGCCTTGGCCGGCATGACCGCGATCCCCGGTCGCGCGAGAAGGCGGTCGCTCTCCTCAAGGCCGTGGTGGAGGTCGAGGAGTGGAGGAAGCGCCATGCGGGCAGCGCCGCCGTGGGCACCGTGGTGGGGTCCTACTGGTTCGCACAGCAATTGCTCGGAACACCCGCAGCGCGCTTCGCGCCGGTTGTGCTGGCGGAAAAACAGCCGGGCGGCGATTACCGCCTCGAGGTGCTGGCTTACTCCCGCGACCGGCGCATCGCGGCCATGCAATTGAGCCACGACGGCCGGCAGTGGTCCGCCGCGCGGCCTTACGAACCGCGCATCACCTGGCGCGGCCAGGGCAGAGTGTTCGTGCGTTTCCAACTGGAGGGCGAGGAAGGCGCGGAGTGGTCCAAGCCGGTGCAGGCCGAGTTGTGACCCGGTGCGGGGATTATGCGAACAATCATCCTCATACTGTTTTGTGCCGCATGCGGGGCGCAGACCCTGAAAGTGGCCGGCCGGGGGCAGCCCGCCGCGGTTGTGGTCCTGGGGCGCCAGCCGTCTGAGGACGACCGCTTCGCCGCCGGAGAACTCGTAAAGTACGTCCGGAAAACCTCGGGCGCCGCGCTCCAGGTGGTTTCGGCTCCAGAGAAGAACGCGGGCGTTCGCATCTATGTAGGACCGGGCGTCTGCCCGGAGGCGTCCAGGAACCGGCTGGAGCGTCTGCGGGCCGGCGGTTACCTGGTGGAAGCCCTTCCCGATGGACGAATCGTCCTGGCGGGCAAGGGCCGGCACGGAACCAGCTTCGCAGTGTACGAATTCCTCGAGCGATTCGCCGGCGTGCGATGGCTCTGGCCGGGAGACCTGGGCGAGGTCGCCCCGAAGCGGCCAACCATCGAGGTCGCTCCCGTGTCGCTGGCGCGGGAGCCCGCTTTCCTCTGGCGCGGCCTGGGACCGGGGGGTGCGCTTTGGGGTCCCGCCGACCGCTGGCGCAAGGAGCGCGAGTTGGGAGTCTCAACCGCCCACCAGGCCGAGCAGAGCCTGTGGGAGCGGCGCAACCGCTTCGGCGGCGAGCTGATCTACGGTGGGCATGCCTTCGGGGAAATCCTTCCCCCGGCGAAGTACGGTCCCGCGCATCCGGAATACTACGCGCTGTTCCGGGGCGAGCGGGACTGGAAGAATTTCAACGGCAAACACCGCGCGCAGTTGTGCACCAGCAACCCCGAGGTTGTGCGCCTGGTCATCGAGTACTGCCGCCGGATGTTCGACCGGCATCCCGAGTACGATGGCGTCTCCATCAGTCCGAACGATGGGCGCGGGTTCTGCGAATGCGAACGCTGCCAGCGGCTGGATACCGGCGAGATGCAGAGAGACCGCGACGACCCGGATACCGGCCGCGGCGGCGCCCTGCGGGTGATCTCCGACCGCATGGTCGATTTCGCCAACCAGGTGGCGGAAGGCGTAGCCCAGTCGCATCCTTCCAAGAAAGTCGTCTTGTTCGCCTACTCGCAGTACCGCCAGCCGCCGAAACGCACACGGGCTCATTCCCATCTGATCGTGCAATACGCGGTCAACTGCGCCGGTTTCTGGAATTCGGGCTATCGGGAACGGATGCTGGCGGAGATCGAAGGGTGGAGCAGAGTTGCCCCGAACCTCGGCGTGTATGAGTACCTCACGCAGACGAATTTCCCGGACATCCCCCGGCTGATTCCAGACCTGCTCGCTCTCGAACTCCGTCACCTGGAGAAGCTCGGCGCCCGCTATTACCAGACTCAGGCGGGCAACGGGTTCGCGGTGAACGGGCTGAACTTCTATGTGCTGGCGCGCCTGCTGTGGGACCCCTCCGCCGACTGCCGCGAGATCGTCGCTGGTTACGTGAAAGACGGATTTGGCGCCGCCGCGCCGGCCGTCAGGCGCTATTTCAACCGGCACATCGAGCATTGGAAGTCGCTGAAATCGGAAACGATCACCATGAACGATGCCTCGGTGAAGACCTACGAAGCCGTACTGGGCGCCTATCCTCCCGCCTTCCGGGAAGCCTGCCGTGGCGACCTCCAGGAGGCCCTGCGAGCTGCCGCGGGCGATGCCCGCAAGCGCGTGGAATTCCTTTGGGAAGGCTTCACCTACTTCGACATGACCATGGAGGCGGCCGCAAAGACCCTGCCGCTGCTGCGCGCCGGCTGGAAACCGGCGTCGGGGCTTGCCGGCCCCGGCGCCGCGGCTGCCGCGGCGCTCCGCGCCTGGGAGGAGCGCGATCGTTTCATCGAACGGCACAAGGAGGATTTCGTGCTGTCCTACATGTGGATCCGGTCTAACGATGAAACGCGCACGTTCAACCCGCTCCGCCGCGTCCGCAGTGCATCGAAATGATTCTCAACAGCGCACTTGTCGCCGCGCTCGCGGCCGCCTCCGTGACGGCGGCCCCACGCCTGGAGATAGCCCGGGACGGCACAGCGTTACTGCCCATCCTGGCCGGCAGCGCCAGGGCTCCGGCCGAGGAGCTTCGCCGGTATCTCGATGCCATTTCCGGCACACGCTTTGAAATGCGCCGGCCGCAACCGGGGGCCCACGGCATCTATGTCGGGCTGGCCGCCGATTTCCCCTGGCTCCGTGTCGATGGCGCGCTGGGTCCGGAAGGGTATCTCATCCGAAGCCAGGGGCGGGACCTGCTGCTGATAGCCCGGACGGCGCTTGGCGCGCAGCATGCCGTTTCCGCATTCCTCGAATCCCTGGGTTGCCGCTGGTTTTTTCCGGGCAAGGTGTGGGAAGTCATCCCGCGGCTGGATACCGTCTCCGGCGCCTGGGATTTGCACGGCGAGCCCACATTCAAGATCCAGCGCCGCATCTGGTACGGGTTCGGCGCCGAGCCGCGCTGTCTGCGCGACTACGAGGACTGGACCCGCCACAACCGCATGGGCGGACCCCTACAGGTCTCGATAGCCCACACGTGGTACGGGCTCGACCCGAAAGCCGATTTCGAAAAGCACCCCGAGTGGTTTGCCCTGGTGGACGGCGCGCGCAAGCCGGCGAAGCCATGCTACACCCATCCGGAGGTCGTTCAGCGCGCCGCCGGATACGCGCTTGAACAGGCGGCCCGGGGCGCCGAGATGGTCTCGCTCACCCCGCCCGACGGCCTCGGATATTGCGAGTGCCCGCGCTGCATGGCGTCACTGCGCGGCGCGGCGCCCTACCGGGAAATGGGAACGCTCTTCGCGCGCCTGCCCGATGGCGCCGTGTTGAGCCAGGTGTCGGAAACGGTTTTCCAGTTCGTAAACCAGGTGGCCGCGGCGGTCGCCGGCAAGTATCCGCGCACGCTCCTGGGCTGCCTCACCTACAGCGCTTACTCGCACCCGCCCTCGTTCAAACTGCACCCCAACGTCTTTGTCCAGACCACCACCGCGTTCCGCCGTACTCACCTGACGCTCGATCAGCAGCTCGATGCGCTGAAGGGCTTGGGAGCGCGCCTCGGCATCCGCGAGTATTACAGCGTGTTCCAGTGGGATTGGGATTTTCCCAGCCCGGGCAAGATGACGCCCCGCAAACTCACCGAAGACCTTCGATACTTCGCCGCGAAAGGCGTGGCTTCGATCAACGCCGAGGCCTCCAATAACTGGGCGGCGCGCGGTTTGGGCTACTACGTGGCGTCGAAGCTGATGTGGGACGTGAACGCCGATGCCAACGCCCTCGCGCGCGATTTCTACGACAAGGCGTTCGGTCCGGCGGCCGGGCCTATGGAGAGGTATTTCAGCCGCTGGTACGGGCCGGCCCCGGAAGATGCAGCCGCCAAGGACGAACTCGCCGCCGGCGCCCTGCCCGCGGGCGGCGAACTGACGGACAAGAACCTCGCCGCGGCCTATCGCGATCTGGACGAGGCCGCCGGTCTCGTGCGGAACCGGCCCGATTGCCTGGCGCGTGTCGATCACCTCCGCATGTACGCCCACTACCTCTTTCTCAGGCGCAGGCTCGATCAGGCCGCCCGAACCGGAAACCGGGAGGCGGTGCTCGCGGCCATACGCGAAGAGACGCGCTTCGCCGGCCGGCTCACCTTCACCAACATGGTGCACGCGCGGCCGCTGATGGGACGGGAGTTCGTCCGCCGCTTCAAGAAGCATGAGACGGCGTTGGCTTCGCTTCCCGAAGCGGAGAAGGCCGGCTGGCGGCAAATCGGCGAGCCGCCCACGCGCGAGGAGTTGGAACGGATCTGGGCGGACGACAAGAAGGCGCTCGGCCTGGACCGCTACCCTCTGCCTTACCCGCCGCAACTGCCCGGAGGCGAGACGGTGGTGACGGACCGCTCGCCGCTGTTCCTGAGGCCGCCCGCCAGCCTGCGGCCGGGCGTCTCCATCGCCAGGACCCCGCCCGGCGTCGATTTCATGTATTACCCCGGGCAGGACCATTCTGCGCACACACCCGAGGACCGGCAAGACCGAGATCGTCGCCGCGCAACCGGCGCCCAAGAATTCCATCCCCGCCGGCTTTCTCGATCCCGCGCGCCTGATCTTCTACGGCGGGACGGCGCCCGGGCCGGACGGCGCCCAACAGGACCGTGCAGTTTCTGGCTTACGACGTCGCGAATCGCAAGATCCTGAAGGTGGCCGACGGGGGATTCCAGCGCTGCGCGATCTATTGGGACGGTAAGATGTACGACCCGCTTACCAATGAAATTACTCGCAGCGTGAGACCCTCTGCATTACCTGGAACGGCACATCCCGGCTTCGGAACGGGAATCGCGGGCACGCGCGGCTTGACGCGATCGGATTTCAGCACTACCCTTGCACCGTGGAGGAGGGCTGCCCATGCCCAAGTACTTGATCCAAGCCAAGTATACCCCTGAGGCAATTCAGGGCCTCATCAGGGATTCCGCCTCGGGCCGCAGGTCCGATGTGCAGGCGGCCGTAAGGGCCCTCGGGGGAAAAGTCGAGGCGTTCTACTATGCGTTTGGCGACGACGATGTCGTCGTTATCCTGGATCTGCCCGACAATATCGCGGCAGCGGCTCTGGCCCTGACCATTTCGGGCGCCCGCGCAGTGCAGATCCGGACGACACCTCTGCTCACGGTCGAGGAGGTGGATCAGGCCCTCGAAGTGAAGATCCACTACCGTGCGCCCGGTGAATAGCTGAAGAGGGAATCGCGCACGCTCGCGGTGTCTCCGAAGTCCGCGGCATGATTCCAGGGCTGTGGGGCGGCCAATTTTGTTGCGGCCGGCTTGGACCCGCTCGAAAGCGGATCCGCGGGCTGAAAGCCCGCCCCACTATGGCGGGGCAACTCATGCAATGCCGCTCTGGTCCTGTTCCTTTCTCGCTTCAGGCTGGCGGGCTCGGAATCGGGCGCCAGCGTCAGGGAGCATCGCGCGCAACGGCTACCACAAGAACTTCAAGCCTAACTGCACGGCACGCCCGCTTCCCGCGCCGGTGATCTGTCCAAATCGGGGATTAGCCAACTGCGCCACGGGGTTGCTGAAATTCACCTGGTTGAACAGGTTCGAGAAATCCGCGCGCAACTGGACCCGGGTCCCTTCCGTCAAGTTGACATCCTTGAGGAGCGCGGCGTCGGTGCTTACGCTTGCGGGTCCGGAGAACATTCCCCTTGCCGCCGTGCCATACGTGCCCGTCGCCGGCATGGCGAAGGCGCCCCTGTTGAAGAACTGCGTGATCATGTCCGTGCGCGAAGAGTGATCGCGCTCGATTTGTCCCACGATGTTCGGATGGTAAGAGCCCTGGCACGTGGTGCCGTCCAGCGCCGTGTTTTGACCTGTGGTCGCGGTGACCGGGCTGCCGCTCTGCACCGAAGTGATTCCGGAGACGCTCCAGCCTCCCAGCAACCGGCCAAGCAGGCCCTTTTGTTTTACATGAACCGGCGGCGTGTAAATGCCGCTCGCTACAAAAGCGTGGCGCCGGTCCCAGTCGCCGCGCCCCTTGCTGGCGCGAATGTCATACGGGTTGGCCACGCACCCGCCCAGGCTGATTGTCGAGCTTGAATCAAGCGCTTTGGAGAGCGTGTAGTTGGCCGACAACTGAAGCCCTTTTGAGAACCGCTTATTGGCTTCGAACTGGGCGGCGTGGTAGGAACTCGTAAACGGGTTGTCGAGATAGTAGCCCTGGGGACCATAGACACCCGGAGCGAACGGCACGCGTGAGTCGGCATTGCCTTCGGTGGACCGCGGTCGTCCCTGCGCGTCCGTGCCGGGGATGTAAATGGCCGCATTGAACGGACGGTACGCGAGAAGCTTTATGCCTGTCTTGCCAATGTAAGCTCCCGACACCATCCAGTCGCGGCCAATCTGACGCTGAATAGTGAAATTCCACGAGTTGATGTAAGTGGTCTTCAGGTTGGGATTCTGGACGCTGAACAAGCCGTTTATGGGGTACGTGAACGTAAATGCGCCCGGATCTATGAACGCGGGAGGGGCCTGGGCGCCCACGCTGCTGAACGGATTCACCAGACGCCCGCCGGTAAAGGCCCGGCGCCCGCCGGCAAAGGGCTGATTCTCCTGCGCGATGGAATCGGTGTTGATGGTGTCATAGAAGACGCCAAACGCTCCCCGGACGGCCGTTCGTCCATCGCCGAAGACGTCCCAGGCAAAACCCACGCGCGGCGCAAAGTTATTCTTGTCGGCGTGATAAAGACCTCGCGGGAGGTCGCCGGGAAACAGCATTCCTACGGGGGCTTTGGGGAACCGGGTGGAGCGCACCGAAGAATCGGGGATCACCGCGACGATGGCGTCGTACTTGTCCACCCAGGGAGTCGGCAATTCGTAGCGCAGGCCGATGTTGAGAGTCAGGCGCGAACTGACTTTCCAGTCGTCCTGCACGTAACCGACATAAAAGTTGCCGAGGCCGTCGTTGTTGCGCACCCCGTTCGTGACCGTCAACTGCTGGTAAGCTCCGAGCAGAAAATCGGCCAGGGAATCGCCTCGCGCCGCCGACCCGCCGCCGGTTCGCTGGCCGTTGAACGTGAACGCCGGCGGCCCGAGAAATGCCTGAAAGAAAGACAGATCCATGTACTCGCCACCCGCCTTGATGGTGTGACGGTTTCTTATCCACGTGAAATTGTCCTGAACCTGATAGGTATTCGATACGAACTTGGTCGGTCCCCCGGACGCCAGCGTGATGCGGCCGGTCACGGTGAATTGCGGGCTGCCGCCGTTTGTGTACACGGGCATCTCGCGTATGTCGAGTTCCTGCGGCGTTCTCGTCACCAGAGGGGTATCGAGGGAGAAGGAACGCGTGAAGCCGAGCGTCAACTGGTTGAGCTTGGACGGCGAGATCGTCCAAACGTGGTTCAGTCCCAGATTCTGCGCGCGCGGCTGCCGCTGACGCCCCGTCCATCCGGGTATGTTCGAACCGTATGCCAGGCCCTGTTCGCTCAGGGTGTTTTGGTTCAGATAGTAGTGCACAAACAGGTTCTGACTGCCGGTAAGATTCAAGTCGTGCCGGAACATCACCAATTCAGCGTTCCGGATGGCGGGAGCGACCGCCTGGATGGAACCGCGCTCAACCGCCGGCACGAATTCCAGCAGCTTTCGCGCGGCCGGATCGATGAGGGAGCCGGGGATGCGGTTCCCCGGGAATGGAGTGTTGTCCGCGGGGTTTACAAGTTGACGGCTCGTGAGTCCCGAAAAGTCCCCGCTGGCTTCAGCCCGCGTGGGCGGAAACGCGGTCGTCTCGGCCGCCTGACGCCGGTCCTTGGTCCCCTCGTAGGATCCGAAGATGAAGGCCCTGTTGCGTTTGATCGGACCACCCGCCGCCGCGCCATACTGGTTTTGAATCAACTGCGGACGCGCCGTCTGGAAAAAGCTCCGCGCGTTCAGGTTGTCGTTTCGGTGGAACTCCCACAGGGTGCCGTGAAACTGGTTGGTGCCCTGCCGGCTGACGACGGTGACATTGGCGCCGGCATTCCTCCCGGTTTCGGCTGAAAACGCGCTGGTCTGGATTCGGAACTCTTGAACGGCGTCCGGCGGCGGAACGTTCAGCCCGGTGTTGCGCGAAGGATTGTTGAAATAGGTTCCGTTGAACCGGTTGTAGTTCATATTGGCGCGGCCACCGTTGACGTTCATCCGAGGTCCACCGCGAGCATCGGTGATGTCGCTGTTATCCGGCGCTGACACTCCCAGAACCCCCGGAAGCGTGGCCGCCAGCCGCATCACGTTTCGACCGTTGAGGGGGAGATCGACCAGCCGCCGGTCCTCGATGGAAGCGGCTGTCTGCGATGATCGCGTATCGACGAGCGCGGATTCGGCCGAAACCTCCACGCTTTCGTTGAGTTGACCGAGTTGCAGAATGATGTCGGCGCGCAGGTTTTCATCCACGCGCAGAAATACGCCGCTATTCCTGTATCGCCTGAAGCCGGCGGATTCGGCCTCAATACTATAGGAGCCGGAAACCAGCCCCAGGATCTGGTAAAACCCGGTCGATCCGGTGGTCGTCTCCCGGATGCTTCCCGTACCCTCATTCGTGATGGTCACCTTCGAATCGGCCACCACCGCGCCGCTTGGGTCCTTCACGTAGCCGCTGATGTTCCCGTTCGTCTGTCCCCAGAGCGGGGCGCAAAGCAACAGCGCGCGTACCAGGCGAGATTTCATGGTTTATGCCTCCAGACAACGGATTGGTACAAGTATACCGAAGAGATTGGCGAGGAAGGCAACAGCAGCTTCTCCCGGCATGAATAGAGGCGCCCGGTGGCGCCAGGAGGCCGTCGAGTAAGTCGTAAAATGGAAATCCAGGCCAGGGGCCGGGGTCAGAAACGTGATCGGAGAGTAGACGTGCAAACACCCCGGAGTTTTGCGGGTACGGGCCTCGCGGCGGCTCTTTGCGCCGGAGAGTTGCGGAACCTGAATCCGCGCGCCAAAGGCGCCAACGAGAAGATCGCGCTGGCGCTCATCGGCGGCCACAACCAGGGCAACGGAGTCGCGTTGCGGGCCATCGAGCGGGGTGCGGATATCAAAACCATCTGCGACATCGATGACGCCGTGTGCGCCAAGTTCGCCGGAGCCGCCGTGGCGAAACAGAAGAGCAGACCCCTCGCGGTGAGGGACTTTCGCCGCGTGTTGGACGACAAAGCCATAAACGGCGTCATCATCGCCGCGCCCGAGCACTGGCACATCCACATGGCGCTCCTCGCCTGCCGGGCCGGAAAAGACGCATATGTTGAGAAACCCCTGTCCCAGACCATACGGGAAGGCCAACTGATCCGGGACGCCGCCAGAAAGTACAACCGCGTTGTGCAGGTGGGCATACATCGGCGCAGCGCGGAGCACAACCGCGGCGCCATGGAATACATCGCGTCCGGGAGGCCCGGAGAAGAAAGTCGTTGCGGGCAAGGGACAGGTGCTCAAGCAGGCAAGACCGCCCGCATCAGCACGACGCTCCGTCACCTGGGCGCCGCCATCGACTTCGACCTGAAAACCGGGACATTCCCCGGCAACGCGCGGGCGAATGCGATGCTCACGAAGGAATACCGTAAAGGATATGAGTTGCCGAAAGTGTAGCGCCGCGGCTTCCCTCCTGGTTTTCACGCTGGGATGGGCCCGCGCGGAATCCGCGGAGTACGGCATCGCCGTGTCGCGCAAGGTCATGGTTCCGATGCGCGACGGCGTGCGGTTGAGCACGGACATCTACCTGCCCGCGCGGAACGGCACCCCGGCGGCGGGCAAGTTTCCCGCGATCGTCGAGCGCACGCCCTACGGCGCCGGGAAGGCCGAGCCGTGGGCGAACTATTTCGTGCCCAAAGGATACGTCGCGGTCGCGCAGGACGTGCGCGGCCGCTTCGGCTCCCAGGGCCGCTGGTTCCCGTTGCGGGACGACGTCAACGACGGCTACGACCTGGCGCAGTGGATCGGCCGGCAGCCCTGGTCGAACGGCAGGATCGGCACGGTGGGCACATCCTACGCCGGCGGCACGCAGCACGCCATGGCCATCGGCGGCGCCCCGCATCTGGCGGCCATGGTCCCGACCGATGCCATGTCCAACCCGGGCCGGTATGGCGTGCGCCACAACGGTGCGTTCGAGTTGCGCTTTTTCAACTGGATCTTCCTGTTCGGCAACAGTCCGAGCGGCGGCTACAGCCCGCCCGGAGCGCTGTTCTACCCCGCGCCGGACCCGGAGACGCGCGCCGTGCTGGCTTCGCTCGGCCGGCAGGTGGTGGAGTATGTCAAAGCGCTGCCCCTGCGGCGGGGCACGTCGCCCTTGCGCCTCGCGCCGGAGTACGAGGACTGGCTGATTGAAGCCATGAGCCACGGCGATTACGACCGCTTCTGGAAGGACTGCGGCGTGGACGTCGCCAGCCACGTCGCGGAATACAAGGACATCCCTGTCTACCACGTGAGCGGCTGGTACGACTCCTGGGGCACGCCGGTGGCCAACATCAATTACCCGCTGCTGGCGAAGGCCAAGAAGAGCCCGCAGCGGTTGATCATGGGCCCCTGGACGCACGGCGGCCAGACCTCGAGCTTTGCTGGCGAGGCGGAGTTCGGCCCCACGGCCGCGATCGACTTCAACGCGCTGCGCCTCCGCTGGTTCGAACGCTGGCTGAAAGGCGTCGAGAACGGCGTGGAGCGCGAAGCCCCGGTGCGCATTTTCGTGATGGGAGGCGGCGACGCGCACAAGACCGCTGAGGGCCGTGTGTTCGTGGGCGGCTCCTGGCGGGATGAGCGGGAGTGGCCGCCGGCGCGCTCCAAGCCCACTCCGTTCTATCTGAACGCGGGCGGCCGCCTGACCGAATCCACGCCCGCCGCGGCGCCTCCCACGAAATACCTCTTCGATCCGCGCGAACCGGCGCCCACCATCGGCGGCAACGTCTCCTCCGAGGGAGTGCTGATGCCGCGCGGCGCCATGGACCAGCGCTGCCGCAAGAATCTCTGGTCCTGCAAGGATGAGCGGCCGCTCTCGGCGCGCAATGACGTGCTGGTGTTCCAGACCGAGCCGCTGGCAAAGCCCGTGGAGGTCACCGGGCGCCTGATCGTCAAGCTGTGGATCTCATCGAGCGCGCCGGACACGGATTTCACCGCCAAGCTCATCGACGTGTATCCGCCCAACCGGGATTTTCCCGCGGGAATCGACCTGAACGTGGCGGACAGCATTGTACGCGCGCGCTATCGCGAATCGCTCGAGAAAGCGGTGATGATGACGCCCGGCCAGGTCTACCCGGTGACCATCGAGATGTACCCCACGTCGCTGGTGTTCGCCAAGGGGCACCGCATCCGCCTGGACATATCCAGCAGCAACTTCCCGCGGTTCGACGTGAACCCGAACACGGGCGAGCCGTTGAACGACAACCGCGGCTGGAGCGTCGCGGAGAACGCGGTCTATCACGATCCTGGCCGCCCCTCGCACATCCTGCTGCCCATCATGCCGCAGTAACAGGAGGATGCTTTCCGTTCGCCGAGCTCGTCAAGGAGCGCGCCGCCAAAGGCTTCACCAACATCCTGGAAGGCGCTACCGGGATACCCCCTTTCCCAGGTCCTTGAGAACCTGGTCATAGGCGGGCGAGTTGACGTAATCGTCCACCGGGTAAATGCGCGCTTGAGGAGCGATCTGGCTCACGCGCGCGGCCAGGCTGCGCTGGCAGACCACCATTTCCGCGCCGGGGGGCAACTCGCTGAGGGCTTTGTGGGTCACCTCGATTTTTGCTCCGGCCGAGGCGACCTTCTTGCGCAGCGCGGCCGCCCCCATGACTGAGGACCCCATCCCGGCTTCGCAAACGAAGTAGATGGCGGCGGGCAGCGCTACCGGTTGCGGTGCGGCGGGCTCCGTGGCCAGGCGGAACTGCTCCGCGCCTGGCTGTGCCGGGCTCGCCCGTTTCACGATCGGCGCCGCCACCAGAAACGTGACCACCGCTCCTGTGGCGATGCCGCAAAGCACCGGCAGCAAGCCACCCTTGGGGGCCAGCGCGATCGCCGTGAAGACACTGCCCGGCGACCAGGTCGCGACCAGGCCCGCGTGCATGGCCGTGAACACTCCCGCGGCCGCGCATCCGCCCGCGATCATCGCCACCACGGTCAGCGGATTCATCAGCACGAAAGGAAAATACAACTCATGTATCCCGCCGAACAGGTGGATCAGCAAAGCTCCCGGCGCCGAGCTCCGGGTGGTGCCCTTGCCGAACAGCCAGTAGGCGCACAGCAACCCGGCCCCCTGGCCGGGATTGGGTTCGAGCAGGAAGATAATCGACTTCCCCAGTTGCCGCGCCTCGGCCACCCCCAGCGGTGCGAGTACGCCGTGGTGGATGGCGTTATTGATGAACAACACCTTGCCGGGCTCGATGAACAGTGCAATCAGCGGCAGATAGCCCGCGCTGGTGATCTTTCGCGCTCCGGCCGACAAGGCCGCGGTCAACCCCGCCACAAAGGGTCCCGCTATCGTGAAGCCCGCCAGCGCCATTCCCATGCCCAGAATTCCGGCCGAGAAGTTGTTCACGAGCATCTCGAAGCCCATGGGCGCCCGCCGTCCGCAGCGTTCATCGAATTGTTTGAGCAGCCAGGCCGAAAAGGGTCCCATGGTCATGGCGCCGATAAACATGGGAACGGTGCTCCCAGCCACCATTCCCATCGTGCTCACCGCGCCTACCAACCCGCCCCGCACCCCGTGAACCAGGCGGCCGCCCGTGTATCCGATCAAGATCGGCAGCAGGTTCAGGATCATGGGTTCGATCAGCCTGGCAAGCCGCGGGTTGGGAAACCAGCCCGCCGGCAGAAACAGCGCGGTGATCAATCCCCAGGCGATGAACGCGCCGATATTGGGAATCACCATGCCGGCCATGAACCCGCCGACTTTCTGCATTCGAGCTTGAATCATCCGGGAAACGCTCCCTTCGCCTCCCGCCGCAAGCGGCCACGGTTCCCGCCGGGCCGGGCGAGGCCGCCACGTCCGCGGCCCCATCGCCTATACGCTGGAGATTGGCTGGAACCAGCGAGTATATCGAATTGACGTTCTCTGCGGGGGAGGGGCGAATCCGGGCCGGCGCCGGGTAGCGGCGACTGCTGCCCATCTGCGGGAAATAGTGCCGCGACGTCCCGATTGCGCGTAGACTGGTAGGCCAGACCGATGCAGATTTCCAGACGCGAATTCATCCCGGTAATCGCCGCCACGGCCATCGAAGACCGCATCATCGGCGCCCCGCAGGCCGGAGCCGGCCGCATTCCCTGGTACCGGAAAATGCGGCGTTGCGGCCAGATCAACTACAACTACCGCGATCCATTGGTGCTCGATATCGGCTACTGGATCGACTACTGGAGCAGCCTCAAGGTTGACGCCGTGCTCCTGAACGCGGGTGGCGGGGTGTGCTTCTACCCGACGAAGATCCCCTACCACCATAAGAGCGAGTTTCTCGGAAATCGCGATCTGTTCGGAGATTTTGCGAAGGCCGCCAAGAAGGCTGGCATCCGCGTGGTTGCCCGGCTTGACTGCAATTTTGCGTTCGAGGAAGCCTGGAAGGCCCGTCCGGAGTGGTTCATGCGGAACGAGAAAGGCGAGCCCGTATGGCGCCGGGACGCCCCCGGGCTGTACTCGACCTGCATGTTCTCCACCTACTTCTCTGAGCAGATGACGTCGATCATCGAAGAGATCAACGACCTCTACGACGTGGATGGCTTCTTCACCAACGGCTGGCCGGGCGCGGGCCGCCGGGGACCGTGCTATTGCGCGAGCTGCAATCGCCTGCCGGCTCGCAAAGGGCCTGCCTTCCACGAACTGCATCTGGCGCGCGTCCTGGAAATCTGGAAACTCTGGGACGGCGCCGCCAGGCGGAAGAAATGGGACAGCGTCTACGTGGGAAACCTCGGCGGCGGCATCCGCGCGTCCACCAACCTGAAGAAACTGGGTGAAGTGGCGGGATGGTTCAACGCGGACCATCAGGGGCGGAACGGCGACACGCCCATCTGGGATTGCGCGCAGCAGGGCCGCGTGGCCCAGTCCATCATGGAGGGCGGCGTCATCACGAACGTGACCGGCGCCTGGTCTACCTCGCGTCCCATGTGGCGTCACGTCGCGAAGTCGCCGGCCGAGACCACCATGTGGCTGGCCCAGACGACCGCCACCGGCATGGTCCCCTGGCTCCACTGGCTGGGCGGCGCCCCGGACGACGAGCGCTGGCGCGAAACCGGGCGCCGGTTTTATCAATGGCTGGCGAAGTACGAGCCGCATTTCGTAAACCGGCGGTCGATCGCCAATATCGGCGTCGTCTTCTCACAACGGATTCTTGGCTACGAAGCGCCCGGCGGCGGCGATAACACCGAGTTCCTTCAGGGGCTTTACTACGCGCTGCTGGAGGGCCGGCTGCTTTTCGATTTCGTTCATGAGGACGCTCTCGATCCTCTCGCGCTCAAGAAATATTCCGTGTTGCTGCTGCCGAATGTCGCGCGGTTGAGCGATGCCCAGTGTCAACGGCTCCGCGATTACGTGCGCTCCGGGGGATCGCTGTTGGCGACCTTCGAGACCAGCCGTTACACGGACGCCGGCGAGCGCCGCAACGGCCTGGGCATCGCCGATATTCTCGGGGTAAGCGTGGCGGGCGAGGTGCAGGGGCCTACAGGCAACTCGTTTTTCGCCCGCGTCGAGAGCCCGCACGAAATCCTGAGCGGGTTCGAGCAGACGCGCCTGCTGCCCGGCGCGGAATACCGCCTCCCGGTGAAGGCCGCCGGGAAATTGGTGCTGAGCGTCGTGCCTCCGTACTCTTCGCATCCGCCGGAGACCGTTTATCCCAAAGTTCCGCGGACTGAAGAGCCCGCTGTGGTGATGACCGAAAAAGGAACCAGCCGGACCATCTATTTCCCGGGCGATATCGATCGCAGTTGTTGGCGCTCCGGGCATACCGATTTGAGCCGGTTGCTGCAAAACGCGGTCCGATGGCTGGCGCGCGGATCCATGCCGGTTACGGTGAGCGGCGACGGCATGACCGAGATGGTGGCCTGGGAAACCGAGCCGGGTTTCGCGCTCCACGTGCTGAACTACAACAATCCCAACATGATGCGCGGCTGGTGGCGGAAGAATTACCCCATTGGCCCGCAGCAGGTGCGGTTCGAGTTGCCCCAAGGCAGGCGGATCTCCCGCGCGCGGCTTCTGCGGGCGGAGGCCAGCCTGCCGTTCCGGCAGCAGGGGAGAACCGTCGAGTTCATCATACCCGGCGTTGAGGATTACGAGATCGCCGCGCTCGAATAGCGCCGCAGGAGGGGTAGGTGGAGACCGATGCTCCGCTACGTTGAAGTCAGCCATCGAATCGAAATGGGGATGAAGACGTACCCCGGCCTTCCCGAACCAAGCGCCGAAGTCCTGCTGGACTACGACGCTTCACAAGCGCGTTATCAAGGGAAAGCGGAGTTTCTCATCGCATCCCTGCACCTCTGCGGCAACACAGGTACGTACGTGGACTCTCCCCGGCACAGGCACCGGGCAGGAGCCGATCTGGCGGGCATCCCGCTTGAATCCGTCGCCCATGTGCCCGTGACGAAAATCGACCTCCGTGCTCATGCCGGGCGGGAAGTGGGGATGGATGCTTTCAAGGGTGTGGATCTGGCCGGGAGAGCCGTCCTGATCAATACAGGCTGGTCGCGGCACTGGCAAACGGATGCCTATTTTGAGAAGAATCCGTTTCTCACCGCTTCCGCATGTGAGTTTCTGGCGGCCTCCGGTGTGCGGTTTGTCGGCATCGACTCGCTGAACATCGACGATATCGATGATCTGTCCCGGCCGGCGCATACCATCCTCCTGGGCGCCGGCATTCCGGTGTGCGAGCACATGACGAACCTCCACGCACTCGCACCTGAGGGCGGGTTCCTCCATGCTGTTCCGATCGCCTGGGTAGGAGGGGCCACGTTTCCAGTCCGGGCTTACGTGGTCTATTCCAGTTCCACTTTGTGAAAAGGAGTTCCGGCTTGCGCGGAGGGTTGGCCGCGAAGTCGGGCGCGAACGGGACGCGACTGGGGACCGGATTGACCCGGCAACTCGCCCGGTGCACAATCCCAGCTATTTTGACGAACTGCGCGGTCCGGCCAACTTGACGGGAAATCGAGACGGCGCTCGCAACGCGTCGGCAAGGGCGCGCCGGATCACCGCCGATGAATCAGCCCGTTTCGGGCAGAAAGCTGGGTGTGCTGATTCCGCGGAAGGGCTGGAACTCCCCGCGCACCTGGCATAGATGTAACTCGCAATTACGCGCGCCGGCATCATACATCCGCCGCACAAGTCCGGCACAGTCCGCCGGGATCAGGAAAATCGGCGAGCGACCCGGATACAGATTGAGTTCCCGCAGGATCAGAAGGGCGGCCTCCTGCTCCGACCGGGCGACGCACGGGCCGAGCATGTTGAAGGCAGGATGTCCACAAGAGATCATGAACCCGTCGATCCGCCCCTGTGCGTTCTCGTAAACGGAAACGTGCCAAAATCCTTGAATGTTCTCTATGCAGAAGCGGTAGTCCAACTCCCGCGTGATGCCGCTGATCTCGAATTCGAGCGCCGCCATCGCCTGCACGTCGTCGAGAACTGCATTCCGAACATGGTCGCTGTGCGACCCGGAAACCTTCAACCCGCCGGGCGGAACCTGGATGCACATGTCCTGGAATACGCACCGCGGCACAAAGCCGGCCCTGGTGTACAGCGAGAATGAGTCCAGGTTCAGGGCGCTTTGTGTCAGGCGCACAGCCTGGATCCGTTCACGGCCGGCGTAGTCGATTACATATCGCAGCAGCGTGCTTCCCACGCCGCACCCGAAGTAGTTCGGATGCACGTTCATGATACCGAGGCCAACGTGACGCGGCCGGGGATGGTAGAAACAGGAGCCCGCCAAACGGCCGGTCTGCGTGTCTTCGGCGACGACGGCGCATCCGGGCTCCAGGCAGTGATAAACCTCGAAGAAAACGTCTGCCGCCCGTGGATTGCCCGCAAATGTAGGCGGGCGGCCGTGCGCCTGATACCAGTAGTTGAGCGACACCTGGATCAACACCATGACCTCGGAACGATCCTGCGGCGTCATCGGCCGCACGCGAATACCATCCATTTCTCCGACCTCCTCAACGCTGCCGGCAACTTCACCGCCCCCGGCACTATTGGATGCGATACCCGATCTAGCGTGATTCCGGCTGGATCGGATCTTCATTCGGGGCCCTTCATCTGCCGGGATTCGGCCTCAAGCTCGGTCTCAACGCCTCGGTCGCCCTGCTGCGCCATCCAGGCATCCAGCCGTTGCCTCAACTGCTCCTCGACCGCCTTCAAGCGCGGGTCGCCGGCAAGATTGGTGAGTTCGTTGGGGTCGGCTTCGATGTCGTACAACTCCTCGGCGGGACGCCGAACGTAAAGCGCGGCACGCCGCGCGCCCGCTTCACCCGTCTCCGCCCACGCTTTCAGCAGACCCTTGAACGGTCCGTTGCCGGCGGTGACGACATTGGCGAACGCGGCGGATGAGTTGAGGTTGCGAATGTACTTGTAGCGCGCGCTGCGCACGGAACGGACCGGATAGTTGTTGCTGCCCTCGATAATGCCCCGCGTGGTGTGGACGCCGTAGACGTATTCGCCGTGGGCCGCCGCTTTGCCCAGCAGCACGGGCAGAAAACTGGAGCCGTCGAATCCCTGGCGGCCGTGAGCATCGGCGCGGCCGGTGGCGGCGCCGCGCCAATCGGCGCCGGCCGCCTCCAGCAATGTCGGCACGATGTCCACGTATTGCGTCAGGGCGCGATTGCGGCTGCCCGGCTGGACCCGGCCCGGCCAGCGGGCAATGAAGCCGGCTTTCAGTCCTGCGTCATAACAGGTCCATTTGCCAAACGGAAACGGCGCGCCCTGCTCGCTGGCCACCATGACAATCGTGTTTTCCGCCAGGCCCGTTTCGTCCAGCATCGCCAGCACCGCGCCCACCTGGCGGTCGAAATAGGTTACTTCCGCGTAGTACTTGCTCAGCATTTCACGCATTGCCGGGCAGTCCACCAGGTATGGGGCGGGTTTCAACGAAGCGGGTGGGTAGAGCGCCGGATCGCCCCGGTCCCAGGGGGTGTGCGGCTGGTGCGAGGCCACAATGGCGAAAAACGGCTGCTTGCGGTCACGGGTGGCGAACCGGCGCAGCGCCGCGAGATCGGCGGGATCCGGATCGGCGTTCGGCTTTCCGATGATCTCAAACGGGAAGCTTTCCGGTGGCCCGTAGTGTTGCTTTCCGGTGAGCCCCGTGCGATAGCCGAGCGCCCCGAAGTGATGCGGGATGGCGCGGACGCCATCGTAGACGCGGCTGTGGTTCGGATACGCGCCGATGCGCACCGGAAACATGCCGGTGTAAAGCTGCTGGCGGGTAGGTGCGCACATGGCGGTGGCGGTGAACATGCCGTCGAAGCACATGCCTTCCCGCGCCAGTCGCGACAGGTTAGGCGTGCGGACCCGGCGGTTGCCGTACGGTTCGCAGTCGTGCCAAGCGAGGTCGTCGCCGAGCATCAGCAGGATGTTAGGCCTGGCCTGGGCGGCCGCGCCCGCGCCGCGCGCCAGGGCCGTGGCGCCGGCGGTCTGAAGAAACCTTCTCCGGTCCATGAGATTCTCTATGTTAGAACAGCCCGTGCCGCATGGTGTGCGGTGCCGTTCAGCAGGGCCTCGCGATAGTCGTCGTGATGCCAGGCTGAGGTCAGGTTGCCGTGTCGTAAAGGATGATGGTGTAGTCCTTCGAGGACAGCGTCTTCTCTATCAGCGGCCACACGCGTTGGTGGTCAGCGCTGGCTACCCATTTCTGGCGGAGCTCTTCCGTCTGGAAGCTGATCACAAACCGGTAGTTCGCGCCGGATGGCGGTCTGCCCTGTAGAGCGGTGCGCAGCTTGAGCATCGTCACGTTGACAAAGCCCGGCTGTTTGGCCGCGGCGGGCCGGAAACTGCCGTGGAACGCGCGCAGCATCTCCCGCTCCCTGGCGGGGTCAACAGCGAGATCGACGTGTAACTGGACGGGAGCTTGCGCGCCTGATTGTGCCGCGGCCGGAACCGGCGCTGCGACAATCGTCTGAAGACAGGTCCTGCGATTCATTTACTTCACCTGCCGGTACAGCGCAGGCTTCCCCGGAACGCCGAGCTTAACCCTGTAGATCCCGGTGCGCGCCGTCATGTACAACGTCGTCTGGTCGGCCCCCCAGTTGCAGTTGGCTGGCGTTTCCGGCGGTTTGATAGTGCCCAGATGCTTGCCGCCCGGCGAAAAGATCCATACCCCGCCCGGCCCTGTACAGTAGAGGTTGCCCTCGGCATCGACTTTCATCCCGTCCGGCAGGCCATCGGACTTCTCCGCCGTTACGTCGAAAAACACCCGGCCGTTCGAGATCCGGCCGCCAGGGGCCACATCGTAGGCCATCCACACCTTGCGCGCCGGATCGGAATTCGCCACGTAAAGAGTCCGCTCGTCCGGAGAGAAGGCAATCCCGTTCGGGCGGCTCATATCCTTCACCAGAACCTCGAGGACGCCGTTCGCGTAGCGGTACACGCCGTTGAATTTCAGATCTTTCTCCGGGTCGTCATCCTGCTTGACAAGGCCGTAGGGCGGATCGGTGAAGTAGAGGGAGCCGTCGGAACGGTAAACCAGGTCGTTGGGGCTGTTCAGGCGCTTGCCCTCGAAGCGTTCCAGATACGTGGAGACCTTGCGATCCCTGGCGATACGAACGATCCGCCGGTTGCCGTGCTGGCACAGCAACACGGCTCCATCCTTATCGGCGATCATCCCGTTCGGCCCGATAAAGGAACCCGCGGGCGCATCGTTCCTGTCATAACCGCCCGGACGGAGAATCTCCGTGACCCCTCCATCCGGAGACCACTGTCGGACAACGTTTCCAACCACGTCGCTGAACCATAATGCGTTGGCCTCAGGCCGCCAGAGCGGGCCTTCAGTGAACTGAAAGCCGCCGGCCACCTTCTCGATGCGAGCCGATGCAGGCACGATGCGGTCAAGGCCCGGATCCATCCTGGCGATGAAACCGGCGGGGGAGGTTTCGGGCGCGCCGGCAGCGTCCGGCTTGCTGGAGCAGGCGGCGAAGGTCAATATCGGGACAACCACGATCAGCGTCTTCACGTGCGTTCGACCTCCGAGCGCATGAGAATACCACACCCGGCTGCCCTGGAGAAGCGGCATGCATCAGGCTTCGTGCAGGAGCCACTTGGCCGCGTTGCGCTGCATCTTCTCATACTCGGGATTCCAGAGGGCGCTGATCATGTGCCCCGGCGCCATGAAGCACACGCGGCCTTTGCCGTAGTCGTAGGCCCAAACGGCTTCCGCGCTGTTGCTGCGCCGTCCGGCAAGATCGGTATACTCGAGCCCGTCTTCGTTGACGCTGCGAGCCAGCACGTACTTCGGGTCCTTGTCGTACACGACGTAGTGCTGCTCATCGGTAACGACGAAGTCCGCCACACCGCGCGTGACCGGGTGCTGCCGGTTGACGATCTTGACCTTGAAAGGCCGGATTGGCGGGTGTCCGGCATAGATCGCGCCTTCCACATCGCGATAGTCCTTGTTCGATATGGACGCCTCGCTGTTATTGTGGAAGGCCCACAAAGAGCCGCCTTCCGAGACCCACTGCTTGATCGCCCTTCCCTGATCCGGAGTCATCCACGAGCTGTAACCAGACCCGATCTTGCGTTGAATCGGAGGCACACTGACGATCTTCTCCTTCCGTTCGTTCCAATAAACCTGGTGCCAATAGCCGTTGTGATAGCGGCGGCCATCCCGAAACATGATGAGGATTCTGTATTTCCGGAGATGGTCGTATGTCAGAAGCTTTTCCTGGTCGGTGAAATCGATGGCCAGGCCGCCGTCCTCGACCAGCGTGGCGGTCAGGGCCGTGCGGATGTAATCGGAGTTGTGAGACTCATCGCCACAAAGCGCGAACGCCGCAGCGTTTCCACTCCCGCCCGGCGCACCACGAATGACGGCACCGCCCAGAGCGCCCATGCCGGTACAAGCGGCCCGCACCAGGGTCCGGCGGCTGATCGGTGTATGCATTCTGGTGTTATAGCTATTTTTCGTGTCCGGAGCGAGCCCGCACCGTGGAAGATGGGGCGAGGTAGTAGTAAGCGACGCTCGAATAGGCGCTGTCGCGGCGGTGGTTGTTGTGGCCGCGTTCGATCGTCATGCGCAGCGAGCGGCTGAACGGGATCGGGTCTCGCTCGTGAAAACGGTAAAACGTGTAGAGACCGGCCTGCCAGTCCGGACGTCCGGGGACCTTTTCGAGAAAGGTGACGCCGTGGTACGGGGTGTTGTACTCGCGGCGGAAGCCCCAGGCGCCCCCGAAATAGTCCTCGGTGCCTGTACCGGCGATGGAAGGACGCGGCTCACCGTCGACCCACACCATCTCGTCGCCTTCCCACCAGCCGGCGCCGGCGCCGTCTACGCTGATGGAGACCCCGGCGAGATGGCCGCGGCCGTTCACGTCGAGCAGGACATGATTGCCTTTGCCCTCGGGATTCTTGGCGGTGCGGGCGCCCGCCGCGGGACCCGTGAAAGGTTCGGGCGCGCTGTGGTTGTGGGCGGCGTGGAAACGCAGCGGACTGGGGGCCGCCTGCCACTTCTGGTAGTCGACCTGGTAGTACAGCGCGCGCAGAGGCTTCTCCGATCCGTTCTCGATGACGATGCGGGCGCCCCTGGCGTAGGGCATGGGAAAGTAGCTGTTGAAGCCGCCTACGTTCTTGTTGGGGAGATTGTGGTTGAGCTCAGGCCGCGCCTCCACGGTCACGAAAGCCGTATTGACCTGGCGCACCCGGTTGTGCCCGAGAAGAAAGAACTCGCCGAAGGGCACGTCGACGGCGGGCTGCGCCGCGCCGTCCCAGAACATCTTGAGGCGCGTCGTGGAGAGATACTTCTCTTCATCGGTCGCGATGGTAAACCAGACATGGACGATGCGGCCGGCGCCCGGGATTTCGGCCACGATGTGCGAGGCGCGCGGCGCAACCAGGACGGCGTCGGCGTTGGACCCGTCGGCGGCGGCGGAGGAAACCCGCGCGGCAGTATAGTTCTGCGGCTGGTCGATGTTCTGCCCGCAAACAGCGGGCGCGAGAACGGCAAGCAGGAAAACGCTTTTCATATCGTTACCACCGAAGGCGCGCGGCGAACTGCATGTTGCGCGGAAAGTTCTGCTGGTCGCGGACCACCACGCCGAACTGCGGGCTGGTGATGCTCGTGTTCGGCCCCGCGTAGATGGGGCTGTTGAAGGCGTTGAAGGCTTCGGCCCGCAACTCGAAAGTCGACCGCTCCCGCAGGGGGAAGATCTTGAACAGGGACATGTTGACGTTGGCCCGCGAATGATTACGCAGGTTGGGGAAACGGCTGGAGTAAGTGCGCAGCTCGTTCGGTTTGAGTTGCAGCCATGTCACAGGCGCGTCCGGGGAAGAGCAGTTCGAGCGGGCGCCGCTCGAAAGCACGGTGCAGGTGTCGAACCACTTATCGAAGCTCCTGTTGGGCAGCCGCGGGTCTCGCAGCGGAGTCGCGTCGGGCATGGCGGTGGGAGTGCCGTTCATGGCCTCGAGCGACATGTTGTATTGCCAGTTGCCGGCGATCAGGTCCAGTGCGCGGCCCCAGTGCGCTCCCAAGCGCCTGCCACGCCCCACCGGCACATCGTAGAGCAGGATCAGGGAGAGGTGGTGTGTGCGGTCGAAGTCCGCGAACCTGCGTTCCAGCCACGTGTACTGGTCCTCGCGGTACGACACCGCCTCGAGCGTCTTTGCCAGCGTGTACGAAATGGTCGTGGCTAGCCCGCCGCTCAATCGTTTGTTCACGCGCGCCTCCAGCGCATCGTAACTGGTCTTGCCCACCGATTCGGCCTGCATGGTGATTCCCGCAAACTGCGGGAAGGGACGCTGGGACTGGCTGCGGGCGATCGTGGCGGCCGCCAGTCCGGTTCCCGCCAGCTCCGGAGCCCCTGCGAACGGGTTCGGTACGGCGGCGTTCAGGTAAGTCGGATCCGCGACGCCCTTCAGCCGTTCCGCGAGCGGGATGGCGTTGGTCTGGCGGTTGACGGGGAAGCGGTTGGTGCGGCTTCCGACGTAAGATGCCTCGAGCGTCGCGCGCCACGGCAACTGGTAATCGAAGCCCGCGTAGACCTGGTGCACGCGCGCCACAACGTAGTCGGGGTTCGTATAGTTAATCGCCTGTCCAACTTGCGTCTTCGGCCCCTCGGAACGTCCGGGCGGCATCAGCACGCCCTCGGGAAACGGCCGCTCGAGAGTGCTGCACGTAGGGCATCCCGGAAGGAACGCGTTCACCCCGCCGCCGATGGTTGCCACCACCGGCGTGCGCCGCGAGAAACCGTTCTGGAGCACCGAACCCGCTCCGCCCAGCCCGTTCACGGGCAGGAAGCTCATGCCGTAACCGGCCCGCCAGACGAGCTTCGAGGAGAGTTGCCAGGCGACGCCGGTGCGCGGCTGGAAGTCTCGCCAGTTGGTGGTCCAAGCCTGCCGGCGATTGCGGTCTCCGAAGACGAAGCCGCCGCGGGCGGGCGATGCGCCGAGCGTGTAGCGGGCGTCGGGATCGAAGCCCACCACCAGGCGGTCGAAGCGTTCCGTGGGAGCCGTCTGCACGTCCCAGCGCAAACCCACGTTGACGCTGACCCGTGCCGTAAGCTTGATATCATCCTGCACGTAGAGGCCCGCGAACTTGTTTTCGTAGCTCGATTCGGGACTGACGTCGGTGCCGCCTCCGGCGGGGTAACCGAGCAGGAACGAGGCCATGGCGTTGCCGGAGGTCGCATCGGCGCGCTGCGGGTCGCGCTGCGTAAAGCCCCGCTCGAAATTGAAGATTCCGGCGAAATTCTCCGGGTTGATGCGGTTGAAGCGCGCCTGCCCGATGCGTGTGCCGAACTTCATGAAGTGGCGGCCCCTGGTTTTCGAGACGTCGGCCACAAGCGAGTAAGTGTTGTCGGGCTGGAAGATGCGCGTGACGGGCCCCAGTGAAAGGTAGTCTGTGAACGTGAAGTTTGGAAAACGAATCAGCCCATTGGCTCCCGTGGGCCCGAGGAAGCCGAGAGTGCGCGCGTCGAAGGCGTCCACCGAATCCTGGGTGCGCCACCAGTTGAAGCGGTCCCACGAAGCGCGGGCGTTCATTACGGTGGTGTTGTTGATGGTCCAGACGTGGTCGGCGATGGCGCTGTAGTGGTTCCTGCGTCCGGAGTCCGGCCCGCCTTTAGCCGGATTGCCGCGCGGCAAGCCGTTGGCGGCGCGATTCTCGGAGCCCGTATTATGCGAATGGCTGCCGAATGAGCGGTGGGCGGAGTTCCAGAGGTAATCGATCTTGAAGAAGTAGGCGTCGTACCGGTAACGCCCGACGTTGGGCGACGAGGCGAAGTTATTGAAGTTGGTGACGGCATCGGTGACGATGTTGGGCGCCGGGATGAGCTTCAGGACGTTGCGCGCCACATTCGACGTGCGGTTGACGGGGATGCGGTTGCCGGGAAAGGCGTCGCGCACGAACCGGCTGCCCTCGGCGCGGGTGCTGAGCGGGTCGAACACCAGGATCGGCTGGCCGGACGCGTTGAACGTGCGCGAAAAATCGCCGGAGCGCTGTTCGAGCGTCGGCACCGTGACGGTCACCGGAAAGGGCACGCGCTGGCGATAGCCTTCGTAGTGCCCGGAGTAGAAGAGCCGGTTGCGGATGACCGGCCCGCTCAGCATCGCGCTCCAGGCGTTCCACTGGTGCTGCTGTTTCTTGAGATCCGGACGCTGCGCTGCCGCGCGATTGGTCTGCGTGGCGACCGCGTCGAAGATGTTGTTGCGGATGAAATGGCTGAGCACGCCGTGCAACTGGTTTGTGCCGGACTTCGTGGTCATGTTGATTACCCCGCCGCCGGTCAGTCCCTGAGAGGCGTCGCTGGCCGGCATGGTGACCTTAAACTCCTCCACGGCATCGACCAGTGGAGAGTAGGTCCAGGCGCCGCTGACGCCGAGCGGGGCGCCATCGAGCAGAAACGCGTTCGATCCCGCCTGCGCGCCGCCCGGACGGCTGCCGTGGATGCTGACCGTGCCGTTCACGTCCCACGGACGGGTGCCCGAGAAGCCCGAACTGCCGAACTGCTGCTGCGTGAACAACACGCCGGCGGAGAGTTGCAGCAGCATGAAGATCTGCCGGCCGTTGATGGGAAGCTCCGCAACGGCCTTGCTGTTCATCAATTGCCCCATCACGGACTGGTTGCTCTCAATGCCGGTGAGTTCGGCGGTGACCGTGACCGACTCCGAGAGCGCGCCGACCTCCATGCGGATTTCGACGTTCGCCTTGTCGCCGACCGCCAGGGTGATGCCTTGCCGGGAGTACCGGCGGAACCCCTCCGCTTCGGCGGTCACGTCGTAGCGTCCGGCCGGCAACTGGGGCAGCACGTAGTTGCCGTCCGGAGCAGAAACCGTGGTAGCGGCGGCCCCGGTCGCCGTGTTCGATGCGGTGACCTTGACGTTGGGAATCACGGCCGATGAGGAGTCGGTCACGCGGCCGTAGATGAGTGCACGGAACTCCTGGGCGGAGCCCACGGCAAGAGCCGCGAGGAACACAAGCGGCAACCTGGCGCTGATCCGAAGCATGAGACTCGTGTAACACACTTCCTTGAAGACGATCAAGAAAAGCCGTGCCCCTGCACGCCGGTGACGATGCCGGCGTCGATCTGGTTGAAGTCCTTGTTCGGCGCTTGGAATGATTGGGCAGAGGCGCTGATCAGGTTTTCTTGAGTGCGCCCGCGTTGCGCTGCACCTTTCGAATGGCGGCGATGATGTCTTCCATGTCGCGCCGGCTGCCGAGCAGCACGGTGTGGGCGAACCACAGCCCTTCCTTGCAGAGCCGGTCATTGGCCGGGCACTGGTTGCGCTCGCGCCAGTGCGCGATGTCCTGTTGCGAGTACACCGCGCGGTAGGCCCGCGAATTCAGCGTGTTTTCGAGAAAGGGGTGCCTGTTCAGAGACGTGTAGCCCGCGGCGATCGGAATTCCCTCGGCGCGCACGGCCGCGATGAAGCGCTCGCGCGGCAGCCCGCTCATCGCCTCGGCGTTGTAGCGCATCATGTACAGGTGGTAACCGTTGCGCGTGCAGCCGGGGTACATTCTGGCGGGGGCGACTCCGGGTGTTTCGCGCAGCATCTCGCTCAGATATGCGGCGTTGCGGTCGCGCGTTTTGGCCTGCTCGTCCAGCCGGCCGATCTGCGCCATCATGGCTGCTGCCTGGAATTCGCTCATGCGCAGGTTGATTCCGTTCCGGCACAATTTCGGGTCGGGGCCGTTCTCGTCTGGCGTGCGGTAATGCGAGTGGAAGCCGTAAGCGCGGCGGAACAGCGCTTCGTCGTTGCTGACCAGGGCGCCGGCCTCGCCGCCGGAGAGGTTCTTCAGCTTGTGAAAGCTGTAGCAGCCGAGATGGCCGATGGTGGCGGCTTTGCGGCCCCGCCATTCGGCCCCGACCGCCTGGCAGGCGTCCTCCACCACCGGAACATTGCGCCGCTTGGAGATCTCCATGATCCGGTCCATGTCGGCCATGTTGCCGCCGAGGTGGATAGGCAGGATGCATCGCGTGCGCGGCGTGATCGCGGCCTCGATCTTCGTGGCGTCGATCATCGCCGAATCGGGGTCCGTGTCCACGAATACCGGCAGGGCGTAGTGCGCCAGGATCGCGTTCACCGTCGCGATGAACGTGTAGGGACCTACGATCACTTCATCTTTAGGTCCCACATCCACGGCGTGGAGCGCGGCCATGAGCGCACTGGTTCCATTCGCCGTTGCGAGGCAGTGGCGCGCGCCGGTGCGCTCCGCCCAGGTCTTCTCGAAGTCGCGGACGAAGTGGCCTTCCTTGCGCCACCAGCGGCCGGAACGGAAGACCTCGAGCCAGCCGCTCTCATCCTGGGGGCCGACCTGAGGCCAGCCCGGGAACTGGCTCGAGCGCGGCCGCACCGGCTGCCCGCCCAGCAGCGCCGGTTTCTCATCGGCGCCGGCAACTTGTCCGGCCCGAAGTGCGATTGCCGAAGCGGCGCCCGCGAACGTTCTTCGCAGCATGGCTCTATCATGTCAGAAAGTTGCCCGCGGCGGCACTCGCCAAACCGGCGGCGGGCTCGCGCTGCTACCGGGCGCTGCCCTGCAAGTACGAATTGACCGCGTTGGACAAATCCTCTTCAACCTGTTCCGTGAACGGGTTGGTGCGGATCTCGTATCCGCCCTCGGCGAAGGCCCGCCGCGTCGGCAGGTACCCCAGCCACCCGTTTGTGTAGCCGAAGTAGAAGGTGTGGCGATACGGCGAGCGGTTGCGCACACCGATGGAAATCTCGCAGAACATCTCCACCGGCGCCGACCACAGCGCCAGATCGCTGTTGACAATGAGGAATCGTACCGGAAGCCGGATCGTTCCGGCCTCGCTGCCGGCGGCCTTGAGATAATCGCCGATGCCGGCATCCCACCCGAAGCCTTTCCGGCGCGGCGTTTCGATAACTTTTCCGCCCGCCCGGAGGCGCACGCCGGACGCCGCGGAAACCATCCCACGATTGGCCGCCAGGATTCTGTCTCCCAGCAGCACGTTGAATTCTTCAATGTGAGCCGCCCTGAAGTTCTCCTGGACGGTGTAGATGGGCGCAAGGTCGCCGGCCGCGCCGTTGATGAACAGCATCGGCGCCCCGAGCTTTTCCTCCACGTAGGCCGTGACGATTCCGGGCGCATCCCCGCTGATCAGTTTGTTCGGTGAACCGAGCGCGGTGCCGTGCATCGAATAGTTCGCGATGAGAGCGATGGGAGTCCCGTCCCTGCGCTCCAGCCGGATCAGGCCGATCTGCCGGTCCGCCGGGCCGTCCGGATTCAACCCGAGCGAGATGCGGCCCTGCGGGTCGCGTCCGCGCCGGCTGATGTTGGCGGATGAATAGCCGGTTCCGGCCGCCAGCCGCGCCGGCTCCAGTTTGCTGCGGGCCTCTTTGATGGCATCGATCAGGGATCTTTCCACCCAGGCCGTGTATTCGCGGTCGGGCTCGTGGTCATAGCGCTCGGGCATGATGACTTTCGCCAAACCGTGCGGCCCAACCTCGGGAGCGGAGTGCGTGTGAGTAACCGTCCACCAGACCTGGACCGGCTCGATTCCGGTCTCGCGCTTCAATTGCGCGGCAAACTCGTCGTAGACCGAAGGAGCGAACAGGCAAAGGTCGGAAGATGCCAGAAAGAACTGCGTGGATCCGTCGTCGATGGCCACGACGCGGTGGAAGATGCGATCGTGCACGCCCGTCGATTGCCTGGCGGGATATCCCGCCAGCCATTTGCTGCCCGGCGGAGTGATATCGGCCTTCACGGCGGACGCCCGGAGGTTGCCGGTCTGCGCGGGCATCGGAGCCGGCATGGCAACCAGGGTGGCTGCCGCCAGAATGCAGATGCGGTTCATCAGGGCGCGGATCCGCGCGGTTGGCTCCATGCTGGACATCATACTTCCGCCAGGACCATAATGCGTGGTCGAATGGTCGCAGCATGGTAGAACGCCAGCCAACCCTGACCCGCCGCGGCCTGCTTGGCGGCCTCGCGGCTCCCGCCATCGCCCGGAAGCGGCGTCCGAATATCCTCTTCATGATGAGCGACGACCACCCGGTCGCTCACCTGAGCTGTTACGGCAACCGTATTGTTCGCACGCCCAATCTCGATCGTCTGGCGCAGTCCGGCGCCCGCTTCACCAACTGCTTCGTGGGCAACTCGCTCTGCGCGCCGGCCCGCGCCACTGCCCTGACCGGCTGCCACTCGCACATTAACGGGGTGCGCGGCAACTCGGAGGCGAAGGACGCGCCGCCCGAGTTCCTGCGCCCCGGCGTCGCCACCTGGCCGGAGCTGCTGAAGAAGGCCGGGTACCGCACCGCCGTGGTGGGCAAGTGGCACCTCAACGACGAGCCGCGCGGCTTCGATTATTCCTGCGTGCTGCCGGGCCAGGGCCTGTATTTCGATCCCGACTTCATCGAGAACGGCCGGCGCACGAAGATGCGGGGTTACGCCACGGATATCACCACCGCCCTGGCGCTGAAGTGGTTGGAGAGCGCCGGTCCCGGGCCCTTCGCCCTCGTCTATCAACACAAGGCGCCCCATCGTCCGTTCCTTCCGGCGCCGCGCCACGCGCGCCTGTTCGACGAGATCGAGTTCCCGCGCCCGTCCACGTACGACGACGATTACGCCACCCGCAGACTCGCGCGCGAGGCCGAGGACATGCGCTTCGACATCAGCCTCGCCGGCGATTACCAGGACCTGCCGAAGAACCTGTCCCCGGCGGAGCGCAAAGCCTGGATCTACCAGCGCTTTGTGAAAGACCATGCGCGTGCCACCGTGGGCGTGGATGAGAACGTGGGCCGCGTGCTGGATCTGCTCGACAAGCGCGGTCTCACCCGGAACACGCTGATCGTCTACACGTCCGACAACGGCTTCTTCCTGGGTGAGCACGGCTGGTACGACAAGCGCTTCATGTATGAGCCGTCGCTCCGCATCCCGCTGCTGGTGCATGCCCCCGGCGCGGCCGCCGGACAGGTCGAGGCGCACATGGTCCAAAACATCGACTTCGCGCCAACGATTCTCGACTACGCCGGCGTGCCGGCGCCCCCGGGAATGCAGGGCCGCAGTTTCCGGCCGCTGCTGGAAGGCCGCGAACCGAGCGACTGGCGCCGGTCGATCTACTACACCTACTTCGAGAACTCCTGGGTGCTGCATGGCAAGGGCAGGGAAGCCATGCGCGACCCCAGCTTCGCGTTCTTCACGCCCCACCGCGTCTCGCCCCATCGCGGCGTGCGCACCCAGCGCTACAAGCTGATCGACTACTATCATGAGGGCGCGTACCGCGAGCTGTTCGATCTCGAAAAGGACCCGGACGAGCTCCGCAACCTGAGCGGGAATCCCGGGTATGCAAAGGTGGAGGCCGAACTCGGTCGCGAGCTGAGCCGCCTGCGGAGGCAATATCGCGATGTGTAACCGGCGCGGGTTCGCCGCCTATTTCGCCCCCGGCGCCAGGGGCGTCCGCACGTCCCGGATTCTGCTGCGCAGATCCTGACTGATGCGGCGGGACTGAAAATCCTTCCACGGCATGAAAGGGCCGTCAATACATGTGAGGGCGCCGGAAGGACTGGAGCACTTCCCGCAAATGCCCACCCCGCAACTGGTCATGTATTCGATTGCCCCGATCATGCGGTCCTCGGGCGCCATCTCCTTTTGGATCTCGAAACAGCGCCATACCATCTGTTCCGGACCACAATTGATGAAGGCGATCCGCTGCCTCTCGGCCTCCGGCAGTCCGTCCACAACCGTCCTCAACAACTCGGGAACGTACCCGTGGAACCCGGTGCTGCCGTCGTCGGTGGCCAGGTAAACAGGACCCAGGCGCTCGAACCGGTCGATATCGAAGAGGTGTGTGCGAGACCTTCCGCCCAGGAGGAATACTTGTCTGTTGTTGGGACCGAGCTTGTGGGCGATCTCCAGCAGGGAAGCTGTTCCGGTTCCGCCGCCCACGAAAATGAGCGTGCTGTTCTCGAAGGACGGCACGCCACATCCGTAGGGCCCTCTGAGAAGGAGATCGGAGCCCACCGGCAATTCGGCCAGACGCTTGGTGAATTCGCCGGCGATTCGGACGACGATACTCTTCTCGGAGCAGGAAAAAACCGCAAAGGGTTTCTCGCCGGCTCCGGGAATGCAGAGAAAGAAAAATTTCCCCGCAAGGTCGCCATCGTCATACTCTTTCGGAAGGCTTTCGAGAATCAGTTTAAACAGGCATCCGTCCAGTTGCCGGCGTGCCTTGAGGCGCGTCTTCACGTAATCCATGCGGACGGCCGACTCGCACGAACGCGCGTAGACGGAGTTCTCTCTGCCTTGACAGACGTCGCGCTCGAGTTGGGCCATGTATTCCCGAAACTGTCTGCTGTCCAACCCGGTAAGAGCGCTGCCGACACCGAACAGATCCGCCCCGGCCAGCTTGTATTGGGTCACGTGCTCGGGCGATGCAATCCCTCCCATCCCGATGATCACGGGTCCGGCCCCCACCGCCTTCCGCACCTGCTCGACGGCGCGGAGACCCAAAGGACGGATGCCGTCGCCGGACAAGCCGCCGAACTTGTTGTGCAGCACGGGATTCCGGCCCACTGACACCACCGCCGGGCCGATTGTGTTGGTGACCGTGATGCCGGTTGCGCCGGCGTCCATAGCCGCGCGCGCCGTCCCCTCGAGGTCCGCAAAAGTGGCTGAGAGTTTTACGAATACCGGCACATCCACCGCCTGAACCACCGCGGCCGTGATGCGCCGCAACAGTTCCATGTCCTGGCCCACTTGTGCTCCATAACCCTTGGCGTGGGGACAGGACATGTTGAGTTCGAAGCCATCCGCCAGCGTCTTCAGAATTTGAGCCGCTTCCACGAAACTCCCGGCATCGGAACCGAAAATCGAGACCAGCAGAAACTTGTCTTTGGGAATTTCGATGCCGTCGAATTCCGCAAGGAATTGACGAGCCCCGGGATTGGCCAGCCCGACCGCGTTGATATAGCATCCCGGAGCATATCTTGCATAGATCGGCTCGCGATATCCCTGGCGCGGTTGCGCGCTGATGCTCTTGGTTGTGACGATGCCGATGGAAGGCACTTCCAGGAAGCACTTCTGAATCGTCGCGGCATGAGTGCAGCGAATACCGGAGGGGATGACGAATCGGCCCTGAATTCTCTTGCGTCCGAGTTCGTAGGGACGGTCAAACATGGTTCAGGACAGATGATAGCAGGAACCGGCGGCCCCGCGACTTGGCTGCCGTTTGCATTTATCTCCACGACGCAGTGGTTCAGGCCGCGGGTCGTGAAACGTACTTGTCGCCGAACCTGTCCTGGTGCTCAGCCAGCCTTCGCTTGAGGTCTTCGAGTCTGGCGGCGTGAGCCGGTTTTTCCGCCAGGTTGTCGAGCTCCAGCGGGTCGCGGGCCAGGTCGAACAGTTGGTAGCGTTTCGCTTTCGGATACCAGATCAGCTTGTAGCGGCGGTCCCGTATCATTCGCTGGCAGTCCGTGTACGCGCCAAAGATATACTCGTGCGCCCGCGGCTGTTTCCGCCGCACCACGGGCGCGAAACTGGTTCCCTCCAGACCGGCCGGAATTTCAATGCCGGCCAACCCGCAGAGCGTGGGGAACAAATCGTGCACGTACACCAGCGCGTCGGACTCGCCGCGCGGGATGCCCGGCCCGGCGAAGATCAACGGCGCTTTGAATTCCTCGTACAGGTTCTGCTTGCCCATCAGACCGTGGCGCCCGCCCACCGCCAGGCCCTGGTCGCTGGTGAAAACGAAGATGGTGTTTGAAAGACGCCCCGACCTTTCCAATTCGGCGAGAATCCGGCCTACATGGTAATCCAGGCAGGTAATCGCGGCGTAATAGTCCGCCAGGTGCCGGCGCATTACCTCGGGAGTGCGCGGAAACGGCGCCAGGTTCTCATCGCGGCGCGTGCCCGGATCGCCGTAGTCGAAGGGATGATCCGGCATGAAGTTTCCGGGCAGCCGGATCTTCGCCGGATCGTACATGTCCATGAAGCGCTTGGGAGCAACCCTCGGGTCGTGCGGCACCGGCGGCGCCAGGTAGGCGAAAAAGGGTTTCGCGGGATCGCAACCTCGAATGTATTCGATGGCGGCGTCCGCCAGGACCTCACTCGACTGCTCGCGGACTTCAACCTCCACGGGCGCGTAGACCGTCTTTTGGAAAGCCTCGCTGGCCGGAACGTATGTGTTGCTCTTCTTGCCGTTATGGTAAGTGAGATAGCCGGCCCGTTCGAACGCTTTGGGCAACAACGGCATGTTGCCCGGTGGATCTTTAGGGCCGGGGATTCGGAACAGCGACCTTCCGGTCATCAGCATGGTGCGGCTCGGCAGGCACATTGCGCTGACCATCCCGCCTTGCGAGTAGAAGTTCCGGAAGCTCATCCCGCGGCGCACCAGGGAGTCCAGGTTCGGCGTGTGAATCTCGTTGTTGCCGAGCGCGCGGATCGTGTCGAACCGCTGGTCGTCGGAATTGAACAGGACGACGTTCGGCCGCGTCATCGCCGGCAGTGACATGCCCGCCGCTACGCCCAGTACATCCCGCCGCGTGGGTAACATCTCGTGTCCTCCAGAATGGAATTGCCGGTGCTTCAATCTATCAGAATGTGAACCTCCCGCGATGCTGCATGACCACTACCTGCCACTGACGGTTCGCGATCTTCGCCGCGCGGAGTACGCTCCCGCGCGCGGGTTCGGCGGCGCAAGCCGGCGGCTTCGCGCACGTATGCCCCGCGCACGCCGTCGCAGACCCGGCCCGGCGCTTACCAGGCGAGCCGCAGGCTCAATTGAATTTCCCGCGCGGTGGCGCTCGCCAGCGTGCTGTTAATCTTTCCGAAATTGCCGTCGCCGCGGGCCTGGCCCGGGGCTCCGAACGCCGGCATGTTCGGCAGATTGACCACGTCCGCCCGGAAGGTCAGCCCGAAGCTCTCCGTCAGCCGGAACAGCTTGTGGATCGAAACGTCCACGCCGAAGAATCCCGGGCCGGGGCCGAGCGTGCGGGCGGCGTTGCCGAGAACCCCGTCTCCCGGCGCCTGGAACGCCGCGGTATCGAAGAACTGCCGGATCATCTCATCGCGCGTCCGGCCGCCCGGCAGGTTGGGGTCGCGCAGCAGGTTGGGCCGCTGCGATTCCGAAAACGCGTTCAGCCGGTTGGTGTTCTCGGTGACGCCGTAGGGCGGCCCCGTGCGGGCTTCGAGGATCCCGCCGACGGTCCAGCCGCCGATCACGTGATCGAGGACTGCGTTGCCGGGGCTGAAGCGCCGGCCTTTGCCCACCGGCAACTCGTAAAGCGAGCTGTACGCGACGCGGTGCCGGATGTCGCTGCCGGACATGGCCTTATCCAAACCGCGCGCGTCCATGTGCTGGTAGCCGTTGCCGTTGCCGCCCCCAAGCTCGGAACTGGCTTCCACGTCGTCGAGGAACTTCGCCCAGGTGTAGTTCCCCAGCATGTTCAGCCCGTGGGAGAAGCGCTTCTCGACCTTCACATTGAGTGAGTGATAGGTGGAGTTGCCCCACGAGGGCGAGATGCTGGTCACGTTGCCGAACTGCGGGAAGCGCCGCTTGGTCTGGTCCTGAACCGCCGGACCGCGCCCGTTTACCAGCGGAATCTGGTTGATGTTCGTGTCGGGGCTGCCCAGCTTGTGTCCCACGTTGGCGATGTAGGCGTTCTCCCACAGAATGTTGCCGGGCAGTTCCTTCTGGATGGTGAAGTTCCACTGTTGCGAGTAGCCATTCACGTGGTCGCGCGCGATGAAGTCCGGCGCGGTCGTGACCTTGGCGCCTACCGGCACCGCTCCGTATTCCGGACCCAGCTTGTCGCGCGATATGGCGGGCATGCCGGTGCGGAACAGGAACGCGGGCGTGTAACCGCCGTCCGGAGAAGTGAAGGAACCGTTGAGCGAGAACCCCAGCGCCTGCGTGTTATTGACCGAGCTGTAGTAGGAGCCGTTATAGAAAATGCCGTAGCCGCCGCGCAGCACCAGTCCTTTACGCGCCGTGTAGGCAAAACCGAAGCGCGGGCCCCAGTTGTTGGCGTCGAACTCGTGCGAGTACTTGTCCTCGCCGTTCACGCCCGCAAACGTCACTACGCCCGGCGTGCGCGAAACGGGGTTGATGGCGAATGCGTCGAAGCCGCTTTGGCGGTTCTTGGCCTCCCACCGCGGAAAGTCGATCTCCCAGCGCAGGCCGAGGTTCAGGGTCAGCTTGGGGGTGACTTTCCAATCGTCCTGAATGTAGAGTCCGAAGTAGTTGGAACGCGAATTCAGCACGTCGGTCTTCACGAGCGTGCCCGAGTTTACCCACCCCAACAGCAGCGAGGCCAGGCCGTTGTTGGTGGCGCGGTCGCTGAAGCTGAAGTAGCCGCCGCCGGAGGAGTCCTGCGTCTCGACGTTGGACGAACGCCGGACATCGATGCCGGTCTTGATGGAATGGTTGTTCTTGACCCAGAAGAGTCCGTCGCCGAACTGGTGCGTCTGGATGGGGTTCTGCACGCGCTGCACGGTGCTCTGCCCCAGTGTGCTCAGGCCGGTG
Organism: Bryobacteraceae bacterium; assembly: GCA_041946965.1. Classification (GTDB taxonomy): domain Bacteria; phylum Acidobacteriota; class Terriglobia; order Bryobacterales; family Bryobacteraceae; genus JBHGBM01. The sequence continues at coordinate 59,076 of JBHGBM010000019.1, forward strand.
ACGCCGATGCGCGCCATATCCTCCCCCGACACTCCGGGCAGGTTCAGCTTGCCGTTGAAACCGGACCTCGCGCCGTAGCCGCGGTTCACGTATTTGCGGTTGTAAAGCATGTACCGGAACTCGTTGATCACGGTGGGCCGCAGGTTGTGGTTCCAGCTCACCAGGAAGTTCCGGTTCTCGTTCTCGCGATAGAACGCCCGGTCGTCGGCGATGGCGTTGGGGATGGCTGCGGCGACTTCCTCGGGAGCGTGCATGATGGTGACGCGCCCGAACAGGCGGTCCGCCTCGCGGATCTGGTGGTCTATGCGTGTGGTGTAGAAGTCCTGGAGGAGCGGGTCGGACGTGTTGGCCCGATAGTTGGACGAGGGCGCCTTGGTTGGGTCGTTGCCCGGCTGGTTTGGCGCGGGGTACAGCGCCGCGAACGCTTTGCCCATAGGATCGATGCGGCTGGCCGGGATGACGTTATTGGGGAACGGCTGCGCCGCGGTGGAGCCCACGCGCGTGGCCGGATCGAGCACCTTGATGTCCTTGCGCGCCGAGAAATCGCCGGCCACTTCCGCCGGCTGCGGCACCGTCTTGGCCACCGTCACGCCCGTGCGGCGGCGCCCGCCTTCGTAATTAAAGAAGAAGAAGGTCTTGTTCTTCCGGATCGGTCCGCCGAGCGAGCCGCCGAAGATGTTGTACCGCAGCGGCGCCTTGCCCGCGGAGAAGAACGTGCGCGCATTGAGCTTGTCGTTGCGCAGCCATTCGTACGCCGCCCCGTGCAGATCGTTGGTGCCCCCGCGGGTGGTCATCACGATGAACCCGCTGCCCGATCGGCCGTACTCGGCCGGGTAATTGTTGGCCAGGACCTTGAATTCCTGGAGCGATTCGTTGGGCGGGTTCAGGGAAAGCTGCGGGCTCCCGTTCGACTGGTTCTGCGCCACGCCGCCGTCCAGCGTCCACATCTGGTTGTAAGAGCGTCCGCCCGCCAGGGAAAACTTGGGGATCGACTGCCCGCCGTCCTCGCCCGTGAACGTGATGTTTCCCATCAGGCGGACCAGCGCGCCCACCCGCCGGCTCTCGATGGGCATGTCGAGAATCATCTTGTTCTCGACCAGTTGGCCGAGAGCGCCGGTCTCGGACTCGAGCAACGGGGACGCGGCGGTCACGTTGATCACGTCGCTGATCTGGCCCACGTTGAGCACCACGTCCACCGTGCTGGTCGTGGAGGTCTCCAGCACAATGCCGGCCCGCACGAACTTCTTGAAGCCGCTTTGCTCGCAGGTCAGCTCATACTGCCCCGGATTCAGGAAGGAAATGGAATAGACTCCGCTCTGGTTTGTCTGGGCCGTAACCGCCTGGCCCGTCGCGACGTTGCGTATCACCACCTCGACACCCGGCACCACCGCCCCGGAACTGTCCGTGACCGTTCCGGTAACGCGCGACTGGGCCCAACCCGTGCCGCACACCGCCAGCAAGAAAAAGAACGATAGCAGCCAACGTTTCCGCATGCATTCCTCCGCGATTTCCCACCCAGGGATCCGCTAAACGTTTATTGAAAACTGCCTTCGATTGTACATCAGACCTGCGCGGCGGTGGAGCGCGCAACCTGCCGTACGAGGTGAGGTGAGGCGGCCCGGTCTCCACCCGGCCAACCGGGCCGCGTCCGATTCAATCGCCTAGTCGCCCAGGCTGTGGACCTTCCGTACGGACTTATCCTTGCCCGGGCCGTGGCAGGAGTTGCACCGCTCCCGGACCACTCCGAGATCGAGCGCCGCCTGTGAGGTGGTGAAAGACGCTCCACCGGTGCGGACCATGTGAGAGATCACCTCGCGTTCGTCGTGGCAGGACGAGCATGCCGCTGCGGTCGGGCTGATCCTCACGTCGTCGGCTGGATCCGTGTTGATAGTGAACGTGCCGTTCGGCAGTCTGGCGTTCTTCTCGCTTTGCGTGTTCATCGTGGAGGCTAGAACGTTCGGACCGAGCGGTGGGCCGCTCGGCTGCAACTCATAGGTCCCCCGGCGGCCGTCGTCAAGGTGGCAGTTGACGCATCTCTTCAGGTCCGCGGGATACGGGGTCAGGGTGCTGGCGTTAAAGATCGAGCCGTTGAAGCCGATAACCACCAGGGGGTTCTTGCGGAAGCGCTTCGAGCTCGCATGAATTCCGTGGACCAGGCGCTTGAAATCGAGGCTTTGCTCAGGATACGTATAGCTGCCGACTACGGTCACCGGGTTGGTATCGGTCACGGGATTGGTGATCAGACCGCGGTACGGAATGTCCGTGTTGTTGGGGTTGTGACACACCACGCAAACCTGCGGTTCGTCGCTCCGGTTGTTGCCGTGTACCACCAACCGGGGCGCCTTGCCCGTGCCGTCGGTGCGGTGGCAGCCCATGCATTTGGCGGCAGTCACCACCTGGCGGCGCGGCGTGACGGCGGCGTCGGTGATGGTGAAATACCCATACACGCTCCTGACCGGAACCCTCACCGTCCAGGCGCCGGTGGCATCCTTTCCCGCCGGGTGACCCTCGATCACCAACTGGCCGCTCCCGGTGGCCGTCACGGGGATGGCCAAAGGCGAAGTGGCACGGTAACTGCCGTCGCCAACGGCCACCACGTTCGCGGCCAGCGCATTCACCGGGATGGGCATGGCCGCCCCCCGGCCGTTGGGAACCGTGTTGCTGAGGCTATTGAGGTTGTTGATCTCCTTCGTGTTCCAGGCAATCTGCAAAAACAGCCGGCTGGCCCCATTCCCCGTCGAAGTCCACGCCGGGTCGGTGCGGATGTCCGCGGGCTTGCCGCTGGAATTGTCGATCACCGAAAACGTGACCACCGGGAAGTTGCCCGGAGCCGTGTTCGTGATGCTGATGATTCTGTAAGTGTAGGGGTCGGCTGCCTGAATAGGCGCCAGAGCGGCCATCCCCAGCAGGACCGGAAGACAGACTCCGAGCTTCAAAGAACCGAAACGCATAATCCCCTCCGTTTTTGTCGCCCGCGAAAATCCCCTCAACGCGGACGCGCTTAGTTGCTGTTTCCGATCATAACAGACCGGGACCTGGCACGCCGGATAACACCGTCCTGCCGCAAACAAATGTGAACGGCGGTACAGAGCAATCCGGATGCCGGGCGGGCATTCTCCTAAGCGCTTTAGCTTCAATAAGACCGATTGTGCTACCCGGTACGATTTACACAGACTGTAGTGAATATTTACATACAACCGCTAGCGGACTTCCGCAAACCCAAACGTCAACTCTCCAGCCGTTTCGAGCGCCAGTTCAATCTCGCCCCGCGCGGAAACGGTGAAGGCGAGATCCGTGCGGCCGGGGTACGGATGGCTGAAGGCCGGTGTCAACTCCGCGCCGGCCACGCGCACGCGCAGTGCCGGCTTGTCGGCCATCACGCCGAGATAAAGCCGTTCGCCGGACTCGGGCGCGGCCATGCGAATGCCGGCCGCCCCGCGCATGGCGCGGTAGCCGTTGCGAACCGGGAGCCAGTTGCCCGTCAGGCAGGGCTCGAACAGCGGGTCGCCGGCGTTGACGAAGCGCACCGGCTCGGGCTTCCATTGCATGGCGTGGCGGGCGGTCACGTTGCGCAGGACGGGTCCGGAGGCGTCGTAGACCACCGCGCGCTCCCGCAGCGCGATGGCCGGGGGCAGGACGAATTTTCCGGAGAGTTCGCGGGGTTCCAGGCGGCGTTCCTCACCGGGGGCAAGGTAGACTCGCTCGATGCCGAGCGCCCGGAAAGGCAGGTCGGCAAAGCCGGATTGGAATACCTCACTGGTCATGCCCGCGAGCAGGATCGGCGCCCGCGGTTCCAGGCGGCGGGCCTCGGCCGCGCCTAGAACCACGTCTCGAATGGCCTGGCTGCGGGCGTAGTGCCACCCGGCGATCCCGCGTGCAGTGGGCAGCGAGGCGGCGAGGCACACCAGCAGCGGCGCCAGCGCGAACCGGGGCGCATGCTTTACCGCCTCTCCAGCCAGCATCGCCAGCCCCAGCACCGGCGCCGCGAGATAGTAGTCGCTCACGTGGTCCCGCAGGGGCAGGTAGGGCGCCAGCGTCAGCAGGAACCACGCGAGGCCGTAACGCCGGCGCGACGCAGACACCGCAACCGCCAACAGCGCCGCGCCCGCGATGGCAGCCGCGCGCCCCGGTCCCAGGGCCATCAACGAATAGCGCCAGAGCGTGGCGGGCAGCGTCTCCAGGTGAATCGCGTAAACCCCTCCACCCGAAGGCGCCAGCACGAAGTGCAGCGCGGTGTAGGCCGCCGAAACGCCGAACATGGGCAGCAGCCTGCGCCACAGCCGGGGCGCATACGCCAGCGCCAGCGCGGGATACACCACGGCGCTCTCGAGCGACAGCAGCGCCAGCCCGAACGCGATCCACTGGGCGCGCCAGCGTTCCTTCACCAGAAACCAGAGCGCCAGCAACAACAGAAAAGCCGCCAGGGCCTGGTTGAAGATCGAGGTCCAGCACATCACCGGCGCGAGCCCGGCGTTGACGATCCACGTGGCCTGCGCGGCGAGCGCGGCGGGGTGCGAGCCGGTCCACTGCCGCACCAGCGCGCCGAGCAGCAGCACGGCGCCCGCCACCGCCGCGAATGCCGCGATGCGGAAGGGCAGCGGGTTGGGACCGAACAGCCACCCCAGCAGCAGGAAGTACCCCTCCACGCTCAGCGGACGGAAGACGCCGTGGGCCTTGGGCGCCAACAACGCGCGCGGCAGATCCCGCCACCCGTGCATGTCGCGCGCCACGTTCAGCCAGCCGAAATCGTCCTGGTAAAAATATGTGTTCAGACCCGGCCAGTAGAGCGCCACCAGCAACGCCAGCGGCGCCAGAGTCCAGGCCGCGCGCTTCACCACAGGTAGTCCCTGGCGATCTCGCGCTTGTCGTGGCCGTCCAGCACGTGCACCACGCGAATCTTCTTCAGCGACACCGGTGAAAGCTGGCCGATGGGGATGTGCACAATGGTGCGGCCCAGCCGGGCGGCGATGGAGCGGAAAATCGAGCGCGGCGGGCGCGCCGCCACATACACCACGAAGCGGTCGAGCGAATAGTCCAGCGCCGCCAGCAGCAGCCGCTCCGGCTTGGTTTCGGCGAATTCGTAATCCGGGTCGCGCCACACGTCGTACATGCGGCGCGGAGGCAGCACCATCAGAAACCCTCCGTACTCGGCGCGCCCTATGCCCGGCCCCACCAGGTTCTCGAAAGGCTCGGTCGAGTAGAACGCCATGTCGGATTCGTTCTGGTTTTCCCCGAGCCAGGTGGTGAGGTACGTGTACCGCTCCCGGCGGTCCTCGTCGAAAATCACCACCACGGCGCCCACCTCGCCCGCCACTTTCTGAAACTCGCGCACGTAGATTTTGCGCTCGTGCCAGTTGCGGATGGTCTCCCGCATGTCGATGCCGTCCAGGATCGACGTGGTGAAGGGCTCGGTGCGGGTGCGCTCCTCCGAGAGCACGCTCTTGCCCTTCTTCTTGAGGAAGCGGCCGTAATCCTCCACCACCAGGTCCTCGGGCGGGTACGAGCAGATGGCGCTGCCGTCCAACTGGCTGGCCCACTCGCCGGGGAATTTCTCCTTCTTGCGCGGCTTCAGGCCCACGGGACGCAGGCGGCGTTTGGCGCTGGGCAGGCGCCGGCGCAGCCGTATGCGGCGCGTGTGGAGCCAGATCTCCTCGCCGGAAATGCGCACGGTGGCGGCGTCGCTCACCTCCTTCTGCGGCGGGTATTTGCCTGCCGTCTCCCAGACCTCCCAGGCGTAGTTGTCGTCCACCACGCCGCGGGCGGCGAGCGCCAGGTCGTAAATGCCGGCCACAAGCTGCCCGTCGGCGAGCGCCAGGTTGCGCGTGTAGCGCGCCAGCAGGTTGCGCTGCCAGTGCGCGACACGCTCGCCGGCGTTGGCCTCGTAAGATTTCTCCGCCTCGCGCAGCACGGCGTATTGGACGCGCAGGCGGTCGATGGCCTGAGGTCCGCGCATTTCCACGCGAAACTGCTCGTAACAGTATTGCAGGTACGGGTATTCGATGGTGACTTCGCCGAGCGACTCCGGGTGCGGGTTGAGCACTTCCACGCCGGAGCGCCGCGTGCGCGCCAGCGGCTGCGCCTGCGGATGCTCCATGGCGTCCAACACGGCGTCGAGCAGGTTCAGCGACACCACCACGAACACGCTTGCCAGCGGGTCGCAGCCCTGAAGCTTCCAGGCGATGCCGCCGGCGTGGCTCGCAGTTTCCTCCGAGCGCGGCTGCGGCCACAGGCGGTAGGATTCCACGTACTTGTCGAGCCCGATGCGGCGGATGGAGTAAGGATCGGGGTAGGCGTCGGGAAGGTGCGGGCGCTCGCCGGCTTCAGGGTCGGCGAAGACGATCTCCGCGCCGATCTCCAGACCCGTGCGGATGGCTTCCGTGAACGGATCGGCCGGTTCCACCGGCACGTAGATGGCGCGGTCCTCCTCGTCCCCGCCTTCTTCCGGGTAGAAGATCACGGACATCTCCGGCAGCCGCCCCACGGCCCGCAGGTAGGCGCGCTCGAGCGCCATGGGCAGCTCCACCGCCACCACCTGCGGGCGCTCGCGCAGCAGGGCGCGGCGCAGCTCGGACGCGAACTCCAGCCGCCCGGGCGCCACCGGGAAATACGTGAAGCGGCCGCGGCGCAGGCTGCCGGCTTCAGGTACCAGCCGGTCGATGTCGCCTGGCATAGCGCAGCGCTTCCTCCCCCAGGGTCTGAAGAATGGCCGTCTCTATGGCTTCCAGTTCCGTGATGCGTCCCGGCTCGATGCCCTTCAGCTTGAGCGCGAAGCGCGTGATGTTGATGCCGTCGCGCACCGTGTAACGCTCGTCGGCGGCGTGCGCCTGCTGGAGAAAATCGGTGACGTAGTTGAGAATGCGGTCCTCGGCGAAAGGCAAATTCTCGCGCAGGATGTGATACTCCTCGTCGCGCTCCGGGAAGTCGAGCAGGATCTGCGGCTGGAGGCGCGAGTGGATGTACTCGGGAAGCTCGAAGGTGGAGGCGTCGTCGTTCATGGTGGCCACCAGGCGAAACTCCGGGTGCGCCTGGATCTTGATGCCCGCCACGATGGATTCCACGTAGCGCCGCACATCCAGCAGCGGCGCGAGCGAGGCCCAGCTTTTCTCGCTCATGCGGTTGCCCTCGTCCAGGATGACGATGCCGCCGCGGATCATGGCGGTCACCAGCGGCGAAGCCACGTAGCGCAACTGGCCTTCGCCCTCGATCACGGGCGTCACCAGCAGGTCCTCGGGGCGCGTGTCCACGGTGGCTTGCAGGATGTAGACCTCGCGGCCCATGCGTTTGGCGGCGGCGTAGGCCAGCGTGGTCTTTCCCACGCCGGGCTTGCCGAGCAGGCGCGGGCTCATGGGGACATCGTGCTCGCTCACCACCATCCAGGCGGCCAGGAGCTGCCGCATGAGCTCTTCCTGCCCCACCCAGCGGATGGGGATCTCGTCGGGATGGGCCAAGTGCAGCGTGACCCCTTCGATATCGACGGTCATCCTATCTCTATTATCGCCGTCTCTCCGGACGCCGTTCCACGTAGGCGCGCAGGCTTCTGCGCACGGCGGCGGGCAGGGCGCTGTCCAGGTACTCCAGCGCCGTGCCCCGCAGGTGCCTGTCTCCCATGAAGACGCCGCGGTAGGCGGTGGCCACGGGCTGCGCGGGCAGCACCAGCGAAAGGAGCGTGAACACGTACTCCAGGGCCAGGCCGCTGGGTTCGCGTACCTCGGGATCGAGGCCGGTGTCGCCGCTATCGTCCGGCGGATCGATCAGCCGGTAGTTCTGCCAGGTGGCCGGTCCGGCTTCGAGTTCGCGCATTACAGCCTGGTACACGGGCGCGGGCGGGATGCGGATCTCCGGATCCTGCCGGACCATGGCGGTGAGGGCCCGCGCGGAACGGTAACGAACTTCGAAACGCGGATCGTTGAGGCCGAGCACCAGGCCGGAGGCCGCGCGGTCGCCCGGTGCCGCCGTCAGGATGCGCGGGATGCGGCGGCGCACGATGAAATGCTCGGACATGTCGAGCAGGTGGTCGGCGAGCTGCCCGGCGTGCAGCGAGGCCGTGCGGCGCAGGGCGGCCAGAGCCTCTGGCGCCATCTCGTCCCAGGCGAGCAGTGCGACCACGTGCGGCACCAGTTCGCGCGGGACCGGGCCGGCGCCGAGCACGCGGCGGACACGCGCGGGATCGCCCGAGCGCAAGTCGGCGGCCTCGGGATCGAACGGGTCCCAGGCGGGTCCGGCGCGCGGCCCGCCGGAGCCCGCGTGCAGCAGGATCTGGCGGGTGGTGGCGTCGTCCACCGTGTTGGGATCGAGGTCCATGGAATGCTCCAGCAGCCTGCGTTCCAGCACGTCCACGTAGCCGCGGTCCAGCCGGCCCGCGAGCCACGCCGCCACCACGCCGCACACCGCCGCCACCAGCAGCATGAGCGGCCGCGCGGCGGGGCCGAGCAGCAGCAGGGCGCGCACGATGCCGCTGCCGATGGCGTCGCCCGCGCGGTCGCAGGCCACGTCGATGAAAGATTTCACCGAGCGCTTTTCGCCCGCCGAGACCGGCGTGTAGAAGAGTTCATAGCCGGAGCGGAACAGCGAGTTGCGCACCACCATCTCGGCGCCGCGCGCGGCCGCGGCCACCCCGAGGGCGGGCATGAAGATCATCCCCAGTCCGCCGGCGGCCACCGTGGCGGGCAGCGAGCCCACCGTCCGCGCCAGCCCCAGACGGTTCAGGAAGAAGTGCGTGGCGGAGGCCTGCAACAGGAACGTGACCAGCGCCACGCCGGACTGGAAGATCCCGAAGAAGCGCAGCAGCGGCTCGCCGCGGCCGAACGTCTCCACGGCTTGCGCCTTGAGAACATAATCGAGCGAAGCGGCGCTCGCGGCGCCAAGCAGCACCAGCCACGCCAGGCCGCGCAGGTACGGCGCCCTGGCGAGCACCCCCAGAGCTCCCGGCGCGGGAGCCTGCGCCGGGGCGGAGGCTTCCGCCTTCCTGTCTCCCAGGGCCTTGACGGCCGCGCTGCACAGCACGTGCAGCACGGCCAGGGCGGCGAGGGTGGCCTGAATGCCGAAATGCGCGCCGAGCCGTTCTGCAAGAATGCCGCCGAGCACGCCGCCCGCCGTGCCGCCCCCGGCGATGCGTCCCATCTGCCGCTTGGCCGTGCGCGGGTCGAAGCGCTCGTTGACCACGGACCAGAAACCCGAAATGAGCACCGTGGCCACGCCGCCCACGTGCAGGTAGCAGACCACGGCGGCGATGCCGGGCCGCTCACCGGCGATGACCCACTCGCCCAGGTGCAGGGCGGCGCTGGCCGCGAAGGCGGCAGGGATGAGACGCGCCGGTCCGCACCGGGATATCACGCATCCGGCGGCCATGGCCATGAGGACGGAGAACGCTGCGGTGGCGGCTACGATAGCGGGCAGCGAGGAAACCGGAAACTGCGAAAGGAACAGGGCGTCGCGGATCGCCTTGCCGGCGGTCTGGTGAGCGATGATAATGGCCGCCGCCAGCATGGCCGCCGCAACGTCGCGCCGCATCTCTTGTCAATGATAGCTGCTAGAATCGCATCCGTGATCACCCGCAGGGAATTCGCGGGCCTGCTGGCAGCAGGCGCCGCCGCCGGGGCCGCCAGGCCGAACATCGTCTTCTTCGAGTGCGACAGCATGGACGGCCGCGTCATGGGCAACATGGGCCACCCCGCCGCCCGCACGCCCAACATGGACCGGCTGGCCGCCCAGGGAACCCTGCTGCGGAACACCTACTGCAATTCGCCCCAGTGCGTGCCTTCCCGCTCCAGCATGTGGAGCGGGCTCCAGACGCATCGCTGCGAGGGATGGAACAACCACAAGGGGCTCGAGCGCGGCGCGCCCACGTTTCAGACGCACCTCGAGCGGGCCGGCTACACGGCGCGCATCTTCGGCAAGACGGACTACCTCTCCGGCGCCCACGGGCTCTCCGGATCGATTTCGGCGTGGACCGGTCCGGCCGGCATCATGCTGCCGGAAAAGGGCGCGCCCAAGGCCATCCTGAAGGGCGAGGGGCGCGAGGGCCACAACCGCGATTGGGAGATGGTGCGGAAGACCATCGCCTGGATCAAAGACAGCCGCCCGGCGGGACCCTTCTTCCTGCACTGCGGGCCTTCCATCCCGCACCCGCCGTTCGTCACCACGCAGTACTGGCTGGACCGGATCGACCCGGCCAAGGTCACCGTGCCGCCCTACGAGGCCAGGCTCCATCCGGTGATGGAGTACATGAGCGCGCGCAAGGATACCTTGCGGCCGTTTTCCAGGCAGCAGATCGTCGATATCCGGCGCACTTACTTCGCCATGATCGCGGAACTCGACGCCATGGTCGGCGAAGTGATGGACGCGGTGGAGCAGGCCGGCCTCGGCGGCAACACCTATTTCATTTTCACCAGCGACCACGGCGAGATGAACATGGAGCACCGGCAGTACCTGAAGAACGCGCTCTACGAGGGTTCGGCGCGCGTGCCGCTGATCATTGCCGGGCCGGGCGTGCGGCGGGGCGCGGTGGTCGACGACCTGGTTTCGCTGGTAGACATTTTCCCCACCCTGATGGACATGGCCGGCGCCCAGACGCCGCGCGGGCTGGACGGACATTCCCTCATGCCGCTGCTCAAAGGGCAGCGCGCCAACCGCCCCGACTGGGTGCTCAGCCAGTATCACAGCAACATGATCAACACCGGCGCGTTCATGCTGCGGCGCGGCGATTGGAAGTACATCGCCTACGCCGGCTACGAGCCGCAACTGTTCAACCTGAAGGAAGACCCCGAGGAGATGCGCAACCTTGCGAAATCGCGTCCGGACGTCGCCAAGGACATGGAGGCGCGCCTGCGCCGCGCGGTGGACTACCCCGCTGTGGACGCCAAGGTGAAGCAGTACGACAAGGACAGCTTCCGCAAGTGGCGCGCCTCGAAGAGCGAGCAGGAGTACAACGACTCGATGGCCCAGATGTACAAAGGCTGGAAGCCGGAGCACCAGCGGCGGATCGAGGAGTGGTTGGCGCGTTAGCCCGTAGTACCATGGCGCTTATGAAACGATTCGCTCTCTTTCTGGCCTTTGCCGCACTGGTTCAGGCTGCCGGATGGAAACAGCTCTTCAACGGCAAGGACCTGGACGGTTGGGAAATGGTGGGGGCGGGCCGTTTCACGGTCGAAAACGGGCTTATGAAGACCGAGGGCGGTATGGGCCTGCTGTGGTATACCCGGGAAAGGTTCGGCAACACCACGCTGCGCGTGGTTTTCAAGACCGCTTCGCCCAACGCCAACTCCGGCGTGTACATCCGTTTTCCGGAACGGCCCAAGGATCCGTGGTACGCCGTCCACAACGGCTACGAGGTGCAGATCGACTCGGCGGGCGACGAATGGCACTGCACCGGCGCGATCTACTCCCTGAGTAAGGTGACCAAGCGCACGCAGAAGCCGGAAGGGGAATGGAACACGCTCGAGATTGCCTTGCGCGGTGACGACGTGGTGATCTCCCTGAACGGCGAAGTCGTCAACCGTTTCCGCGGCAGCCAGCCCGTGCCGCCGCGTACCATGTGGTTCGAACCCGTTCGCGGCCCGCGGGCGCAGACCGGTTACATTGGTCTGCAAAATCACGACCGCCGGTCCATAGTTTATTTCCGTGAAGTCAGCGTCGCCCGCTGACCGCTGGACTGTCCGTTTCCTCACCGACCTGAAAGGGATACCCGCATCACAATACACATGTGAAGGACGGGAAATGGGCCAGCGCCTGAGAGTAGTGTTCACCACGGCCATACTCGTCGCGGTGGCGTTCGCGCTCACCGCGGCGATGCCATCCGTCCGCCGGGAAACTCCGTTCCTGTTCCTGGTGCTCGCGGTGTTTACGGCCGCGCTGCTGCACGGTTTCGTGGGCGGGTTGTCAGTCATGGCCGCGGGTACCGTGGTCTGGGCCGGATTCATCGTGGACATGGCCGGGTACTTGTTGGAACTGGCGCTCTTTTGCGGCGTGGCACTCACCATCACCTGGATGCTGGAGCGGTTGCGGCGCGACGTCGCCGAGCGCCGGCGGATTGAGGCGGCGCTCGCCAAACGCAATCAGAGGTTGCTGCTGCTGGAGCAGGCTTCGCGCCATCTGCTTACCGGCGACGACCTGCGGCGCATGGTGCGGGGATTGTTCGATATCGTTTCCGGACACCTGCGGGTGGACGTGTATTTCAACTTCATGGTCAACGAGGCGGGGGATGCGCTCCGGATGGAGTCCTGCGCGGGGGTCAGCGAGGAGATCGCCAGAAGCATTTCGCGCCTCGAATTCGGACAGGCCGTGTGCGGCGCCGTGGCGCGCGACCGTTGCCCGCTGGTGGTGGACGCCATTCAGTCCTCCGAGGATCCCCGGGTGCAATTGGTGCGCGGCTTGGGCATCCGGACCTACGCCTGCAACCCGCTGTTCGCCGGCGAGCGGCTGCTGGGCACGCTCTCGTTCGGCTCGCGGCTGCGCGATTCCTTCGAGCCGGACGAACTGGAGTTCATGCAGACCATAGCCCACTACGTCGAACTGGCCATGGAGCGCGTCGAGTTGAACAATGCCCTGCGGCGTTCCAATCGGACGCTCGACGCGGTGGTGCGCCATTCCCCTCTCCCCATTTGGACCGCGGACCTGTCCGGCGCCGTGCAGTTGTGGAACCCAGCCGCCGAGCGTGTCTTCGGCTGGACCGCAAACGAGGTGAGGGGACGCCGCGCACCGATGATTCCGGAGGAGATCGCCCCCCTCTTCCACCAGTGGCTGGCGCGTGTGGCGGCCGGAGAGACGCTGATCGGGCTGGAATCGCAGCGCCGGCGCAAGGACGGTTCGACGTTCCTGGCGAGCACCTCCATGTCCCCGCTGCGCGACTCCGAAGACGCGATCACGGGCGTGCTGGCGATTACCGCCGACGTGACGGAGCAGAAGCGGCTCGAGGAACAGCTCCGCGAAACCCAGAAGCTGGAGAGCATCGGGCTGCTGGCGGGCGGCATCGCGCACGATTTCAATAACCTGTTGGTGGGAATCGTGGGGGGAGCCAGCCTGGCCATGGAAATGGCCTCCGGCCAGGAGCAGACCAACATCCTGGGAGACGTGCTGCGCTCCGGCGAGCGTGCGGCCGATCTGACCCGGCAGTTGCTTGCTTACGCCGGCAAGGCACGCATGACGGCCGGCCAGTTCGATCTCAAACAGGTCCTGGAAGAGACCGTGAACATCGTGCAGGCCACCGTGCCGAAACGTGTGCGCATCAACCTGGAGGCGGGGTCGGGCGGGCCCGTGATCGATGGCGACCGCACCCAGGTGCAGCAGCTTGTTCTCAATCTCGTGCTCAACGCCGCGGAAGCCACCGAGGGCAGTCCGGATCCGTGCGTCACCGTCACGGCCGGCGGCATCGGACCGGAGGACTGCGCCGCCATGGGCTTCCAGACGGACTCGGCGCGTGCGTATGCCTACCTTTCCGTTCGCGACAACGGCTGCGGCATGGACGAGGACACCAGGAAGCGCATTTTCGATCCCTTCTTCACTACCAAGTTCCACGGGCGCGGGCTGGGGCTGGCCGCCGTTTCGGGTATTCTGCGGGCGCACAACGGCCAGATCCGCGTGGAGAGCGCGTTGGGCGCCGGCACGACTTTCGTGGTTCTGCTGCCCGCGGTGGACGGCGAGCGGACGCGCGCGGAACCGGCGCCGCCCCCCGCCAGCCTGCGCGGCCATGAAACCATCCTGGTGGTGGACGACGATCCGGCGGTGCGGTCCTTCGCCAATTCCTGCCTCCTGCACCACGGCTACCGCGTACTGCTGGCCCGCGACGGCGAAGAATGCATCGGGTTGCTGGAACACCACGGCGGCGAGATCGCGCTCATCATTCTGGATCTCACCATGCCCGGCATCGGCGGGGAACACACGCTGCGTATGATCCGCGCCCGCGCGCCGCACATGCCGGTGATCCTCAGCAGCGGGCACTCCGAAACGGAAGCGCGCGCCCGCTTCGGGGATGCCGGCGCCGCGTATCTGCAAAAGCCTTACAAGACCCTGCAACTGGCGTCGAAATTGCGCGAGGTGCTCGGCACGCGCGAGGCCGCGCGGGTCTGATTACCTGGCCCGCTTGACCAGTTCCTCGACTTTGGATGCCACCAGTTCTTCCACCCGCTCGCCCCACGGCCCGGGGTGGCCCTGCGCCGCCAGCGCCTCGCCGCCTTCGTAGCCGCCTTCCTTCAGCACACGCAGGGAGGGAATGTAGCCGCAGTAGTCGTTGGCGTAAGCCGAGACCCAGGTGGTGGTCCAGCCGTGGCGGGCTTTCAGGCGCAGCGCGTAGTCGGAGACTACTTCGCTCGAAAGCACGATCCAGATCAGGCGCCCGCCGAAGTTCCACACCTGCACGGGGTAAGGGTACGCCGCCGGGAGTTTGCCGCCGCGGTCGAGGGTTTCGAGCAGCCGCGCGGCATTGATGCGATAGGCCGGGGTGCGGCTCTGGAGTTCGGCCTCGATCTGCGCGCGCGTGCGGACGGCGAATGGCAGGTCCACGGTTCCCCAGGCCGCGTAGATGGGGCCGGTCAGCGCGGGCATGCGGCCGCGGGTGACTTGGTCCACCGCCGCGGCCAGGATCTCGCCATACCGCCGCGCGTGTTCCGGAGTGCCGCGGGGCAGGGCGTTGGCGTCGGCGCCGCAACCCGCCACGAACAGCGCTTCGGCCCCGGGATGCCACTGCTCGTAGACTTCCTTGAAGCAGCCGGGCCAGTCGCCGCCGATCTGGTAGTCGTTCAGCACGGTGGCGTGGCAGGCGTAGCCCGCAACCACCGCGCGCAGTTCTCCCGCAGGAGATTTCACCGCCAGCACCGGCACATCCTGGTCTACCGGGCCGGGCCAGGCGCGGTGCACAGCGCGGCGGCGGTTCACTGCGATACCGGCCAGGCCCTGACCCCAGTGCAACGTGGCGGGGGTCATGCCGCGCACCGCGCGCCCGATGGTGTCCACGGTGGCATCCAGCAGGAACGGCAGATAGCGCCGCACCGCCGCGGCGTACTTCTCCTCCAGCACGTAGCCGGGGCGGCCGAGTTGTCCCCCCACCGGGCCGCTATGAGTGTGGGAGGCGGAGAGCACCAGGCGCTCGCGCGGCACGCCCCCGCGCGAAGCCACGCTTTCGGCCATCTCGCGCGTCCAGCCGATGATGTCCGCAGTGACGATAACCGAAGTGCGGCCGGCGCCGTCTTCGATGGCCAGCGCCTTCACCCAGAGCTTCTGCCGCACGCCCTCCGAGGGTTTCGTGCGCGAGGCGAAGCCCGACATCCAGATGGGCTCGCGCGGCGTAATATCCGCCTTGGCCACCCCCGCTTTCCACTGTCCGTGCGCGGCGGACGCGGCCAGCAGCCAGAGCGCGAGCGTTTTCATGCCCTGGCGATCTCACCCGCGTACTTCTGGATCTTCCTCACCGCCTCGGCGATGTGCTCCATGTCCGTCTTGGGTCCCAGCAGGCACTGGTGAGAGAAGACCACGGACTGGCTGCAAAGCTGCTCATTGCCTGGACACCTGTTCTGCTCCACCCAGCGCGCCAGGCGCTCCTTCGAGTACAGCCCCCGGAAGGCGGACGAGTTCAGCACCTTGCGTATGAACGGATTGGTGTTGAGCGGCGTGTAGCCTCCGCGTCCGGGTATGCCCTCGGCGTCGATGGCCTTGAGGAAACGGGGCTTGGACATGCCCGCGAACTGCTCTTTTTCGAAGCGGAACACGTAAGTGTGGTGGTTGTGGCGGGTGCAGCCGGGATAGCTCTTCTGCGGCTTGATGCCGGGGATCTCGCGCAGCAGGCTGTCCAGGTACTCGGCGTTCCGCTCGCGGGTCTTCGACTGCTCTTCCAGGCGCGTCAACTGCGCCAGCAGCATCGCGGCCTGAAATTCGGTGAGCCGCAGGTTGGCCCCGGCGGAGGCGTATTCGAACTCGTCGTCGCCCTTTCCGCGCCATTGGCGGCCCTGGTTGTGGAAGGAATAACTGCGCGACATCAGCGCCTCGCTGTTCGTGATGATCGCGCCGCCCTCCCCGGAGTTGAGGTTCTTCGACGCCTGGAAGCTGAAGCAGCCCATGGCACCCCAGTTGCCGACGTTCCGGCCTTTCCACGCCGCCAGGTGCGCCTGGCAGGCGTCCTCGAGCACGTGCAGTTTGCGCTTGCCGGCGATCTCCAGGATGGCGTCCATGTTGCACACGTTGCCGCCGTAGTGCACCGGGATAACGGCCTTGGTGCGGTCGGTAATGACGCGCTCCATCGAGGCCGGGTCCATCTGGCAGGTCTCCGGGTCGGTATCGGCGAACACCGGCAGGGCGTGCTGGAGCAGCACCACGTTGATGGTCGCGACGAAGGTGAAGGGCGGGACGATCACCTCGTCGCCGGGTCCCACGCCGAGCGCGTTGAGGGACGCGAACAAGGCCGTGGTGCCGCTGGAGGTGGCCAGACAATAGCGCGCGCCGGTAACCTTGGCCCACGTTTCCTCGAACCGCGCCACCTGTTTCCCGCTGCCCCGGAACCAACGGCCGCTGCGCACCACCTCAGCCAGCGCCTCCTCTTCCTGGCGGGCGTAAACCGGCCAGCCGGGGTATTTCTGTGTGCGCACGGGCTTGCCGCCCAGGATGGCGGGCCGCTCGCCGGCTGCCTGCGCCGCCACGGCCGCCGACGCGGTAAAAAAACCTCTGCGGGTAAACGCTTCGCTCACGGGCACTCCTTTATATCCCCCTCATTCTACTGCGTGGGGAAGCGCGGCGGAGGCCATAAGCGGGCGGAAAATGGCAGCCATCTCGGCGGTGGGCCGCTCATAGATCTCCACCTGGTCGCCCACGGAGATTATTTCGAAGAGCTCCTCCACGTCGGTGTTGTGCATGCGCACGCAACCGTGGGAGGCGGAACGCCCGATGGAGCGGGGGCTGTTGGTGCCGTGGATGCCATAACCCTTACGGCTGAGGCCGATCCACCGCGTGCCCAGCGGGTTGGCTTTTCCCGGCGGCACCACGCGTCGCTTCGTGTACCACGTCGGATGGGGGATGCGCTGCACAACAATGTAATTGCCCGGAGGCGTGGGGGTGCGCGCCGCGCCGACGGCGGTGGCAAATACTTTCACCACCCTTCCGTCTTCGATGACCGCCAGTTTGCGGTCGGCGATACTGACCACGATGCGGCGCCTGGGCTGCTGGTTGGATTCAGCGAGCGCTTCGGCGGCCGCCACCAGCGCCAGCGCCAGTTTGTGCATTGCGATCTGCATGGCCTATCTCCGCCCGCAAGAGGTGCAGTAAATTGGCCACGCGGGAAACAAAGGACTTACACGAACCGCAACGTGTCACGTGAAACACGGCTGTGGAACGCGGTTGGCATCTCTGCGCGGCGGAGGCGAACTTTAGTTCACGATCCAGCCGTCGGCCAGCTTGATGATGCGGTGGCCGTAGGCGGCGTTGGCGTCCGAGTGCGTCACCTGCACGATGGTCGTCCCTTCCTGGTTCAGTTTCCGGAACAGCTCCATGATCTCGCGGCCCTGGGAGGAGTGCAGGTTGCCGGTGGGCTCGTCCGCCAGGATCAGCTTGGGGTTGGCGATCACCGCGCGCGCCACCGCCACGAGCTGCTGCTG
>JBHGBM010000002.1:0-167007 GCA_041946965.1 Bryobacteraceae bacterium
TGGCACTGCACCACGATGCCGGTGGGGAAGTGCGTGATGCGCACGGCGGAGTCCGTCATGTTCACGTGCTGCCCGCCCGCTCCCGAGGAACGGAACGTGTCGATGCGCAGGTCTTCCGGCCGTATATCGACCTTGATCTCCTCGTCGATCTGCGGGTACACGAACACGGAGGCGAAAGAGGTGTGCCGCCGCGCGTTGGCGTCGAAGGGCGATATGCGCACCAGCCGGTGGACGCCGATCTCGGATTGCAGCAGCCCGTAGGCGTTGGCGCCGTTTACCTCGAAGGTCACCGACTTGATGCCCGCGCCTTCACCCTCCAGCCGGTCGGTGATTACGGTGGGGTAGCGCTCGCGCTCGGCCCAGCGCAGGTACATGCGCAGGAGCATTTCGGCCCAATCCTGGCTTTCCGTGCCGCCCGCGCCGGGGTGGATGGTGACGATGGCGCTGCGCGCGTCGTTCTCGCCGGAGAGCAGCATGGCGTTCTCCAGCCGCTCGACCTGCTGCGAGTAGTTCTTCAGCTCGCGCTCGATGTCGCCGTTGACGTCCTCGCCCTCGCGCGCGAGCTCGAACAACGTGTCGAGATCGTCCGTCATGCCGGTGATTCGGCGGTCGTTCTCGATCGCCTCTTCCAGGCGTTTGCGCTCCTGCATCACCTTCTGGCTGCGTTCGGGCTGCGACCAGAAATCCGGGGCGCCGATCTGCTCTTCGATTTTGGCTAATTTGGATTTTTGACTGGAGGCGTCAAAGATACCTCCGCACCGCGAGAGCCTGTTCGCGGAGGGGGGCGTATGCACGTTCGAGTTCTTCGACTGTCATCTCATTTCAATTCTAACAAATAGCCCTGCTTGCCTGCGTTTGCGGCGCGCGTCTTTCCGAGCATTTCCGTGACGCCGGCCGCCTCGTGAATATGGCCGCAGAGGAAGTGTTCGGGCTGGTGGCGGTCGATGAACTCCCGCACCGCGGTGGAGCCGGCGTGCAGGCCGGCGCGGATACGGTCGAGCGCCGTGCCGTGCGGCGGCGCGTGGCAGACCAGCACCAGCGGCTTCAGTTTGGCGAACGGCGCGAGATGGCGGGCCATCTCGCGCTCGCTGTACTCGCCCGGCGTATCGAAGGGCGTGGGGCTGGAGTAGCCCAGCCCGGCGATGTGGCGCCCGGCGGCTTCGAAGCTGCGGCCGTGAAACGCGTTCAGCCCGAAGGTCTCGCAAAAGCGCGCCACCTCCGCCTCGGTTTCGTGGTTGCCGGGCAGCACCCAGACCTTGCCGGGACGCGAGGCCAGAATCTTCCCGCACAGATCCAATCCCCGCTGCCACGTCGCAAGGTCGCCGGCGGCGACGTAGTAATCCGCTTCGACGGCCATGGCCTTTTCGAGCGCCTGCAGGTCGTTGTGGATGTCGGAGAACACGAACAGCTTCATAGGAACGGACTTCAGCTATTATGAGGCCGGCGCTCGGAGCTTTCAATTCAAACCAGGAGGAGCAATGCCGGCGCCGGCCACGTTCCCGGCGCGACGTGGGGTAGCATGGAATTCTCATGCGCATTCTCCATGCCGCCTGGCGCGACGGTGCTCTATGGTTGTGGGCTGAGACGTCCGAGGGGTTCGCCGCGCCCGGGGCCAAGAAAGAGTCTCGCAAGACGACCATACGGCTGCCCGCCGTAAAGGGCCGGCCCGTGCCTTCCTGCCCGTTGCTGGCCGACACGCCCGAGGGTGAGCCCGCGCTTGAAGACTTCGTGGTCCCGGCGGCGCCGCTCGGTCCCGCCCGCATGCTGGAATTGCTCGCGGACTGCCGCGACAAACAGGTGCTCGAACCCGGCGTGCTGGTGGGCGCCGATCTCGCGTACTGGACGAATGCCATGCGCTTCGCCGGAGCGCTGGTGGCGCGTGAACAGTTCCTGCCCGGTGTGGATGCGGAAGGGCGGCCGCGCTGGCGTGCGGTTTACCTGGGCGCCGACGCAGCGCGGTGCGAGAAACTCGCCGCCGCCATGCCCGCCGCGGCGCGCGCCATGTTGGACGGCGTCCCCGCGCGCCGTGTTCTCGGCGAATTTGTGGACACCGCCGCCGATCAACTGGTTCGGGCGGCCGCGCCCTTCCACCATCCGTGCCTCGACAGTCCGCACGACCGCTGGCTCGCCGGCCTGACCGCCGCCGATCCCCAGCCGGTTCAGGAACTCGCCACCGCCGTGCGCGAGTGGCAGGCGCCCGCGCTGGCCGATGCCGAGGCGCCCTTCCGGCTCGCGTTCCGCCTGGAAGAGCCGGGTGAGGACAACCGCGCGTGGAACGTAGGCTACTTCCTGCAAGGCAGCCGCGACCCGAGCCTACTGGTGCCCGCCGCCCAAGTGTGGAGCGCCAAACGCAACCGCGTGCTCAACGTGGCGGGCTTCAATCCGCGCGAGCACCTGCTGCGCGGCCTGGGACAGGCCTCTGGCATCGACCCGCACATCGAGGCCAGTCTGAAAGACGCCGCCCCGCACGGCTACGCCACCGACGCCGCCGGCGCCTTCCAGTTCCTCACCGGCGCGTCGGGCGCGCTGGAACAAGCCGGCTTCACCGTGCTGCTGCCTTCGTGGTGGACGCGCCGCGGCACAAAGCAACGCCTCAGCGCGCGCGCTTCGGTGAAATCTTCGTTCACAGGCTCCGGCGGGCTCAGCATGTCCGGCCTGGTGCAGTTCGAGTGGCAGATCGCGCTGGGCGGCGAGCCTCTGACCGCCGCCGAATTGAAAGCGCTCGCGGATCTCAAGCAGCCGCTCGTCAAAGTGCGCGGGCAGTGGGTGCAGGTGACCGCCGACGACATCCGCGCCGCCGCGGAGTTCTGGAACAAGCGCTCCGGCCAGATGACGGTGCGGCAGGCGGTGCGAATCGCCATTGGGGCCGAGGACCAGGCAGGCGGGCTGCCGGTGGATGGCATTGCCGCCGAAGGCTGGATGGCCGAACTGCTCGATCAGCTCAACGGTTCCGCCGCGTTCGAACAACTGCCGCCCCCCGCCGGACTGAATGCCACTCTCCGCCCCTACCAGGCGCGCGGTTATGCGTGGCTCGCTTTCCTGCGGCGTTGCGGTCTTGGTGCCTGTCTGGCCGACGACATGGGCCTCGGCAAGACCATTCAGGCGCTCAGCCTGCTGGAGCGCGACCGCGAACTCGACGGCAAGCGGCCCGTGCTGCTGGTATGCCCGACTTCGGTGGTGGGCAACTGGCAGAAGGAAGCCGAGCGCTTCACCCCTGGCCTGAGCGTGATGGTGCACCACGGCGCCACGCGCGCCAGGGGCGAGACGTTCCGCTCCAAAGCCGCCGGCCACGCCATGGTAATCTCCAGTTACGCGCTGCTGGCGCGCGATTTTGAAGCGCTGAAACGGGTGGACTGGCGCGGCGTGATCCTGGACGAGGCGCAGAACATCAAGAACCCCGAGACCCGCCAGGCCACCGCGGCGCGCGGCCTCAAATGCGATTTCCGCATCGCCCTTACGGGCACTCCGGTCGAGAACAACGTGGGCGACCTGTGGTCCATCATGGAGTTTCTCAACCCCGGGTTCCTCGGCAGCCGCGCGGAATTCCGCAAGCGCTTCTTCCTGCCCATACAAAGCGGGGCCGATCCGGAAGCTCCCGCGCGGTTGAAGCGTCTGACGCGTCCCTTCATCCTGCGCCGCCTGAAAACCGACCGCGACATCATCAACGACTTGCCCGAGAAGCTCGAAATGCGGGTTTTCTGCAACCTGACGAAAGAGCAGGCCTCGCTCTACGCCGCGGTGGTGAAGGACGCCGAAGAAGCCATCGAGAGCGCCGACGGCATCCAGCGCAAGGGCGTGGTCCTGGCCACGCTTTCCAAGCTCAAGCAGGTGTGCAACCATCCGGCGCAGTTCCTGGGCGACGCCTCCGCCATTCCGGGCCGCTCCGGAAAACTTGCGCGGCTCACCGAGATGGTGGAGGAACTGCTCGCGGCGGGCGACCGGGCGCTGATCTTTTCGCAGTTCGCCGAAATGGGTGAGATCCTGCGTCGCCACCTTCAGGAGAGCTTCGGGCGCGAGACGCTGTTCCTGCACGGCGGCACGCCGAAGAAGCAGCGCGACCGCATGGTGGCCCGCTTTCAGTCCGGCGATGGGCCGCCGCTGTTCGTGCTTTCGCTGAAGGCCGGCGGCACGGGCCTGAACCTCACAGCGGCCAACCACGTGTTCCACTTCGACCGCTGGTGGAACCCCGCGGTGGAGAACCAGGCCACCGACCGCGCTTTCCGCATCGGGCAAACGAAGAACGTGCAGGTGCACAAGTTCCTGTGCGTGGGCACGCTTGAGGAGCGCATCGACGAGATGATCGAGCGCAAGAAAAGCATCGCTTCCGGCGTAATCGGGGCGGGCGAGGCCTGGCTCACCGAACTTTCCAACGCCGAACTGCGCGACCTGTTCGCGCTGCGCAAGGAGGCCGTGGCGGAATGAGATACGACGATTGGGGCTGGTACAGGTACGCGCCCTCGGCGCCGCGGGCGGTGAAAGGCGGCATCCGCGCGCAGGGCCGCACGTTCGGAGAAAAGTGGTGGGGACGGCGCTGGGTGCAGGTTCTGGAGGGCTTCGGCATCGGCGCGCGGCTCCAGCGCGGGCGCCGTTACGCGCGCCAGGGCCAGGTGGTCTCGCTGGAAATCGGCAAAGGGCTAGTGGAGGCCGAAGTGCAAGGCTCGCGGCCCAAGCCTTATCACGTAACGATCCAGCTTACCCCGATGAAGCCCGAGTGCTGGAAGCGGGCCGCCGCAGCCCTGAACCGGCAGGCCATCCACGCGGCCAAGCTGCTGGGAGGCGAGCTGCCGCCGGAGATCGAGAAGATCTTCGCCGAAGCCGGCGTGCCGCTTTTCCCGCAACGCTACAAGGACCTGGAGACGGACTGCTCCTGCCCGGACTGGTCGAATCCCTGCAAACACATCGCGGCAGTGTACTACCTGCTGGGCGAGGAGTTCGACCGCGACCCGTTCCTGATTTTCAAACTGCGCGGGGTGGAGCGCGAGGACCTCATCGGCTCGGTGACGCCCGCGGCGGGCAAGGTGGAGAAGCCGGAGCCGCTGCCGGCGGAACCGGAAAAATTCTGGAACGCGGGTCCGCTGCCCGGAGACCTTCTCGCCGGGGCGGAGACGCCCGCCGCCTCGGCGGCTCTGCTAAAGCGGCTGGGGCCGTTCCCCTTCTGGCGGGGCGCGTGCCGCTTGCAGGAGGCGCTGGAGCCCGTCTACAAGGCCGCCTCGGAGAAGGCCGCGGATATCCTATGAACTGGCTGGTCATCGGAATCGGAGATATCACCACCAGGCGCGTGATCCCCGGAATCGTCGCGGAACCGCGCAGCCGGCTGTACGGCATCGTAACGCGCGATCCCGCCAAGGCCGCGCCCTACGGCGTGCCTGCGTGGATCGCGCTCGAAGATGCCCTTCGCGAGCCGGCCGTCGATGCCGTCTACGTGGCCACTCCGGTGTTCCTGCACGCCCCGCAGACCATCGCGGCGCTGCGCGCGGGCAAGCACGTGCTGTGCGAAAAGCCCATGGCGCTCAACTACGCCGAAGCCGCGGCCATGGTGGACGCCGCACGCGAGTGCGGGCGCACGCTGGGCGTGGCCTACTACCGCCGCATGTACCCCAAGCTGCAACGCGCCAAGGCGCTCATCGAGGGGGGCGCAATCGGCCGTCCAGTGCTGGGGGAGATCAACTGCCACGGCTGGTTCGACGGCACGGACCGCGAGCGCCAGTGGCTGATCGACCCCGCCATGGCCGGAGGGGGGCCGCTGTTCGATATCGCCTCGCACCGCATCGACGTGCTGAATTTCGTCTTCGGAAAACCCGCGGCCGCGAGTGCCCACCTTTCCAACGTCGTGCATCACTACGCCGTCGAGGACGCCGCCACCGTGCTGATCGAGTACGAGAACGGCGCGCGGGGCGTGGTGGACGTGCGCTGGCACAGCCGCGTACCGCGCGACGATTTCCGCATCATCGGCACAGACGGCGAGATGCAGCTTTCCCCGCTGAACGGGCCGCGCCTGGCGTGGCCCGGCGGCGAAGAGTTTCTGCGCCCGCACGACAACTTTCACTACCCCTGCATCGAGAATTTCACCTCCGCCGTACTGGAAGGAGCGCGCCTGTACGCCTCCGGCGAATCTTCCCTGTGGACCGACTGGGTGACCGGACAGGCCCTGGCCCGCGCCGTGCGCGCGAACGCATGAAACTCCTCTCTCTCTGGCTGCCGACCGCGACCATGCTATTGGTTTCGCTGATCAGCTACATCGACCGCAACACGCTGGCGTTGCTGGCTCCCACCATCCTGAAAGAAACCGGGCTCACCGTGGAACAGTACGGCTACGTGATCTCCGCGTTCTCGGTCGCCTACACGGTGGCGAACCCGGTGTGGGGCGCGTGGCTCGACCGGCTGGGTGTGCGCTGGGGCATGACGCTCGGCGTATCGCTGTGGACGCTGGCTTCGGCCGCGCACGCGCTGGCCTCCGGGCTGTTCAGCTTCGGCGCGGCGCGGGCGGCGCTCGGTTTCGGCGAGGGCGCCACCTTCCCCGGCGGCATGCGCACCGCGGTGCAGACGCTGCCGCCGGAAAAGCGCTCGCGCGGCATCGCGGTGGCCTACAGCGGCGGATCGCTCGGCGCCATCATCACGCCGCTGATCGTGACGCCCATCGCCCTGTGGTGGGGCTGGCGCGCGGCCTTCATTTTCACCGGGCTGATCGGCGCCGCGTGGCTGCTGCTCTGGCAACTGGTAAGCCGCCGGCCCGCGCTGCGCGGCCGGCCGCTGCGCGCGGATGCTTCCTCCGCCGCGCGGCCCGCCTTCACGGACGCACGCATCTGGAGCTTCATGTGCGCCTATGCCTGGGGTGCGCTGCCGCTGGCGCTCGTAATTTACGGCGGCGCCATCTTCCTGAACCGCGTGCTGGGCGCCTCGCAGGCCACCATCGGACGCGTGCTGTGGATTCCTCCGCTCGGATGGGAGATCGGCTATTTCTTCTGGGGTTACCTGGCGGACCGCGGGGCGGCTTCATTCCGCAACCTGCTGGCCGCCGCCATGTTGCTGGGCTTCCCGCTGGCTCTCGCGCCGTGGCTGCGATCCTTCGAGCTCGTGATGGCGCTGCTGTTCCTCTCCATGTTCGCGGCCTCGGGCTTCATCATCCTGCCGGTGGCTTGGGCGGCGCGTGTTTACTCTTCCGGTTCCTCGGGTCTGATCGCTGGGCTGGGCGCGGGGGCGTGGTCCCTGATGGTTGCGGCGGTGATGCCGGTCTTCGGGCGCCTTTTCGATCTCAACCGCTTCGACGCCGGCTTCGCGCTGGCCGCCGCGTTCCCCGCCGCCGGCTTTCTCACCTGGGCGGTGGTCAACCACGGGCACAAAAAAAGCGCATGAACGCCCCCCGGGGCGTCCATGCGCGGTGATGGTTACTTCAGATCCACGCTGCGCGCCGCAGACGCCCCCTGCCGGTTGGTCAGGGTGACCGATACCGACTTGATGGTATCCACGACGCTGGTGATGTTCGTGGTGTCTTTGATGTCGCCCGAGAGCGTGAACGGCACGGTGGCCGTGAACTGGCTGCCGTAGGCCAGCGACGCGCTGCTCTGGTACCACGCCGTGAAGGTCGGCTCCACGCTCAGGCTCAGCCTGCTGGTGGCGATTTCCTCGCCGGAAACGCCCGTGAACTGGAAGTCCATCTGGGTGATGGCCCGCCCCGTGGCGTAACCGGTAACCAGCAGCGTGAAGCTATTGCTGGTCTTGGCCGAAACCACCACGTTAAGGAGCCTGGGCGCGCTTTGCGCCACGGTGAGCGACAGCGACGGTGGCGTCTGCGGCGTCAGGTCGATACCGCCCTGGGTGGAGAACGAAGGAGTCAGGGTGATGGTCCCCGCCACGGTGCCCGTCTGCACGCGCATCTGGGTGGCGCCGTTCGGGAACACCGCCTGCTTCGATCCCGCCGGAATGGTAAACGCCACGGTGCGCCCGCCGGAGGCGAACTGGACCGCCGGATCGCTGGCGAACACATCCGAGGTGAAGGTCAGGGTCAGGGTGCCCACCAGAGGCAATCCGTAGGCATCCGCAAGGCTCAGCCCGATGGCCGGCTGCTGCATGGGCTCCTGCGTGCCCGTGGCGCCCTGGAACGTGTAGGACGGCAGCGCCGCAGGCGCGTTGCCCACGCCGCTCAGCGTAAAAGTCTGGGTGTCGATCCTGAGCGTGCCTGTGGCCGAGCCAAGCGCGGCCGGCGCAAACGTTACGGTGAACGTCACGCTCTCCCCCGCCCCGATACGCCGCGGCAGCGCCGGCACATCGGACAGCGCAAACACCGTAGTGGCGCCGGTCACGTTGATGCTGAAGACGTCGGTGGGCGCGGTGCCGTCGTTCTTTACGGTGAACTTCACCGACGAATTCAGTCCCACCGCGGCGGACGGCAGCACCACCGTTCCGGAACTCTGCACGGTCGTGGAAGCGGCGCCCGATGCGTACGAGTACACCAGGTTCGCGCCCAGAGCGTTGCCTTCCACTTCGAAGTTGTCCGAGCCGATGCGCAGGCGGCCGGCGCTCTTGCCGGGCTGCGTGGGCGCGAACTGGATCTTCAGCGTGAAATTGCTGCCCGCGGTCATGGTCAGCGGCGTGAAGGGGGCTTCCACGATGGAGAAGCCCGTGCCGGAGATGTTCAGCGCCTGAATGCGCC
This sequence comes from Bryobacteraceae bacterium, assembly GCA_041946965.1. Taxonomy (GTDB): domain Bacteria; phylum Acidobacteriota; class Terriglobia; order Bryobacterales; family Bryobacteraceae; genus JBHGBM01. The sequence goes on from JBHGBM010000002.1 coordinate 8,651, forward strand.
CGTCGGCGTTCCCGTTGTTGAACACCCGCACGGTAGCGGTGGTCTTCTCGCCGCCGATGGTGGCGTCCGGCAACTTGATCAGCTCGCCGGGAGCGAGCGGACGGGCGCCGTTGGGCAATACCAGCTCATACTCGAACCAGGCGCCCAGCCCGGAGCCCTGTACACGGAATTGCAGGCTCTTGCCGAGCGCTGCGATCTGCACCGTGCCACTCTCGGCCGGAAAATCGTCCGGCGTGAAGCGCACGGCGAACTTCAAGTCCTTGCCGGGATCGATGGTAGCGGGAGGGAACGGCAGGTTCGCCAGCACGAAGTACTCCGAGCCGGTGTAGCTGATGCCCTGCACCACGCCTTGCCCGGACCCCCGGTTGGTGATCGTGACCTGCGCCGAGGACGTCTCGCCGAAGGCAGTCGCCGGGAAGTTGATCGTGTCGCCGGGGTTCAACAACTGCGTGTTGCCGTTCGGCAGCACCATGTAGGTGTAAGTGAACTCGGGCGCGGTGCCGGTCAAGTTAATGTTCAGCGTGGACGGCCGCCCGTTGCTCTCCTGGTAGCCGATGGTGATCTTCGCGGTGGAGAGCCTGCTGGTGGACGGCAGGTAGCGCACGCGCAATGAAAAGGCCGGGCTTGACGTAGTGAGGTTCAGGGCGCCCGAGGAAAGGTCCGGCCCGCTCACCAGGCTGAAATCCGTGGACCCGGTGAGCATGACGGTCGCAATGTTCATCGAAACCGTCGGCGTCGTGCCCGTGTACGTGATAGTGATGGCGCCGTCGGAAGGAGCGCCGACCGCGTCCGCGGGCAACGCCAGCGTGCCATTGTCCTGGATCACCTGCGAGGTAGTCCCTTGCAGGGTGCGAATGCTGAACGGCGGAGGCGTAACCTGCGCGCCGGCAATCGCTGCGGTGAACAACAGTAGAGAAAGACCGCGCATGTTATTCCTCCCTCCCCGCGGGAACGAAGTAGACGGCGGGAACCTCCGCCGCGCTCAGCACGTAGGCCGGTTGTCCCTCGCCGGGGGCGTTCAGCAGCCACAGGGCGCGCTCGCCGAAGGGTGTGAGGCCGGTGGGAGCGGCATCCACGTCCAGGTGGCCGAGCAATGCGCGGGCCGTGAGGTCGAACACCTCAATGCCCTTGGCCCCGGCCACAAACACGCGCGAACCGTAAACCTGAACGCCGGCCGCGCCGTCCATGCCCTCGGCGAACAGGAGCGCCGCGCCGTCCGTCTCGAATCCGGCCACCTGCCACACCTGGCCGCGTTCCTTGTCCACGAAGTACAGGTCCTGGCCGGCAACGGTGATGGCCGCGGGGTTCGCCGCGCGCGCCAGAAGCGCGCCGTCCATGTACACCCCACCGTTTTCGCCCGCCACGCCGGCAATCAGCTTGCCGGAGCGGGTCACGGCCAGCGCCGCCACCTCGCCGGGACCGGAGAGAACCACCGGCTCACCGGCCGCGCCGTTGCGGATGATCTGCGCCTTCCGGCTCGCGGAGGCGTAGACCGCCGCCACCGAACCGTCCGGGGACCATGCGAACCGGTCCGCGCCCGCGATGGCGTTCTCCACCGGCGCCGGACCCGCCTCGCCCTTCAGGCTCACCAGGAAGAGTCGGCCTTCCCGCACCACCAGGGCGCGGGCGCCATCGGGCGCGATGCCGGCGGCTTCCAATCCACCCACCAGCGCATCGCCGAGATAGGCCGCGCCGGGCAGTCCCAGCATGGGCCGGACGCCGCGCACCTGCTGGTCGAATACGTATCCCGCCACGGGGCCTTGCACCGTGGTGCGGCCCCCATCCATCCCGAACATGTGGACGGCGAACAGCATGAGTATGATCGCTCGTGATTTCATGGCTGTATCTCCCTTATCGTGGCGCGGCGACCGTAACCGGTCCCGGCGTGATGGTAATCGGATTGGTGCGCGCCGCGGCGGCCGTCGAATCGCCGCCCCGGGTCGCGGCGATACCGCCCGCCAGGCCGCCCACGGCGGCCAGGCCCAGCACCACCCACAGCGCCTTGCGCGAACCGCGCGCCTGCTGGCCGCCCGTTCCGGCGGCGTTGCTCTGCGCCACCACCACGCTGGCGCTGCGCGTGCCGTTCGTCGCGGTCACCTTGATATTGAAGCGCCCCGGCTCGTCGTTGGGGGTCATACCGGTCGCCGCCGCCTGACCCTGTGCGTCCGTGCGCACCGTCTGCGTGCGCATCCATCCGTTGAATACCGCTCCAGGACCCGCCGCGGGCAGTTGGAATACCACCTCGGCCCCGGGCACGGGCTTATCGTTCTGGTCGCGAACCTCCACCGCGGGAGCGGTGGCGGTGCGGCCCTTAATGTTATTGACCGCGCCTTCGCCTTTAATCACCACGATCTTCAGGCTGCCGCCCTCCTGCACAATGTTCGACTTGGGGCCGCTGACCTCCTGCCCCAAGCCGGGCGCCGGGAGGGCCAGCGCGCCCGACAACATGAGCGACAAGAAAAGTTTCGGGTTCAAAAGTTCCTCCGTGTAGAACGGCCAGTATACAACAACTTACGGGCTGAGAAAGACAGACGGAGCGCAGACGGAAAACGTAACAGGAAATGCCGCGTTTTTGTAGGATAGGCTTTAGCCCATGAAAAAGCTGATTAACGATCCGAAAGACGCGGTTGGCGAGTCGCTCGCGGGACTGGCCCTGGCCCATCCCGATATCCTGCGGGTAGGCTGGGATCCGCTCTATGTCGCCCGCGCGGACGCCCCCGTGCGGGACAAGGTAGGCATCGTTTCCGGCGGAGGCAGCGGCCACGAGCCCATGCACGCGGGCTTCGTCGGCCGCGGGATGCTCGACGCGGCCTGTCCCGGCCAGATATTCACGTCGCCCACGCCCGACCAGATCGAAGCCGCGAGCGTGGCCGTGAACAGCGGCGCGGGTGTGCTGCACATCGTCAAGAACTACACCGGCGACATCATGAACTTCGAGATGGCAGCCGAGCTCTGTGCCGCGCGCATGATCGACGTGCGGGCGGTGGTGATCAACGACGACGTGGCCGTGGAGGACAGCCTCTACACCGCCGGGCGGCGCGGCGTGGGCACGACGGTGCTGGCCGAGAAGATCTGCGGCGCGGCGGCCGAACGCGGCTGGGGATTGATGCGGCTGGAGGCGCTGTGCCGCCGCGTGAACGAAAACGGACGCTCGATGGGAGTGGCGCTCACGCCCTGCACCGTGCCGGCGGCGGGCAAACCCAATTTCGAGCTGGCCGAAAACGAGATGGAGATGGGGATCGGCATTCACGGCGAGCCCGGGCGCGAGCGCGTCCCGCTGGCCGGCGCCGCCCAGATCGCCGAGCGCATGGCTGAGGCGATTCGCACCGACCTGCCGTTCCGCTCCGGCGACCAGGTCATCGCCATGGTGAACGGCATGGGCGGCACGCCGCTGCTGGAGCTTTACATCGTCTACAACGAGCTGGGGCGCTTGCTCGCCGGGCACGGGATCGCCATCGCCCGGCGGCTGGTCGGCAACTACATCACCAGCCTCGAAATGGCGGGCTGCTCCATCACGCTGCTGCGCGCCGATAGCGAGATGCTCTCGCTGTGGGACGACCCGGTGCTCACCCCGGCGCTGCGGTGGGGCGCGTGATGCCGGTGCGGGCGGCGGAGGTTGCCGCGTGGCTGCGCGCCTTGCAGCGCGTCTATTCCGAGAACCGGCAGATGCTGACGGACCTGGACGCAGCCATCGGAGACGGCGACCACGGCATCAACCTGGAACGGGGCTTTTCGGCGGTGGACCCGAACGCGGCTGCGGACGTGGCCGGACTGCTCCAGGCCGTGGCCAGAACCCTGATCGGCAAGGTGGGCGGGGCGTCGGGCCCCCTGTACGGTACGTTTTTCCTGCGCGCGGCGGCCGTGAGCGCAGGCGTAGACGAACTGGATGTGCCGGCGGCATTCCGCGCCGGGGTGGAGGGCATCCAGCAGCGCGGCAAAGCGGCGCCCGGAGACAAGACCATGCTGGATGCGCTGCTCCCCGCGGTTGCCGCCCTGGAGCAGGGGCTCGGGCTTGGCGCCGCGGCGGAGGCCGCCGAAGCGGGAGCGCGCGCCACCATCCCCATGCAGGCGCGCAAGGGACGCGCGAGTTACCTGGGGCCGCGCTCGGTGGGGCACCAGGACCCGGGAGCCGCCTCCGCCGCCATGCTGGTGCGCGCCGCCGCGGAATGCTGGAGCTGACGTGCTCGGGATCGTCATCGTCTCCCATAGCGCACGGCTGGCTGAGGGTGTCTGCGAGCTTGCGGCGGAAGTGGCGCGCGGCAATGTGCGGCTGGCACCCGCCGGCGGCACGGGGGACCCCGAGCACCCGCTCGGCACGGACGCGTTTCGCGTTCTGGAGGCCATCGAATCGGTTTACAGCGAGGACGGCGTGCTGGTCTTCGCGGACCTCGGCAGCGCGGTGCTGAGCGCCGAAACCGCGCTCGAGATGCTGGAAGAGCGCCGCCGGGCCCGCGTGCGGCTGAGCAGGTCGCCCGTTGTGGAGGGCGCCGTGTCGGCGGCCACGCTGGCGGGCGCGGGCGCCACCCTCGAAGAAATCGAACGCGCGCCGGAGCAGGCGGTAGCGGCGGGCGAAGCGGTCACGGTGAAGCTGCGCAACCCGCTCGGGCTGCACGCCCGGCCGGCGGCGCAGCTTGTGCGGCTCGCCCGCGGCTTGCCGTCGCCGGTTACGGTGGAGAACCTGACCACCGGCGCCGGTCCGGTCAGCGCCGCGGCCATACAGGGTTTGCTCCTGCTCGGTGCGCGGCAAGGCCACGAGCTGCGGCTGCGCGGCCAGGGGGCGGCGCGCCTGGCCGCGTTTCTGCAACGCGAGGAACCGCCCGCTACGCTACCGCCCGCGGGCAGGGCGGCCTCTGAAGGCATCGCCGCCGGACCGCTCGTCAGATTCGAATCCGTGCCGGTCGAGGTGGTCCGGCGCACGGTGGAGGATCCCGAAGCGGAGAGGGGCCGTCTGGCCTCGGCGGTGCAATCGGCGCTGAGGGTTGCATCCGGACCGGAAGCGGGGATTTTCGAGGCGCAAGCGCTGTTGCTCGAGGACCTGGCGGCGGAAGCCGGGCAGGTCATCACCGCCGAACACGTCAACGCCGAGTGGGCCTGGAGCCGGGTGGCGGAGCGAAGCGCCGCGGGCATCGCGGCCCTCGAAGATCCCTACCTGCGCGCCCGCGCGGCGGACGTGGCGGACGCCGCCGGGCGCGTGCTGCGAAGCCTGGCCGGCGTGCGGCGGACGGCGCCGGTTTTCGGCCGCCCGTGCATTGTTGCGGCGCGCGATCTTACGCCGTCGGACGTGAAGCAGTTCGATCCCGCGCGCGTCCTCGGCATCTGCCTGGAGGCCGGCAGCGCCGCCGCGCACGGCATGATCCTGGCGCGGGCCATGGGCATACCGGCCGTGGTGGGTCTGGGCCCGGCGCTGGCCGGAATCGAGCCGGGCACGGTGATCGCGATGGACGGCGGCGCGGGCGAGGTATGGGTCCCGCCGCCACCAGATATCGAAGCCCGCCGCGCCGCATGGCTCGCCGCCCGCGCCGCGGCGCAAGCGGAACGGCTCACTCCCGCCCGCACCCGCACCGGCCGCCGCGTGCGCGTGTTCGCGAACATAGGCGGCGTGGCGGAGAGCGCGGCCGCGGTGGAAGCCGGAGCCGAAGGCGTGGGAGTGCTGCGCACGGAATTCCTGTTCCTGAACCGCGCCACGCCGCCGGGCGAGGAGGAGCAGCTCGAAGCCTACCGCGCTATCGCCGCCGCGCTTGGCGGACGGCCCCTGGTCATCCGCACGCTGGATATCGGCGGTGATAAGGACCTGCCCTACGTTGACGCCGGCGGCCTCCGCGGCATCCGCCTGACACTCAGGCGGCGCGACCTGCTCGACACGCAACTGCGCGCCATCGTGCGCGCGGCGGAGGAGTACCGCATCGAAGTGCTCTTCCCCATGATCTCCACCGTCGCCGAGTGGCGCGAGGCCAAGGCCGCACTGGGCGGCGCCTCCGTGAAGGCCGGGGCGATGATCGAGGTCCCCTCGGCCGTGGCCGTTGCCGATTCACTGGCGCGTGAAGCCGGCTTCTTCAGCATCGGCACGAACGACCTGGCGCAGTACGCCATGGCGGCAGACCGCACCAACCCGCGCGAGGCCGCGCTGGCCGACGCGCTCCAGCCGGCCGTCCTGCGGATGATTCGAGACGCCGTGCGCGCCGCCCGTCAAGCCGGCATCCCCGCCACACTTTGCGGCGAACTCGCGGCCGACCCGCTGGCCACCGCGCTGCTGCTGAGCCTGGGAATCGAGGAGTTCAGCGTCAGCCCGCCGTTCATCGCCGGGCTGAAGCGCCGCATCCGCGCGGCGGAGCCTTCCGAAGGGCTCGCGCAGGCGGCGCTCGCCGCGGATTCCGCCGAAGCCGTGCGGCGCCTGCTTCGGGCTTGAACCCGGCCGCCCGGAGGCCTATACTCAGCCTGAAAGTGGAGGAAGTCATGCCACTGTACGTCACTCTGTACAAGTTCACCGACCAGGGGATCAAGAACGTCAAGGACTCTCCCAAGCGCCTGGAGGCCGGCATCAGGGCCGCCGAGCAAGTTGGGGGCAAGATACTGGGCGCTTACTACACGCTGGGCGAGTACGACCTGGTGGTGATCTCGGAAATCGGCGATGAAGAAACGGGGGTCGCGCATACCCTGGCTCAAAACGCCCTGGGCAACGTCAGATCGATGACGATGAGGGCGTTCACACCCGAGCAGTTCGCGGCGATCCTGCAAAAAATGCCGTAGCTACCGCGCAGTGCCGGGCCGCACGCGCGCCAGCACCGCCATACCCGCCAGGAAGGAAATCAGCAGCGAGAGCACCGCCGCGCGGTAGCTCCCGGTAAACTGCAAAGCCAGCCCGAACAGCAGCGGGCAAAGCCAGCTTGTGCCCTTGTCGCTGATTTCGTAGATTCCGAAGTATTCCGCCTCCTTGCCCTTCGGAATCATCTGGGAAAACAGCGACCGGCTGAGCGCCTGGCTGCCGCCGAGCACCAGCGCGACCACCGCCGCCAGCGCAAAGAACTGCGTTCCCGTGCGGACCCAGGCGAAAATAGCCACGATCACCGCAGACCATACCGCGAGCGAGAACATGATGGCGCGCTTGGCCCCGGTACGAGCCGCGATGCGGTTAAACCCCAGCGCGCCCAGCACCGCCACGAACTGCACCATAAGGGTCATCGTGGCGAGGCTCGCCATGGACATCTTCAATTCGTCGGTGCCGAACTGCGAAGCCAGCCCGATCACCGCCTGAATGGCGTCGTTGTAGAGCAGGTAGGCGAGCAGGAACCGCAGCGCCTGCGGCTGGCGCCGGAGTTCCCGCACAGTGCGGGCCAGTTGCCGCACGGGTTGGGTCAGATAGTTCTCGCCCGGCGGCATGGCCAGCGCCGGCTCGCGGGTTTTCAGCGCGGCCAGCGGGATCAGGGTGAACAACGCCCACCACACGCCCGCCGAGGCCAGGCTGATGCGCACCGCTTCCTCGCCCCGCAGCCCGAGAGCGTCCGCCTTGAAGACCAGCAGCACGTTAAGCGCGAGCAGCGTGCCCCCGCCCAGGTACCCCAGCCCCCAGCCCTTGGAAGACACGGCGTCGCGTTCCTGGGGTCTGGCGATCTGCGGCAGGTAGGAGTTGTACACAACCACGGAGGCGCCGAAACACAGGTTGGCCCAGAGAAACAGCAGGCCGCCCGCCAGGTACGCCTCGCCGCGCACCCAGAACAGCGCGATGGTGGGCAGAGCGCCGCCGTAAGCCAGGAGCGCCAGCAGGAGTTTCTTGCGGCGGCTGTAATCGGCCAGCGCCCCGATCAGCGGCAGAAAGACTACCTGGAGGGCCACCGAAGCCGCCAGCACGTAGCTCCACCACGCCCGCGCGGAGATGTTCAGCCCCAGCGGGTGAACGAACCCGCGGCCATCGGAGGCGGCCAATGCCAGTCCCAGCAGGTAGGGGCCCAGGAAGGGCGTGACCACGGTAGACGAAAACGCCGAGTTGGCGAAATCGTAGAAATACCAGCCGGCCTGTTCGCGGCTGCTTTTCATCCCCTCAGGCGAGCGGCTGCGCCCGTTGGAGCAGGTGCAGGTAATTGCCGTCCGGATCGGTGAAGAACACCAGGCGGTTCCCCTTGGCGGTCTCGGGCTCGGAGATGAAGTTCACGCCCCTGGCCTTGAGCGAGCCGTATACGCTGTCGAAATCGGAGACCGCGATGGCCAGGTGCCGCAGGCCGATGTCGCGCAACTGCTGCTCGCCGCGCGGAATGCCGTTTGAGGTGATGATCTCCAGCATGAAGCCGTTCGGGGCTTTGACGAAGGTGGTCTTGCTGGCGGGCGAATGGGACACGATGGCGAAACCAAGATGTTCCACGTACCACTGGGCGAGCTTCTCGGGATCGGGAGAGGCCAGCGCGGTGTGCTCGATTCCTTGAACCATAGGTCAAGTGTAGTACACCGCGCCGCCGCTACTGCCCCCGGGACTTGCGAATCTCGTCCACGATGATGCGGGTGAAGCCGTCCACGAAGGGACGGCCGCCCGTCATCAGATTCTCGCGCGTCATATAGTCGAGCGGAATGTCCGCCCGCGCGCCGACGTTCTCGATGTAATGAGCGGTCGGGTACTCTGGCGTGACCACCGGCGCTTTACGGGTTACCAGGGTCGCCGTGCACGTGGTATAGGCTTCCGAATACATCAGGTGCCACGGGCCGCTGTTCTGGCCGCCGGCGCCGTTGGTGCGCGTGCCCACGAGCGGCCCGCGGGCGTTGTCCTGCATCATGGAGGGGAAGATGTCGGCGGCGGAGATCGAGAAATCATCGATCAGAAAAATAACCGGCTTGGTGTAGACCACTTTGGCCGGCAAATTGAGGAAGCTCGGCGCATCCGCCGATCCCCATTGCGTGCACGCCGGTATGGGCCCGGTGCGGCCGCGGTTTTCCTGGTACGCCTGCTTCATCTGATCGAGGATGGCCGCGTAGGTATCGATGATCCACTGCTCGGCACGCAGGCGGATCGCCGAATCGAGCGCGGCTTGAAGTGTGTTCACGCGGTCGAGTGTCACCCGATGTTCTTCACCGAAGAACCAGAACGGCTGGGGGATCAGCCGCGCCGCCACGTCCAGCATGTAGCAGCCGCCGCCGGGGTTGCGCATCACATCGACGACCAGGCCGTCCGTGTTCTGCTGCATGTAGGGGATCTCGTCATCCAGCTCGGCGATGGCGGCGGCCTGGTTGGACGGGCTGAATGACCGCACTCGCAGCAAACCGATCTTGTAGCCGCCGGATTCGTAAGTGCCCGAGAAATGGAAATGCGAGGAAATCCTTCCCAGCCGCTGTATGAAACCCGCCGGCATTCCGTACGCGGGCGCGCGGCTTCCGATCCCCAGCACGTACCGGCGCGGAACCATCTCCCCCGCCTCCTCGGACCAGACTTCACCCTGAAGCAGGTGGTCGCCGGCCGGCGCGCTCCAGTTGCGCATCTCGCTAAGCAGCCGCAGGTACTCGGGCGCCTCGGTGGAGGCCGCTTTGAGCTGTGCCTTGGGCGACGGCACCGGTCCGATCTCCGTCATGGGGACACCCGTCTTGGTCCACGGCACAGTATAGGTTTCGAGCTCTCCGCCGTCCCTGCGGATCACCACCTGCGCCGTGTCGCCGAGCTCCACCACCCGGGGCACCACGGTTTGCGGCCGGTACGTGATCAGGTCCGCAACGGTGCGGCGCGTGGCGGTGGCGCTGCCGCGCCGCCGCACCTTTGCGAATGCGGCGATCCACTCCTCCGCCGTCTTCCCATCGAGTGAAACCAGCTCATCGCCCACCTGGAACGGGAAGCGTGCGGCCGGCAGGCGCGCGCGGTTGATCTGCTCCACCAGCACCTTGCCGTCGTAGATATCGACATAGAATCCGAGGTCGGCAATCATGCGCCCGGGACTGGTGTACTGCGTGTGGGTATCATCGAGCCGGGCCACATACTCGCTGCAAATCTCCATGAATTCGAGATCGTCCTTGGCCCTGCGCACGCGGTCGAGCCACGGCGCCGTGTCCAGCAGGTCGAAGCCGGCCACCTGTTTCTTCCACTCGTACGGCGCGTACCGTTTCGCAAAGACTGCGGCCAGTTGATTGAAGTCGTGAACGCGTTGCTCCGCGGTCATTCCGGCCTTGAGCATGGGGAACGCGAGAAGTAACAGCAAAGCAAGGCGGCGCATAAGTCCTCCTGACGGCAATCGCCAGCAGGATTATACAGCCGGATCTCCCTATTCGCGCGGCTTATTCTTGCGGGCGGCCGGGGCGGGCGTCTTGGAAAGATCCACCACCGGGATGAGACAGTGGCGGCTGGAGGGCTCCGATGGCTTGCTGCGCGCAGCCAGCTCGCGGTTGAGCGTGGCGATGAACTCCTCGATCTGCGACTGCATGGCCGCCATCTTCTCGCGCATGTTGAGGATGATCTCGACCCCGGCCAGGTTCACGCCCAGGTCGCGGGTCAGGTGCAGGATGACCTCCAGCCGCTCCAGGTCGCCGTCGGTGTAGAGCCGTGTGTTGCCTTCGCTGCGCGAGGGGGTCAACAGTCCCTCGCGCTCATAGAGCCGCAGGGTCTGGGGGTGTATAGCGTACTGCTCCGCCACGGCGGAAATCATATAAGCGGCTTTGGATCTCTTCGGCATAGCGGATTCCCTACACTTGCGACCACATTCCGGCCCGAGGGTCTTCCGGGTGCAGCTTGCCCAATTCCCGCAGCAGTTCCTTGGTGCGCTCGTCGTGGACGTCCGGCGCCTGGATCACCACTTCGATGATCTGGTCGCCGCGCGCTCCGGTGCGCGGGTTGAGAACGCCCTTCTCGCGCAGGCGGAAACGCTGGCCGTTTGTGGTGCCCTGCGGGATCTTCAGCAGCGCCCTGCCGTCGATGGTCGGCACCTCGATCTTGGCGCCCAGACCCGCCTCCCACACCGTGACCGGCACTTTGATCTCGATGTTGTCGCCCTCGCGGCTGAAGAAAGGGTGCGGTTCCACGTTGGTGGTGATGTAGAGGTCGCCCGGCGGAGCGCCGCCGGTGCCGGCGTTGCCTTTGCCCGGCACACGCAGCCGCGTTCCGCTGCGCACACCGGGCGGGATGCGCACCTCCACGGATTCGGCACGGGGAACGCGCCCTTCCCCGTGGCAGACGGAACAGACGTTCTTCAGCTTGCCGCTGCCGTTGCAGCGCGGGCAAGTCAGGTTGAAGCGCATGGCCCCGGCCATCTGGCTCACCGTGCCGCTGCCGTTGCACTCTGGGCACATGCCCGTGGCGCCGCCGGCCGCCCCGCTGCCCTGGCAAGCGCCGCACACGTCATAGCGGGTGATGTTGACCCGTATCTGGGTACCCTTGATAGCCTGCCAAAAATCCACGTTGAGGCCGTATTCCAGGTCGCTGCCCTTCTCCGGAGCGGGTTCGCGGGCCCCGCCGCGGCCAAAGAACTGGGAGAAGATGTCGCTGAAGCGCCCCCCGGTTCCGGCCGAAGCGGTTCCTCCGCGCCGGGCGCCGCCCGTGCCCGCGCCCGCCCCGGAGAATAAATCGGAAAAATCGAAGCCGCCGAAATCCATGCCGGGCTGCCATTGCGTACCGCCCGCGCCCGGTCCCCCGCCCGGCATACCCGTCTCGGAGTAGAAGCCGTACTGATCGTACATCTGCCGTTTCTTCGGGTCGCTCAGGATGTCGTAGGCCTCCTGTACCCGCTTGAAGCGCTCTTCGGCGGATTTGTCGCCGGGGTTCAGATCGGGGTGGTACTTGCGCGCCAGCTTGCGGTACGACTTACGTATGTCATCCGGGCCGGCGCCCTTGGGTACCCCGAGCGTTTCGTAGTAATCATGCTTCGGCGGCGCCATGGATCATTTCTTATTGTCGTCGACGTCCACGAACTCGGCGTCCACGACGTTGTCTTTGCCCTTGCCTCCCTCTTTGGGCGGTTCGCCGCCCGGTTGCTGCGGGCCGGCGCCCGGCTGCGAGGTGGCGCGGTACATGGCTTCGGCCAGCTTGTGGCTCGCGGAAGTCAGCTTGTCGATGGCCGCGTTGATCTTGGCCGCATCGTTTTCCTGGAGCGTCTTCCGGGTCTCTTCGATGGCCGACTCGATGGCCTTGGCGTCGGCTTCCGACACCTTGCCGCGATGCTCCTTGAGCGTCTTCTCCACGTTGTAGATCATCGCATCGGCGCGGTTGCGCGCCTCCACCGTGTCGCGCAGCTTGCGGTCTTCAGCCGAGTGCGCTTCGGCGTCCTTGGCCATCTTCTCCACCTCGTCCTTGGAAAGGCCGGAAGAGGAGGTGATGGTGATCTTCTGCTCGTTGTTGGTGGCGCGGTCCTTGGCGGTGACGTTCAGGATGCCGTTGGCGTCGATGTCGAAGGTCACCTCGATCTGCGGGATGCCGCGCGGGGCCGGCGGAATGTTGCCGAGCTGGAACACGCCCAGCAGACGGTTCTGCGCCGCCATGGGCCGCTCGCCCTGGTAAACCTTGATCTCCACCGAAGGCTGGTTGTCCGAAGCCGTGGAGAAGACCTCGCTCTTGCGCGTAGGGATGGTGGTGTTGCGGTCGATCAGCTTGGTGAACACACCGCCCAGCGTCTCGATGCCGAGCGAAAGCGGAGTCACATCGAGCAGCAGCACGTCCTTGACCTCGCCGGTCAGTACGCCGCCCTGCACCGCCGCGCCCACGGCCACCACTTCATCCGGGTTCACACCCTTGTGGGGTTCCTTGGCGAACAGGTCGCGCACCACCTGCTGGATGCGCGGCATGCGCGTCTGGCCGCCCACCAGCACGACCTCGTCGATCTGCTGCGGGGTGACGCCCGCGTCCGCCATGGCCTGCTTGCAGGGACCCACGGAGCGCTGGACCAGATCCTCCACCATCTGCTCGAACCGCGCCCGGGTCAGCTTCATGGTCAGGTGCTTCGGCCCGGTCTGATCGGCGGTGATGAACGGCAGATTGATCTCGGTCTCGAGCAGCGTGGAGAGTTCCATCTTGGCCTTTTCGGCGGCTTCCTTGAGACGCTGCATGGCCATGGGGTCGCGGGAGAGGTCGATGCCCTGCTCGCGCTTGAACTCGCTGACGATCCAGTCGATGATGCGCTGGTCGAGGTTGTCACCGCCCAGGTGCGTATCGCCGTTGGTGGATTTCACCTCGACGATGCCTTCGCCCACTTCCAGGATGGAGATATCGAACGTGCCGCCGCCGAAGTCGTACACGGCGATGGTTTCGTTCTTGTTCTTGTCAAGCCCGTAGGCCAGCGCGGCCGCGGTCGGCTCGTTGATGATGCGCTTGACCTCCAGCCCGGCGATCTTGCCGGCGTCCTTGGTGGCCTGCCGCTGCGCGTCATTGAAGTACGCGGGAACCGTGATCACCGCCTCGGTGACCTTCTCGCCCAGGTAGGCTTCGGCCGCTTCCTTCAGCTTGGTGAGGATCATGGCCGAGATTTCGGGCGGGGAATACTTCTTTCCGGAGATATCCACACGGGCGTCGCCGTGATCGCCCCGCACCGCTTTGTACGGGACCATCTTCATCTCTTCGGTGACTTCGTCGTAGCGCCTGCCCATGAAGCGCTTGATGGAAAAAATGGTATTCTCTGAATTCGTAATGGCCTGGCGTTTGGCCACCTGGCCCACCAGGCGCTCGCCGCTCTTGGTAAAAGCGACCACAGATGGGGTCGTGCGGCTGCCCTCCTGGTTGGCAATCACCGTCGGCTGGCCGCCTTCCATGACGGCCACGACCGAGTTGGTGGTGCCCAAGTCAATCCCTATAGTCTTGCCCATTTTGCTGTTCTTTCCTCCATTGCCGTGCAGCTCCTGGAAGGTATGCCATGCTGCCTAGTGCCGCACTTATTAGCACAACCTCATTATTAAACTTTAGTGTGTTGTTGTCAAGCTTGGTAATGCCGCTGAGTTGCGGGAACTTGCGCGCGGCCGAATGCCGCATCCTGGCAGCCGCCGCCGCCGATCTCGCCCGCGCTCAAACGGAACTGAGCCAGTCCCTTGCCAGAGACACCGGCTGCTCCCTCCGTTTCAGCCTGGGCTCCAGCGGCATGCTGGCGCGTCAAATTGAAAACGGCGCTCCTTTCGATGTTTATCTATCGGCAAATCAATTGTTTGTAGAACAGCTCACGGCGTCGCGGAAACTCCTGCCCGGCTCCGTCCGGACATACGCCGTAGGGCGGCTGGGCCTATGGTCCCGCTCGGGCCGGATCCGCAGCCCGGAAGACCTGCTGAAGGTGCGGCATGTGGCCATCCCTAACCCTCTGCACGCTCCCTACGGGGTGGCGGCGCGGGAGGCGCTTCGGAAACTCGGGCTTTGGGACAGGATCTCCGGCAGGATCGTCTACGGCGAGAATGTTCAGCAAGCCTTCCAGTTCGCCCAGACCGGCAACGCGGAGGCCGTCATCACCGCCTGGGCGCTGGTTTATGACCGCGGAGGCATTCTGTTGCCTGCCGCTCTTCACGCGCCCATACGGCAGGCGGGCGGGGTGGTATCGGCCAGCGGCAACCGCGAGGCCGCGCTCCGCTTCCTGGAGTGGCTCACAAGCCCTCGCGGCAAACAGGTGCTGCGCCGGTACGGTTTCGAACAGTGATAGAGTGAGGGACGTATGAAATACGGCGTGAACATGTTCATCTGGACGGCCGATTTCGGCTCTTCAGACCTGGGACTGCTCCCCAAGGTGAAGCAGGGCGGTTTCGACAGCTTCGAGGTCTTCATCTCCAAGCCCGCCAAATTCCCGGCGGCCATGCTGCGGCAGGCGGCGGAGCAGAACGGTCTCGGGCTGACCGTCTGCACGGTCTTGAACCAGGAAATCAACATCATTTCGGACGACGCCGCCGTCCGGCGCCGCGGCGTGGCGCACCTGGCCGACTGCCTGAAGGCCGTGGGCGATGCGGGCGGAACCATGCTGGGCGGGCCGGTCTACGCGCCCATCGGCTACCTGCCCGGACGGCGCCGTACTGCGGACGAGTGGAACCGGGCGGTGGAAGCCTTGCAGGAGCTCGGTCCGGTGGCGGCCGAAAACGGCGTGCTGCTCTGCGCGGAGCCCCTCAACCGCTTCGAGACCTACTTCCTGAACACCGCCGAAGACGCCGCGCGCCTGTGCGACGAGGTCAACCACCCGAACGTCCGCATGCTGTTCGATACCTTCCACGCCAATATCGAGGAGAAGGACGTGGCCGCCAGCCTGCGCGCCGCGGGCCGGCACATCGCGCACATCCACACCTGCGAGAACGACCGCGGGACACCCGGCAGCGGGCACGTTCCCTGGGGCGAAGTATTCGCGGCCATGCGGGACATCGGCTACAACGGTCTGCTCACCATTGAGAGCTTCGGCTTCGCGCTGGGCGAGATTTCCGCCGCCGCCTCCATCTGGCGCGATCTTGCGCCCACGCCGGACGACATCGCGTTCGACGGGATCAAGTTCCTGCGCGGCCAGGCAGGGTAGATCAGCGGATATCGTACACGTACAGGCACTGGCCGACGATCGCCGTAGGCGGGATGCGCTGCACCCAGGTTTTCGGGTAACGCGCCACCAGGTGGGCGCTAACCGCGTACAATCCCGGGGGCGGCGCCGCGGAGCCTTGCATGTCCGCGTAGTTCAGGCCGTAGGCGTCGGCTGTCAAGCCGCCCAGCGGGTTCGCCAGGTACACCTGGCGTCCCCTGGCGTGCTCCTCCATCCATGCGCGGAGCTGTTTCAGCCCCTGGCCCCAGTCCACGTTGCTGTCGTCCAGCCATTTGATGCCGCAGCGGGAGCCGCCGCCCAGGCCGATCTCACCTGGGCTGGTGAGCAGGCAGGCGCTCTCGTTGAAATAGGAGAGGCCATTGGGGAAGCTGCCCGCGGCGGCGGCCACCATCCAGAGGGCGAGCACCGCGGCGGCGATCTTCATCCGGCGGCTGCCGCCAAGTAGCGACGCCAAGCCCACGCCGCCGATCAGGTACGCGAAGGGAAGCGCGGGGAAGATGTAGCGAATGCCGATGTTCGCCGCCACCACCATGTGGGCCCCGAAGTACCCGAAGGCGGGTACCACCACGAAGAGCTTGTCGAGCAGCTTGATGCTCTTGCTGCGCACCAGGATGACGAGCCCGATGGCCACGCAGGCGATGCTCGCCAGCGGTTCTTTCAGCAGGTAAGCAGCGGGGAAGTAGCCCCAGAAGCGCTTCTGGAACTGCCCGGCGAGGAAGGAAAGGTGATTCGGGTTCTCATCCGCATAGACCTGATTGAAGTTCTTCCAGTAGATCAGTGGATCGCCCGAAAAGAGGTAGATCACCTGGAGCGTCAGGGCCGCGCCCAGCAGCATGGCTCCAAAAACCCACGCGGCACGAAGCATGCCGCCGCCGGAGGTTGCGCCTTCCGCCCCGTGGCATTTCCGGAACTTCTTGCCGCTGCCGCAGGGGCAAGGATCGTTCGGGCCGGCTTTGATGCGCCGAGCGCGGGCGGCCGCGAACAGCAGTACGCCCGCCACGGGAAGCAGAAACATGGCCGAAAACTTCGCTCCCAAAGCGGCGCCCAGAGCCACGCCGCACCACACCAGCCGCGGCACGCTCGGATTCTGAACGTACCGCCAGAGCACGAAAAGAAACAGCACCGAAAACACCGCCACCCCTACATCGAACGTGATGGAGAAGGAGTGGCCCACGATCACCGGATCGAGCGCGTAGAGGAACATCGCCGCAAGCCCGGCCACCGCGCCGAACATCGCGCGCCCCCACAGGAACAGCAGGGCCGCCCCCAGGGCCGCGACCAGGGTCATCGGCATCCGAGCCCAGAACAGCGCATTGTCCGGTCCGTTGGCACGCAGGATCTCCCTGCCCGCGATCCAGTCCATGGGCCGCTGGCCGGCGAGGGCGAGTTGCGCCGCCTGCGTGTGGGGCCAGCGCGCTCCCGAGAACAGCGTGAACAGGCCGCTCAGTTCCTTGAGCAGCGGCGGGTGCTGCGGATTGAGCACCACCTTGCCGGTGGAGACGTACGAGAGCCCCGCGGCGAAGTGCGGCGGCTCGTCGGCGCCGGCCGATTTTACGCGGCTGGCGGCGAAGCTCTGTAGCAGAAACGCGCCGCAAAGAAGGACCGCAAGACCAAGGACAACTTTGGGGCGGGATTCGGCTGGGAGCATGGAAACCGCCATCGTATCACGCACGCAGATGCTTCCAGACGAGCGCCACGGGGAGGCCGACGACGTTCGAATAGTCGCCGTCGATGCGCTCCACGTACTTGGACGCCAGGCCCTGGATCGCGTAGGCTCCGGCTTTGTCCTCCGGCTCGCCGCTGGCAATGTACTCGTCGATATCGGCGTCGGAGAGTTCGGTGAACCAGACGTGGGTGGTGGCCCAATCGGTGACGACACGGCTGGGAAACCGCAGGCAGATGCCGGTGATCACTTCGTGCCGGCGTCCGGAGAGCAGCGCGAGCATACGGCGCGCGCCGGCGTTGTCCTCGGGCTTGCCCAGAATATGGCCGCCGATGCAGACGGCAGTGTCCGCGCCGAGGATGATTTCACCGTCGCCGGCAGCCACCGCGAGGGCTTTGGCTTCGGCCAGGCGGCGCACGTAGCGCTCGGGCTTTTCGTGCGGGCGCGGCGATTCGTCCACCTCGCAGGGGACGCGCACCACGAACGGAATGCCGGCACGGCGGAGCAGTTCGCTGCGGCGCGGCGAGCGCGAGGCGAGCACCAGCATTCTTCTATCTTACGGGTGCGAGAATTGGTTCGCGTTGGGAATCAGTTCGAAGTAGACGGTGCTGGGGAGATCGGTGCGCCAACTGCCGGTCCAGCGCGCGTAACCGTAGGCGCCGAAAAACAGGGCCGCGATCAACGCCGCCACCGCCCAGGCGGGGACCGCGCGGCGCCGCGGCAGCGAGAGCGCCAGCGTGCCGGCGGCGGGGCAGACGGCCACGCACTCGAGACACCCGGTGCATTCGGCGGAACGGATAGTGATGAGCTTATCCACGGGAAGCTGCGAGGGGCAGGCTTTGGCGCACTTGGCGCAATCGATGCAGGTTTCCGGATTGCGGCGGATGCGCGTGGGACTGAACAGTGCGGCGAGGCCCAGAAACGCGCCGTATGGGCACAGGTAGCGGCACCAGAAATTCTGCACGAATACGGAAAGGATCACCAGCACGCCGAGGGTGACCGCCGCAGTCACCCCCATGAAGCGGAAGAAGTTGAGCATCTTGACGTCGGCCACAACGCCGTACGGGCCTTCCAGGAACGCACGGATGCCAGCCACGGGCATCGCGGCGACGGCGTACAGGAACAGGCCGAATAGCGCGTACTTGACGCCGCGCAGCGGGATATCCGCCCAGCGGGGCAGCCGCCAGTTGCGGCGGAAGGTGCTCTTGCCAAGCCTCCAGAGCCATTCCGAGACAGCGCCGACCGGGCACAGCCAGCTACAGAACGTTTTCCGCAGCAGCCAGGAGATCGCCAGGAAAGCGAGGAGCAGGAACATCCCGGCGGGATGCACGCGCGGCAACTCGCCGGTGAGCAGCCACACTTTGAGGTTCATGAGCGAGGCGATGGGCAGCCAGCCTTCAACGCCGGGCGGACGCGGGGCCCAGACCGTGGCGCCGCCGGATTCGTAATAGCGGACGAAGAGGTAGAACTCCACCCCGATCCAAATGTTAAGCGCCAGGAAGGCGAGTTGAAACGCGCGGCGAAGGGCCTGCGAGCGGTCCACCGGCGCGCGGCGCATCAGTTTCTTCCTGAGTACCGGGGGCGCCGCCACAGCCATACACTTTCAGCGTACCAGTCCCGCGCGGGCGGGCTGTGACGGAAGTCACACAGTCCGGCGGCGGCTTAAGGGGAATGGGAGCCGGGCGCCGGCGAAGTGCGACTGATAGATGCCGGCGACCATCTCGATGGGCCAGCGGCCGTCGCGGGCGGAGCAGGCGGGCTCGTGGTCCTGCTCGATGGCCTCCAGCAAGCCCGAGACCATCAGGGCGTTGGCGGCGTGGCGGTCGCCGCTCGCACCGGGTGGCGGCTCGATGCGCGTCCAGGCGCCGTCGCCCCAGGAGGTCGAGCGCAGGATGGAAGCAGGATCGCTCGGCACCGAAGTCAGCGGAATCCAGATGGCGCCCTTGCTGCCGTAGAGGGTGATGCCGAAGCGGCCGTTGTTGGGCACGTCGCTGGCCTTGGAGTTGAAGTAGCCGCGCACGCCGCCGGGGAAGCCGAAGATGGCGGCCACGTCGTCGCCGAACACCGGGCCGACCGGCTCGGTGGGCTTGCGGGCGTCGGCGGGGGTGACGTCGCGGCCGGCGGCGGCCACGTTGGCGAACACCCATTGCGGGTCGCCCGCGAACAGGCGCATCAGGTCGAAGCAATGCGAACCGAGCACGATGAGGTCTTCGCCCCCGGCGCGGCGGTCCTCCTTGCCGCGGGCGCGCATTTCCATGAGGCGGCCGATCACGCCTTCCTCGACCATGCGCCTCACCTGCAAGGTGATGGGATGTGGGCGGGCGGTGTGGCCCACCTGCACCTTGATACGGGCGCGAGCGGCGGCGTCCACCATGCGGTCGGCTTCTTCCAGGGTCGCGGCAAAGGGTTTTTCCAGCAGAATGTGGGCGCCGGCAGCCGCGACGGCCGTGAACATGGGGACGCGCTGATCGAGCCAGCGGGTGCAGATCGCCACTACGTTGGGCTTCTCGCGCTCGAGCATTTCGCGGTAGTCGCGGTAATCGCGGGCGGCGCCGCTGCGGGCCTTGGCCTTGGCGCGGCCGGCGTCATCGGGATCCGCCACCGCCACTACTTCCACGTTCGGAAAACCCTTGAAAGCCGCGTCCCAATCGTGGCCGTAATTGCCCCGGCCGGTGTGGCCGATGAGGGCGGCTCGGAATTTCGCCGGCGGCAGGGCCGCGGCGGAGGCGGTGCATAAGAACGAACGGCGGTTCATAATGCCTTCTCTGTGATGCGCAGGCGCAGCAGCACGATCGCGGACGCGCCCAATAGCACAGCGGCCGCGAGAAACGCGGAGTTCAAGCCCAGGATGGCCTTGACATAGCCGGCGGCGGCAGCCACGACGCCGCCCACAATGCAACCCACGCAGTTGAATATGCCATAACCGGTGGCGCGCAGGTCGGCCCGCGCGACCTGGCAGAGCACCGGCATCGCGTTCGCGTCGTACATGCCGCGGCCGACGCCGAACACCACCAGGCTGCACACCAGAATGACGGGCGAGGCAGTGAGGGCCACGATCAGCAGGAACGGCGAGGCGGCGGCGAATCCCGCCACCTGGGTGAGGATGCGGCCCCGCGGCGTGCGGCGCGCCCAGCGGTCGGCCAGCCAGCCTCCGAGCAGGATGCCGCCCACGCTGCCGGCCTGAATGTAGAACGTGCCGGAAAAGCCCGCCAGCGTGAGGCTCATGCGAAAGCGCTCATAGAGGTAGAGCGGCAGCCAGGTGTAGACGATCCAATTGGCGATCGACCAAGTGCTGAAGACGGCGGTGAGCGTGAGGAAGCCGCGCAGCCGCACCAGCTCGCGCATGGCGGGGAAGAATCCCGGGCGGGCGGCGGGCGCGGCAGGCGCGGCTTCGGGGCCGCGCAGGAAAAGCTTGAGCACCAGCGCGTAGGCGATGCCGGCGATGCCGAGCACGGTAAACGCCGTGCGCCAGCCATAGTGCTCGCCCATCCAGCCGCCGCCCGCGCCGCCGATCACGATGCCCACGTAGATGCCGCTGAAGTGCAGTCCGGTGGCGAGCCGTAGACCCAGAGGAACACCGTTCCGAGCAGACCCATTTCCACGGCGGTGAGCTTGAGATCGGCCTCCACCAGCGGCAGCATCGAGAAGATGATCTGCCGGTCCACGTAGTTGAGCAGGGCGACGATCCAGAGCAGCCCCACCAGCACCCAGGCGTAGGCGGCCTTGCTCATGAAATGCGAAGACCGGTGAAACTCTGGCCCGCCAGGCTCGAGGCGGCCAGCGCGGCGCGCAATTCGCTCTCCTGCCGCGCGGTCATTTCGGGCGAGCCGGGAACGCAGCGGCCGCAATCGAGCCCCGACCAGGCGAGCATGCGCTTGGTGGCCGAAAGCAGCGGGAACCGCAGCCCAATTTCCACCAGCTCGTTGATCTGCGTCTGGATGGGGCGCGCTTCTTCCCAGCGGCCTTCGCGCCCGAGGCGGTAGACCATCAGGAAAAGCTCGGGGGCCACGTTGTAGAACGACCCGATGCCGCCGTTGGCTCCCATCAGCAGGCCGGCGGCCAGCACTTCGTCGCGCCCGTTGAAGACCACGGCGCCGCGGCGCCGAAGCAGCCCGAGGCGGTAGAGATCGAAGTCGGTGAACTTCAGCCCGGCAACGTTGGGTAGCGCCAGCAGGTCGAAGGCGAGATTGCCTTCAGCGATCACGGGCGACATCCCCGGGAAATAGTAAAGCAGGAACGGCAGGCTCGCGGCCGAGGTCAGGGATCTGTAATAGCTGGTGACGTCTGCGGCGGTGCTGCCTTTGAGCGGGGGCAGACTGCTGATGGCGCTCGCGCCAATGCGCTCGGCGTGCCGCGCGAGCTTTACGGCATCGTCCAGTTCGTGCGCTCCCACGTGGATGATGACGAGCTTGTCCTTGGGCGAGCAGCGCACGGCGGCCTCGGCCACCTGCATGCGCTGCGCGGCGGATTGGGCGAGGCCCTCGCCGGTGTTGCCGCAGACATAAATGCCATGGACGCCGGAGCCGTAGAGAGCTTCCAGCAGGCGCTCGAATGCCGCGGGGCAGAAGCGCCCCTGGTCATCTAGCGGAGTCACAACAGCGGGGAGTATGCCTTCGAGCGGTTTCATAATTTCTCCTGGGATTCTAGCGCCGCGCGCAGGCGCACGAGCACGGCCGGGGCGTCTTCCCACGCGACCGCAGGCAACTTGCACCCGTAGACCAGGCCCGTGGGGATGCGCGGAAAGGTCTCGGGGAAGGCTTCGGCGATCCACAGGATGGCCACGCGCCGGCGCGCGGCCGAAGCCCAGATGGATTCGAGCGTGTAGGCGGGGCTGCGTCCGGGGTTGTCAAAGCCCATCTCGATGCCGCGCAGGCCGCGGGTGGCCAGGCGCAGCTCGTGGCTCTTGAGCAGGTGGCCGCAATAGTGCATGTAGCCGCCGCCGAACGCCGCGAAGATACGCTCGTTGTAAGGACGGCTGAACTCCTCGTACATGGCGGGCGAGATGTTGATGGCGACATCGTCCACCACCCGCACTCCGGCGGGGACGCGATACCAGAAGTGCACGATGGAATCGCGCGCTTCGCCCGCGATCTCTTTTTCCGCGCGCGTGAAGGCGATGGTGGTTTCGGTGATCAGGTCGAGCAACGCGTGGACCAGCGCGGGATCCTCCCGCATGGCGAAGTAAATGCGCGGGCCCCAGAGCAGCAGGGCGGTATCGAGCGGGCCTTGCGTATCGGCCAGAAAGATGCGGACGTGCGGGCATTCGGCGAGGTAATCGCGGTAGACCCGCAGCCACTCGAAGACCTTGGCGCCGAAGCCGGCCTCGAGATCGGGGATGCCGCGGGCCACCAGGTCGCGAATGGCGTCATTGGAGCCGAGCGGTTCCACCCAGGGGACCTCGTCGGCGAAGCGCACGGTCCTGGCGCCGAACAGCGACGCCACCGTGCCGGAACCGAAGTGCGGGCGCACGGTCAACATGCGGTCGTCGCGCAGATGCACGCCCACGTAGGGTTGAAGAAGTTCGTTCCAAAGCGCCTTCTCGGGATCGTCGAGAGTTTCGCGGTAGGGGAACGGCGGCCACTCGGGCGGGCGCACGTCGAGCAGCAGCGAGGGAAGGCGGCCGGGCGGCTCGTAGTTCCAGGCGGCGAGCTGGCGGCGCTCGGCCTGGGCCAGGTGCGCGGGATCGGCGAGATCCGCGATCCGCCGAAGGCCCTCGCGCAGCCGCGCGCTCAGCACGGGCGCTGCACCTCGACGGGGCGGCGCGCGCGCCAGGATTCCACGGCGGCCTCGCAGATGGCGGTCGAGATCAGCCCGTCGGAGGCGGAGGTTTCGGGCGCGCGGCGGCCGGCCGCGGCGTCGAGGAAGGCTTGCTGCTCGGCGCGCACCATGTCGTCCTTCTCCGTGCCGTGCAGGGACTCGGCGACGCTCTGGTCGCGCCGCCGGCCCACCCG
Source organism: Bryobacteraceae bacterium (assembly GCA_041946965.1). Taxonomy (GTDB): domain Bacteria; phylum Acidobacteriota; class Terriglobia; order Bryobacterales; family Bryobacteraceae; genus JBHGBM01. Next base: position 31,702 of record JBHGBM010000002.1, read on the forward strand.
CAGCAGGCCGCGGTTGAAATCGAACACGGCCCAGCCTTCATCGCCCACGATCTCGTATTCGTGCCGTTCGGGCATCTGAAGGTAATTCAGGTGGATGGTGGCGAGGAAGGGCGTGTCGTACTCGCAGAGGATCGCCGCGACGTTGGGCCGTGAAGTGAGCTCGATGTTTCCGCCCTCGAAGCCCGCGGTGTAGACGGTGCGCGGCACGGCCCCGAACAGCCACCAGAGCAGGTCGGGCTGGTGCGAGTAATCGAGCATCAGGGAGCCCTCCTGCCGCATCTGGTAGCGCGAGGCGGAGTTGACCAGGGTGATGTAAGTGCCCACGCGCATGTGCGCGTGGAGCACCGTGCCGAGCCGGCCCTCGGCAATGACGCGCTTAAGCGCCACCAGGCCTTCGCAGAAATGCAGGTGGAAGCCGATGTTCAGGATGCGGCCCGCGGCGTCCGCGGCCTGCTTCATGCGCACGGCATCGGCAAGGTTGCCGCTCATGGGCTTCTCGCAGAAGACGTGAGCGCCCGAGGCGAGCGCGGCCACGGTCTGATCGGCGTGGAAGTTCGTGGGGCTGGCGATCAGCACCATCTCCGGCGCGGAAGCCAGCATGGCGTCGAAACTTGTGTGCGCATTGAGCGGCCCAAGCTGGGTTTGGGCGAACGCGAGCGCGGCGGCGCTGGGCTCCACGACTTCGACCGCGACATCCGGGCGCGCCAGAAGCAGGCGCGCGTGGCGGCGGCCGATGGAGCCGAGGCCCACCACGGCGATGCGCGGTTTCACTGCCATATGGAGAAGCCTCCATCGACCACCAGGTTGTGGCCGGTGACGTAATCGGAAGCGGGCGAAGCGAGGAACAGAATGGCGCCCTTCAGGTCGATTCCGTCGCGGCCCATGCGCCCGAGCGGCGTGCGGCCGCCGTAATCCCGCACGAACGTTTCCGGCAGATTGCGCGCGAAGCCGCCGGGCGAGATGCAGTTGACGTAGACGCCCTTGGGCGAGAGGAAGCCGGCCAGGTCGCGAGTCATTCCGATCACCCCGGCCTTGGCGGCGGCGTATTCGATGGGCTGGCCGTTCATGGCGCTGCGCTCGTACATGCGGCGGTCGCGGCCCACGATGCCGGCGATGGAGCCGAGGTTGATGATCTTGCCGCTGCCCTGTTCGGCCATGATTCTTCCCACGGCGCGCGCGCAGTAGAGCGCCCCGGTGAGGTTTACTTCGATGAGGCGGGCGATCTCCTCCGGCTCGCGCAGGAACAGGTTGCCGGGACGGTTGCCGGAGCCGCCGCCCGCGTTGTTCACCAGGATGTCAATGCGCTCCTTCCAGGCGAGGGCCTGGGCGACCGCGGCTTCCACCTGCGCGGGGTCGGTGTGATCGAGCGCGAGCCCCAGGGTTTCCACACGGTAGCGCTTCTGGATTTCGGCGGCGGAGTTACACGCGCGTTCGCGCTGCCTGGATGTAACGGCGACGCTCGCGCCGGCTGCGGCAAGCACGCAGGCGGCATCGAACCCGAGGTTTACGGCGCCGCCGGTGACCAGCGCCGTCTTGCCGCCGAGGTCGAACATGCTCAGGACTTCCGGATTCATGACGGACTCCTATGCGACGAACTGGAACGCGAATAACCGGGCGTTGTGCAGCACGAACCGTAGTGCAACCGGCTTGCCTTCGAGAGCCGCGAGCTTCGGCCTGCCGCGCCAGCGGACTTCGTGCGCCACGTCGTTGGCGATGATGGGCTCGCAGTTGTCGAGCTCGAAGCCCTGCGCGCCGGGGATTTCGACCCGCACCAGGCCGGTGGCGGCGGCGTCCACGTTGATTTGGAGCCGGCTGCCCTTGAAAACGAACGGCGGCGTGATGAATTCGCCGCCCTGTACGCCGGCTTCGGCGGAAACAAAGCCGTCCAGCCGTTGCACGGCGAGCATCAGCGCGCTGCGGCCCGGGGTGCTGGAGGCGTGATCGGCGGAGCCGCCGGCGTAATACTGGTAAAGCTCGCTGCCGCGGCGGAGCATGCCGAGCGCCATGTAGACGCTGGCGCTGTCGATCTCGCCGGCGAGGCCGCGGGGGATGTAGGGGCGGCGGTCGTGGCGCTCGAAGCGGAGACCGTCGCGGCTGACGGCGAGCTGCACGTCGAGGACGCCCGCCATGGGCACCTTCTCCGTGCCCGGCGCCGCGGTGTGGCGGAAGAAGGAAGGCAGCGCGATGTATACGTCCTCGGCCCAGGGGTACGGTTGCACGTTGGGTGTGTAGACGTCGGAATCGTGGTCGTTCTCATCGGCGGCGAGCACCGTGGGGTACTCCGTGCTGAGGGTGGGCGGCCACTCCTCGCCGCCGCGGAACAAGCCGCGCCAGAGATAGCGCGGGTTGGCTGACTTCGTATATGGCCAGGGACCGAGGATGCGTTCGCGCGGGATGGCGGCGCGCACGGCGACGCGCAGCGGGTTCCAGCCGCGCAGGTAGGCGAGGTACTGGCCGGTTCGCTCGTCCCAGAAAAGATTGTTCTGGCTGTCGGGATGGAAGGGGAGCACGTTGAACTCTTCCTTCCACTGGATGCCGTCCGGGGAGGCCATCAGCATCAGGGTGCCGTTGGAATTGGCGCCTAACACGCTGGGCCGCCTGGCGCCGAACGAGGCCAGCGTCTTGAACCGCTGGTGCGCGGGCGCGACCGGATCGAGAAACACCGCGCCCTCGCGAAACGTGCCGATGACGATGTTGTTGACGCGCGAGCCTTCGAACTCGACCACGCCGAGCGTGGGGCGCTCCCAGCGCGCACCGTCGGTGGAGGTGGCGTAGCACAGGTGGCCGCCCTTTCCCTGCGCCATGTACCACATCTTGTAGATGCCGCCGTCTTCGAGCACGGAGAAGTAGCTGCCGATGTGGCCGCGCTCCCACGGGCGTTCGCCGAGCATCACGGGGCCGGCTTTGCGCGGCGGGTTGACGCGCAGCGAGATGCCGCGTTCCGAGGCGATGAAGCGGCGGTCGATGAAGAGTTGTTTGCGCCCGCCGATATCGAGGGGCGCGGCGGCGGTGGCGCGTACGGGCAGGGCCGCCGCGGCGCTAGAGAGGAAAGCCCGGCGCGTCATCAGAATTGCAGCCTCAGGCCGAGCTGCATGGCGCGCGGCGAGGATGCCGTCTGGGTGGTGCCGAACGCCGTGTTGGCGGGCGTGGTGTTCACGTAGGCCTCGCGGAAGAAGTGCTGGTTCCAGGCGTTGTACGCCTCGCCGCGAAGCTGGAAGGTGAGGCGCTCCGTCAGCCGCGTGTTCTTGATGACGGAGAAATCCGTGCTCGTCGCGGTACTGCCGCGCACCGCGGAGAGCCGGCTGGGGAAGGTGCGGATGTTGGAGGCGAGCTGGCGGCGCGAGTCGCGCTCGAAGCCCGCGTCGATGTTGAACATGCGCTCGGGAACCTGCTGGGCGATCACCAGGTTCTTGATGTCGCCGCGGAAGATGATGTTGCCCCAGCCGATGGGCGCGGAGCTTTCGATGAAGGTAATGCCTTGCACCTGCCAGCCGCGGGCCAAGATGCCCGGCAGGCCGCGCAGCCCGCGTCCGAAGGGCAGTTCATACACCGCCATGAAGCGCCACGAGTGCGGGCGGTCGGCCGCGGAGATGACCTTCTCCGGCACGGCGTCGGTCTCGTTGAGGTAGCCCATGCCGTCCATCATCTTCGAGAACGTGTAGGAAGTCTGGAACGAAAAGCCGCTGGTGAAGCTGCGCTCAAACTCCACCTGAAGCGCGTGGTACGTCGACCATCCCTGGTTGTTCGTCACCGTGACGCCGTTGAAAATCGGATACGGCCGCAGCAGTTGCGAACGGCCCACGGTGCGCGACGTGGCGAGCCCGGCCAGTCCGGAGATGCCGAACAGCGGGTTCTGCACGAGCTCGCTGAGGTAGTCGATGGTCTTCTGATCGCGCTCCGGCGAGCGGCTCAAATACTGCGCGGGCACAGGATCGATGTTGCGCGTCATGGGCATCTTTACCGTGCGGTTGCCCACATAGCGCGCCTCCAGCTTGTACATGCCGGCGAAGCGCTGCTGCACGGAGAACTGCCAGCGCTGGTTGTAAGCCGAACCGAGCGAACCGAAAGGCCCGAAACTGAGGCCCTGCGCCACGTAAGTCTTCAGCCCGTTGGCCGAGCCGGTGGGCAGATCCAGACCGTCCGGGAAGATATTGGAGGTCCGGCGGACGAAGGTGAGGCCGTTGTCCTGCGTGGAGTAGGACTGCGTGGTCACGTCGAAACCCGGCACGCCGCCTTCGTTGGCGAAGAAGCGCTGTCCGTAAGGGATGTAGTACAGGCCGTAGCCGCCGCGCACCACGGTGTTGTTCGTCGCCTGGTAGGCGAAGCCGATGCGCGGGGCGAAGTTGCGGTTTCTGGCCTGGTACATCTCGCGGGAGACGCCGCCCACCCCGGCGTAGAGAATGCCGCCTTTGGTGTTGAGCACGGGCACTTCGGGGATAGGGCTCCTGGCGTAGTTGGCGCGGATGGCGGCGCCGAGGGGGTTCTCCACATCGTAGGCGAAGCCGCCCAGCGCGCGGTCGAAGCGTTCCGTGGGTGGTCCTTCGCGCTCGTAGCGCACCCCGAGGTTGAGAGTGAGCCGCGGTGCGATCTTCCAGTCATCCTGGAAGTAGATTCCCTGGTAGGTCGAGAGGTTGGCGGCCTTGGATGGCTGGCTGATGGTGGCCGAGGCGAAGCGGCCGAAGAGGAAATCAGCCAGACCCGAGCCGATGGGCGGCGCCGGAGAGTTATCCAGCGGCCCGCGCGAATAAGCGCCGGAGAAGCTGGCGCGCATGATGTCTTCACCGCCGCGGTTGAGAATGTACCAGCGGGCGTCGGCGCCGAACTTGAAGCCGTGGCGGCCGAGAATCTTGGTGAAGTGCGCCGCGCCGTTGCGGATATCGGAGATATTGCGCGACCCGGCGGAGTTCGAGAACGCCGTGTAGCCGGTGACGGTCACCGAGGGCATCCCCGCGCGCGAGCTATCGATCAGGCGCGAGACGGATTCGAGGCCCAGGTCCTTGTAGTTGAGCTCGCGGCCGATGGGCGTGCTGTCCCACAGGAAGCGGGAGATGGAAGCGCGGAAGTCGGCGACCAGCGTGGGGCTCACGGTCCAGACGTCGCTCACCGCCACGTCCCGGTTCTTGCCGATCTGCGAGAGGTTCGAAATGTCCGTGCGGCCGAACAGGTTCGAGTAGGGGATGGTGGTCTGGGAAAGGATGAGGCGCCCGAAGAGCTTGTGGGAGCGGCTCAGGTTGTGGTCCATGCGAAGCACGGAGGACCAGTAGCGCCGCGGCTCCGGCGCGGGATTGTAGCTGAAGTTGAGCTGCCCGTCGGCGGTGCCGGGATTGTTGGGCGCGGGCCACAGCCGCGCAAAGGCCTTGGCCATGGGATCGATGCGGCTGGCCGGTATGATGTTGTTGGCGAGCGGCAGGCGCTCGATGCGGTTGTTCGCCGCCGCGCGCGCGGTATCCGGGTCGTAAAGCTGGTACTGCACGCCGACCTTCAGCAGTCCCGAGAGGTCGCCGCCGATCTGGGCGGGCGTGGGGATTGTCTCGGTGGACGGCGGATTGGGACTCAGCGAGCTCCAGCGCTCGTAGCCGTAATAGAAAAAGGTCTTGTCCTTGCCGTTGTATACGGGGCCGAGCCGGACCGGCCCGCCTCCGGTGAACCCCCAGCGGCGGTACGTAAAATCGGGGCGCTTCACACCGCCGCGGTTGCCGGCCCACGAGTTGGCGTTCCAGTCGGGATTGCGTACGAAACCCAGGCCGCTGCCGTGGTACACATTCGTGCCGGACCGCAGCACCAGGTCCACGGTGGCTCCGCCGGTGTGGCCGACGCTGGCATCGTAGGTGGAGGTCTGGATGCGGACCTCCTGCACCATCTCCGCGCTGGGGTTGAAGGACGATCCGCCGCCGGCCAGGCTGTTGCCGCGCTGCGTGTTGGGCGTACCGTCCAGGGTGTACTCGGTGGTGCCCTGCGGGGAGCCGTTGAAGCGCGTCTGCGAGGTTCCCTGGCGCTGGAGCGGCTGTATGTCCATGCCGGAGCCGCCGCGGCCTTCCGAAGACGCGGAGTCGGCGCCGGGCGCCATCAGGAACAGGTACGTCGCATGACCCTGGCCCAGCGGCAGGTCGAGCACCTTCTTCTGGTCGATCACCGTGTTCACATCGGCGCTGGCGGTGTCGAGGATCTGCTTTTCGGCGGTGACCGTGACGGCTTCCCTCACCTCGCCGACGGACATCGAGAGGTTGACCTCGACGCGGCGCCCGCTGGTGAGTTCCAGGTCGTCCACCGCGGCGGTCTTGAAGCCGGGATGGCTGGCCTCGACGCGATAGGCGCCGGGCAGCAGGCCCGGGACTTCGTAGTTGCCGCTGGCGTTGCTTTTGGTTTCGCGGGCGACGTTGGTGGCCTTCTGAATTACCTTCACGTCCGCGCCGGCTACCGCCGCGCCGCTGGCATCGGTAACCTGGCCCACGATCACGGTGCGATGGCTCTGGGCGGACAGGTACGCGCTAAAAACGAATGCAAACAGGAAGGGGCTGACACGTTTCCGGGTCATATGAGTTGCGCCTTTCTGACGTGCTCGGGGTAGGCGGCCAGTTCGGCCCTGACCCGCTCGGTGATGCTCCGGACCACCTCGGGGTGCTCCGGGGCGACATTGTAGCTTTCGTAAGGATCGAGGGAAAGATCGTAGAGTTGCGGCTCGGGAAGTTTCGCCTCGGATCGTTTCTCGGCGCCGCCTTCGCGAAACGCGCGAAGACGCATGTAGGGGGCGCGGGTGAGCGCGGCGAGGTGCAGTTTCCAGTTGCCCATGCGCGCCGCGTGCAGGTGTTCGCGGTAGAAGAACAGGAAGATCTCGTTGGGGCAGGCGCGGGTCCTGCCCAACAGCAGCGAGGACATGTCGCGGCCGTCGAGGCCGGCCGCGGGGTCCACACGCGTGCCGGCCAGAGCGGCGAACGTGGGGTGCATGTTGATGGCCATGGCCGGGGTCTCGCAGACCTGTCCGGGGGCGATGCGCCCCGGCCACCGCGCAATGAAAGGGACGCGGAAGCCGCCTTCGTATTGCTCGGCTTTGCGGCCGCGCAGCGGACCGGCCGAACCTTCCCACCACGGGCCGTTGTCGCTGGTGAACATTACCAGGGTTTCGCGGTCCAGATTCAGGCGCTTGAGCGCCGCCAGGACTTCGCCCATGCTCCAGTCGATGTTCTCCACCACGTCGCCGTAAAGGCCTCCCTCGGACTTGCCGCGGAAGCGCTCGGGGGCGTGCAGCGGGTCGTGCGGCATGGTGTGCGCCAGGTAAAGGAAGAACGGCTTCTTCGCGGCGGCGGCGCGCTCGATAAAGGCGACGGACTCCTTCGTGTAATCGTCGGTAAGACGCGCCTGGTCCACCTCGGTCGTCAGGGTTTCCAGGTTGCGCATCAGCGGCAGCGGCTTCAGGTCGTTCGAGTACGGCAGGCCGTACCAGTAATCGAAGCCATGGTTTGTGGGCAGGAACTGCGGCAGGTGCCCGAGGTGCCATTTGCCGATGCAGGCGCTGGTGTAACCGGCGCCGCGCAGGGTTTCGGCGATGGTGACCTCGGAGGCGGGAAGGCCGTAGTCGTTGGTGGGCTGCAACGGGTGTATGAGCCGGCCGACCCGCGGCGAGTAACGGCCCGTAATAAAGGAGGCGCGGGCGGGCGTGCAGAGGCTCGATCCCGAGTAGAACTGCGTGAAACGGACGCCTTCGCGGGCCATTGCGTCGAGGCGTGGCGTGCGGATGGCGCGGCTGCCGTAGCAGCCCAGGTCGCCGTAGCCGAGGTCGTCGGTCAGGACGTAGATGAAATTGGGACGCGGGGCGGCGGGACGGGCCGCGAGGGCCGCCGGGAGCAGCCCCTGGAGGAGTGAGCGCCGGGTCAGCATAGGTCCGCCGGGTTCGACAACTGATATGCCAAACTATGGTACGCCACTGAAACGGTCGTGTCAAATTGGCTGTTCATGCGCGAAAGTGATATTCTAGTCAAACAACCATGTTGCGGGAACTGATCCTTGCGGGGTGCGCGGCCATGGCCGCGGGGGCGCAGCGGCACGATGTCGGCGGCCGCCGCCAGCTCTTCATCGACCAGCGCTTCGTGGAGGGCGCCAAAGGCATCGCGTTCCGCGTACATCCTCCGGTGAAGACCGGCGAAGTCAACATCGATTCGCCCGCCAACTGGGGATTGGGCGGCTACCACAGCGTGCTGGAAGCGGGCGGCGTGTACTACATGTGGTACACGGCGGGAGCCGCCGTCTGCTATGCGCGCTCGCGCGACGGCATTCACTGGACCAAGCCGCCGCTCGAGCTGACCACGGACGAGACGCCGAAGCCGAACAACGTGGTGATCGGGCGCGGCGCGGGCGGCGTCAAGGGCGGCACTCACGGGCTGATGGTGTTTCTGGACCCGAAGGCGCCCGAAGAGGAACGCTTCCGGCTGGTGGCGAACCCGCCCGAATTCGACCGCATGGTGCAGGTCTTCTCCTCGCCGGACGGCATTCACTGGAAAGTTACCCACCGCGACGCGATCACCTTCGACAAGAACGCACCGCATCACCTCGACACCCAGAACGTAATCTTCTGGGACGCGCGGCTGGGCAGGTACGTCGCCTACGTGCGGAAGAACCTGAGGGAAGCGGGCAGCCAGGGCCGCACGGTGGCGCGCGCGGAGAGCGACGGCCTGAGTTTCGGCGACGCGGCGAAGATGCCGGTGGTCTTCCGCGCCGGCCGGCGCCATCCGGGCCACTTCGACCCGCTGCGCAAGACCAAGGTCGCGGTGCTGGACGTGTACACTTCCAGCGTGATTGCTTATCCCTGGGCCGACGGCGCCTACTTCATGTTCCCCACGCCCTATTACCACTACGGCGCCTGGCAGCGCGAGTTCCGCGAGGCGGCGCCGGTGAACGCGGGCGCGATCGACGTGCGGTTTGCGGCCTCGCGCGACGGCATCGCCTGGGAGACCTACGACTGGAAGCCGTTCGTCGCGCTGGGCATGGAGGGCGAGTTCGATTCCAGGCGGAATTACATGGTCTACGGCATCGTGCCGGCGCTCAACGGACGCGACATGTACATGTACTACATGGGCACGAACGAGACTCACGGCTGGGGCCGCGATGATCGCAACAACAAGCTGCTGGAGGCGGCCAACCTGGCGCCGCGGCCCGTCGCGCGCGCCATCAGCCGCGTGGTCCTGCGCCGCGACGGTTTCGTTTCCGTGCGCGCCGGTGAGGCGGGCGGAGAGTTCACCACTCCGGCGATGAAGTTCAAAGGCAACCAACTCGTGCTGAACGTGGACACCTCCGCCGCCGGCGAGGTGCAGGTGGAGGTGCAGGACGAGAGCGGCAAACCCATCGAGGGGTTCACACTGGCCGACTGCGACATCATCCACACCGCCAACGAGATCGACCGGCCGGTAAAGTGGAACGGCGCCGGCACGCTCGAGAAGCTCGAAGGCAGGGCCGTACGGCTGCGCTTCGTGTTGCGGGATGCGGATCTCTACGCCTTCCAGTTCCGCGAAAGGCCGGCCTTCTGATATGACCACGCTGCTCGCGCTGGCGCTGCTGGCAATCCCGGTAAGCGACCGGCGGCAGTTGTTCATCGACCGCAAGTTCATCGAGAAGGAACAGGGCATCGAGCTGCGGGTGCATTCGCCGCGCAAGGCCGGGCCGATCTCGCTGGCTGGCGACGACGGCCCCATGGGCGGCACCACCAACTGCGTGATGAAGGATGGCGCCGTGTACCGCCTGTGGTACCTGGGACGCAACGGATTCGTTCACGCGCGCTCGCGAGACGGTGTGCATTTCGAGAAGGACCGGCTGGTATTGGGCGGCGGCGCGGGCGGGATTAAAGGCATACCACGCGGCCTGATGGTGTTCATCGACCCGAATGCGCCGGCCGCGGAACGCTACCGCATGGTGACACGGGCCGAGGAGATCAGCCCGGTGCTGCAACTGTTCTCTTCCCCGGACGGACTGACGTTCAAGCACACCCACCGCGACGTGATCACGTTTCATCCGCCCAAACCGCACCATCTCGATTCGCAGAACGTGATTTTCTGGGACGCGCGCATCGGCAAGTACGCGGCCTATGTGCGGCGGAATTTGCAGGAGAAGGGTTCGCAGGGCCGCGGGCTCGCACGGGCGGAATCGGCCGACCTGGCGCGCTGGCCGGAGGTGCAGGAGATGCCCGTGGTACTGCCTCCCTGGCGGGGCGGCCAGGTGGACGTCTACACGAACGGCACAATCCTTTATCCCTGGGCCGAGAACGCGTACCTGATGTTCCCGTGCATGTATTACCACTACACGACGCGCCAGAGCGAGTTCGCCGGCGGCGCGCCGGTGAACGCGGGCGTGATTGACGCGTACTTCGCAGCGAGCCGCGACGGCGTCAAGTGGGATACCTACCAGGGTGAACCCTGGGTGAGGCTGGGCATGGAGGGCGAATTCGATTCCAAGCGCATCTACATGGCCTACGGGATGGTGCCGGCGCCGAACGGACGCGAACTGTACATGTACTACATGGGGACGAACGAGCCGCACGGGTGGAACCGCGACGACCGCAATAACAGGCTGCTGATCGCAGCCAACGTGGCGCCGCGTCCCGAGGCAAGGGCCCTGGGGCGCCTGGTGTTGCGGCGCGACGGTTTTGTCTCCGTTCACGCTTCGGAAGCGGGCGGCGAGTTCACCACGCCTGCGATCGCGTTTCGCGGCAGGGAATTGTTGCTGAACGTGGACACCTCGGCGCTGGGCGAAGCGCAAGTCGAGATTCAGGATGAGAACGGAAAGACGCTGGCCGCGAGCGGCCTGATCCATACGGCCAACGACCCGGACCGCGTGGTGAAGTTCGATGGCGAGCCGCTGGAGCGGCTGGCGGGGAAGCCCGTGCGGTTGAGGTTCTTGTTGCGCAACGCGGATGTGTATGCGTTTCAGTTTCGATGAGATCCGACGCGATATGCAGAGCAGAAGAGAAATCCTGGCAATGATGGCCGCGGCGGCGCCCGCGCAGCAGGAAGACCCCCAACAGGTGCTCGCGCGCGAGCTCCAGCGCACCCGGCCCGACTACATCGTCTTCGTCCCCAAGCACTGGGACGGCTCCACCAACGACGGCCACAACGAGCATTTTCTGGTATTCGACGGGCCCGATAAGTCGCTCATGGCGGTCTGGACGCAGTCGCCGGGCGGGATGGGCGGGCCGCGCAACCGCATCGTGTTTTCGCGCTCCGGCGACGACGGAGTGACCTGGGCCCCGCCCAAACGCGTGGCCGGGCCGGCCGGCCGCGACGATCCCGCTCACATGGCGAGCTGGGGCTTCCCCATGGTGTCGCGTTCCGGCCGCATTTACGTCATCTGGAACCAGAACGACGGCAGCAAGGGCTGGATCCAGATGCACACGGGCCGCATGGCGGGCTGCTACAGCGACGATCTCGGAGCCACCTGGAGCGATCCGCAGCTCATCGAAATGCCGCGCAGCCCCTACGACGATCCCACCGGAAAAACGCCTGCGGAGTGGATCGTGTGGCAGTTGCCCATGCGCGACCTGAAGGGCAATTACTTCGTGGGTTACTCGCACTGGCTGAACCCGGCGCGCGCGTATCTCAAGAAGACGGAGTCATGGACGCAGATCGAATCCGTGGTGGAGTTCATGCGGTTCGAAAACGTGGACCGCAACCCGCAGCCGCGCGACCTGCGCATACGCTATTCGGCCTGGGGCGAGAAAGCCCTGCGCGCGCCTTATTACCGGGACCCGATGCTGAGCGTGGCGCAGGAACCCAGCATCGTGCGGCTTCCGGACAAGAGCCTGTTCTGCGTGATGCGCTCCAACAGCGGCTACATCTGGTACAGCACCTCGCGCGACGACGGCGAGAACTGGATCAGCCCGCGGCCGCTGCTGCGGAAGGATTTCGGACAACCCATTCTTCAACCCGTGGGCTGCGACCCCATTTATCAGCTCGCGGACGGGCGTTACATTCTGCTGCATCACAATAACCGGGGAGATATCGAAAGCCGGCCGGAAGCGACGCAGGGGCCGCGCTATCCGGCTTACATCGCGCTGGCCGAATTCCGGCCCGGCGCCGACCAACCGCTGTGGTTCAGCGAATCGAAGATGCTGATGGACAGCGGCGGAATCGGCGTGAACGGCAGCAAAGGCGGCCAGACGGGCGTGGGCCTGTATACCAGCTTCACCACGCGAAAAGGTAATAATGTTCTATGGCATCCCGACCGGAAGTTCTTCCTGCTGGGGAAGAAGATCACGCCGGAGTTTCTGGCGGGGTTGGGGGCGCCGAGGAGATTGTAAGTATGGCTGCAACCAAGCACACCAGCCTTGCGGAGAAGGTATATCTCGGGGTGCGCGACCGCATCCTGAGCGGCGAGTACCCGCTGACCGCGCCGCTCTCGCGCCGCGCGCTGGCACAGCAATTCGGCGTCAGCCTGCTGCCGGTGGCGGAAGCCTTGCAACGCCTGGAACACGAGGGGCTGGTGGAGAGCCGGCCGCGCTCGGGCACGCGGGTGCGTGTCCCGAATCCGGACGAGATCCGCGGTCATTACGTGGTGCGGGAGGCGCTGGAAACGCAGGCGGCGCGCCTGTTCGCGGAGAAATCGACGGCCCGGCAGAAGCGCCGGCTGGCCTCCCTGGCCAGGCAGGTGGACGCGCTCTATAACGCCTCGCCGGTGCATAAGATGGACCGGCGGCACGGCCTGTTCGACATACACCAGGCGCATTTCGACTTCCACATGGAGATCGCGCAGGCGGCGGGCTGCAAGGAACTGATGGAGGCCATCGAGGGCAACCAGGTACTGATCTTCAATTGGCTGTACAACAGTGCGGCGCACTTCGACACGCTGCCCCCGCGCTGGCACGAAGACCTGGTTGCCGCGCTCGCTTCCGGCGATCCCGAGAAGGCCGACCGCGCCATGCGCCGCCACGTTCGCTACCGCAGAGATTCCGTGGCCGACCGCATCGGAGCCTACCTGGCGGCGTTGGACAACGGCTCGCCGGGTTTTCGAGGGCCGCGGGCAAAAGGAAAGACGCGTAAATGAAACTGGTGATCTACGATCCGGCGTGGCCGCTCTACGAACCCTTGCTGAGGAACTCCCTGCGAACGCCGTGGGAAATCGCCTGTGCGGATAACGACCCGGGGTGGCTGGCGCGGCAGGTGAACGACGCCGACGCGTTGATCGCCCTGAAACTCCCGCCGGAACTGCGCGGCGCGGCCCGGCGGCTGAAGATCTTCAACTTCCCCGGCGCCGGCGTGATGCACTCGCGCACGGACGAACTGCCGGAAGGCTGCGCGCTGTGCAACGTCTACGAGCACGAGATCCCCATCGCGGAGTACACCATGATGGCGGTGTTTCTGCACGTGACCCGCGCGCTGGATTACCGCGAAACCTTCCGGCGCGGGCGCTGGGACGGCAATGGCCGCATCGGCGGGGAAATGCACGACGAGGCCTGGGGCAAGACCCTGGGGCTCGTGGGGTACGGGCATATCGGGCAGGCGGTGGCCGCGCGCGCGCAGGCGTTCGGCATGAAGGTGGCGGCTATCTGCGAGGACCCCGGAACGCCGCTGCCGCCCGGCGCACCGCGTCCGGAATGGCTCGGCTCACAGGCGGATCTGCCGCGCCTGATGGCGCAGAGCGACTTCCTGGTGATCGCCTGCCCGGTCACCGCTGCCACGCTGGGCATGATCGGCGCGCGCGAGCTGGCGCTCATGCATCCTTCCGCCGTGCTCATCAATGTTTCGCGCGCGGAAGTGGTGCAGGAGGAGCCGTTGTTCAACGCGTTGCGTGACGGACGCATCGCGGGAGCCGCGCTGGACGTGTGGTACCAGTACCCGGAGGAGCCGCAGGATGTGCTGCACGGCTCTCGGCTCCCCTTTCACGAGCTGAAGAACGTGTTCGCAACGCCGCACCTTTCCGCCTGGACGCACGCCATGGTGGAGCGGCGCATGCAGAATATCGCGGCGAACCTCGACCGCCTCTCGCGGGGCGAACCGATCGAGCGCGTGGTGTTCGTCGGGACCTGGCGCGCGGGACAGGCGGTGACCGCGTGAGCGGGTCGCGCACCCGCTACAAGGTCTTAGGCTTCGGAGTCTGCCTGGCGGCGATCACCTACCTGGACCGCGTGTGCATTTCCATTACCGCCAGCGACATCATGCGCGACCTCCAGCTCACGAGATTCCAGATGAGCCTGGTGTTCAGCGCCTTCACCATCGCCTACGCCGCGTTCGAAATCCCTACCGGATGGTGGGGCGACCGCGTGGGCACGCGCCGCGTGTTGACGCGCATCGTCGCGTGGTGGTCGGCCTTCACCATCCTGACCGGCGCGGCTTTCAACTACGCCGGACTGCTGGTCACGCGATTCATGTTCGGCGTGGGGGAGGCGGGCGCGTGGCCCAACATCGCGCGCACGTTTTCGCGCTGGTTTCCTTCCACCGAGCGCGGCACCGCGCAAGGCATCTTCTTCATGGGAGCGCACCTGGCCGGGGGGCTCACGCCGCTGCTGGTGACCGCCATGCTCGGCTACATGTCCTGGCGCATGGTGTTCGTCGTTTTCGGAGTGGCGGGATTCGGATGGGCGCTGGCGTGGTGGCGCTGGTTCCGTGATGAACCGTCCGAGCACCCCTCCGTGAGCGCTCAGGAACTGGACCTCATCCTGAAAGGCCGCGGGCCGCAGGTGCGCCACGACCTGAGCATGGGCCGCTGGCGCAAGCTGTTTGCCAACCGCAACGTGGCGGCGCTGTGCTGTATGTACTTCACCAACGCCTACGGTTTCTACTTCTACATCACCTGGCTGCCCACGTACCTGGAAAAGCAGCGCGGGTTCAGCGCCGGCATGCTGGGGATTTTCGCGGGGCTGCCGCTAATCCTGAGCATGCTGGCGGACCTGTCCGGCGGGCTCACCACCGATTACGTCTCGCGCAAACTGGGACCGCGGGCGGGCCGCGCGGGCGTGGGCGCGGCGGCCTTCGTGGTTTCCGGCGCCGCCATGCTGGCGGGAACCGCCAGCGAGAGCGCCGTGGCCGCGGCGGTCCTCATCGCCATCGCGGCGGCGGCCTCCAACTTCACGCTGGGCGCAAGCTGGGGCACCTGCATCGATATCGCAGGCGCCCATTCCGGCGTGGTGAGCGCCGCCATGAACACCTCCGGGCAGATCGGCGGCGCGCTCAGCCCGGTGATCCTCGCCTTCGTGGTGGACCGCTTCGCCAGCTGGGCCGCACCCATGTACCTGATGGGCGTGCTCTACCTGTTCGGCGCCGTGTGCTGGCTCTTCGTGGACCCGCGGCGGCGGCTGTTGGCGGAGTAAGCGGTCTTCATCATGGCATAGGACTTCCGTCCCGAACCGGGGCAAGTCACGCGGTTTGCCGCCCGAAACTGCCGATAAGGGAGCCATGAATCGCTGGACTATCGGCAGGAAGATTTCTATCGGGTTCCTTGCGGTCCTCATCCAGGCGCTCTCGGTAGGCTGGTATGCCTGGTGGATGACCGCACAGACGTCCCACCGGCTGAAACTGGTCTCCTCCGAGTACCTGCCCGAGATGGAACTGGCCTCGGCCGTGGAGCGCGAGATTCTGAACGCCAGGATCCACTTCATCTACTACGTCACGGTGCAGAAAGAGGGCGCCCTGGAAGAGGGTTGGCGGCGGTTCCACGCCGCCGAGCAGCAGTTCCCGAAGTTGGAAGCAGTGGTGGCGGCCTCCGGTACGCTGGCCGGATTGCGGCCGGAGATGGACCAGCTTCACCGCGATTTCGAACGCTACAAGCCGGTGCTGGAGCGCATCATCGGGGTGGTGCAGCAGAAGCAGAACCAGGGCCCGGAGTTCGCCGCGCTGCTGAGCGAATGGGCGCGGCTTGGCGCGGCCATGGTGGAGTCGGCGGGGCGTCTCAGCCGCCATGGCATGCGGGCTACGGGCGAATCCGCCAGGCTGGCCTCCTCGGACCGGGCGACCTTCACGCTGGCGGCCGGCTGCATCGGCTGCCTGCTGATCGGCGTGGGGCTGACGTTTTTCATCACACGAGACATCTCCGGGCGCCTGCGCCAGGTGGGCCGGGATCTGGGCGATGCGGCCGGACGGGTGGCGGGCGCGGCCTCGCAGATCGCGGCCTCGGCCCAGTCGCTCTCCGAAGGAGCCGCCAGGCAGGCGGCTTCGCTCGAGGAAACTTCGGCTTCGGGCGAGGAGATCAACTCCATGTCCCGGAACAACGCGCAGAGTTCCAGCGCCGCGGCCAGCGACATGGCGGAAGCCGTCGAACGGGTGAACGAAGCCAACCGCAACCTGGAGCAGATGGTGGCATCGATGGACGGGATGAACGCCTCCAGCCAGAAGATCTCGAAGATCATCAAGGTGATCGACGAGATTGCCTTTCAGACCAACATCCTGGCGCTGAACGCCGCGGTGGAGGCCGCACGCGCCGGCGAAGCGGGCATGGGGTTCGCGGTGGTTGCCGACGAGGTGCGCAACCTGGCGCAGCGCTGCGCCCAGGCCGCCGGAGAGACGGCCGGCCTCATCGAGGAATCCATCGCCAGGTCCAACGAGGGATCCGAACGCCTCAACCACGTGGCCGTCGCGGTGCGCTCCATCACGGAGAGCGCGAACAAGGTCCGGGCGCTGGTGAACGAGGTGAACGCAGGAAGCGGCGAGCAGGCAGCCCGCATGCAGGAGGTGGCCAGAGCCATTTCCCGCATGGAGAAGCTCACGCAAGCCACCGCGGCCGAAGCCGGGCAGAACGCCTCGGCGGGCCGGGAATTGAGCGCGCAATCGGCCAAACTGCGCGAACTCGTCGACCGGCTGACCGCCATGGCGGGCTGAGCTATTGCCGCGGGCCCGCAGCCGGCAGCTTGACCGGAGAGGGCCGCCGCCCTTCACGGTCCGCCTTGCGCATGAGCGCGTCCTTGACGCGCCTTTCAAGCGCGTTGGCCTCTTCGTCGCGGTTCAGGGCGCGCAGCACCTTGGCGTAGATGCGCAGCGGCGGGTCGAGCGTTTCGTCCTCCGCCTGGGCGAGATCGCCGATCTTGATCGTCCGGCCGTACCACTCTTCGGCCTCGCTCAGTTTCGCCTGCATGAGCAGGATGCGCCCGGTCTGATTGAGGCTGGCCACGTGCGTCTTGCTGCGCAGCGCGGCGGCCTGCCGCGCGCAGGTTTCCGCATCGGCGTAGCGCTGCTGGAAGGCGTAGAACTCGGCCATCTTGTCCAGCGTGAGCGCCACCATGGGATGTTCCGGCCCGGCGTTGCGTTCCCACAGCGCCAGCAGCCGCTTGTAGAGCGTTTCCGCTTCGTCCATCTTCTTGAGGCCGAACTCCACGTAGGCGAGAGAATCCACCACGCTGATGACCTCGGCGCTGTCGGGGGAGCCGCTGGATTCGCGCAGGCGCAGCGCCCGCCACAGCAGCGGCTCGGCTTCTGCGTAGCGGGCCGCGTCGCGATGCGCTGCGGCGAGAGCTTCGAGCGCCGGCAGGGAGCGCGCATCGCCCGGCGCCGCCGTGTCCCACTCTTTCACCGCACGCTGTAGAGTTTCCGTGCCCGCTTCGGTGGCACCCGCTTGCAGTCTCAGCACGGCCGCCGTGGTGAGGTCGCGCGCCAGGTCTTCCCGGCGCGAATCCGGCCGCGCCTCGCGCAGCCTTATGGCGCGTTCGATGGAGGCCAGCGCCGGCTCGATGCGGCCCTGCGCGCGCTGCGCGGCGGAGAGTTCCCCGAGCGCGGCGGCAACCTCAAGGCTCTCTTCCGCCGATTCGAGCGCCCGCGCGAGCACGCTTTCCGCTCGGGCGTGATCGCCCTGGCTGCGATGCACGCCGGCGAGCGCGCGCAGGCATTCGAGCACGGCCGTGCCGCCCGCTTCACGCGCCGCTTCCGCCGCGGAGTTCAGCGCCGCCGCGGCCGCGGTGTAATCCTGGCGCGACCAGGCCTGTTTGCCGCGCTCCATTTCGGCGCGCCAGCCCGACGCCGGATCCTGCGCCATCCACATGGCAACCGCGAAGGTCAGCAACATGCGTAAGTAGACGCCGGGCGCCGCGCGGTTGTTCCCGGCCGGGCGGGGCGGTGCTAACTTGGGAGCAGCTATGTGGACCATGCAGCCGATCGGATACGTGAGGAGTCCTTACAAGGATGCGCAGGACATTCCCAAGGGTCTGGGCGCCAGGCACACCGCAGAGGGCACGCTCGATATACTGGCGCAATTCGAGCCCGGACTGACGGACATCGAAGGGTTCTCGCACCTCTACGTCATCTGGGCGTTCGACCGCTCCGAAGGATACGCGCTGCTGTGTACGCCGCCAACGGACAACCGGCCGCACGGCGTGTTCGGAACCCGCGCCCCGCGCCGCCCCAATCCGATCGGGCTGACGGTGGTGGAACTGCTCCGGCGCGAGGGGCCGGCGCTGCACGTTCGTGGAATCGACATGCTCGACGGGACCGCGATCCTCGACATCAAGCCCTATCTCTCCAACGTGCCCGAGGAACAGTTGAGACGCGGGTGGCTGGCGGATGCCGAAGCCCGCGCTACTCGATGCGGAACGAGTACAGATCCGCGTTCCTGATCTCGAAACGCAGGCGGACGTACTTGCCGGCGGTCAGGGGATTGCTTTCCTTCCAGCGAACCGGCAGCGCCACTCCGTCGCCGGTTACAGGCAGGCTCTCGAGCACGCGTATGTAGCCGCCCGGGCGCACGGCGGCATTCAGAGTCAGCTTGCCTCCTTCGAACAGGAGCGGCCGCGTCAGCACCGTGCCGGGCCGCTCGCCCGCGGTGAGCGAAACGAAGCCGCCGGGCCGCAGCGTGGCGAGACCGATGCCGGTGGTGCTGCGGCCGCGCACACGTTCGTTGTGCCTGGTGGCGAAGCCGCCATAGTAGAAGCGCAGCTTGCCGTCTTCGAGGATAGGCGGCGTGTTGCTCACGTGCAACACCCCCCAGTCGAACGAGCCTTCAGGCCCGTTCGCCAGGAACGGCTCGCGATGCGGGCGCGTCCAGTTTCGGCCGTCGCGGCTGAACGCAAGCTGGATATCCATGCGCTCCGTGCTGGTCTTGTGGTACACGCCAACCAGCCCCACCCAGATGCTCTCGTAGGGGAACGCCACCAGCGAATAGAGCTGGTCGCCCGGACGGTCGCGCGAATCCGCGCGCAGAATGAGATGCGGCTCGGACCAGTGGATGCCGTCTTCGCTCTCCGTGAGGCCGCGCATGCGCTCCAGCCTTTCGAGATCGAAGAACTTTACGTGCCCCATGTAGCGGCCGAGCCTGGCGTCCCAGGCGATGTGGTGCACGTCGCCCAGTTCAAATCCGGTGTAGACGCGGTTGTCCTGCTTGTTGCGCCAGATGCTGTACATGACCGGCTCGGGCCGCTCCGTCCAGTGGATGCCGTCCGGCGAGGTGCGCAGGTAAACGCCCTCGCGGCGCTGCTCGCGCACGCCGTCCTTGTCCGGGTAGCGGTACTCTTGCACGTAGCCCAGGTAGCCGCCGCCCGGAGCGCGAAAGATGGTGGCGGTATCGGAGCGTCCGCGGTGGCCGCGGCTGAGCAGGTTCGATTTTTGGCCGTCGATCTCGATGCCCACCGGCGGGCGCTCCCAGCGCAGTCCATCCGGGCTCTCGGCATAGGCGAGACCGAGATTGTTGGTGTACCACATGCGCCAGCGGCCGTTCTCGCGCAGCACCGAGCCATAGACGATCACGGAAGTCTCCCATGGTGGGCCGGTTCGCAGCAGGGGATTGGCCGGGTGCTTCGCCGCCTGGTGTACGCGGAACGCAACGCCCGCCTTCGTGGCCACAAGGTAATCGTCCACGAAGAACTGCGCCTCGCGCGAAATCTTCACGGGCCAGTCGGTGAGGTCGATGATGGGCTGCGGCACATCCGCGGCGAACGCCGCCGCGGCGATCAGCACGAAAACGAAAGCTGGCGAATTCATACCGAAAACTCGAAGGAGTAAAGGCGCGAGCGCTCCAGGCGGAAGCGCAGGCGCGCGGTGCGGCCGCGCAAGGCGGCCAGGCCGCCGCGGGTTTTCCAGCGGAGGGCGGCGGAAACGGCATCCCCGCGCAACGGCTCGGATTCGGCGAGCGTGCGGTTTTCCCCGTCGATCACGGCGGCGGTCAGCGCGCCCCCGGCAGCCTCGGCGTTTACCTTGAGCGCCGCGCCCACCGCGAGCGGGCGCGTCACGATTTCGGCGGGAGCGCCGGACTCCGGCGTCATCGCGGCGAAGCCGTCCGGACGCAGGCGCCCGAGGCAGAAGAAGCCGTCGCGAAAATCCGTGTGCTCGCCGTTGTTGCCGCCGTAGTAGACGCGGATTTCCTCGTCCAGCACCACGGGATGGAAGGCGCCAAAGATGCACTTGCTGTCGTGAGATCCCTCCGGCCCGCGCGGGATGAAGGGCGTTCCCGGCGCGATGCGCTCCCACCGCAGCGTGTCGGGGCTCCAGGCGAGTTCGCAATCCACCGTGTCGTAACGCCCGTTGCGGTTCAGCAGCATGAGCAGGCCCAGGTACACGTTGCCGTGGCGGAAGGAGGGCATGGCGTAGGTCTGGCGCTGCAACTCACCGCGCAGGATGACCTCGGCCTTGCTCCAGTGGAGAAAGTCGGGGCTTTCGCTGCGGGCGACCAGCCGCTGGTCCTCCACCAGCCGTGTAATGCATACGTAGGCGTTGCGCGCGGGCGACCAGAACCAATTGTTGTGCGTATCCCCGGGGGCCTGCATCTCGCGCGCGGGCCGTATATCCCAGCGAAGACCGTCCGGCGAAAAGCCCACGCACATGCAGCGGTAGCGCGGGTCGGTGCGCGGCACTTTGCGATGGAACCAGTTGAAGACCAGCTTGTAGCGGCGGGAGGGATCGGGGTCGCGCGGGTCGAGCGCGATACCCGCGCCGTGCGGTTCGCCGTTTTCGGCATCCGCCCGGAGGATCAGGTTGTTCGCGCGGCTGCCGTTGAACTCCACCAGCCCCAGCTCGGGTTTGCGCCAGTTCAGCCCGTCGCGCGAGGTGGCGTAGCAGATCCCCATCTCGAGTTGGGGATTCGCGGACACGTGCCACTTGACCTCCTTGCGGCGCTCGCGCGGCGTGTTGGCGGTCATCGGATCCACGATGAAGGGGCTGTACCAGCACTTGTACAGCCGGTCCCGTGGATCGTAGAGCACGTTCGCGTAAAGATTGTCGAAGCGCGGCTCCCACGGCTTGTCTTCCACAAACAGCGGCCGGGGCTCCTTCTTCAGCGTGCCGGGTACGAGCTTTGCGCCCGTGGCGCGCTCGATCACGCGGCTGTCCAGCAGAAGGCGCCTCGCGTTTTCGCGCGGGGCGGCGGCCGCGCCGGCGGCGGCCAGGAACTCGCGGCGGGAAAGCGTCATGTTGATAAACGATAATGCGCTAGCGCCGCGGCTGCAACATCAGCTCTTCCACGATGCCCGCAACCTGCGCCGGCGCCATGCGCGCCATCAGGTATTGGTGCTTCGCTTCGGGGTCATCCCGCCAGGTGTTGCCGCCCTGTTCGTCCACCTCGCACACGCCCGGGCTGCTCAGCGTCCAGAGCCCGCGATCCTGCTCCAGGCAGCGGACCCCGTACAGCACCGCGGTCTGATCCCAGCTCTTGTGCGGCTGGTTGCCGTTGTAGAGCTGGTAGGCGCGACGCACCGGGCTGGTCTCCGGAAGCTCGACAGTCCGGCCCCCGGTGAGCACCTCCTGGCCGATTTCCCATCCGCTGAAAATGATGCGTGTGGGCCACTGAGCCAGCGCGTGCCGCGCCGCCGCGGCGTCGTGATAGACATTGGCTTCCCGCCCCGAAGGGAAGCGCCCGCCCATGCACACCCACAGGCGAATCTTGCGGCGCACCAGGTCCGCCGCGCCGGACTTGAGAAGGTTGCTCATGTTGGTCAACTGTCCGACCGAGATCAGCACCACGGAGCCGTCCGGCTGCTTTTCCAGCGTGCGGCGGTAAAGCTGAACGGCGTCCGGAGCCTCCGCGGCCGACTTCAGGCGATGCGGCCAGCCGGCGGCGACCTGCTCCGCGTATTTCGAATCGCGCAGGAACCCCGGCCCCTTGTTCACGCCGATGGGGATGCCGGGGCGGCCGAAGTATTGATTCATCGCGTCCAGGCACAGCGGGGACGAGGGGTGCTTGGAAGAGACCCCCATGGCCAGGATTTCGGCCTCGCCGCGGGCGGCCAGTGCGTGCAGCGTGGCTACGGCGCCCACGTCGTCCACGTCGCCCATGATGTCCGTATCGAACAGCACCCGGACCGGGCGCGGCGAGGGCGAGGGCGACGTGCGTTCCACGTACGCGTAATAGGCTCCGGCCACCGGCTGGCCTCCGGAATCCAGAAACCAGCTCTGCATTTCGGTGCGCCCGGCGGGCAGCGTCATGCTGAAGACCGCCTCGCGGTCCTCGGGCTTCACGTCGATGGTGCGGTCGAACGCGGCGATCTTCAGGCGTGCGCGCGCGATCGGCAGCGCGACTCCCGCGGGGCGCTCGACATCCTCGCCTTTGTACGGCGGAAGGCCGGCCGGGATGGCGGCGTCGCACTCGCGCGGCCAGCGGCGCAGCGCAACGCGGTACTCGCCCGCGGTTTCGGCGTGAATGTGCCACACCCCGTTCTTGCGTTCGCCGGCACGCACCTGCGCGCCCTGGTCGAAAAACACGTCAGCCCATTCGCAGGCGCTCGCCAGTACCGGATTCTCGCGTTCCGAGCCTACGACCACGGGCCGGAACTGGTTCAGCGCGGGCTCCACGCCGGCCCACCAGCGGTCGTAATGGCTCTGCATCCTGGCGACAACGTCCGGGTGATTGGCGAAGACGTCTTTTTCCTGCCCGGGATCCTCCGCGATGTTGTACAGCTCCTTACCGCTGATGAGCCGCCATTTATTCCACATGACCGCGGCATCGTTCTTGCGCGGGACGGAATTGGACATGCGGCTGAACTGCACAACCACGATGCGCTCTGGCAGTTGCTTGGCCTTGCCGGACAACACCGGCGCGAGACTTACGCCGTCGGGTTGGAAGCGCGCGGGCCGCTGGAGGCCGCACAGGTCGATGAGGGTGGGAAGGATATCCTGCATTTCGGCCAGGTCCGAAATATCCCTGCCGCCGCGCAGCCCGCCGGGCCAGCGCACGAAGCAAGGCACGCGATGGCCGCCCTCGTACAAATCGATCTTGTTTCCCCGCATTCCGGCATTGAAGCGCATGGTGGGCCTGGTGCAGCCGTTGTCGGTCATGAAGATCAGGATGGTGTTGTCGCGCAGGCCGGTTTCGCGCAGCATGTCTTCCAGGCGGCCGAGGTTGTAGTCGATGTTCGCGACCATGGCCGAGTAGCGCGCCACGCGCTCGGGCAGGTGCTTGTACGGCTCGAGGAAGCGCGCGGGCACCAACAGGGGGCCGTGGGCCACGTTAAGCGGCACGTAGGCGAAGAACGGGCTTTTCGCGCTGCGGATCCAGCGCATCGCCTGGTCAACGAAAACGTCGCCCGAGTAGCCGCTGTATTGCTGCAAGTGGCCGTTGTGGCGGTAGCGGTCGTTGAAATAGTCGTTGTTCCAGGCGTCCGGCACGGAGCTGATGTGGGAGGAGGGGTACCACACGGCCTCGTCGAAGCCGCGGTCGTGGGGACGGTACGGGTACGTATCGCCGAGGTGCCACTTGCCGAAGATGCCGGTGCGGTAGCCGCTCGCGCGGAAGGCCTCCGGCATGGTGGGGATGTCCGTGCGCAGAGGCGTGCGGCCGCTGCTCACGTTCATGGCGCCGGAATAAAGGGAGTCGCGGCCGGTTATCAATTGCGCGCGCGTGGGCGTGCACATGGGGCTCGAGTGGAAATCGGTGAAGCGCACCGACTCGCCGTGGAGCCGGTCCAAGTTGGGGGTGCGGATCTCCGGATGGCCATGGGCGGAGATATCGCCATAGCCCTGGTCGTCGGTGAGGAAGATGATCACGTTGGGCCGTGCGGCGGCGGGCGCCGGCGGCGCCAGGGCGGCTCCGGCCGCGAGACGCGCGGCTTCACGCCTGGTAAGCAGTTGCATGGTTACGGACCAGTTTATACTGCGGAACATGAGGATGGTTTTCGCGCTCATGACGGCGGCCTGGGCCGCGGCGGCGACCTACGAGGTGGGCCCGGGCAAATCGTATGCGGCGATTGAGCAGGCGCCATGGGCCGCTCTCGCACCGGATGACACCGTCCTCATCCACTGGCGCGAGGAGCCTTACCGCGCGAAGTGGGTGATCTGCCGCGCGGGCACGGAGGCCGCGCCCATCACCGTGCGCGGCGTGCCGGGGCCGGACGGGCAACTGCCCGTGGTTCTCGGGGAGAATGCGAAGAACGGCGCGGGCCTCGACTACTGGAACGAAGCGCGCGGCATCTTGAAGATCGGTGGCGCGAATGTGCCCGCCGATACCACGCCGCGCTACATCGTGATCGAAAACCTGGAGATCGCGGGGGCGCGGCCGCCTTACACCTTTACGGATCGCCGGGGCGCGACGCAGACCTACGCGGAGAATGCCGCCGCGCTGTACGTGGAGAAGGGCGAGCACATCATCATCCGCAATTGCACGCTGCGCGACAGCGGCAACGGGCTGTTCGTCGCGCCCGGCTCGGGCGGCGCCGTCACCAGCGACATCCTGATTGAGCGCAACCGCATCTTCGGCAACGGGATCGAAGGCAACATCTACGTCCACAACAGCTACACCGAGGCGGTGGGCATCACCTTCCAGTACAACCACTACGGCCCCCTGCGCCCGGGCGCGGGCGGCAACAATCTGAAGGACCGCTCGGCGGGGCTGGTGGTCCGCTACAACTGGATCGAGAGCGGCAACCGGCAGCTCGACCTGGTGGACGGCTCGGATGTCATCGCGGCCGATCCGCAGTACCGCACCGCGTTCGTCTACGGCAACGTGCTGGTGGAGCCCGCGGGCGCGGGCAACCGGCAGATCGTACACTACGGCGGCGACGGCAGCGACACGGACCGCTATCGGAAGGGAATGCTGCTCTTCTATCACAACACCGTGGTTTCCACGCGCACGGACCGCACCACGCTCCTCCGGCTTTCCACCAACGATGAGCGCTGCGAGGCGCGCAACAATATCGTGTACGTCAGCGCCGCCGGCCGCACGCTGGCGCTGCTGGATGCGAGCGGCACGCTCGACTGGGGCCGCAACTGGGTGAAGCCTGGTTGGACGCCCACCTTCGATCGCCTTACCGGCACGCTGAACGACAGCGGCGCGTCTCTTGAAGGGGAGTCTCCGGGTTTCCGGGACGAGGCCGCGCAGGACTTCCGCCTCACGGCGGATTCACCGTGCATCGGAGCGGGCGAGCCGATGCCGTTTCCCATAAACGAGCAGTACGTGAAGCACAACTCCGGCGCGGAGCGCACCGACGGCAGCCGGCCCGATCTGGGGGCCTTCCAGAGGATCTATGATGAGGGTTCTTATGATTCGGATCGCTTCGGTTCTGCTTCTCCCGGTCTGCGGGTACGCCGCTGCTGTGCGGCTGGAAGCGCTCGACCTGCGCAAGGCCGCCTCGCACCCCGCCCCGATGGGTTACCCCGCGCGCGCGGGGCAGTCCGTTAAGGGAACGCCGCTCTCGATTGCCGGGAAAGTGTACCGGCACGGTGTGGGCTCGTTTTCGAACTCGCGCCTCGATATCGACCTGCACGGCAACGCGGAGCGCTTCACCGCAACGGTGGGTGTGGACGACGCCGTGACGGAGCTGCCCAAGCCGCTGCCCGGCTCCATGGTGCCGCGTGGCCTTCAGCGGCATCCCGGCGCCGCTGTGTTCGAAGCGTGGGTGGATGCGAGGCCCGTGTTCCACTCCGGGATTATGCGGCGAGGCGAAGCGGGCAAAGCGGTGTCGGTGGACCTGCGCGGTGCGCGCCGGCTCACGCTGATCACGACCGATGGCGGCGGCTGGCCCTACAACAACCCGGCGGATTGGGCGGACGCGGAAATTGAGATGAAGAGCGGAATGCCCGCCGCCGTGGACGCGCCGCGCGCGACGGAGCCGCCCATTGCGCGGGGCACGGCGGAGGAGCCCGCGATCCACGGCGCCGCGCTCACCGGCGCGACCCCCGGCCATCCGTTCCTTTACAAGATACCGGCCACCGGCGCGGGGCCACTGCGCTACGCGGCGGCGAGGCTGCCCGCCGGGTTGAAGCTCGACGCCGCGACGGGCATTCTCACCGGCGTGTTGAAGGAGCCGGGCGAGACCGCTGTCAGGCTCACGGTGAGCGGGCCTCGCGGGAAAACTGTGCGCACACTGCGCATCGTGGCGGGTCGCGGCAAACTGGCCCTCACGCCGCCGCTCGGGTGGAACTCGTGGAACGTGTGGGCACGAGCTGTGGATGAAGCCAAGATCCGCGAAGCCGCCGACTGGATGGTGAAATCCGGCCTGCGCGATCACGGCTACCAGTTCATCAACATCGACGACGCGTGGATGGGAGAGCGCGACGCTCGGGGCGAAATCCAGGCCAACAACCGCTTCCCCGATATCGGGGCGCTGGCCGACTACGTGCATGCGCGCGGACTCAAACTTGGCATCTATTCTTCACCCGGACCGAAGACTTGCCAGCAGATGGAGGGCAGCTATCAGCACGAAGCGCAGGATGCCGCTGTCTACGCGCGCTGGGGCATCGACTTCCTCAAGTACGATCTCTGTTCCTACGGCCAGATGATCCGCGGAGACGAGCGCGCCGCCATGATTTCCGTTTACCGCCTGATGGGCGACGCGCTGCGGCGGGGCCCGCGCGATATCGTGTACAGCCTATGCCAATACGGCCGCGCGGGCGTGGGCGAGTGGGGCCCCGAAGTGGGCGGACAGCTCTGGCGCACAACGGGCGACATCCGCGACTCCTGGGACAGCATCGCGCGCATCGGCTTCAGCCAGAACGGGCTCGAGAAGTGGGCCGGCCCTTCGCGCTGGAACGACCCGGACATGCTGGTGATCGGGTGGCTCGGATGGGGGCTCGAGCTGCACGCCTCGCGCCTCACGCCGGATGAGCAGTTGACGCACGTGACGCTGTGGAGCATGCTGGCCTCCCCGCTGCTTCTCGGCTGCGATCTCTCCAGACTGGACGGCTTCACCCTCGCGCTGCTGACCAACGACGAGGTGCTCGCGGTGAACCAGGACCCGCTGGGGAATCAGGCCGCGCGGCGCGAGCAGGATGGGCTGGCCGAAGTCTGGTCCAAGCGGATGTCGGACGGCTCGATCGCGGTCGGGCTCTTCAATCGCGGGATCGAACCGGCGCACGTCACGGCGCGGTGGGAAGCGCTCGGCATCAGCGGCAAGCAGCGTGTACGCGACCTGTGGCAGCGCAAGGACGCGGGCGAATTCGTGGACCGGTACAGGGTAATGGTGCCGGCGCACGGCGCGGTGCTGGTCTCGCTTACACCAGCACGGCCTCGATGAGGCGCGGCCCGCGCTCCCCCATGGCGATGCCGAACTGCGCGATAAACTCGTCCGCGGTTTCCGCGCGCGTGGCGGGTACGCCCTGCGCTTCGGCGAGCTTGACCCAGCCAAGCGGCGGGCGCGTGAGGTCCATCATGTTGTCCGCGGCGGGGCCGGCCGGGACACCGGAGCGGCGCAATTCGATTCCGAGGATCCGGTAACGCCGGTTCGCCAGCACAATCACGGTCACGTCCGCCTGCTCGCGCGCCATGCTCCAGAGCGCCTGGAGCGTATACATGCCGCTGCCGTCGGCTTCGAGCGCGATCACCTTGCGGTCCGGGCAGGCGAGCGCCGCACCGAGCGCCACGGGCAACCCCTGTCCGATGGCGCCGCCGGTCACAGGAAGGTGATCGTGCCGCCGCGCGCTTGCCAGGTGCCGGAGCAGCGGCTCGCCGGATGAGACCGCCTCCTCGGAGATGATGGCGTCCTCCGGCAGCAGCGCCGCGAGAGCGGCCCCGAGTGTTTCAGGCGTGAGCCGCGCGCCTCGCGGAAGAGGCGGCAATGCCGGCGCGGGAACCGCAAACGCGGGCGCGGCAAGTTCTTCCGCGAGCGCTTCGAGCGCGGCGGTTCCGTCTTCCGCCGGCGACGCCAGCGTGTGGAACGCGCAATCTTCCGGCGCGGGGCAACTGCGCCGGCCCGGGTAAGCGAAGAAGGAAACGGGCGGGCGCGCCTCCACCAGCACGATGTGTTGAAGCCCTTCGAGCATCGGCTCGGCGGCTTCGGGGAAATACGCGATCCGCGGAGGTGCGAAACGGCCTCCACCGCGCTCGATCCGCGCGCCGTAGCGATCGGCGAATACCCGCGCGCCGGTGGCGGCGGCGATGCGTCCGGCCCAATCGAGCGCGGGACCGAACAGCGCGCCGCCGCTCAGCACGATTCCCGCGGATTCTCCGGAGCGCAGAATGCGCGCCGCCTCGCGAACATTTTGCCGCGCAAACCCGGGCCGCGGCCGCGGCGCCGGACTGCCTGCTCCGCCCGCTTCCGTGTAGGAGAAATCCGCGGGCACGATCAGGGTGGCCACCTGCCCGGGAGGCCCGAACGCCGCGCACACCGCTTCAGCGGCCGCAGAGCCTATGGCGCCGGCGCGCTCCAGCACCCGCACCCATCCGGAAACGGTGCGGGCAAAGGCGGCCACGTCCGCGCTGAGGGGTGCGTCGTAGCGCAGGTGGCTGGTGGCGTGCTCGCCCACCACGCTCACCACGGGCGAGCGCGCCTTGCGCGCGTTGTGAAAATTGGCGAGACCGTTGGCGAGCCCCGGCCCCAGGTGCATCAGGGTGGCGGCGGGCTTCCGCGCCATGCGCGCGTAGCCATCGGCGGCGCCGGAGCACACGCCTTCGAACAGGCACAGCACGGCGCGCATCTCCGGTGCGCGGTCGAGCGCGGATACGAACTCCAACTCGCTGGTCCCCGGGTTCGCGAAGCACAGATCCACGCCGCCCGCAAGCAGCGTGCGCAGGAGGCACTCGGCGCCGTTCATACCGTGGGGAGCGGATACTCCTTGCGGTATTGCTTCGTCAGCAGCGCGTTGGCCTCGCGATCCTGGCTGAAGGTCTCCGTTTCGGGGTCGAAGCGCACCTCGCGCTTCAGGTGGTGCGAGATGTTGCCGAGATGGCACAGCGTGGTGCTGAGGCGCCCGATCTCGATATCGGCGTTGGGCCGCTGCCGGGTCTTCATGCACTCCAGGAAGTTGCGCTCGTTGTACAGCGGCGCGGAGGGCGCCGACGGGCCTTGCTCGCCCTTGCGGCCCGTGACCACGCGCCACCCGGATCCGTCCACGATCAGCGTGCCTTCGGTGCCGTAGAACGCCGTGCCGGCCACGGTGCCCTCCGTGGGGCTGTGCTCGCCGAAACTGCGCAGTTCCCAGACCAGCGTGAAATCCCCGTAGTCGTAAGTGACGATCTGGGTGTCGGGCACTTCCTTGGCGTCATCGAGCCAGTAGATACCCGCCTGGCTCGAAACGCGCGTGGGCAGGCACTTCTCCTGCTTGCGGATCTGCTGTATGCCCCACAGCGCGAGGTCCAGCATGTGTACGCCCTGGTTGCCCAGCTCGCTGTTGCCGTAGTCCCAGAAGAAGCGCCAATTGTAGTGGAAGCGGTTCTGGTTGAACGGGCGCTTCGGCGCGGGACCGAGCCAGGCGTCGTAGTCTACGCCCGCCGGCGGCGTGCCGTCGGCCGGACGGCCTATGGATTTGCGCACCTGGTTCATCCACGCGCGCACCAGGCAGACTTTGCCCAGCTTGCCGGAGCCGGCGAATTCCGCGGCGGTGCGAAAATGCTCGCCGCTGCGCCGCATGGTGCCGATTTGCATGACGCGGTTGTACTTGCGCGCGGCGTCGCGTATCAACTGCCCTTCGCGGATGGTCTGCGACACGGGCTTTTCCAGGTACACGTCCTTGCCCGCCTGACAGGCGAGCAGGGCCATGTGGGTGTGCCAATGATCCGGCGTGGCGATGATCACCGCGTCGATGGCCTTATCGTCGAGCACGCGGCGGAAATCCTTCACGTGCTCCACTTCCCTGCCCTGCTGCGTGGCGAGCAGGGGGTTCAGCTTCGCGGCGATGGCATCGTCGATGTCGCACAGCGTCTTGACGGCCGCGCCGGCGGTGATGGAACGCTGCGCCACGCCGCGTCCCTGGTTGCGACCGCCGATCAACGCGAGCGTGATCTTCTCGTTGGCCCCCCGCGCGGCGGGGTTCAGGTTGACAAATGCCCCGGCAGCCAGGCCGGCTCTCAAAAACTCTCTGCGGTTGCTCATGGCCGTGATACCGAATGTAACGCAACACGGCTGCGGCGTGCAGTACAATTCCTTCCATGGAGCGGCGGACTTTTCTGGCGGGCGCGGCTGCGGCCGCGGCCCAGGGCGATACGATTCGCGGCGCGCTCATCGGCGCCGGCGGGCGCGGGCGATTGCTCACGGCGGAGTTCAAGGAAGCCGGCGTGCAGATGCTGGCGGTGTGCGACGTCTACGAACCCAACCTCCAGGCGGGCTTGCAGGCCGCTAACACCGGCGCGAAGGCCTACGACAACTACAAGCGCATGCTGGAGGACAGGTCCATCGACGTGGTGGTGGTCGCCACGCCCGACCACTGGCACGCGCAGATGACCATCGACGCCGTGGAAGCCGGCAAGGACGTGTACGTCGAAAAGCCCATGGCGCACACCATCGAAGACGGGTTCCGCATGATCGAGGCCACGCGGCGCACGAAGCGCATCGTGCAGGTAG
Source organism: Bryobacteraceae bacterium (assembly GCA_041946965.1). Lineage (GTDB taxonomy): Bacteria > Acidobacteriota > Terriglobia > Bryobacterales > Bryobacteraceae > JBHGBM01. Next base: position 62,294 of record JBHGBM010000002.1, read on the forward strand.
GAACCCAGCGGCGCAGCTACCCCCTGTTCCAGGAAGCCAACCAGATCATGCAGTCCGGGCGCGTGGGTCAGGTGCGGCTGGTGAATTCCTGGTGGATCAACAAGACCCCGGCGGCGCTCTCGCAGCCCCAACTGAAGGGCAAGCTGGACTGGAAACAGTGGCTGGGTCCCGCGCCCGCGCGCCCGCTCGACCCGGCGCGTTTCCGCAACTGGTACTGGTTCTGGGACTACTCGGGCGGGTTGCTCGTCGGCCAGGCGGCGCACGTGCTGGACGCCATCAACTGGCTCATGAACTCCACCTACCCGCTGTCGGTGACATGCACCGGCAGACTCGCCATGGAAGGCGCCGAGGTGCCGGAGACGGCTTCCATGACGCTCGAATATCCGGAGTACGTGGCCGTGTTCTCACTCGGCTACAAGGGCATGCGCTACGCCCAGGTGAACGACCAGATGAAGCAGTTCCACGGCGACAAGGCCCGCTTCGACGTGGGGCGCGAATCCTACGCGCTGTATCCGGAGCAGCCCGCCGCCGTGGACCTGAAGGCCGAAGTGCAAAAACGCGAGCCCGGCAGCTTCACTCCGGCCACGCGCCAGCACATCCGCAACTTTCTGGAATGCGTGCGGACGCGCCGCGATCCCAACGCCACGGTGGAGATGGGCCAGGCCACGAACGTGGGCCTGTGCATGGCCATGGAAGCGCTTCGCACCGGGCGCCGCGTGCGTTTCGACGGCCGCCGCATGGCTTAAAGGACCTTGATCACAAACCGCTCGCGATCGGTCAGCCCTTCCTCGCTGGTGGCGGTGAACGTGTATTTCAACGTCGCCGGAGGGAAGAACATCATGCAGTGCTTGCGCGAGGGCGGCAGCTTCCAGCCGACCGGATCCAGGCGCACGGACACGGCATTCTCCACTCCGTAGCACATGGCGATGCGCTGCCCGCGCTTGACCAGGTCCTTCTCCAGGTGAATGAACAGGATCCGCGGCGGCGGCGGGCTCACCTGGATGGTGAAAGATTCGGATACTTCGGACCCATCTTCTCCGGTGGCGTGAAGCGTGTAGGTGGTGTCTTTTTGCGGCGTGGCCGCGAAACAACGGTTCATCGCCGGCGCAAGTCGCTCCTCGGGCGGATCGAGCCGCACCGCGCGCGCGTTCTCCACTCCGTAGCACACCACCGAATGCCCGCCCCGCACAATAGCGCCGGTTCCGGCATAGAAATGCGTAATCCTGACGCCCGGCCCGGAAACGGGCAGCGCGCCCGCGGGACGCGCCCTGCGCACCCGCTCACGGAAAGCGCGGTCGGCATGGAAGCGGGAGACCAGCGTCCACCCCGTGTATACCACCGCGAATGCCGCGCACCAGAGAATCCACTTCCGCACCATGCCTCGCCCAGTGCACGCAGTATACCAGACCGGTCAATCCGATTTGTCAATCACTTGGCCAGGCGCCGCTGTCCGGATGCGGACACCCCGTACCGCGAATGGCACGCGCGGCGATATGCTGGAACGCATGACGACGCGGCGCACTTTCCTGACTTCCGCGGCTGCCGGCGCCCTGGCAAGCGGCGCCGCCGCGAAGCGGCCAAACCTGCTGTTCCTGCTTACCGACGACCACCGCTGGGACGCGCTTGGCTGCATGGGCAACCGGATCATCCAGACCCCGAACCTGGACCGCCTGGCCCGCGACGGCGTCATCTTCGAGAATAACTTCTGCGCCACCGCCATCTGCATGACGAGCCGCGCGAGCTTCTTCACCGGGCTCCACGAGCGCAGCCACGGCATCAGCAGCTTCGCCACGCCGTTCACGCCGGACACCATGGCCCGCACGTATCCCGCCATGCTGCGCGCCGCGGGCTACCGCACCGGCTTCATCGGCAAATACGGAGTGGGCGCGCGCCTGCCCGAAAACGCCTTCGACTACTTCGAGGCCTTCCCCGGCCAGGGGCAGTACTACCACAAGCGCGACGGCAAGACCATCCACCTCACCACCATCCAGCAGGAACAGGCCCTCAAGTTCCTGGAAGGTTGCCGCAAGGACCAGCCGTTCTGCCTCTCCGTCAGCTTCAAGGCGCCTCACGTGCAGGACGGCGACCCGCGCCAGTTCCTCTACGACCCGGCCGACGAGAGCATGTACGCGGACGTCGCCATCCCCGTGGCGCGCACCGCGGCCCCGCAATACTACGAAGCGCTGCCGCCGTTCCTGCGCGATTCCGAAGGCCGCCGGCGCTGGGAGCTTCAGTTCGCCACGCCCGAAATGCACCAGCGGTCGGTCAAGGGCTACTACCGGCTCATCACGGAAGTGGACCGCATGATCGGCAACGTGGTGAAGGCTTTGGATGCCGGCGGCCAGCTTCAAAACACGGTGATCGTCTTCACCGGCGATAACGGCTACTTCCTCGGCGAGCACGGGCTTTCGCACAAGTGGTATCTCTACGAGGAATCCGTGCGCACGCCCCTCATCGTGTGGGATCCCAGGCTGCCGAAGAAGGCGCGCGGGCAGCGGCGGCGCGAGATGACGTTGAACATCGACGTGGCACCCACGCTGCTGAACTACGCCGGGGTGCAGGCGCCACCCTCCATGCAGGGGCGAGATCTGGCGCCGCTGGCGCGCGGCGAGCGCCCCGCCTGGCGGCGCGAGTGGTTCTACTCGCACCTGTTCAGGAACCCGGGCATCCCGCGCAGCGAAGGCATCCGCAACGAGCGCTGGACTTACATCCGCTGGCTCGATCACGGCATGGAGCAGCTCTTCGATATCAAGGAAGATCCGGGCAACACCACGGACCTCGCCCGCAATCCCCGGCACAAGGCGCAGCTCGACGTCATGCGCGCGCGCTGGCAGGCGTGGGATGCCGCGTTCGGCGGCTGGAACCCGTCGCGGCGCTGGGAAGACCCGCGGGTTTAACTCGCAGCGTAGACGCCGAAGAACGATTCCGGCCGCAGCGCGCCGCGCGCGAGCGAGTCGCAGTCCAGCTCCCAAATCCAGCGCAGAAGGGCGCTGTCGAGGGGCCGCGTGAGATCGTAGTTGGGGCCGTACATCGTATCGAAGAAGCGGCGGCTGAAGGCGAGGTACGGCACGAACAGTCTTTCGCGGAAGCGCGCGCGCAGCACCGGCAGGATGTCTTCCGAGCGCACGCACTCCATGCCGGCGCGGCTGGTATCGCCTTCCCACAGGTCGCGGTCCGTGCGTTTCTCGGAGTACGCGGTGTGATTCACGCGGTAGCGTTCCGGCAGCGTGCGGAAGATGGCCCGCGCCGTTCGGCGCGTTTCCGGCCACATGCGCTGGCCGCGGCGGGTGATCACGTCCACGACGATCAGCTCGCCCGCAGGCCGCAGCGCCGCTGCGATCTGTGCGGCCAGCCGCTCCAATTCCACCACGTGGTGCAGCACGGCATGGCAGAACACCAGGTCGAAGGCGCCGCGCGGCAGGGTCACGGCGTTCAGGTCGGCCTGCTCGAAGATGACCGGCAGACCCTCCTCCGCCGCGCGCGCGCGGCCCAGCGCCAGTAACTCCGCGTTCACGTCCATGCACACGTAATCGGCTTCCGGACACTCGCGCGCGAAGACCATCTCGACGCCGCCGGGCCCCGAGCCGAGCGAGAGCAGCCGCGGCCGCTCCCGGGCGCGCAACCGCGCGAGTACGTGCCCGGTGATGTCCGCGCCGGTTTCCGCCTGTATCTTTTCCGCGGCCAGCCGCTGGATCTCGGCCCACGAAGCCGGCACGGGCTCGATCAACCGCGCGCGGCTCTCCGGGCCTGAATACACCTTGCTGTAGTGCTCGATCTCAGCCGCCATGTGCGCGCGGTAGCGGCGCGCGCGCAGCCATTCGAGCACGCTACTCTCCCCGGCGCAGAGCCCGCAGGTCGATGCCGAGCTGCTGGCACTTCTTGTAAAGGTGGCTGCGCTCCAGGCCGAGCGCGCGCGCGGTGTCACTCATGCGCTGGTGCCGTTTCAGCTCTTCCAGGATCACCTCGCGCTCGAACGCCTCGGTGCGCTGCGCGAGCGGGCCCTCCGCCGGAATGCCGTGCGCCGCCTCCGGGGCAAGCCGAGGCAGCGCGAGCCGCACCGACCGCGCGTCCACCGCTGCGCCGGAGAGCAGCAGCACTCGCTCCATCACGTTGCGCAGTTCGCGCACGTTTCCCGGCCAAGCGTAGCGCCGCAATTCCTCGATGGCCTCCGCCGCCACCGGCTTCGGCTTCCAGCCGTTCTGCTCGGAGATGCGCGCGACGAAATACTCGGCGAGCGCCGGAATATCCTCGACGCGCTCGCGCAGCGGCGGCAGCCGCAGCGGGAACACGTAGACGCGATGATAAAGATCCTGGCGGAAGGCGCCCTGTTTCACCAGTTCATCCAGGTCCCGGTGCGTGGCCACGATCACCCGCACGTCCACCGCGACAGGCCGGTCGCCGCCCACGCGCTCCACCTGTCCTTCTTCGAGCACCCGCAGCAGCTTGGCCTGCATGGCCTGCGGCATGTCGCCGATCTCGTCCAGGAAGAGCGTGCCGCGGTGCGCCTGCTCGAAACGCCCGACGTGGCGCGTGGCGGCGCCGGTGAAGGACCCCTTCTCGTGGCCGAACAGTTCGCTCTCGATCAGCTCGCCCGGAACGGCGGCGCAATTCACCGTGACGAAGGGGCCCTCGCGCCGCGCGCTGCGGTCGTGCAGCGCACGCGCCACCAGTTCCTTGCCCGTGCCGGTCTCGCCCAGAATGCACACGCGCGTTTCGCTGGCGGCCACGCGGTCCACCTGCGCCATAACGGCCTGCATCGCCTCGCCGGAAAAGACGATCTCGTGCGGCCCCACGCGCTGCCGCAGTTGCCGGTTCTCTTCCTCCAGCCGGCGCAGCTTCAGCACGTTATCGACGGTGAGCAGCAGCTTGTCCGTGGAGAGCGGCTTTTCCAGAAAATCGAAGGCGCCGAGCCGCGTGGCCTTCACCGCCATATCGATGTTCGCCTGTCCGGAGACCATCACGACGGGCGTCGCGACGCCCAGCCCCTTGATGTCCTCCAGCAACTGAAGCCCGTTGCGGCCCGGCATCACCACGTCGGAGAAGACCAGGTCGAACGGCTGCGTGCGGATCAGTTCCAGGGCGCGCACGGCGTTGTCGCAAACCGTGGCTTCGTGCCCCGCAAGCCGGAAAGCGCGGGCGAGCGAAGCCAGTGTATTGGGCTCGTCGTCAACGATGAGGATGTGGGCCAAATCCCATCGTACAACGGCGTTACATAAGGAACCGCAGGCAGGCGCGGCCGAGATAGATCTCGTCGCCCGCTTGCAGCCGCTCGCCGCGGCGGTTGGCCGGGGCGACGTCCACGGGCCGGCCTTCGCGGAAGATGCGCGTTCCGTACTGGCTGCCGTCGTCGCAGAGCCGGTATTCGCGGCCTTCGCGGCGGATGTGGGCGTGGCCGCGCGAGACCGTGGCGTTAGCTTCGTCGCCGCCTTCCTCGAACACGATGTCGTTGCGGCGCACCACGCGTTCACGCGCGTCGGTAAGCTCCCGCAGCCGGCCGATGTTCGTGCGCGCCTTTTCCAGCGGATACTCGGAGAGTTCCGCCTTGCCGCGCACCACCACCACGCGCGCCTCGGGCGGCGGCTCCGGCTCGCGCTTGCCGAACGTCACCGCGAACGGCCCCGGCTCCACAACCACGCGCAGGTTCGCAGGCATCTCGCACCCCGTGAGCACCTGCCGCACGTCGTCTTCGATGCGCGCGGCCACCTCGGGCGCGGCGGCGGGCAGCCGGACCGCGATTTCGTTGTACGGAAAAACGCGCCGCCCGCGCGCCAGCGTCTGCACCTTGGCGGCGACCTCTTCGAGCACCTGGTGGTGGCTCACGATCAGCGAATCGGCCTGCCCCGGGCCGAACATGCGCTCGGTCCAGGAGCGGAACGCGCGCTCGATTCCCTTCTCGACTTCGGAAAGAAAGCTCACAGCAAACCCGCCTCCCGCGCGGCGGCCACCAGGTCCACGGCGGCCGGCGCGGCATTCGTCCCGCCGTACTGCCCGTTCTCCACCAATATGGCGAAAGCGATCTTGCGCTCGCCGCCGTAGGGCGCGAAGCCGGCGAACCAGGCGTGCGAAGGCGCGTTCGCCAGTTCCGCCGTGCCCGTCTTGCCGGCAATCGGCACGATGGCGCCCGCCGCGCGCCGCCCCGTTCCACTCGTCACCGCCTCGCGCAGGAAGCGCCCGAGAAGCGCGGCGTTCTCCGGTGTGAGCACCGGCACGGGCTCGCGCGTGCGGTCGTTGCTTTCATCGGTGACCCAGCGGCCGAAAGGCATCATGCCGCCGTTCGCCACCACCGCCGCCGCGCGCGCCATCTGAAACGGCGAGGCGACCACCTGCCCCTGCCCGTACGCCGATTGCGCCAGCGCCTTTCCAAGCTGCCGCGCCGTGTTGGGCGTCCCCATCGTGATGCCCAGCAGGCTGCCGGTATCGAACAGCGCCTGCGCGCCCACGTCATACGTGCCAAGCTGCGCGAAATACGCGTTGCAGGAGACGATCAACCCGCGCTCCATGGCGATGGCGCCGTGCGGCGCCGCGTCCATGACGTCGTCGCGGATGGGGCGGCTCGAGCCCTTAAGAAACGCGCCCACGCGCCCGTCCGGCAGCCGCACGCAGGTATGGGTATTGCGCCACGATTGCGGGTTCTTGCGCAGCGCGGCCATGGCGGTCACCATCTTGAACGTGGATCCCGGCGGATAAAGTCCGTAGCGCGCGCGGTCGAGCGCGGCGGCCTGCTGCTCCTCGGTGGCGGGCGCGGGCAGGCTCGCCGAGGCCAGCAGATCGCCGGTGGCGGGATCCATGATGACGATGGCGCCCTTCTCCCGCCCCGCCGCGCGCAGTTGCCGCTCCAGGATCTGGGCGGCGCGGAGCTGGAGCCGCGCGTCGATAGACATGCGCACATCGCGCGGGCGGTCGAGCACGCGCCGCACCGCCGGGTGATTGGGCTCGTAGCGGTGGCGGAGCAGCGGCAGCAGTTCGCGATAATCGTAGCGCACCACGCGGTCCATGTTGCCCGTGGTGGGGTTCTTCACTTCCACCAGAGTGGGCCGGTCGTCGTAGCCGCGCAGCCGCGTGGCGGAGTCGCGCTCCACGAAGGAGGAGTTGGGCGCGCCCCAGCGCGCTCGCGTGCGCAGATCGCCCACCAGGTCGAACATCAGGCCGCCCAGAGGATAGTGCCGCGCGTCGGTCTTGCGGCAGCAGCGTGCGAGGTCGATGCCCAGCGCCGCGTACTCGGCGCGGTGCTTCTCGAGTTCCTCCCAGGAGCTGGTGGCGAGCGGCAGGCCGTTGCGGTCGTAGATGGCGCCCTTGGGGATCTCGCGCATGAGGTCGAGGAAGCGCGGGTTGTACTGGAAGCGCCGTGCGCCGTCGGCCTGCACCACCAGCGTGCCGCGGCCCATCACGGCGGCGTCCCGCGCCACCTGTACGTAGGCCGCCTTGAGCGCGATTGCCGCCGCCAGCCCGCCGAAGACGATGCCGGCCCACTTCACGGGCGCGGCGAAGGGCGCGTTGCGCTCCTGGGTCCCGGGGTTGCGCGAGACCGCCATCAGCATCGCCAGCAGGGCGAAGTTGGCGAGCATCGCGCTGCGCCCGTAACTGAGAAACGGCGTCACGATGCCCGAGAGCGGAAACACGCCCAGCGCGCCGCCCGCGATGAACAGCGTCTGCACGGCGAGCGACGCCGTAAGCCCCGCGGCGAGGAAGAACTCGTAATCCGTGCGCGCCCGCAGCGCGATGCGCCCCGCCCGGTAAACCACGAAGGCGTAAACCGCGAACACCGCCAGCAGGCCGAGGCAGCCCCACTCCTCGCCGAGCGCCGAGAGCACCAGGTCGGTATGCGCCGCGGGCACCACCTGCGGTTCTCCCCGCCCGGGCCCGGAGCCCGTAAGCCCGCCGGTGGCGAAAGCCCAGAGCGAGTGCGCAAGCTGATCGCCGCCGCGCGCCAGGTTGTCCCACGGCGAAAGCCACATGGCCACGCGCTCGGAAACCGTGCGCGGAAAGCCGATCCAATACCCGAACGCAAAACCCGCCGCCATAAGTGCGAAACCGGCCAGCGGCACAAGAACTCCCGCGCGCGCAACGCCGTAAAGCGCCAGGAACAGGCAGGCGAACACCAGCGCCGGCCCCAGGTCCTTCTGCAAAAAGAAGAACACCAGCGAGAGCGCCACGCTGGCGAACACCGGAAACGTGTATTCCACCGGCGGCATGCCCCACTTCGCAAGCGCCGGGCGCGTCTCGCGCACGTGCCGCAGCACGTCCCAGCGGCGCGCGAAATAACCGGCCAGAAACAACACCAGCAGCAGCCGGATCACTTCCACGGGCTGGAATCCGAACAGGTTCACCTTGGCGTCGCTCGTGCCCGGTCCGGAACCGAAAACGATCAGCAGCACGGAAAGGACGAAGCTGCCCGCCAGTGGAACGAAGCTGAGGCGCCCCGCCGCGCGTTCCCAATCCACCGCGCTCAATGCCGCCAGCAGCAGGCCGCCGCCCGCCACGCCCTGCGCGAAATCGGTGAAGAGCATGGTGTCGCGCACCGGGTCGCGCAGGCTGAGCATCAGGATGTACCCAACCCCGGAAAGCAGCATCGCGGCGGGCAGCAGCGTTAGATCGCCCCGCACACCGCGCACGCTCCAATAGACGTGGACCAGCCACAGCGCCGCGAAGAACACCGCCGTCCAGGTGGCGAACGCGCGCGTGAACTGCCCCGGACGCCGCACCACGAACGCCGGCTTCAGCAGCCGGAACTGCTCGCCGGTGAGCAGCGGAATGGAATCCGCCGGCCCCATGCGCTTGACAAGACTCGAGAGACCCCGCGTGCGCCGCGCCTGGTCTGCCGTGACGCGCAACCGCGCGATCGCGCCCACGTTGCGCAGCCCTCCGCTCGAATAGTAGATCTGCCGCGCGGCGAACTGCCGCTCCGCCTGCTCCGGAAATACGGTGAGGTACGGCAGGAGTTGCTCCCGGGAGCCCAGCTCATTCAGGTTGACGATGCTCCCCGTCTGAAGCCCCTGCTCCACTTGAGCGAAGGCGTTGGTCTTGGCTCTGTAAACCAGCGCGAGGCCGGCGGCCAGCATCGCCGAGATCGCGAGCATCCAGACGGCCTCCGCGGACCGCCACGCACGCGTACCGTAGCGCGGCGCGGCGGCGCGCTCCACGGCCCGGCTGCGCGTCACCGCCACAGCGCTGCGGCTCCTTCCGGCGCCGGTGCGGGTTGAGGATTACGAATCGCTTCCAGGCGGGTTTCGACCTCCACCAGGCTGTTCTGCACGCGCACGATGCTGGCGGTTGCATCGCCATACGGCGCGATGCTCTGGTACATGTCGAGCGCGCGCCGGTAGTCGTCGGCCGCGCGCTTGATCTGATCCTCCTCCTGCGGCAGGTCGCGGATATTCCGGGAATCCCACCACAGGCGGTCGGCGCGGTCGCGATAGCCGTCCGCAAGCTGCGCCTTCTCGCGGTTCCCCAGCCTATGGCCGCGGCGCTCGGCCTGTTGCAGCGCCTCGTAAGCCTTATCGATGTCGCGCAGCCCGTACACATACACGCGCGCCAGCCCAAGCTGCGGGTCGGGCGAGCGCCGCATGAGCTGCTGCGCCTCGTTGAACTTCTGCACCGCCTCGTTCAGCACCGCCGCATTGCGCTTGACCGTGCCGGTGATGCGCGCGATGTGCCCCTCGCACAGCCGCAGCCTGCCGCGTATTTCATCGTCGCCCGGATTGAGCAGGAGCGCCCGCGCCAGGTAAGTGCGCGCGCGCCTCCAATCGTTTTCGTACACTGTTTGCCCTTCACCGGCCCGGTACGCCGTGATCACGCGATCGGCCGCACCCATCAGCCGGCTCTTCACGGAGTGACGCGGGCTGTACAACAGTAAGGACGTAGAATGGCCCTTGGAAAGTTCGTCCCATGCGGCCCAGATCTGGTCGGGGCCGGTCAGTTCCTCGGCCTCGACGCGGCGGGCGAACTCGCGCCCTCGCCGCCACAGCAGGTAGCCCGTGGCGGCCTCGTAGACCATGTACAGCAGGAACCCGAGAAACAGGTATCCGATCGCGCGCCGCAGGTTGCGCCGTGCCGGGCCCGCCGGCGTACGAGGAGGCGCGGCGGCGGGCCGCGTGGTGCGGCGGGTATCGGCGGCGTCGTCTTCCTCGCGGCGGGTGGTGCGGCGCGTGGCATCCAGGTCGTCCCCGGACGCGCCCACTGCCCGGCCTTCGCGCACCGCGGCCAGATCCATGCACAACTCGCGGGCGCTGGCGTAACGCTGCGCGGCCTCGGGAGCCAGCGCCTTCGCCACGATGCGCCGCAGTTCGGAGGGGCAATGGCCGGGCAGCGGCGGCGGCGCCTCGCGCGAGCGGATCATCCGCTCCAGCTTCTCGGTGGTTTCCGACTGGAACGGCTGTGTACCCGCCAGCATCTCGTACAGGACCACGCCGAGCGACCACAGATCCGAGTGCTGGTCCACGTCGCCGGTGTCCAGCCGCTCCGGCGATGCGTACGGAACGCTGCCAAACTCGTTGCGTGTGAGCCGGCGCGAGAGCGAAAGCGCCTTGGCGATGCCGAAATCCAGCACGCGCACACCGCCGCCCGGCTCCACGCGGATGTTGCGCGGCTTGATGTCGCCGTGCACGACACCGTGGTAGTCCTTGCCGTCGACCTGCACGTCGAGCGTGTGGGAGTGGTCGAGCGTTTCGCAGATGGCCGAGGCGATCTCCGCCGCGCGCAGCGGCGGCAGCGGCCCGCGCTTGATGGCCGCGGAGAGGTCCTCGCCCTCCACATATTCCATGGATACGAAGAAGTAGCCGTCCGCATCGTCGGTCTCATAGATCTTCACGACGTGCGGATCGATGGCCGCAAGACGCGCCTGAAGCGCCGCGCCGCGCCGCTCGGCGTCGATCGAGTCGCGCGTGTCCGCATCGCAAGAGTGCTCGATCACCTTGAGCGCGACACGCTCGCCGCTGTCGGGATCGCGCGCCAGGTACACGTCGGCCATGCCCCCGCGGCCGAGCTTTTCCAGAATCTCGAAGCGGCCGAGCTTGCGATTGGCGGGGCCCATCTAGCGCCGCCCCCGCAGGAAGAAATTGAACTTGGCAATCTGCGCGGCGTCGGCCCCGGTCACCGCCGCCGGCGAATCGAACACGTTGCCGGTGAACGCGGGCCGCGCGGCATCACGCACCACCACCGCGGGACGCTTGCCGTTCACCAGCGCATTGTGGGATACGACCGGGGCACCCGCGCCGCCGATGATCAAGCCGGCGCCGCAATCGTGTATGGAGTTGCCGCGCAGCACGGGGCGGCTGCCGCCGCGGATCTCCATACCGGCCTCCGGGCCGGCGATCTCCAGGCCGTCAATTTCCACGTCCGCATCCTCGATAAGCACGCCTGCGGCCATTCGCTCGTCCGCCAGGATGCGGAACCCGCTCAACCGCGCATCGCGCACGCCCTGCGCCATGACGGCAACGGGCGGATCCACGGGCGGCGTGCGCAGGATCGCCCCTCCGGGCACGCGGCTGCGCACGGCCACGCCGCTCTTCATCCGGATCTGCTCGCGAAACTCTCCGGCCAGCACCTCGACCGTGTCACCCGGCCGCGCCTTCGCCACGGCATCCGCAATCGCCGCGAACGGCTGCCCCGCGCCCACCACTAACACCTGCTCCGGCGGGGGCGAAGCGGGCGGCCTCCCGTACCGGAAATACAGCAGCGCGGCAATCGCCAGCGCCGCCGAGAAGCCATACAGGAACATCGCGCCGCGGCCGGTGAACATGCCGGGCGCCCCGGCGCGGCGCGGGCCGAAGCGCTCTCCCGCCACCAGCACGACGCTGACGTTGTCCTTGCCCCCCTCGCGGTTCGCCGCCCCGATCAGCGCGCGCACCGCGGCGCACGGATCGCCCGCGTGCCGCGCCACGGTGCGCCCGATCTCGGCGGAAGTGACCATGTCGCTCAGGCCATCGCTGCACAGCAGCAGCGCGGCGTCGGATTCAAACGGGATGCGCACCGTCTCGATGAAACCGTCATCGTCGGGCGCATGTTCTTCCGAACCCACATCGCGATAGACTTCGTTGCGGCGCGGGTGCCGCATGGCCTCGGCTTCGCTGAGCTCCCGTGCGTCCTCCCGCACGCCCACCGGCGAGTGATCGTGCGTGATCTTTTCGATGGTCCCGCGGCGCAGCTTATAAAGCCGCGAATCGCCCACGTGGCCGATCACCGCGGAACCGTCATCCACCACCGCCACCGTCAGCACGCACGCCATGCCCGCCCATTCGGGATGCGCGCGCGCCTCGCGCAGGATCTCATTATTGGCAACCGTGATGGCCTCGCGGATGCGTTCCTCGAGGCTGCCGGTCTGCCGCTCGAGCCGCCCGCGGATGCGCTCCACCGCGATCTCGGCGGCTTTCTCGCCCGCGGCCTGCCCCCCCACGCCGTCCACTACCAAGAAAATGCCACGTTCCGTGTCTATCCAGACACGGTCCTCGTTGTTGGTCCGCACGCGCCCGGGGTCGCTCGCCGAGGCGCATCGCAGCATGCGCTTCATGGCCGTCCGGCCGCCCGGAATTCGAGAAACACCACGTCCGCCAACCCGATACGGGCTTCCGAGGGCAATTCCACTTCCACATTGCGATCCTGCTTCTCGGGCCCGGAATAGTCCACCGAGGGCGGCGCCTTTTCACCGTTTATGGTGGTGCCGAGCCGGCTCATGTCCTTCAGGAAGAACTTGCCGGATTGCGGGTCGCGGCGCAGGCGCGCGTGCTCGCGCGAAACGTCGGGCAGCGTGTCGAGCTTCAGGTCCGTCCAGTAATTGCGCCCGCCGCGGCCGATCACGATCTGGTTCTTGGTCATGCGGTAGGTCTGCCGGCCGCCGTTGTCCTCGTACTCGATGGTGGCGAAGACGCCGCCCTCGGCCTTCTCTTCATACTTCTGCGAGCTGGTTTCCACGCCGCTCATGCGGCGCGTGGCGATGCGCTTGGTCATGCTCCCGGCGCCGTACTCGGCGCGCGCGGGCACCGCCAGCTCGGAGTAGATGACCACGTCGCCCGGCCGCACGTCTTCGTCCGTGTTCTCGAAAAACTCCACCCGCCAGCCGGCCGCCGGAGGCTCGATCTTCGGCCCGCGCTCGAAGAGCTTGCGAATGCCGCCGCGGTTGAGGCGTGCGACCTCTTCATCGAGCGCGCGCGAAGCCTCCTCCACGATCCGCGGCAGGATGCCCCGCAGCCGCTCCAGGTCTTCGCGGTGCAGGTAAACCGTGTAGATGGCGGGCGCGAGCGCCGAGCGGTGCATCGGCTCCAGCCCTTCCCGCATGTTGCGCACAATTTCGAGGATGATATCCCGCGCCGTCGCGGTCCCGGCGCCGCCTTTCAGGCCGTCCATGTCGTTGATAAGTCGATTTTACCAAGCTACACTGGCGGGATTATGCAACGCCGCGATTTCCTCGAAGGCGGATTCCTCGCCATGCCGCTGGCCCCGCAAGCCATGGCCGAGCCGCGTTACACGGGCAAGCCCGCGCTCAAAATCACGGACATCGTTCCCACGCTGGTGGGAGTGGGCAGCCGCAACCTTTGCTTCGTGAAGGTGCTGACCGACCAGGGCGTCACCGGCTGGGGCGAGGCGTATTCGGTGGGCCCGGACGAGGCCACCGCCGCCACCATCCGCGATTTCAAGACCTGGCTGGTGGGCAAGGACCCGCGCAACGTCGAGTACCTCTGGGCGACCATGTACAATTTCACGCGCTTCCCCGGCGGCGCGGTGATCAACGCGGCCATCAGCGGCATCGAGCACGCGCTGTGGGACGTGTCCGCCAAGGCCGCGGGACTGCCCGTGTACATGCTGCTCGGCGGCAAGTGCCGCGAGAAGGTGCGGGTATATCAGAGCGCCGGCGGCTCCACGCCCGCCGAAGCCGCCGCGAGCGCGAAACGCATCATCGTCAAATACGGCTACACCGCCATCAAAATGGCGCCGCACCCGCCGCGTTCGCAGTCCATGCCTTACAACGCGGTGGTGCGCGCGGCCGCGGAACGCTCCGCCGCCGTGCGCGACGCGGTGGGTCCGGATATCGACATCGGCTTCGACGTCCACGCGGTGTTGTTCGAGCCGGTTCGCGCGATGCTCATGGCGGAAGCCATCAAGCCCGCGCGGCCTTTCTTCGTCGAAGAGCCCATTCGCATGGAGAACATGGACGCCCTCGCCAGCCTCAAACAGAAGATCCAGATCCCGCTGGCTACCGGCGAGTGCCTTTACACACGCTTCGAGTTCCGCGAGCTGCTGGCGAAGCAGGCGGCGGACATCGTGCAGCCCGATATCTGTCTGACCGGCGGCATCATGGAGCAGAAGAAGATCGCCTCCATGGCGGACTCCCATTACGTCGTGGTCGCGCCGCACAACCCCATGGGGCCGCTCGCCACCATGGTGAACGTGCACTTCGCGGCCTCCACGCCGAATTTCCTGATCCTGGAATATCACCCCGACGACGAATCGCCGCGCAAGGACCTGATCCGCGATCCCATCATGGTGAAGGACGGCTACCTGCCCATCCCCGACCAGCCCGGCTGGGGCCGCGAGGTCAACGAGGAAGCCTTCCGGCACTATCCGCCCAAACCCTGGCACCGCGGCTTCGCGTACCGCGCCGACGGCACGCCGGATTACATTTAACCGGCCCTCAATTCCCCTTCCCAGCGCGCCACCACGGCGCTCGCCAGGCAGTTGCCGAGCACATTGACCGACGTGCGCGCCATGTCCATCAGGGCGTCGATGCCGAGCAGCACCGCCACGCCCTCCATCGGCAGGTTGAACGTGCCCAGCGTGCCCGCCAGGATCACCAGCGCCGCCCGCGGCACGCCCGCCACGCCCTTGCTCGTCAGCATCAGCGTCAGCATCATCAGCAACTGCTGGCCGAGCGAAAGCTCGATGCCCGCCGCCTGCGCCACGAAAACCGACGCCAGCGAGAGGTACAGCGTGGTGCCGTCCAGGTTGAAGCTGTAGCCGGTGGGCAGCACAAATCCCACAATATGTTTGGGCACCCCGAAGCGTTCCATGTTTTCGAGCGCCAGCGGCAGCGCCGCTTCGCTCGAAGCGGTGGAGAACGCGATCACGAACGGCTCCCGCACGGCCCTGTAGAAACCACGCAGCGGCACGCGCGCGATCGCGATCACCGCGCCCAGCACCGCCGCCACGAACAGCACCTGCGCCGCGTACATGGTGAGGATCAGCTTGCCCAGTCCGAACAGCACACTGAAACCCTTGTTCCCCACCGTGACCGCAATCGCCGCGCCCACCCCGAGCGGCGCCAGGTACATCACGTATTTCGTGTAGCGGAACATCACCTCGCCGAGCGATTCGCAGAACCGCACCACCGGCTGCGCCTTGCTCCCGATGGCCGCGCAAGCCGCGCCGAACAGAAACGAGAAGACCACGATCTGCAACACGTCGCCGCGCGCCATGGCGTCGATGATGCTGAAGGGAAACACGTGCTCCAGCACGCCGCCCCAGGTGGTTTGCGCCTTGGGCAGCGCGGCTTCCGCCGCCGTTTGCTGCAATCGCATGCCCTCGCCGGGACGCGCCAGGTTCACCGCCGCCAGCCCGAGGAACAGCGCGATGGTGGTGACCACCTCAAAGTAGATGATCGCCTTCAGGCCGATGCGGCCCATGCGCTTCACGTCGCCGCCGCCCGCCATTCCCGCCACCAGCGTGCCGAAGATCAGCGGCGCGATGATGGACTTGATCAGCCGCAGGAAAACGGCGCTCACCGGCGCCAGCTCGCGCGCCACGCCCGGCGCCCAGGCCCCGAGCGCCACGCCCGCGGCCATGCCTATGAAGATCCACGCGGTCAGCGACGGCCGCTTCACCGTTCCCCCCACTTCAGCTTGGCCCGCAACACGTCGAAGAAGCGCATGCGCGGCGGGCGGATCAGTTGCAACGCGAAGTTCGCGCTATGGCATACCACCCAGTCGCCGTTGCGCAGCGGCTCGCCGATCTGCCCGTCGATGGTCAGAAACACGGAGCCGTCATCGCCGTGATTGAGCACCTTCACCACGCTCGTCGCGGGCACGATCACCGGCCGGTTGGTCAGCATGTGCGGGCAGATGGGGGTCACGCAGATCGCCGGCACCGACGGAAAAATGATCGGCCCTCCCGCGGACAGCGAGTACGCGGTGGAACCCGTGGGGGTGCAGACGATCAGCCCGTCCGCCTTGTAGGCCGCCACCATCTGGGTATCGACGTAGGTGTCCAGGTCGATCATGCGCGCGATGGCGGCCTTGGTAAGCACCACGTCGTTGAGCGCGTCGTAGCTGGCCACCACTTTGTCCGCGCGCCGCACTTCGGCGTGCAGGAAGCGCCGCCGTCCCACGCGGTGCTGGCCCGTGAGCGCGCGCTCCAGCTCCGGAAAGAGCTCGTCGATGGTGATGGCCGTGAGAAAACCGAGCCCGCCCAGGTTCACCGGGAACAGCGGGATCTCGCTCCGCCCGATGGCGCGCGCCGCGGCCAGCAGCGTGCCGTCGCCGCCCAGCACGATCACCAGGTCGCAGCCCTCCGGCACTTCGCTTCGGGGCGCTACGTCCTCGCAAGCGCCGTACGCCGCCGCCTGCTCGTCGCAGCGCACCCGTATGCCGCGCTCCTTGAGCCACGCAAACAGCCGCGGGACCAGTTCCACCGCCTCCGGCACCCCCGGCTTGGCGATCACGCCGACTGCCTTAACCTCGGGCATATAGCAGGAACTCCTTGTTCCCCTCCGCCCCCAGAACGGGGCTCTCCATGATGCTCGCAACGAACCCGTGCCCGGCCACCGCGCCCGCCACGCGCTCGCAGGCGGCGCGGTGCAGCCCGGGATCGCGAACGATGCCGCCTTTACCCACCTGTCCCTTGCCTACTTCGAACTGCGGCTTAACCAGGATGACCATTTCGCCGCCCGCGCGCAACAGCGCCGTCATGGCGGGCAGGATCAGGGTCACGGAAATGAAACTCACGTCGCAGGTAGAAAGCTCGACCTGCTCGCCGATGTCCTCCAGCCGCAGGTTGCGCGCGTTGATGCCCTCGTGCGGAATCACGCGCGGGTCGTTGCGGAGTTTCCAGTCGAGCTGCCCGGAGCCCACATCCACCGCGTGCACCCGCGCCGCGCCGCGTTGCAAGAGGCAATCGGTGAAGCCGCCGGTGGAGGATCCCACGTCCAGGCACACGCGGCCCTCGACGCGGATTGCAAATTGGTCGAGCGCCGCTTCCAGCTTCAATCCGCCGCGGCTGACGTAGCGCGGGCGCGCCAGAAGCTCCACTGCCGACGAGCCATCCACGGAGTGCCCGGGCTTGGCGGCCTTCGCTCCGTTGACCAGGACTTCACCCGCCAGAACCAGCGCCTGCGCCTTTTCGCGCGATTCGGCGAGGCCGCGCTCCACCAGCAGCCGGTCCAGGCGGATCTTCATGACTTGCGCTGCACGATGAGGTCGGCCAGCTCGTGCAATCGCCCGGCGCGCGCGCCGAAGCCCTCGAGCGACTGGTGCGCGAGCCCGCACTCCCTCACCGCCATACGGCGTGATTCCTCCAGCCCGTAGACGGCGGGAAAGGTGATCTTCTGCTGCTGCGCGTCCTTGCCCGCGGTCTTGCCCAGTTCTTCGGAGGAGGCTTCCACGTCGAGGATGTCGTCCACGATCTGGAAGGCGAGCCCCACGTGCTCGCCGTAGCAGGAAAGCGCGCCGTACTGGGCTTCGTCCGCGCCCGCCCACACCGCTCCCATGCGCAGGCTGCAACGCAGCAGCGCCCCGGTCTTGGCGCGGTGGATGCACTCCAGCAGTTGCGCCTCCGGCGGCTTGCCTTCGCCTTCCAGGTCGAACACCTGCCCGCCGATCATGCCGCCCACGGTCCCCGAGGCGGAGGCGAGTTCGGCGATCATGCGCACCTTGCGCGCGTCCTCGAGGCCTTCGAGCTTCGAAAGCACCTCGAAGGCGAGCGTCAGCAGCGCGTCGCCCGCCAGGATCGCCATGGCCTCGCCGAAAACTTTGTGACACGTCAGCTTGCCGCGGCGGTAATCGTCGTTATCGAGCGCCGGCAGATCGTCGTGAATCAGCGAGTAAGTGTGGATCAGCTCGAGCGCGCACGCCGCGCTGACCGCGGCCCCCGCATCGTCGCCGACCACCCGCGCGGCTTCCATGCACAAGATCGGCCGGATGCGCTTGCCGCCCGCGAACAGGCTGTAGCGCATGGCCCGATGGATGGTATCGGGGGGCGTGGATTCCGGCGGAACCAGGCGGTCGAGTTCGGCGTCCACCAGCTTCTGCTGTTGCGCCAGGTATTCGCGCAGGTTCATGTCTTTTCGGGACGGAAGGGCTCCGCCTGGACCTTGCCCTCCTTGCGGATGAGCGTCTCCACGCGGGTCTCGGCTTCTTCAAGCTGCTTGCGGCAGGTCTCGCTCAGTTCCATGCCCTTTTCGAAAAGTTCCAGCGAGCGTTCCAGCGTCAAGTCGCCGCGTTCCAGCTCACCGACCACGCGCTCCAGTTCGGCGAGGCTGGACTCGAACGACCCGGCGGGTTTCTCCGCAGCTTCATTTTCCGCCATCGCCTCATTCTATCCCAGCGCGGACGCATACTTCCGGAACGGCCACACCCAGGCGCGCCGCGGCCTGCCCAAGCGTATCCCAAGTGCCCTTGCCCACCGGGATGCCGTCGCGCAGCCGCTCGGCTTCCATACGCCACTCCGGGTCGCCCGCCACCAGCACCTCGTCGTAGCCGGGCGCGGGCGGCGTGTTCTTCACGTGCCGCACCAGTTCCTCCACGCGGGCGCGGAACTCTTCCACCGGCATGAACCGCGCGACGTCGATGCCCAGGAACGTGTGGCTCACCCGCAGGCGCCGGCCGCGCAGGCGGATGCCGCCCACATCCTTGCGCATGGCCCCGGCGCTCAGCACCGAGCAGAGGATCTCCACCATCATGGCGAGCCCGCTGCCTTTGTATCCGCCCAGCGGCATGGGCATGCCGTGGAAGGCTGCCTTCGTGTCCGTGGTGGGCGCGCCTTCCTTGTCCAGCGCCCAACCCGCCGGAATGACGGGCTCGCCGTTGAACATCGCCTTGTAGATCTTGCCCATCGCCACCGTGGTGGTCGCCATGTCGAGCAGCCACGGACCCGGAACCGCCATGCAGATGGGGTTGGTGCCCAGGCGCGGCTGGCGCCCCTGCCACGGCGGCACGATGCTCGATGCGTTGCACAGCACGATCCCCACCTGCCCCGCATCGGCCATCTTCTGCGCCCAGTACGCCGCCATGCCGAAGTGGTTGCACTCCCGTGCGGTCACCAGCGACATGCCGTACTCGCGCGCAATCCGGATGGCGTGCTGGGTGCAGATCTCCGCGGTAAGCTGGCCCACCCCGTTCTCACCGTCATAGACCATGGCGCAGCCGTTCTCGGAAACCACACGGCCTTCCGCGCGCGGATCCATATCCCCGGCTTCGAGTTGCTGCACGTAGTAGATGAGCAACTGCACCCCGTGGGAATCGACGCCGCGAAGGTTGCCCGCCACCAGGTTATCGGCGGCGAGCCGCGCGCCGCGCCCGGGCACTCCCGTCGCGCGCAGGATGCGCTCTATGTAATCGGCAAGCGCGGGTGCGCTGATGAGTATCTCTGTTTCGGCCATGGACTGAAGATGGATGTTGAATTCCAGCTTACCGCAACGCGTACACTGGAACTTATGGGCGACCGCCGCGATCCGCTGCGCCTCACGCTGCAAGTGGCTCTCTACATCTTTCTCTACGCGGCCATGGCGTTCGCCGCCGGCCCACTGCTGTATTGGGCCGGAGAGTACCTGATCGCCATCACCGTGACCGGCCTGGCCGCCGCGTGCTTCACCAACTGGCTTTCGCTGAGGATTTACGAAGACAAGCCGCTGTGGGCGATCGGCCTGGGCCGGGCGCCCGGATGGCTGCAAAACCTCGGCTGGGGTCTGGCGGGCGGAATGAGTTCGGCCGCGCTGGTGCTCGCCCTGCCCTTGCTGGCGGGCGCCGCGCATTTGCGCCCCGTGCCCGATAGCGGCGCCGGCGCGGGCCAGTTCGTTTTCGTCTCGACGATGCTGCTGTGCGGCGCGGCGGGCGAAGAAATTCTCTTCCGCGGTTACGGGTTCCAACTGCTGATCCGCGCGCTGGGCGCCGCCGCCACCATCTTCCCCGTGGGGGTGCTGTTCGCGCTGCTGCACGCGGGAAACCCGAATGCCACGCCGCTGGGCCTCGCCAACACCGCCGGTTTCGGTATTTTGTTCGGGTACGCTTTTCTGCGCAGCCGCGATTTGTGGCTGCCCATAGGGCTGCACTTCGGCTGGAACCTCACCCTGCCCCTGTTCGGCGTCAACGTCAGCGGGCTTAGAATAGGAATGACGGGTTACGCCATGGAGTGGACCGCCGGAAAACTATGGAGTGGCGGCGATTACGGCCCCGAAGCAAGCATCCTCACGTCCGGTGTGTTGGCCCTTTTGTTCGTCTTCCTGATGAAAGCTCCGGTGCGCCGCCGGCACGCGCCTCTCCTGGACCCGCCAGCGGAGGACTGATGCGTTTCCTCTTCGCCATGCTGCTGTCGGCCGCCCCCCTCACCGCAGCCGGCAAGCTCACTTTCGAAGACCGCGTGGAGATTACGCGCGGCCTCACCGCCGAATACGCCACCGTCAAGCAGTTCCTGCCGCGTTCCAAGAAGCCCCTCGAAATCGAAACCAGCGGCGCCTGGGACAAGAAGAAGTGGGAAGAAGTGGGCAAGGAGTACGGTCCCGCCGCGCGCGTCGGCGACCTGGTGCAGATCACCAAGGTGACCATCGAGGACGACCGCCTGGTGCTCGAAATCAACGGCGGCATGAAAGGCCGCCGCAAGTGGTACGAGGGCATCCAGGTCGGCATGGGCAACACCACCCGCCCCATCTCGCAGGGCGGTTCCAACGCGCCCGGAGGCACCACCATCGCGCTCATGTTCCGCAAGCCCCTGGCGCCGGTGAAAGCCGCGGAGGTAAAAAAGATGCTGGCGCCGCTGCTCGATTTCGAGAAGCGCAGCGCGACCGAGCTTTACGCCGAAAACCTGCCGCCCGAAGTGCAGAAGGCAATCAAGGAGAAGAAGGTGGTCGAGGGCATGGACCGCGAGCAGGTTCTGCTCGCAATGGGGCGCCCCAACCACAAATCGCGCGAAACCAAGGACGGCATGGAGCTTGAGGATTGGGTCTTCGGCCAGCCGCCCGGCCGCATCGTGTTCGTCACCTTCAATGGCGACAAGGTGATCAAGGTGAAAGAGGCTTACGCGGGCCTGGGCGCGGAAGTCGCGCCGAGAACGGAGACGCCCAGGTAATCAATACCACTTCCTGAGCCGCACCTCGATGCCAGTGCCCTCCAGCGCCTTCTGAAACACGCTCAGATCCGCGCCGCGGTAATGGTACGGGTACACCACCTTCGGCTTGATCACGCGCGCGGCTTCGGCGGCTTCCTCCGGCGTCATCGTGTAGGGCAGGTTCATGGGGAGAAAAGCCGCGTCTATGTCCCGCAACCCGCGCATCTCCGGAATATTCTCCGTGTCCCCCGCGAAGTAGAAGCGCTTGCCCCGGTAGCTCATCAGGTACCCGTTGCCGCGCCCCTTCTCGTGGTACGCCGTGCGCTTGATGTTGTACATGGGCAGCGCCTCGATGGTCCACCCCTCCCACCTGCGGGTCTCCCCATTGCGAATCACCTGCATGCCTTGAACTTTCTCCGCGGCAGCCGCCGGACCCATCAGCGCCGTGCCGGCTTTCCGCAACTTCGCGATAACGCCGGGCTGGAGGTGATCGCCGTGGGTATCCGTGAGGAGGATGAGGTCCGCCGCCGGCAGGCCTTCGTACTGCCCCTGGGCGGGATCCATGTAGATGACCTTGCCGCCGGCTTCGATCATCAGGCTGGCGTGCTGGATGGGTGTGATGCGCACGCCGTCAAAGACCTCCGCGACAAGAGCGAACAGCAGGAAAAGCTTCATACGGAGGGTATTCTAGCGCTTCCTTGTTTCACCAGCGTGCGTGACACGTACTCCGCTCCCGGCGGTGCGGCTTCCACCAGGTTCTCCTGGTGCAACTCTTCCAGCATGTCGGCCACGTGCAGGCAATCGGCGCTGAAGCCGAAAGCCTGAAGCGCACCGCGAACCTCGTCCAGGCGGGCCTCGTAGGCGGGAAACTCCACCAGCGTGGTGGGCTCCCGCCGCACATCGCCGTTGGCATAGCGGTACTCGATCGCCGCGTCGTGATAGATCTGCGGGTTGATGGGAAATTCCACCCGGGCCAGCGCTTCGAGCAGCGCTTCCAGGAATCGGGCTTCCACGTGAACCGAAACCGAAACCAGACTTCCTTCGCTCCCCGCCAGCGTAGCGCGGGCGGCGGCGACAGCAGGCCAGACGCTCATTCGTCCTCCAGCATCCGGCAAGGCGGCCAGATAAACAAAAAACCCTGGCGCCAAAGGCTCCAGGGTTCTAAATTCGAACAGACCGACTCGCCTTTAGCACTTTTTTTTACGTGGTTGCAATTAGCCGGGCGTGCACGCCCTAAATCAATCCACGTCCGATATCAACTTACCATCAAACCGTCCCTCATGCAATCGTTTTTGCATTTTTCCGGGTGCGCGGGCGCACAGGGAGTACTATCGGCGCCACAAAAAGTACACTGGAACCCCCAGCAACACCAGGATCAGACCCGGCCAGGTGTAGTTGGGCTTGTAAAGCAGCAACAGGACCTCGATCAGGCCGGCCGCCGCCACGTAGGCGGCCGGCAGCACCGGGTACCCGAACGCCCGGTACGGCCGTTCCATCTCCGGCCGCCGGCGCCGCAGCACGAACAGCCCCGCGATCGTAAGAATGTAAAACAGCAGCACCGCGAAGATCACGTAATCGAGCAGGTCGCTGTAACCGCCGCTCAAGGTCAACAGCACGCCCCAGGCGCATTGAATGAACAACGCGAAGGCCGGCGTGTGGTGCTTTTCGTCCAGCGTGCCGGCGCGGCGGAAGAACAAGCCGTCGCGCGCCATGGCGTAATACACGCGCGCACCCGCCAGGATGATGCCGTTGGCGCAGCCAAACGTCGAGATCATGATTGCCGCAGCCATGAACTGCACGGCCGGCGGCCCCAGGATGCGCGACGCCGCAGCGGTCGCCACCCGGTCTTCGCTCGCGCCTTGAATGGCCTCGAGCGGCAGCACGTTCAGGTACACGAAGTTCGAAGCCAGGTACAGCAACGAAACCAACCCCACGCCCAGCGCGAGCGAGAGCGGCAGGTTGCGCCGCGGATTGCGCACCTCCCCGGCGGTGAAGGTGATGTTGTTCCACGCGTCGGAGGAGAACAGCGCCCCCACCATGGCCACGCCCGCGATCCGTATCGTCTCCCAACCCCAGCTTGCGTTGCCCCAGAAATCTTCGAAATTCCTTGAAACGGCCTCCTGATTCCGCCCGAGCGCCAGCCCGAGCCCGACCAGCCCCACCAGCGCCGCCACCTTGGCGAAGGTGAACACGTTCTGCACCACCGCGCCCGTGCGGATGCCGCGCGTGTTCGACCAGCTCAGCAGCACCAACACCGCGATGGCAACCAACTGCTGGGTGGTGAGCCCGATGCGCCCGGCCCCCAGCAGGTAATTCCGCCCCGAGACCCACGGGAAGAACACACCCGTGTACTTGGCGAATGCCACCGCCACCGCCGCAATGGTTCCCGTCTGAATCACCAGGAACAACGTCCAGCCGTAAAGGAAGCCGCTCATCGGGCCGAACGCCTCGCGCAGGTAGCAGTATTGCCCTCCGGCGTGCGGCATGGCCGCGGCGAGTTCGCCGTAACTGAGCGCGGCGGTGATGGTGAGCAGCGCGGTCACCAGCCACGTCATGAGCAGCAACCCGGGCGAATTCACCTGCCGCGCAATGTCCGCGGACACGATGAAAATCCCCGAACCGATCATGGATCCCATCACGATCGTGGTGGAGTCGAGCAGGCCGAGGCCTTTGACGAAACCGGCATCTACATCCGGGCGAGTTGTTGCCATTCTTCCATCCGTTGGCGCAGCGCGGCGGGCGTGCAAACCGCCGGGACCATATCTCCAATCACCGCGATGCTGTCCGCTCCGGCCGCCCACACCGCGGCGGCGGTGGCGCGCGTGATGCCGCCGATGGCCACCAGCGGCTTCACCGTCAGCGCACGGCAGGCGCCCAGTCGTTCGATGCCGACCACCGGGTCCGGGTTGCTCTTCGAGGCGGTCGGAAAAATCGGGCCGAGCGCGAGGTAATCCACCGGCTCGGCGGCGGCGGCGCCGATCTGCGCCGGATTGTGCGTAGAGAACCCGAGCACCCGCTCCGCGCCGAGCACCCTGCGGGCGCCGGCGGGCGGGAGGTCGTCCTGCCCGACGTGCAAGCCGCAATCGAGCAGCACGGCGATATCGGCGCGGTCGTCGATGATCACCAGCACGCCCGCCTCCCGCGCGATCCGCACGCCCTCGCGCGCCTCCGCAAACAGCGCCCGCGTCCACGCGCCTTTGTGCCGGAATTGAACGATGCGCGCGCCGCCCTCCGCCAGCGCGGCCACCGCCGCCGCCAGCCCGAGCACGGGCCACGGCCCCGCGCCGCTATCCAGAATCGGGTACACCTTCGGCAGTTTCATTTCAAATGCCGGTCGAAAAATTCGGTTGTGCGCCGGAAGGCGTCAATGAGGGTTTCATCGCGCACGAAGACGTGGCTCTCCTGCGGGTAGTAAGCCTCCTCGAACGGCTTGCCTTCCTGAATGAGCTTCTCGCTCAACTGCACCGCGTCCTGAAACATCACGTTGTTGTCCACCATCCCGTGCACGATCAGCAGGGGGTGCCGGAGCATGGCGGAGAACGTGACAGGCGAGCTGCGCCGGTAGGCCTCGGGATTCTCTTGCGGCTTGGTAAGCCGCTGTTCGGTGTAGAAGGCGTTGTAGTTCTCCCAGTCGTTCACCGCGGAAAACGCCGCACCCGCGCGGAACGTCTCCGGGGAGAGGAACATGGCCATGGCCGTCATGAACCCGCCGTAGCTCGAACCCCAGATGCCGATGCGCTGCATGTCGATGTTGCCCAGCCCGCGCAGGTAATCCACGGCGCCGAGCACGTCGTCCAGGTCGCGCCCGCCCATGTGCAAGTAAACGCCGGTGCGCCAGTCGCGCCCGTAGCCGGAACTGCCGCGGTAATCCAGGTCCATGATCACGTACCCGCGGTTGGCCAGGTGGCAATTGAACACGTAGCGCTGCTCCTGATAGCTGCCCCATTGCTTCAGAACGCTGGTGGCGTAGCCCGAGCCGTGGATGAAGAACACTGCGGGCCAGCGCCGGGAGCGGTCGTCTACGCGATAGCCGGGCGGCAGCAGCAGTTTGGCCGCCACCGGCTTGCCGTCGCCGCGCGAGGGGAAGTTTACGAAGTGCGTCTCGGGCCACGCATACGCGGCAAACTCGGGCCGCGGCGAACGTGTCACGCGATCGCCATTCACGTAGAGGTCGAAGGGGTTCTTCAGATCGGCTTCGAGCGTCGCGGTGCAGCGCGCGTCTTCCGACACCACGCCCACCGTCAGCCCTTCGCGCCTGGATAGCCGCTCTTTTCCGGAACCGTCCGGACGGATGCGGTAGAACTGCCGCTCCGCCGTGCCGTTCTCGGTGGAGGAATAGTAGATGTACTCGCCCACCCACTGCGGGTCGAGCGAAAACCCCCGCTCGCCGTGAACCTCCCAGGGCCCGCGGGTGACCTGCGCGGCCTTGCCGCCGGCGGCGGGCGCCACGTACAGGTGCTCCCAGCCGTCGCGGTCGCTCGAAAACAACACGGAGCCGCCATCCGGCGACCATGCGGCCCAAAACGGCTCCACCCACGCGGGATCCGCGTCCTCGGCCACCACCACCGTGCGGCCGCTCACGGCGCCGGCGGCCAGCAACTGCGCCCGTTTCATGTCCGGGTGGATGCAGCCAATCAGCACCCGCCGCGAATCGGGCGACCACTCCGGCGGGGAAGTCATGTACACGCGCGTCCCCCACGGTCCTGGATCGAGGGCGCGCGCCTGGCCCCCCTCGGCCGGAACCACGAACGCGCGGCTCTCGCCCGGCGCATCGCCCGCGAGCGAGCGCGGAAACGGCGCCGCCGTCACCAGGCGGCCGGAGTAATTCGGCAGCAGCGCGCGCCGCACCCCGCCTCCCCGCACCGTGTAGGCGAACCGCTTTCCGTCCGGCGACCACCGGAACGCGCCCAACCCGCCGCCCTCCTCCAACTCCGTCACCTGCCACAACTGCGCCGTCCGCAGGTCCTGTACGTACAACTGCCCGTCGCGCCCGAAGGCCACCTGGTTGCCGTCCGGCGAGAACTGCGGAGCGGACTCCGCCGCCTTCGTGCGGGTGAGGCGAAAGACCGGCTCGGAGCCGTCCGTTTTCACTATCCAGATGTCGCCGCGGTAGGCGAATACCGCGCGGCTGCCGTCGTTGGAGAGGCCGAATTCGCGGAGGCCCTCCGGCGGCATCAGGTACTGCTTCTGCCGGTCGTCCTTCTCCGCGGCGCTGCGGTTGAGCGGGTCGCGCAGTCCCTCCAGGTCCGTGAGCCGCGCTAGTCTCCGCGTCTCCGGCCGGTAGCTGTACAGGTCCAGAAAACGCCGCCCCCCGGCGTTCCACAGGAAACCCAGCACGTGCCCCTGCTTCGACCACCGCAAGTTGTCCGGATGCGTGCCCCACGCGTAAGGACGGGTGAAGAGACGCTCCAGCGTCCAGGTCCCGGCGCACGCGCCGGAAGCCAGAACCAGGAACCCTAAGAGGAACCGCATGTGTGACTTGACATGATACCGTATGGCGCCGCGCGCCCCGTGTATGTTCGAATCCACACTATGCCGCTGCCGCAGACGCGCTGCGCAACCCGTTATAGTCGAAGGAGTGCGCTACTTTTTCACCCGCAGCCTTCCGGAAGCCTCGCGCATCCTGCTGGTCGAGAGCGGTTCGCGGTACCTTCTGGAGGCGCTGATCCCGGGCATACGGGCAACCTACGGGGAGGAGATCCCGGTGGACCTCGTCACCTGCTACTCCGGACTTCCCGACGGCTTCCGCCCTGAGACCACGCACGTCTACCGGGTCACCGATTACCGCGGACACCAGGGCCGCAAACGCCTGTACCGCGAGCTGGGTGAGGCGGGCTACTCGATCATGGGCATCATCTGCGCCAACGAACCGATCATGACGAAATGGAAATGGGCCCTGGCCCTGCGGCTCCCGGCCAAGGTGTTCGTGCTCAATGAGAACGGCGATTACTTCTGGCTCGACTACGGGCACTGGGAGGCGATGCGCGGCTTCGTCCTCTACCGGGCGGGCCTGGCCGGAGCGGGCGCGGTGCGCACGCTGGCGCGCCTGGCGTTCTTCCCCCTCACCCTGGCTTATCTGATACTCTACGCCTCGGCTGTGCACCTGAGGCGCTCTCTCCGTGGAGGTTACCGTTGAAAGCCATTCAAGTGAAAGAGACCGGCGGGCCGGAAAAGCTCGAACTGGTCGATATCCCCAAGCCCGAACCCGGGCCGGGGCAGGCGCTGGTGAAGGTTGCCGCCGCCGGCGTGAACTTCATCGATATCTACTTCCGCATCGGCCTGTACAAGGCCGGCGCCTTCCCCATCGCCATTGGGCAGGAAGGCGCGGGCGTGGTGGAATCCGCCGCGCCGGGCGTGACCGAAGTGAAGCCCGGCGACCGCGTAGCCTGGGCCATGCCGCGCGGAGCCTACGCCGAGTACGCCCTGGTCCCCGCCTGGCAACTCATCCCGCTCCCGGATGCGGTCGATTTCCGCACCGGCGCCGCCGCCATGCTGCAAGGCATGACGGCGCACTACCTCACCCACTCCACCTGGCAGATCAAGCCGGGCGACACCTGCCTGGTCCACGCCGCGGCGGGCGGGGCCGGACGCCTCATCGTGCAGATGGCCAAGCTTAAAGGCGCGCGCGTTTTCGGCACCGTGGGCAGCGACGCCAAGGCGGAGATCGCACGCGAGGCCGGCATCGACGAGGCCATCAACTACTCGCGCCAGGATTTCGAAGCCGAGGTCAAACGCCTCACCGGCGGACGGGGCGTCGATGTGGTCTACGATTCCGTGGGCGCGGCGACCTTCATGGGCAGCCTGAATTGCCTGCGCCCCCGCGGCCTGATGGCGCTATTCGGCCAGTCCAGCGGCGCGGTGCCGCCCTTCGATCCCACCATCCTGAACGGCAAGGGATCGCTCTATCTTACGCGCCCCAGCCTCGGCCACTACACCCTCACCCGCGAGGAACTGCTCTGGCGCGCCGGCGACGTGCTGCGCTGGATCGCCGAAGGCCAACTACGGCTGCGCATCGAGCGCGAATATCCGCTGGCGGAAGCCGCCCAGGCGCACCGCGACCTGGAAGGGAGGAAGACGGCGGGCAAACTGCTCGTCATTCCCTGATTCATGTCCCTGCGCGCGCAGTTAACGCTGTGGTCGGTGCTCCTGATGGCCGCGGTGGTGGGCGCCATCGGGGCCATCGACCTGGCCAACGAGATCGAGCAGCAGTTCGATATGACGCTCGAGCGCGCCGAACTGCTGCGGCGCGTGGCGACCAACCTGGTGCTGCAAACGCTCGATCAGCAGCGTACAGCGCCGCTGCGCGAGGCCTTGCGCGATCCGAACCTCTCCACGGAACTGGTAGGCATCATGACCGCTTCCCGCCCCGTGTTGGAGGTGGCCGTCTGCGACCGCAACAACGAGATCCTGGCCGACAGCGACCCCAGCCGGCTCGGCAAGATCTTCGGCCAGTACGCCGGCTTCGGGCCAGTGGTGGAGCAGACCGGGTGGCGCAAGAAGCTCCAGATCCTGTTCGAGGAACGGCGCTACTACCAGCTTGAACAGCCGCTCGGCGCCGGCGGCCAGACGCTGCTCTACGTGCGCGTGCTGATCTACCCCGCGCTCATCCGGGAAGCCATCATGCCGCGGCTGCGCAAGAACGTGGCCATCGCGCTCGGCTCCATTCTGGGCGCCGTGGTCATCACGCTGGTCTTCTCCACCATCGCCTTCCGCCCGCTGGGCAAGCTCGGCCACATGATCGATATGATCGCGGAAGGCAAGTTCGAACCCGAAGCGGCGCCCGCGCCGCGCGGCCCTGACGAACTCGGCGTGATGGCCTCGAAGGTCAGCCTGCTGGGCGAGCAGTTGCGCGGCGCCAAGTACGACTTTTCCGACCTGCGCGGCAATTTCGAGCGCCTGCTCGATCAGCTCGAAGACGCCGTCCTGATTTTCGGCCGCGAGCGCCGCCTGGTGGTGGCTTCCGGCGCGGTCGAGAAATTCCTGGGCCGCATGCGCGCCGACCTGCTCGGCCAGACCCTGGGCGATATCTTCCCTCCCAACACCACGCTCGGCCTGGTTTTGCAGCAGGCGTCGCAAACCGGCCGTCCGCTGCACAACCGGCGCGTCCCCATTTCCCGGGAGGGCGAAGGAACCATCCTGGTGATGCTTTCCGTGGAAATTCTGGAAAGCCTCAGCGCGGACGGCTCCAAGGGCAGCACCATGACCGGCATGCTCGTCCGTCTCCGCGACCCCGAAGCCACTCAGCAGATCAGCCGCCGGCTGCAAATGGCCGACCGGCTCTCCGCCATCAGCGGCATCACCAGCGGCGTGGCGCACGAGGTAAAAAACCCCCTCAACGCCATCCTGATGCACGTGGAACTGGCGCGCATGAAGCTCGGCTGCGGCGACACTTCGCTGGAGCCGCACATGGAAACCATCTCGCGCGAGATCCTGCGCCTGGACCGCGTGGTGAAGACCTTCCTGGACTTCACCCGGCCGCTCGAGCTCAAGCTGGGCGACGTGCGCGTGGAAACGTTCGTCGACGAGGTGGTCGATCTGGCGCGCCCGCAGGCCGCCGCCAAAGGCATTACCGTGACCGTGGAACAGGAAGCCGGCGAGACCGAGCTGCGCGCCGATCACGACCTGCTGAAACAGGCCGTGCTCAACATCGTGGTCAATGCCATCGAGGCCATGCCCGAAGGCGGGGAGTTGCGCATCTCTTCAGGGCTCCACGACGACCAGGCGGAGATCCGCATTTCCGATACCGGCTCCGGCATTCCCCAGGAGTTGCGCGAAAAGATTTTCCGCTTATATTTCACAACCAAGAAGGAGGGCACGGGAATCGGCCTGGCCATGACTTTCCGGGTGGTGCAACTCCACGATGGTACAATCGACTTTACCAGCGAACCCGGAAAGGGCACCACCTTCTTTCTGCGGCTACCCACGGCAGTGTGACCATGCGGCGAAGCGCGCTATTGGCGATTGTGCTGGTGGTGACGTGCGGCTGCTCGCTGCGCCGCAAGCCCAAGCAGCCTGTGGCGCCGCCGCCCAAGCCCCAGGTCACGGCGCCCGCCCCCGAGCAGCCGCTCTCGGTTCCGCAAACCGCCGTGGTGCTGCCGCCTGAGCAGCCGGTGAGCCCCGACGCCGTTCCGGCGCAACTGCCCCTGCCGCCGCCTCCCGAGCCGCAACCGGAGGCGCCCAGACCCGCGCGGCGGGCTCCTCAAGGCCCGCCCGCCCCGCCCCCCACGCAGGCCACCAAACCCGAAACGCCCGTTCCGCAACCTGCCGAGGAGCGCCCCCGGCTTCAGGAAATCGTCCCGGCTCAGGAACAGCGGCAGCTTGCCGACGCCATCAACGCTCGCAAGCGGGAGATCGCGCCGGTGCTCGATCAGGCCGCCGGCCGGACGCTTTCCAGCCACGAAAGGAACCTTGTGGACCGCGTGCGATCGTTCCTGCAACTCTCCGACCAGGCTGCCGCGAAAGGTGACTGGCGGCAGGCCGACGCGCTCTCCGAACGCGCGCTGGTGCTGGCGCGGGAGTTGCGCGGTGGCCGCTGACCCCTGCCGGGAGCGGCGCGCCGCGGTGGCTGCCGATCTGGCGGAACGCGGCCTTGACGGCCTTCTTCTCGCTACGGGGGCCAACCTGCGTTACCTCTCCGGATTCACCGGCAGCAACGCCATGCTGCTGGTGGCCGCCGGCGGCGAGGCCATCCTCTTCACCGATCCCCGCTACCGCATTCAGGCGCACGCCGAGGTCAGTTGCAGAACGAGAGTTGCCTCCGGCCCGCTGACGCCCGAGGTGGTCAAGGCTGTCGCCAAACTCCGCATCCGGAAACTTGGTTTCGAGCGCGCCCGGTTCAGCTACGACGGTTACGACCAGTTGCGCTCGCGCCTGCCGCTGAAGACGGCGCTGGAGCCGGTGGCCGGGGTCGTGGAAGCGCGCCGGATGGTAAAGAGCGCGGCGGAGATCGCGCTCATCCGCCAGTCCATGGAAATTGCCGTCAAAGCCTTCGAACAGTCGATAAGGCACGCGCGGGCAGGTATGCGGGAATTCGACCTGGCCGCCGAAATCGATCACCACATGCGGCGGCTGGGAGCCGAAAAGCCCTCCTTTGAAACCATCGTGGCGGCCGGAGCGCGCTCCGCCCTGCCGCACGCCTCCCCAACCGCTGCGCGTCTTGAACCCGGCGCGCTGGTATTGATCGACATGGGCGCGCAACTCGAGGGCTACGCCAGCGATATGACCCGCATGCTCTCGTGCGGCCCGCCGCCGGCCAAAGCCAGAAAACTCTACCGCGCGGTGATCGAGGCGCAGCAGGCCGCCCTCGCCGCCGTGCGCGCGGGCGTTTCCTCCGCCCACCCCGACCGCGCCGCGCGGCGCGTGTTGCGCGCACATGGGCTGGAGCGCGCATTCGTCCACTCCACCGGGCACGGTCTCGGTCTCGAGATTCACGAAGCGCCGCGTCTGGGAAGGCGCGAGAAAATCCGGCTTCAGGCGGGTATGACCGTAACCGTGGAGCCCGGCGCGTACCTGGAAGGCTACGGTGGCGTGCGCATCGAGGACACCGTGGTGGTGACCCAAACCGGATGCGAGATCCTGACGCGCAGCTCGAAAGAACTGCGCGTCGTCTGATCAAAGCGGCAGCAGCGAATTGAAGAACATCTTGAACGCCTGGTAGCTTTGGGCGCGGTACTGCGGCATCATGCCGAACAACACCACGTGCCCGCTGCCGAGGCGCGCATCCACCAACGCGGCGCGCCCCGCGATGCGCCTTTCGCCGAGCAGCCAGCCCGAGGCCAGCAGCCCGGAATCGGCGTAGCGCGCCACCACGGTCTCCCCAGTTTCCCACGCGGGGCTGTGCTCGTTCCAGATCGGCGCGTCCTCCGGCATCCCCAGCGTGAGCGGATGCCGGGCGAGTTTGGCGTTGAGCAGCGAGCCGGGACAATAATACTCCCGCGTGGAAGCGCCGCGCACCACGTCCTTCACCTTCAGCCCGAAGTTCTCAATCCCGTAATCGGCGGCGCGGTTCAGGAATACCAGCGTGCCGCCGGCCGACGCGAATTCGCGCAGCGCCGCGGCGCCCTTGTCGCCCAGGCCGCCGGCGTACGCCTCCGGCATCGAGCCCGGCCGGAAGCCGTTGGCGATGGCGGCCGCGCTCTGGCTCGCGAACACGATCACGTCGTAATTGTTCCTCAGGTTGCCCGCGATCACCTCGGCGTTGCGCACCGTGGCGTACGCGAAACCGAACTGCTCCAGCAACCAGCGCGTCCAGCCTTCGTCCATGACGGGGATCCAGCTCTGGTACAGCCCGATGCGGGGCCTGGCAATGCGCTTCCAGCCTTCGCGCGCGGAGGCCGAAAACTCGCCGGTCTCCATGTTGCGCCACACCGGGGCGCCGGATTTCCAGATGCGGTTGACGTTCCGCCAGGCGTCGCTATCGGAGGCCGCCAGGCTGGCCGAGGGCTGCTGCTTCAGCACCGAAACCCGCTCCAGTCTGCCCGCCGGCGGCTTGTCCACCGGCTGCACGTCCACACCCATCAGCAGCGGCAGGGTGTGCGCGGTGACGTCGTACGGCCGCCGCGGCGGTCCGCCCGGATACTCTCTCAGGTCGGGGTAGCGCTGCCGTTCCAGCAGCGCCTTGGCATACCCGCTATAGGGCTGCGCCATGCGGATGACGTAATCGCCGCCCGCCGCGCGCTCGATCTCCACCATGCCCGCTTCGAGCGTCTGAAGCAGCTTGCGCGCGGCCCCGGGGTCGCGCTGCTTCGCCGGGATCACAAATCCCCACGGCGACGTGCGCGCGACCTGGCGCTGGCCGACGCGGTAGAATCCGCGCAACATCTCCTCGCGGTGCACCGCAGCCTGGTACAGGCACGACTCGTAGGCGATCAGTTCGTAATCCACGATGTCCCGCAGCCGCCACGTGCCGCCCGGCCACGGCTCCAGGTGGTTCCAGCTCACCTCCCCCGCGTTGTAACCCATGCCGCGGCCCAGTTCTTCGGGCCGGATCGTAACCGGCGAGGCGATACGCGCGCTCGCTGCTTCCGTCAGGATGCGCAGCCCGCCGTGAAACGCCTGGTAGTGCCGCCCGGGCGTCCAGAAGTCGTAAGAGGAGTGGATCGCCACGCCCTTCTTTCCCGCAATGGTCAGATCCGCCGCCATGGCCGTCCCGACCATGTTGGTTTCCTGCACGAGGATCGGGTCGATGTTGGGTTCGAACGGGTCCAGCCACGGCGGAACGAACATGCGGGACGCGCTTTGGCCCTGCTGGTGCACGTCGTACACGATATGGGGATGCCAGACGTTGTGCAGTTTGGCGATGGTAAGCTGCGTCTCCACCTGCGAATGGATGTACCAGTCGCGGTTGTTGTCGTGCCCTACGTACTTGTGGTACAGCTCCGGAGGCGCGGTGCCCTCGTACGGCGTTCCCAGCGTCTTGCGGTACCACTGGGTCACTTTGTCAAGACCGTCCGGATTGAGCGAAGGCACCAGGAGGAACACCGTATTGTGGAGGATCGTACGCAGCCGCGGCCGCTCGCTGGTGAGCAGGTCGTAAGTGAATTCGATGGCGGCGGGGATGGCGCCGATCTCGGTGGCGTGAATCGAGCAGGTGATCATCACCACCGTCTTGCCCGCGCCGATCAGCTTCTCCGCCTCGGCGGGCGTGGTGATGCGGGGGTCGGCCAGCCGCCGCTGGATGTCGATGTAGCGGTCCAGGTTGCGCAGGGTCTCCGGAGCCGAAATGACGGCGGCGATGAACGGCCGGCCCTCGGTGGATTTTCCGAGTTCGCTGACGCGGATGCGGTCGCTCCCGCGCTGCAACTCGTGGAAATAGGAGACCACTTTGCTCCAGTCGAGCACCGTGCGGTCCGCGCCCATCCGGTGGCCGAAAAAGGCCTCGGGCGTGGGCGGCGCCGCGGCCAGCGCCCACGCGGCGGCGAGCAGCGCGGCGGCGAGCCTCATGCGCGATTCAGCTCCGTCCAGAGCGCTTTGTAGTACCTGAGGAACCGGTCGAGGTCTTTGCTTTCACCGCACTCGCACAGCGTGTAGCGGTCGTAGCCCGCCTGCCGCATCAGGGCGAACAGCTCGCGATAGGGGTAGCCGCTCACCAGCTCGTTGATGTGCGCGCTCTTGATCCACGGCTTCAGCAGGTCGAAGCTCTGCTTGACGGATCCGTTCACCACGTCGCCGGGGTTGGAGTTCCAGCACAGGCCGACGCTGGCGTGTTTGGTGGCCTTCATCATCGCGGCGGCGGCCTGCGGCTGGCTCGTCTCGCGCCCATGGACTTCCAGCCAGATCTCCACGCCGCGGCCCTTGGCGTATTCGCCGAGTTCGCGCAGCGCGGCGCCGATGTTCTCAATGGTGGCTTCGCGGGAGAGTTCCTTGGGGAAGCCGTTCGGCCGCACCTTGACGCCCCACGCGCCGGTATCGTGCGCCAGGTCGCACCATTTCTTGCCGAGCGCCACGTTTTCGGCGCGCACCTTGGGGTCCGGCGAATGAAACTCGCAGGTGGTGCCGAAACTCACCAGCCGGATTTTGGATTTGGCGAACCGCGCCTTGACCCGCGCCCGCTCCTCGGGTCCGATGGTGGGTTCCACGCCATGTTTGTGCGTGGTACGCAGCTCAACGGCTGCGAAGCCAGCTTTTTCGAGTGTGGTGATGACGCCCTCGAGGTCGAGGTCCTTGAGGGTGTTGTAGGTGACTGCGCCAAGCTGCATAGTGAAGGCTCCGATGTTGAAGGAACTATTCTACATCGAAGCGGGCCGCGGCCCGGCAAGGTCAAAACTCCCCCCTCACGGCAGCGCATCCACCATCCGGTCGATTTCTTCGGGCGCGATGTAGAAGTGCGGCGAAATCCGGACCCAGCCGTTGCGCGGCGCCGCGGTGATGCCGCGCGCCCGCAGGTCCCGCACGATGGCGGCGGCGTCCGTGCCTTCTTTGCGGAAGCTCACGATGCCGGCGCCGGTCTCGGGCGTGCGCTCCCCGAGCAACTCGTAGCCTTTGGCCCGCACGGCTTCGGCGGCGCGGTCTCCAAGCGCCTGCACGGCGGGCGCGATACGCTCGACGCCCACCTCCAGCAGAAACTCCATGGCGGCACGCAGCCCGAAACAGCCGATGGTGTTGAGCGTGCCGCACTCGTACCGCCCGGCGTCGGGACGCAGCGTCATGTCCCGCGAAGCGTAGTCGTTGTAGTGCGCTACGTTGGTCCAGCCGAACTCCACCGGGAACACGGCGTCCTGCAAGTCCCGGCAAACATATAGGACCGCGCAGCCCTCCGGACCCAGCAGCCATTTGTGGCCGTCCGCGGCCAGGGCGTGGATGCGCGCCTGCCGCACGTCGATGGGAAACGCCCCCAGGCCCTGAATGGCGTCCACCACGAAGATGGTCCCGTGCCGTTGGCAGATTTCACCGATCGCGGGCAGGCACGCGCGCCGCCCGCTCAGGTACTGCACGAAACTTATGGAGAGCAGGCGCGCTCCCCGGCAGGCCTCATCCAGGCGCTCGAGCGGGTCGGCCACGGATAGCCACTCGACCCTCACCCCGCGCTCCTCCAGGCGTTTCCAGGGGAAGAAGTTGGCGGGAAACTCCTCGCGGAACGCCACCACCTTGTCCCCCGGCCTCCAGTCCAGGCCCATGGCGATGGTGGCCAGCCCCTCCGAGGTGTTCTTGACAATGGCGATTTCGCCCGGTTCCGCGTGGATCAGCCGCGCCGCCGCGTCGCGAAACCCCTGGTAGGCGTCCATCCACTCGCCGTAATGCAGGCTGCCGAAATGGAGACAGTCGTCGGCCAGATGCTTCATGGCCTCGGCCGCCCGGCGGCAAAGCGGCGCCACCGCCGCGTGATTCAGGTAGACGAGCCGCTCGCGCACAGGAAACTCGGCGCGATACTCTTCGTGGAGGGGACTCATAAACTCGACTATAGCGTCAGAACCGGCCCATCCGCGGAGCGAATAACAGACGAAAGTCACCAAACGCGGCGTCCTACCCGCAACCGCGGAGCCTTCTACAGCGTTTATTTAGGTAGCGGGCACAGACCCGCTGTTTAGGCGTATAGTGGAAGTGAGCACAGGAGTATCCCGATGAAGCGGCTCAGCGCAGTGATGCTGGCACTCAGCCTTGTGGTTTCCAGCGCTTTCGCCAAGGATAAGAAGAAGGATCCGGACGAAATCGGCAATCGTGACGTCGGCAAGGGAGTGAATTTCTACTCTCTGGAGAAGGAAATCGCCCTCGGCAAGCAACTCGCGCAGGAAGTCGAACGCGAGGCGAAGATCATTGACGACCCGGTGATCGCCGAGTACGTCAACCGCGTGGGCCAGAACCTGGTGCGCAATTCCGACGCCAAGGTTCCGTTCACCATCAAGGTTATCGACTCCGAGGAGATCAACGCCTTCGCCCTGCCCGGCGGGTTTTTCTTTGTAAACTCCGGGCTCATCATGAAGGCGGAGAGCGAATCGGAGTTGGCCGGCGTGATGGCGCACGAGATCGCGCACGTGGCCGCGCGCCACGGCACGCGCCAGGCCACTCGCGGCACCATCATCAACTACGCCAGCATCCCGCTGATCTTCATGGGCGGCTGGACGGGGTACGCAATAAGGCAGGGCGCGGGCCTGGCCATTCCGCTCGGGTTTCTGAACTTCTCGCGCGGCTTTGAGCGCGAAGCCGACTTCCTCGGCTTGCAGTACCTCTACAAAGCCGGCTACGACCCGTCGGCGTTCGTGGATTTCTTCGAGAAGCTTCAGACGCTCGAAAAGAAGCGTCCCGGCACCATCTCGAAGGTGTTTTCCACCCACCCGATGACCGACGATCGCATCAAGCAGTCGCAGAAGGAAATTCAGGAAGTGCTGCCTTCCAAGCCCGAATACGTCGTGAATACTTCGGAATTCAACGACGTGAAGGCGCGGCTGATGGCCATGCACAACCGGCGCAAGGTGGACAAGGAAGATCCCAATCGCCCGCGGCTGCGGCGCGCGCCTGGCAGCGGCACGGGTCCGGTGGACGCGGATGAGGACGGCAAGAAGCCCAAGCCGGACGAGGAAGAGCGTCCCACGCTGAAGCGACGCAACTAACGGGCCCAGAACAGCTCGCCCGTCGTCTCGTACACCATGTAGAACAGCTTTCCGCCGGCGGCGGCAGCGAGCCAGCCGTCGTCTTCCGACCGCGGGTCGGCCAGGGTGCGTCGGGCGCCGTGAAAGTGCTCCACCGCGAGGGCCTCGCCGCCCCGGGCGGGCTGCGCCCAGATGCAGCGGAAGCCGTCCCGCTCGGAGAGGTAGTAGATCAGCTTGCCATCGGCGGACCAAGCCGGAGAGCGTTCACCCGCGCCGCCCTGGTTGAGCGCCACCCAATCCTTTTCGGGCGCGGAAGCGCCCTCGCGGAACGGAGCCACGTACATCCGGATGGGTTCGTGCTCCCGCGAGACCTGTACCAGCATGGAGCGCCCGTCGGGCGAAAAAAGCGCCCGGTGGATGTTCAGCCGTTCCTGCCGCAGCAGTTCCCTCTTCTCGCCCGTGGCGGTGTAAACCAGGCCCACCCCACGCCGCCAGCCGATGCTGTAGAGCAAGCGGGAACCGTCGCGCGAAACGCTCCACGGATTGCCGCAGTGCTCGCACACGCGTTTGCCCTCGCCTCCCGCGGCCGGGGCCGCGTGCAGGGAACCGCCGCCCCAGTAAAACACGGTTCCGCCGTCGGCCGAGAGCACTGCGCGGTGGCCGCGTTCGGCTCCCTCGACCTCCCGTTCGGCGCCGGATTCCAGATCTTTCCAACGCACCCCGCCGGCGGTCCAATAAAGCAGCTTGCGGCCGTCCGCGGATACCGTAAAACGCCCGGCGGGAGGCGCCTCGGTGACGATGGCGCGCGCCTCTCCATTCCGCGACATCCAGATCGCCGGCTTGGAGGAGCGCGTAGCGAAAACCACTCCGCCGCCGGCGGCCTCGGCGGGCGCCTCGCCCGGAGTTTCGCTCACCTGAACCGCGGGCCGGGAGCACTGGAACGTGCTGGAAATCGACAGCCGCCAGACGGTGACCGAGTCTCGGAAGCGCCCCGCGAAAAGCACTCCTGCCTCCGTCCACGCGGACGGCGCCACGTCCCCGCCGAAGCCCTGCACCTGAAGCACGGTAATGGCGCCGGTGCGGGCCGGCCGGCCCCCGCCGGCGTCCACTACATACCAGTCCGGCCTTCTATCCTCGGCGCCCCGGAACAGGATGTGCTTCGAATCGGGCGACCACACCGGATGCCGCGCGTCCTTCAGGGTGGCGGCCAGTCGCACCGGAGTCCCGCCCCCGGCGGGCGCCACGTAGAGTTCACCGCGGTTCTCGTCCCAGAGTTTCCACCACGCGAGCCGCCGCCCGTCGGGCGAAAAGCGAGGTTCGCGTCCGCCTTCGGCCACCAGCGTGGGCTGGCCGCCGGAAAGCGTCATAGTGTAAATCACGCCGCGGCCCTCCTCGGAGCGGTAGGCGATACGGGCGCCATCGGGGGAAAGCGCGGGCTCGTGCTCGTCGGCGGGGCCGGAGGTCACCCGCCGCGCCTCGCCGCCGGCCAGCGGCCGCACCCAGATATCCAGGTTGCCGGCGCCGGCGCGATCCGAGGCGTACGCCAGCAGTTTCTGCGACACCGAGGGATCCGTGGCCAGCCCGCCATCGCGGGTGATCTGCGACGTCTTGCGCGCCCCCGCGGGCGAGGACACCCTCCGCCGCCACTGGTCGATGCCCACGCTGACGATCACGAACAATATGCCTGCGCCGATCAGAATCCGGCGCGAACGGTCGGGCTTGGTCAACGGCTTACCTCCGGCATCACGGTCCTATAATAATCGGCATGCTCGGTGTCCTGCTGTGGCTCGCGGCCGCCCAGACTCCGGATCCAGAAACGCTGCTGCCGCGCATCCGGGCGCACATGGCGGCGAACCTCGCGGGGCTTCCCAACTACACCTGCGGCCAGAACATCGAGCGCTCCGTGAAACCGGCCTCGGGATCCCGCTACCAGACGCGCGATACCGTGCGGATTGAGGTCGCCTTCGTGGATGGGCGCGAGTTGTTCGCCTGGCCCGGCGCGCCGAAATTCGAGGAGCGGCCCCTGGACCAGATGATCGGCGGCGGAGCCATCGGCACCGGCGCGTTCGCCATGCACGCCGAGGCCGTCTTCCGCGGCAATGCCGCCGTGTTCACCTATGGCGGCGCCGCCCCCGAAAACGGGCGTACGGTGGTCCGCTTCGATTACCGCATTCCAGTCCACAAGAGCCAGTTCTTCGTGCGCTCCGGACCGAACCAGGCCACCGTCCCCTACCACGGTTCGTTCTGGGCCGATGCCGCGACCTTGGATGTACTGCGGTTGGCCGTTGAGGCGAATGACATTCCCGGAAAGGTCGGGGTGCGCTCCACCGGCCTGATGGTGGAGTACGGCCGGCGGCGCATCGGCGGCTCCGAGTATCTGCTGCCGGTGACTGCCGAACTGACCATTGCCGACAGCGCCGGAAATGAGAGCCGCAATCGCACGCGGTTCGAGTCCTGCCGCCAATATACGGGCGCTTCGGTCATCAGTTTCGGCGAGCCTGCGCCGGCCGCCGCCCCACCCGCCCCGGCCGCGAAGCCCGTCACGGTCCCCCGCGGGACGCTGCTCGAACTCTCGCTTCAGCAGCCGCTGGAATTGTCCCAGGCGGTGATCGGCGATGCCGTTTCCGCCGCGGCCATGCGGGATGTGAAGTACGGCGGGACGGTGCTGATCCCCAGGGGCGCGCAGTTCACGCTGCGCATCACCAGGCTGCGCCGGCACGAGGGCGGCGGCCGGGCGGGGCCGTACTATGTGCTGGGCGTGCAGATGGAGTCGGTCGAGTCCGGCGGCGGCCGTTCCCGGATACGCGCGCATCTGGAAGAGGTGACGTTCGCCAACCGCCGTTATTACGTTCCGTTCGCCAGGCAGCCCGCCGTCGCTCCGGCGCCGCCGCGCGAGCCCGTGGCGCCCCCCTCGCCGGGTGAAGGCGTGGTGCTGGCGCCCGGCAATTCGCGCCTGCCCGCCAGGCTGCGCATGTTGTGGGCGGCGGAGGAATAGTGGACCCCATTCCCACCGGTTTTCCCGCCCTGGACGCGGCCCTCGGGACCGGCGGCTACCCGCGCGGCCGGATGGTGGAGATCTTCGGGCCGGACGGCTGCGGCAAGACCGCGCTCGCGCTCGGCGCCGTAGCCGAAGTCCAGCGCCGGGGCGGAACGGCTGCCTTCATCGACGCCGATCACGCGCTGAGCGCGGAGGCCGCCGCACGCCGCGGCGTGGACGCGGCGCTGCTGGCGGTGGCGCGCCCGGAATCCGGAGAGCAGGCCCTCGCCATCGCATCCGCACTGGCGGCGTCCGGCAGCGTGGATTTGATCGTGGTCGATTCCGTGGCCGCGCTCGTGCCCCGGCTGGAACTGGAAGCGGGCATCGGCGACCTCTCGCGGCTTCAGGCCCGCCTGCTGGCGGAAGGCCTGCGCCGGCTGGCGCCGCGCGCCGCGCGCAGCGGAGCCTGCCTCCTGTTCGTCAACCAACTCCGCGAGCGCAAGGTAACGGTCGGCGATCCCGAGACCACGGCGGGGGGCAGCGCGCTCAAACTGCACGCCGCCGTGCGCCTGGAACTGCGCGCCGTGCGCGCCGCGGGAACGCTCCGGGTGCGCGCCCGCGTGGTGAAGAACAGCCTCGCTCCGGCCTTCCGCGCCGCCGAGTTGGAGATCGTCTGAGCGCCCTCACGCCTGAAAAGCCCTAAAAAAAGGCATTCCGGCGTACCTCCATGCAAAAAATGGCGTTTTTTCGGGCTTTTTCCGCGTGTTTTCTCTTTACTTCGGATTCGCCGTTCCCTTATCATTGAAACGATCAAC
This sequence comes from Bryobacteraceae bacterium, assembly GCA_041946965.1. Classification (GTDB taxonomy): domain Bacteria; phylum Acidobacteriota; class Terriglobia; order Bryobacterales; family Bryobacteraceae; genus JBHGBM01. Next base: position 103,351 of record JBHGBM010000002.1, read on the forward strand.
GCAGGGCATCGCGTGACGATGTTGTGCGTCAACCTTGTTCGATGGTGATGTGGTGTTTGCGCAGGTTCGGCGTTGCCGGCCTGCGGGAGATTGTGCAAGACGGGAGAATCAAAGGAGACGTATGGCGAATCAGAGAATGACGCAGACTCAGTTGGTCAGGGCGCTGGCCGAAAGCTGCGAAATCAACAACAAGACCGCGCGCCAGGCGCTGGAGTGCCTCGCCAGCCTGGCGATCAACGAAGTGAAGAAGAACGGGGTATTCGTGCTGCCCGGCTTGGGGCGGTTGGTCCGCGTGGAGCGGAAAGCGCGCACGGGGCGCAACCCGGCCACCGGCGAGAGCATCAAGATCCCGGCCAAGAAGGTGGTTAAGTTCCGCGTGGCGAAGGCCGCCAAGGACGCGATCGTACCCCCCAAGAAGAAGTAACGGCCTCCGCAAGGGAAGCCAACGCCCGCCGGGTGAAAGGTCCGGCGGGCTTTTTCTTTTCGACGCAAATGAAAACCCCGCGGGCCCATGCGGCCGGCGGGGTCTTATTTTCCGGTTAATCTCCGAAGCCGAGATGAGATGACACCGCTCAAGGTGCGGGCGGTAGTCGAAGCCTATGCCTGCTTCTTCTCTTCGACCTTCTCTTCATCGCCCTTCAAGGCATGCTTGAAGTTGCGGATCCCTTCACCTAAACCTTTCGCTACTTCCGGAATCTTCTTGCCGCCGAACAGCAGCACCGCAACTCCAAGAATCACGAGAAGCTCAGGCAAGCCAATGGACCTCATGCGGCCTCCTTATTGAGATACTACCGTATTGTAGCAAATCGGCGCCTAAACCGTCTCCCCCCGCACGAGGTCCTCATAGTTTTCCCGGGCGCGAATCACGCGGAACGAGCCGCCCTCGACCAGGACTTCCGGCGGGCGCGGGCGGGAATTGTAGTTGGACGCCTGCACGAATCCGTAGGCGCCGGCGGTGCACACCGCCAGGAAATCGCCCGGAGCGGCGTTGGCGAGCTTGCGCTCCCGCGCCAGGAAATCGCCGGTTTCGCACACCGGCCCCACCACGTCGGCGATCATGGCGGGACGGTCGTTGCGGCGCACCGGCACGATCTCGTGATGCGACTGGTAAAGAGAGGGGCGGATCAGGTCGTTCATGGCCGCGTCCACCACCACGAATTCCTTGCGCGGCGTGCGCTTGCGGTAGAGCACGCGCGTGAGCATCACCCCGGCGGTGCCCACGATGGAGCGGCCCGGCTCCAGCATCAGCGCGAACCCGCTGTCCTCGACCCGCGCCCGGATCTCCGCGATGAAGCCGCGGATCTGCGGCGCGTCCTCTCCGGTGCGGTACGGCACCCCCAGACCGCCGCCCAGATCGACATGGCGGACGGGATGGCCCGCAGTGCGCAGCCGTCCGGCGAGTTCCAGGATCTTCTCCAGCGCCGCCAGAAACGGCTGCACCTCCAGGATCTGCGAGCCGATGTGACAGCTCACGCCCATGGTTTCGAGATTGCGCAACTGCCGCGCGCGTTCGTAAACCTGCTCCGCCTCGGCGATGTCGATGCCGAACTTGTGCTCGCTCAGGCCGGTGGAGATGTAGGGGTGCGTGGCCGCATCCACGTCCGGGTTCACGCGCACCGCGACTCCGGCTTTCACCCCCCGCCGTCCGGCCAGTGCGTCAATCAGCGCCAACTCGGTGTCCGACTCGCAGTTGAAGGTGTGAATGCCGCTGGCCAGCGCGAAATCCACCTCTTCGGCGGTCTTTCCCACACCGGAGTAGACCACCCTGCGCGGGTCGCCGCCCGCGCGCAGCACGCGGAACAACTCCCCCCCGGAGACGATGTCGAACCCCGCGCCCGCATTCGCCAGCAGCTTGAGAATGGCCAGGTTCGAGTTCGCCTTCACGGCGTAGCAGATGGTGTGATCCAGGCCCGCCAGCGCTTCGTCGTAAGCGTGAAAGCTCTCCAGAATGGAGGCGGAAGAGTACACGTAGCACGGCGTCCCGGTGCGGCGCGCAATGTCCGCCAGGGGTACGCGCTCGCAGTAAAGATCGTCGCCGTCGTAACAGAACATGGGATTCATCGGAAACCGCGCCCTTACCTCACCTTTAACACCAGCAGAGTCTGATCGTCGAACAGCGCGGTGGAAAAGCGGTCCAGCTCCGCGAAGATGGCATCCACGAGTCCCCGCGCGGAGAGATTGCAGCTCTCGCGCACCACGCCCGCCAGCCGCGAGCGGCCGAACTCGTGGCCGTCGGGAGAAAGGTGATCCGTGACGCCGTCGGAATAGAGCACCACCACGTCGCCCGGCTGCGCCTGGAAGAACACTTCTTCGTACTCGCGGTTCTCCAGCAGCCCGAGCGGCACGCCCTCGGCGCGCAGCCTGATCAGCTCTCCGCCGCGACAGATCATGGGCGGAATGGCGCCCGCGTTGGCGATGGTGAACTCCCGCGAGTGGTGGTGCCACAGCATCAGCAGCAGGGTGACGTAGCGCGCCTCCACCTTGCGCTCCAGCAGCACGTCGTTCATGGAACGCATCAGCTCGGCAGGATTGCGGTGCCGGGGCGCGAGCGATCGCAGCAGCCCGTCCACCAGCGCGCCGTAAAGCGCCGCCGCGGCGCCCTTCCCGCTAACGTCGCCGAAGGCCAGCAGCGCGTGATGGTCCATGTGCTTGAAGAAGTCGTACAGATCGCCGCTGATCTCGCGCGCGGGACGGTAGCCGGAGGCGATCTCCAGCCCTTCGATTTCGGGCCAGCGCGCCGGCACCAGCAGGCGCTGCACCTCGCGCGCGGCGGCCAGATCCTCCTCCATGCGGCGCTCGCGCAGGGCAAGCTGCTCGTAGAGCCGTGCGTTCTCCACCGAGCTCGCGATCTGCGGAGCCAGCATGCCCAGCGTGCGCGCGTGGTCCTCGGTGAAATAGTCCAGCCGGTCGCTTTCCAGGTCCATCACGCCCACCACCCGGTCTTGCGCGATCAGCGGCACCGCAACCTCCGACCGGATATCTGGGTGCGAGGCGATGTAGCGCGGGTCGGCGAGCGTATCGTTCACCCGCACCGTGGCACGCGATTCCGCCGCAGCCCCCGTGAGGCCCTTCCCCAGCGGGACGTTGTCGATGTTTACCCGCTGGTCGTAGCGGATGCTGAAACGGTGCCTCAGCACGCGCGCCTCTTCGTCCACCAGCAGGATGCTGAACGCGTCGTAGTTGATCAGCGCCCGCACCGTGCTGGCGATTTTGCCGAGCAGCGCATCCAGTTGCAGCGTGGACGAGAACTCCTGCGAAGCGCTCGCCAGCATGCGCAGCGTGCGGTTCTGCCGCTCCACGCGGCGGTACAGCCGGGCGTTGTCGATGGCGAAGGCGACGCGGGTGGCGATCAGGCTCAGCAGCGACCGGTCGTATTTCGTGAACGCCGCCGCGCGCGTGGATTGCAGGTCGATGACCCCCACCAGCTTCTGCCGCACCAGCATGGGTACGGAGAGTTCCGAGCGCACCGCGTCCACCGAGCGCAGGTAGCGCGGATCGGAACGCACATCCGGAACCAGGATGGCTTCGCGCGACGCGGCGGCCGCGCCCGTGATCCCCTCGCCGGCCTTCACCACCATGTTCCGCACCACTTCCTCGCGGTGACCGATGGCGTAGCGGATGCGCAGGTCCTGCCGTTTCTCGCTGTAAAGCAGGATCGCGAACAGCTCACAGTGGATCACGCGCCGAATCACTTCCGCGACCTTCGGCAGCACCCAGTCGAGATCCAGCGACTCCTGCGTGACGGCGGAGACCTCCAGCAGGAAATCGAGCAGTTCGCTGCGCTCGCGAAAACGGACGCCGGCTTTTCGAGCGGCCTGCATGGTAACTACCAGGATACCCTCAGGCGCGGCAGGATTCGACGATCTTGAGGCCGGCGCTGGCGCCGATGCGCGTGGCGCCCGCCGCCACCATGCTCTCGAGGTCTTCGAGCGTGCGGATGCCGCCCGCGGCCTTCACGCCCATCGCGGGGCCCACCGCGTGCCGCATGAGAGCCACGTCCTGCACCGTGGCGCCGCCTGGCCCAAACCCCGTGGAGGTCTTGACGAACTCCGCCCCCGCCTCCTTGGCGAGCAGGCAGGCCGCAATCTTCTCATCGTCCCTCAGCAGCGCCGTCTCGATGATCGCCTTGACGATGGCGCCGGCCGCGTGGGCGGCCCGCACCACCTCGTGGATGTCGGCCCGCACCGCGGCATGATCGCCGGAGCGCAGCGCGCCCAGGTTGATCACCATGTCGATCTCGCGCGCTCCGGCGCGAACCGCCGCGGCGGTTTCAGCGGCCTTCGCCTCCGTGCTGGTGGCCCCCAGCGGAAAACCCGCCACCGTCGAGACCTTCACCGGCGAACCGGTCAGCTCCGCCACCGCCAGGGGAACCCAATACGGGTTGAGACACACGCTCGCAAAGCCGTATTGGCGGGCTTCCGCGCACAGCCGCACGATATCGCCGCGCGTGGCTTCGGGCTTGAGAAGAGTGTGGTCGATCAGTGCAGCGATTTCCGCGCGAGTCATTTTCGGCGCCGCCGTTGGAAGGCCTATGCTACCACGCGTGCAATAAACCACCAACGGAAACCGCTTGTTGGGCGGCACACGAAAGATCGGGCGAGTCTGTGCCGCCCGGCACTGTGGAAAAACGGGCGCGGGCAAACGCTTGAGTAGAATTGACGTAGAGGAGATATGGAGCCCATGCGCAACACCGGGACCGAGGGGCATCGCAAGACCTGGATGTGGATTGGAATCGCGGCCGGCGCGGCCGCCGGCGTCATCTTCGCCGTGAAGCGCCGCGCCAGACCCCATGATCGCTGGTCCGAAGCCAAGAGCATCACCCGCAGAGTGGCGGACCACTCCGGCGACCTTGCCGGGCGGGGCAAGGAGATCATCAACCGGGTGCAGTCCATTTACGAGGAGGGCCGCAAAGTCGTTGACGACGCCGTGGAACTCTGGGAGCACGGCCGCAAGCTGGTAAGGGCCTGAATCCCGCCCGCCAGTTCCACCACCCACACCTCCGTCCGGCGCTGTAAGATGTTGGACGGATGGCGAAGATCCTGATCGTCGATCCGGAGACTGCCGTGCAGGACGGACTGGCTGCCGCTTTCGCCGCCTGCGGCTGGCAGACCGAGCTGGTCTCGGACGCGCAGGAAGCATTGGCGCTGCTGGAAATCCGGACCTTTGACGTCATCGTGGCGGACCCGTGCGCCGGCGACGAGGCCTGCGCCACCCGCGGCGACGGGTGCGAATGGCTGCGGCGCGTCCGCGCCTTGCGCCCCGAGGCCAAGGTGCTGGTCATGACCGCGCGGCACACGCCGGCCAACGTCATCTGCGCCCTCCGCGAACAGGCGTACAGCTATTTCAGCAAGCCCTGCGCGCCCCGCGCCGTGGCCGAGATGGTCGCCTCCTCCCTTTCCGCCGGAGCCGGAGAAGGCGACCTGGAGGTGATTTCCTCCCTCCCGAACTGGCTCACCTTGCTGGTGCGCTGCAAACCGGACACCGCCGACCGGCTGGTGCAGTTCCTGCGCGAGATCAAGGTGGACATCCCCGCCGAACAGCGCGACGACATCGCGTCGGCGCTCCGCGAACTCCTGCTGAACGCCATCGAGCATGGTTGCTCCTCGGATCCGGCCAAGTGCATACGGGTCTCCTATATCCGCACCGCCCGCGCCGCCGTCTACCACATACAGGATCCCGGACCGGGCTTCTCTTTCGAACACCTGGAGCACACCGCGCTTGGGAACCCGAACGAGGACCCCGTGCGCCACCTGGAGGTGCGCGCCGGCAAGGGCGTGCGCCCCGGCGGATTCGGCATCCTGCTCACACGCCACCTCGTCGACGAGCTGTTTTATAACGAGAAGGGGAATGAAGTGCTGTTCGTGAAGTATTTACGCGCGTAACAGGAACCGGCTCAGCCGGTTCCTGTTACGGGGCCGCGTCGTTCGGATTTGACCCTGTATTGGTAACTTCCTGGTCCCCTTCGCATCGGGGCAGAAACTACTATAGCACGCCCGCCGCCCAAAAATCCTGTGATATTATTTCCCCGAAGGCGGAGAGTTGCACTTCTTCGATTTTACCCTGGAATATATCCAGCGGCTCCGCGACGGGGATCCGGATATCGAGCAGCATTTCTGCCGGTATTTCGGTGATTTGCTTTCTCTGAAATTGCAGTCCCGCTTGCGTCTGCCGTCCGCGGTCGAGGATATCCGGCAGGAAACGCTGCTCCGGGTTCTGGAGATTCTGCGTCAAAAAGGCGGCATTCAACATCCGGAACGTTTCGGAGCGTTTGTAAATTCCGTCTGCAATAACGTCCTGATGGAATACCGGCGTTCCCAGAACCGCATGGAACAGGCCGAACCGGAGGAGGCGGCCGATCCCCAGGCCGGTCCGGACCTGCCGCTGGTGGAAGAGGATTTGAAGCGGGGCATCCTGCGCGCCCTGGAAGCCCTTCCGCCGCGCCACCGCGATCTGCTGCGCTGCGTGTTCCTGGAGGAAACCGGCAAGGAAGAGGTATGCCGGCGCTACGGCGTCGATCCCGCTTACCTGCGCGTTCTGTTGCACCGCGCCAAGGCCCATTTCCGCGCCGCGTACCTGCGCCGCGGCCGCGGCTCCCGCTTGAAATCGCATGGATCACGAATCGGCCATTGAACTCCGCGCCGCCGAACGCTGCCGCGCCGGCGAACTCAGCCCCGCCGGGCGCGACGCCTTCGAGGAGCGCTTCTTCTCCTGCCCGAAATGCGCCGAAGCCGTGCGGTTCGAGCTTGCCTTCGCCGCCAACGCGCGCGCCGCAGTACGCGAACAGGAGCAGCACGGTGGCGGGCGGCTTCACAGTCTCTCCGCCACCGCCTTGGCCTGCATGAACAGCAGCAGGTAATCCGGCCCGCCCGCCTTGGAATCCGTGCCCGACATATTGAACCCGCCAAAAGGATGCGCCCCCACCATGGCCCCGGTGCACTTACGGTTGAAGTACAGGTTCCCCACGAAGAAACGCTCTCGCGCCGCGCGCAGGTGAGCGGCGTTGTTGGAGTACACGGCTCCGGTCAGCCCGTATTGCGAGTCGTTGGCAAGCTCGAGCGCATGTTCGAAATCCCGCGCCGGGGTCACCGCCAGCACCGGGCCGAAAATCTCCTCCTGGAAAATGCGCGCCGTGGGTGGCACATCCGCGATGATGGCCGGCCGCAGGTAGTAGCCCTCTTCGGAAACCGGCTCCGGATCGAGCACCACGCGGCCCTCCGCCCTGCCCACCTCGATGTATTTCAGGATGCCGGCGCGCGCGCCCTCGCTGATGACCGGCCCCATGTAGTTGTCCGGATCCTCCGCGGGACCCACCTTGAGCGTCTCGGCCCGGGCCTTCAGTTTCTCCAGGAACGGCTCGTACACTTTCCGGTCCACAATGGCGCGGGAGCACGCCGAGCACTTCTGTCCCTGGAAACCGAAAGCCGAGACCAGCACGCCCTCCACGGCTTTGTCCAGGTCGCATTCCGCATCCACGATAATGGCGTCCTTGCCACCCATCTCCGCGATCACGCGCTTGATCCAGATCTGGCCCGGCTGCACCTCGGCCGCGAGCCGGTTGATGCGCAATCCCACGTCGCGCGATCCGGTGAAAGCGACGAAGCGCGTCCTGGGATGCTCGACCAGCACGTCGCCCACCTGCGAACCGCTGCCAACCAGTATGCTGAACGCATTTTCGGGGAAACCCGCTTCGAGCAGCACCTCGCCGAACCTGGCGGCGATGGTGGGGGTCTCGCTGGATGGTTTCACCACCACGGTATTGCCGGTGACGAGCGCCGCCGTGGTCATGCCGGCCAGGATCGCCAGCGGAAAATTCCACGGCGGAATCACCACCCCCACCCCCAGCGGCAGGTAGGTCAACTCGTCGCGCTCGCCCGGCAACTGCACCACCGGCTGCGGCCCGGCCAGCCGCAGCATCTCGCGCGCGTAATACTCGCAGAAGTCGATGGCCTCGGAAACGTCCGCCTCCGCCTCGGGCCAGGTTTTGCCCGCCTCGAACACCAGCCAGGCGTCGAATTCCGTCTTGCGCTCCCGGATGAGGCGCGCCGCCGCCAGCAGCGCTTCCACCCGGCGCTCCGGCGCGGTCCGGCCCCACCCGGGAAAGGCGGCATAGGCGGACTCCACGGCGCGGCGCGCCAGCTCCGGTGTGGCCTTGTGGTGCGCGCCCACCACCTCCTTCGGCCTGGAAGGATTCACGGAGCGCAGCAGGTCGCCGGTGCGGAAGCGCTCGCCCGCGATCCGCAGTTCGTACTCGCGGCCGAATTCGGAACGCACCCTGGCGAGCGCCTGCTGCATCTGCCGGCGATGAGCGGGAACGGAGAAATCCGTGTATGGTTCATTGCGGAACGGCGGTAGCGGCTGCATGCTTCAAGCTTATAGCCTGCGCGGCGGCCGCGCGCGCCGGGGGACGCCCTAGACCTGCCCCCCGCCGCGGGCCAGCTTCCGCCCGCGCTCGAACAGGTCCGCGGCGTCGTCCACCAGCGCGCGGCTCTGCTCGAAAAACTCGCGCCCGCGACCGACGCCTTCCTGCGCCTTCTGCGAGATCAGAGTGCGCGTGTCCCTTCCGCTCAGCGGCGCAACCAGCACCCCGATAGCCGCACCCACCGCCAAACCGGCGAGGAACCAGATCAGGCAGGAACCGCGATCCACATCTTGGTGATCAGGCATGTGTATCTCCTCACACATTTTATTACCGGTGCGGCGGTGTGGGTTATCCTGAAGTCATGGACACGTCCCACGACCTCGACATGGTGACGTTCTTCGCCTCTTCGGCGCACGACGCCGAACTGGAGGCCATGAGCATCCACGCCATCCTCCAGGCGAACGGGATTCCGTCCGTCGTGGTGGGGGCCTCCACCATCCCCTCGCTCGAGTTTCAGGTGCAGGTGCCGCGCGGCGGCCTCGAAGAAGCCCGGCGCGTGGTGGCGGAAGCGCGCGCGGCCGGTCCGGAGGCCGCCGACGAGGCCGCGCAGGACTCCCAAGGCCCCGCATAGTCCCTCTGCACAATTGCTACAAACCGCACCCGCCCGGCCGATAAGCCCGGTGTGGAAGATGAATGCGGCGCCGAATGGACCCTCGGCCGCTTCAACCGGCTGATGGACGATCTGCTGCGGGGAGGCGCGAACCGCAACTGCTTCGAGCCCTGGGAAATCGACCTCCTGCTGGATATCGCCGGCTGCGAAATCCCTCCGCAGCGCCGGCGCCCTCTGCTCAAGGCGTATCAGCGGGCGGCCGCGCGGCGCATGGACTACGGGGAGCCCCCGCTCAAGCTCTCCGAGTTCCTCCGGGAATCCGGACAACTCGCCGGCCTTCAACGCGAAACTCCCCGCTGAGCACCAGCCGGATGGCCTCGGTGTAGATGCGGTGCTCCTCTTTGAGGATGCGCGCGGCGAGCGTATCGGCATCGTCCTGGTCGAGCACCGGAACCGCGGCCTGCAACACGATCGGCCCCGCGTCCAGGTACTCATCGACGAAATGCACCGTGCAGCCGCTGATCTTCACCCCGTGCTCGATGGCCTGGTGCTGCGCCTCCAGCCCGGGGAACGCGGGCAGCAGCGAAGGATGAATGTTCAAAATGCGCAGCGGAAACTCGCGCACGAAAGCCGCGCTCAACAGGCGCATGAATCCCGCCAGGCATACCAGGTCCACCTCGCGGCGGCGCAACTCCTCCACCAGCATGCGGTCGTAGACCTCGCGGTCCAGCCCCTTCGAGGGGAGGCACACGTTCGGGATGCCGCGCCCGCGCGCGATTTCGAGTCCGCGCGCCGTGGGCCGGTTGCTGATCACCACCGCGATTTCCGCGTCCAGGCGGCCCGCCGCGACGCTGTCCGCGATGGCCTCGAAATTCGAGCCGCGGCCCGAGATTAAGATCCCCAGCTTCTTCATCGGTACTCCACCCGCGGATGCCCGCGCTTCCGCCCGACCACTTCGCCGATGCGGAACGGCCGCTCACCGATCTTCGCGAGCGCCGCCCCGGCCTTTCCCGCGCCTCGCGCCGGCACCGCCAGAATCATGCCCACTCCCAGGTTCAACGTGCGGCGGTAATCGTCGTCCGGAACGTTGCCGAGCTTGCGCAACAGCTCGAATACCGGCGGGATCTTCCATGACGCCGTGTCGATCGCCGCCGCCAGACCCTTCGGCAGCATGCGCGGCGTGTTGTCCGTGATGCCGCCGCCGGTAATGTGCGCCGCCCCGCGCAGCAGCCCGGCATCCGCCAGCGTCCGGATCGCCCGCAGGTAGCTCCGGTGTACCTTGAGCAGCTCATCGGCCACCGTCGCGCCCAACTCCGGAACAAACGTGTCGGGCTTGTACCCCGCGGTTTCGAAAAGCAGCTTGCGCGCCAGCGAGTAACCGTTGGTGTGCAGTCCCGTAGAGGGGAGGCCCAGCAGCACATCGCCGCGCCGGATCTTCTCTCCCGTGATCAGCCCGTTGCGCTCGGCCGCGCCCACGATGAAGCCCGCCAGGTCGTACTCACCCTCCGCGTACAGCCCCGGCATTTCGGCGGTCTCGCCGCCGATCAGCGCGCAACCATTGTTCTTGCACCCGCGCGCCAGCCCGCTGATCACCGACGCGGCCACCCGCGCATCCAGCTTGCCCGTGGCGAAGTAGTCCAGGAAAAACAGCGGCACGGCGCCTTGCACCGCGATGTCGTTCACGCAGTGGTTGACAAGGTCTTCGCCGACCGTGTTGTGCCGTCCCGTGGCGAAGGCCACCTTCACCTTGGTGCCGACGCCGTCGGCTGAGCTTACCAGCACGGGTTTGGCGAAACCGGTCAGCAGGAACGGCGCGCCGAAACAGCCGATATCGGCCAGCACGCCGCGCGTGAAGGTCTGGCGCACGAGCTTCCTGATCGAAGCCACGGTGCGGTCCGCTTCGGCTATGCTGACGCCCGCGTCGGCGTAACGGATCGGTTTACGAACGGCCATGGGAAGTATTACTATAGCGCCTTCACCTATGACACGCCTGATCTGCATAGCGGCTCTGTGCGGCGCCGCTTTCGCCCAGTCGCCCTCGCCCATCGCGCTGCGCGACGCCCGCGTGGTCACGGTCTCCGGCCCCGTTATCGAACGGGGCGCAGTGGTGTTGCGCAATGGCCTGATTGAAGCCGTGGGCGAAACCGTGGCCATTCCGCCCGACGCGTGGGTGATGGACGCCAAGGGCCTCACGGTCTATCCGGGCCTGATCGACGCGCTGATGCCCGCCGAAGCTCCGGAACCCGCGGCTGCCGCGGTCCCCACTTCCCGCAGCAGCATGATTTCGCGTACGCCTTCCACGCCCTCAACGCCGGGGCAGCCCGCCGCGCCGCCGCCCGCCCGCGGTCCTGAAGACCGCCCCGCGACCACCAGTTGGGTGCGCGCCGCGGACTTGTTCAGCGCCACCGACCGCCGCATCGAGGAGGCCCGCAACGCCGGCTTCACCTCCGCCGCGGTCTTCCCCACCAACGGCATCTTCGCCGGGCAGGGCGCGGTGGTCAACCTCGCGGGCGAGAAGCGCCGCATGATCGTCGCTTCTCCCGTGGGCCAATACGTGGGCGCCGCATCCCGCAGTTTCATGAGCTACCCCGGCTCCCTGATGGGCGTGATCGCGTACATCCGCCAGGTCTATCTCGATGCCGCGCACTACCAGGTGCAGAAGCAGGCCTACGAGCGCAAAGTCTCCTCGGTGGAGCGGCCCGACTACGACCGCGCCCTCGAAGGCGTGCTGGAATCGCCGCGCGCGCTCCTCCCCGCTCGCACGGCCGTGGAGATGGACCGCATGGCCCGCTTCGCCGCAGAGTTGAAAGTTAAGGCCGTGCTCTACGGCGGTGAGGCCGGCTACCGCGCCGCGCCCGCGCTCGCCCAGGCCAACCTGCCCGTGCTGGTAAGCCTGAAGTGGCCCGAGCGCTCCCGCGACGCCGACCCGGAAGAGGTCGAGAGCATGCGCACGCTGGAGCACCGCGAGCGCGCCCCCGGCTCTCCCGCCGCGCTGGCCAAAGCCGGCGTGCTCTTCGCCTTCTATACGGATGGGACTGCGGCCCGCGATCTCGCCCGCGCCGTCCGCCGCGCCGCTGACGCGGGCCTGCGCCCCGCCGACCTCGTGCGCGCCTTCACCCTCTCGCCCGCGGAAATCTACGGAGTCGCCGACCGCCTCGGCAGCGTGGAGCGGGGCAAGATCGCCAACCTGCTGGTGACCGAAGGCGACCTGTTCGGCGAAAAGACCAAGATCCGCTACGTGTTCATCGACGGAGTGAAGTTCGAGCCGCCTCCACCCGAGGCTGTCCCCGCCCCATCCACGGGAGGCGCCCAATGAAACTCGTTTCCATCTTCCTCGCCGCCCTGCCACTCGCCGCCGGGCCAGCCACCGTAATTCAGAACGCGACGGTGATCACCGTCACCAAGGGAACCTTCCGCGGGGCGGTGGTGGTCCGCGACGGCAAGATCGTCGCCGCGGGCGAAAAGGCGGCGGTTCCCGCCGACGCCAAGGTCATCGATGCCGGCGGCCAGTACGTCATGCCGGGCATCATCGACGCGCATTCCCACATCGCCGCCGACAGCATCAACGAAGGCTCCATCGCGGTGGCCTCCATGGTGGACATCCACGACGTGATCAACGCCGAGTCCATCGCCATCTACCGGGCGCTCGCGGGCGGCGTAACCACCGCCTGCATCCTGCACGGCAGCGCCGATCCCATCGGCGGCCAGAACGCGCTCCTGAAGATGCGCTGGGGCAAGGACGCGCGCGGGCTCCTCTTCGAAGGCGCTCCGCCCACCCTCAAGCTGGCCACGGGCGAGAACGTGAAGCGTCCCGGGCAGCAGCAACAGATACCGGGCATGCCCAGCGTCACACCGCGCTATCCCGCCACCCGCATGGGCGTGGAAGACGTGCTCCGTCAGTCCTTCACCGAGGCCCGCGCCTACCAGCGCCAGTGGAGCGAGTACCGCGCACGCGCCGCCAGGGGCGAGCAGGCCGTCCCGCCGCGCCGCGACCTCAAGCTGGAGCCGCTGGTCGAGGTGCTGGAGAACAGGCGCTACGTCCACGCCCACTGCTACCGCTCCGACGAGATCCTGATGCTGCTGCGCGTGGCCGAAGAGTTCGGCTTCAAGATCCGCGTGCTGGTGCACGTGCTGGAGGGCTACAAGGTGGCCAAGGAGATCGCCGCGCACGGCGCCGGCGCCTCCACCTTCAGCGACTGGTGGGCCTACAAGATGGAGGCCTTCGACTCCATCCCCTACAACGCCGCCCTGATGCACCAGAAGGGCGTGCTGGTGTCTCTCAACTCCGACGACGCCGAACTCATGCGCCGCCTCAACACCGAAGCCGCCAAGGCCATCAAGTACGGCGGCGTGAGCGAGAACGACGCGCTCGCCATGATCACCATCAACCCGGCCAAACAACTCGGCGTGGACGGCCGCGTGGGCTCCATCGAGCCCGGCAAGGACGCCGACCTGGTTATGTACGACCGCCACCCGCTGTCGGTCTACGCCAAAGTGCAGAAGGTCATGATCGACGGCCAGCTCTACTTCGATCGCGACAGCGACATTAGCGAGCGGTCCGCGCGCGAGAAGCGCAAGAAGGAACTGCTCGAAAAGGCCCGCGCCCAGCAGAAGAAATCCGGCCCCGCCGAAAGGAGGCCCCGATGAAGCGCATCGCTCTGATTCTGGCCTGCGCGCTGCCGCCCGCCGCGGCCGGCGACAGCTTCCTGCTGCGCGGCGGCGCCATTCATCCCGTCTCGGGCCCTGCGATCCCCAACGGCGCGGTGCTGGTGAAGGACGGCCGCATCGCCGAGGTCGGCGTGAAAGTCGCCGCGCCCAAGGGCGTGCGGGTGATCGAACTCAAAGGCCTGCACGTTTACCCGGGCCTGATCGATTCCGGCACGCAGTTGGGGCTGGCCGAGATCGCCTCCGTCCGCGAGACCAGCGACACCCAGGACCTGGGCGATTTCAAGCCGCAGTTGCGCGCCGCCGTGGCCGTCAACCCCGAGAGCGAGCACCTCGCCGTCACGCGGGCCAATGGCATCACCGCAGCCATTACCTCTCCCAGCGGCGGCATCATCGCCGGCCAGGCCGCGCTGCTGCACCTGGACGGCTGGACGCGCGAAGACCTCGCCCTGCGTCCCTCTGTCGCCATGCGCCTGGATTACCCGCAGATCCAAACATCCTCAGGCTCCATGGGCATGGAAACCCGCCGTTCCCGTACGCCGTACGCCGAACTCAAGAAGCGTTACGAGCAGCAACTCCGGGACCTGGACCAGTTCTTCGAATCCGCCCGGCGCTACCGGAAGGCCAAGGCCGCCGGCGCGTCCGATTTCCGCACGGACCTGAAACTTGAGGCCATGCTGCCCGTGCTCGAAGGGAAGCTGCCCCTGCTGGTGCGCGCGGTGCGCGAGAAGACCATCCGCCAGGCCATCGAGTTCGCCGCCAGGCAGAAGGTCCGCATGATCCTGCAACATGGAGCCGAGGCCTGGAAACTCGCGCCCGAACTGAAGGCCGGGAACATCTCCGTGACGCTCGGGCCAACCCTCTCCCTGCCCCAGCAGGAAGACGATCCCTACGATCAGCCCTTCTCCACGCCCGCCGCGCTGCTCAAAGCCGGTGTAAAGTTTGCCTTCTGCACGTTCGGCCCGGGAGCCGGAGCCAATCCCTTCAACCTCCCCTATGAAGCCGCCGGCGCCGTTCCCTTCGGCTTGCCGCCGGATGAGGCGCTCAAGGCAGTTACGCTTCACGCGGCCCAGATATGGGGAGTGGAGAGCGAGATCGGCTCCATAGAGAAAGGCAAGCTCGCCGACCTGATTATTACCGACGGCGACCCTCTCGAGATCACCACTCACGTGCGGCAGATGTTCATCAACGGCAGACCCGTGGACCTGAATAACAAGCACAAACGCCTGTATGAGAAGTACCGCCAGCGGCCGTAGCTATAGGGTAGATACCGGAGCCGGCACGACGGCGGGCCGGATTACCGCCACTCCTACGCGCGCAAGTTTCTCCGTAAGGCTGCGGTACATGTCTTCATCGCGATAGGTGCCCACGATGGCGCCGCCGGAACCGGCGAACTTGGCCGTGGCGCCCGCCGCCCGCGCGGTGTGCACCATCTCGAGATTGCCCTGGCTGATCCTGTAGATTCGCGCCCGCAGATCGAAATTGGCGTCGATCAGCCGGTTCAACGTCGCGTAGTCCCCCGCCAGCAGGGCCGCCCTGCCCTGCTCGGCATAGCCGGCCCAGGTGCGCATGGCCTCCACCACCTCGGGCTCGCCGCGCCGCCAGCGCTCGCGCACGTTGTTGTGGAAGACCTCGGTTCCCTCGCTGAGGTTGGTGCGGTAGGCCACATAGATATTGCGCAGCAGTGCCGGATCCAGGCGCGAGTATTCGCCGTATCCCCGGCCTTCCATCAGCTCGCGCGAAAAATCCATGTACACCAACCCCTCGTAAGCCTGGATCACGCGGTCCTGCAACCCGGCGGGCATGCCGAGTTCGCGGGTCTCGGTTTCAAGCGCCAGGTTGGCCTGCACCGGCAACGGGATCTCCAGGCCGAAATAGCGGCACAGCGCGCGCAGCGCCGCCGTGATGATGGCGCTCGAGCCTCCCAGCCCCAGCCGCTGCGGGATGCTCGATTCGTACTCGATGGTGAAGTTGCGGTGCGGCAGCCCGATCCCGCGTTCCCGGCAGTAATCCATCAGCCGGACAATCAGGGCCTGTATGATCCGGATCCCGCCGTAATATCCCCGCCAACGCGTGGTGGAATACAGATCTTCCAGGTTCTCAAACACCGGCATGTCCGCTTTGGACAGCCGGATCTCCAGTCGGGCGCTGGGATACAACAGGACCCGCGCGCGGAAATTCGAAAAGCAAAATGCGATGGTTTTTCCGAAATACCCGTCGCTGGGGTTTCCAAGCAGCCCCGCCCGCGCATAACCATAGGTTTCGATGAAGGACGTCATCTGTGGGCCGTATCCAATAGTATCGTGACGGGACCGTCATTCACCAGATGCACCATCATATGGGCCTGAAACACGCCGGTGGCAACCCGCACGCCAACCAGACGCGCGCGCTCCACAAAGCTCTCGTAAAGCGCCAGCGCGCGTTCGGGCGGGGCGGCGGCGTCGAAGCTCGGACGGCGTCCCTTGCGGCAGTCCGCACACAGCGTAAACTGCGACACGATCAACAACGCGCCGCCCGTCTCCATCAGGCTGCGGTTCATTTTGCCGGCTTCATCCGAAAAAATCCGCAGTCCCAATATCCTGTCGAGAAGGTACGCCGCCTCGGTTTCCGAATCGTCACGAAACACCGCCAACAGCACCACAAGTCCCCGGCCGATGGAACCCGTAACTTGGCCGTTCACCTCCACCCGCGCCTCTGTTACTCTTTGGATAACCGCACGCATGCACACCAGCTTACAACGGTGTGCCGGCCGCTCCGGAAGCTTAAAATCTTTATCAACCGGATAAGCTTGTCTTCAAGGTATGTTATATTGACCGAGGGAGAAACCATGGCCAGAGGCAAAGACACCGACCTCACCACCCTACAGATGGCTTTGGTAGGGTATGAACTTGAGAAGAAAAAGATAGACGACAAGATTCGTGAGATCAGAGCGCTCCTGGGGCGCCGCGGAGCGAAAGCTGCGGCCGTCGCCGGGGCCGAACCTGCCCCCCGAAAGCGCAACCTGAGTCCGGAAGCGCGCAAGCGCATCGCCGCCGCCCAGAAACGGCGTTGGGCGGAGCATCGCAAGAGGGCGGCTCAGGCAAAAGCGGGCGCGAAGGCCGAATCCAAGCAGCAGGGCTAGTCCGCCGCCGCGGTCCAACGGTGGCGGCTGACGATTTCGGCCACGGAACCCGCGTCGGCGATTCGTCCCCCATCGAAAAAGAATGCCTTCTGCGCCAGCGTGGCGCAGAAGGCGATGTCGTGCGTCACCACGATTTTGGCCTGCGGCAGCCGGCGCAGCAACTCGAGCAGCGCGCGCCGGCCGGGCGGGTCCAGGAACGTCGTCGGCTCGTCCAGCACCAGGATCTCCGGCTTCAGCGCCAGAATCCCCGCGATGGCCACGCGTTTCTTCTCGCCCGCGCTCAGATGGTAGGGCGCCCTGTGCGCCGCTCCCGCCATCCCGACCTCCTCCAGCGCACGCCGTGCTTCCCGCTCGGCTTCAGCCGGCGCCACGCCCGCATTCAGCGGGCCGAAAGCCACGTCCTCCAGCACCGTGGGCATGAAGAGCTGGTTATCGGAATCCTGAAACACCAGCCCTACCTTGTGCCGCACCCTCGCCGCGTTCTCCCGGTTCACCGGAATCCCGCAGACTTCCACCGCGCCCTCACCGTGCAGCAGCCCGTTCAGGTGCAGCACGAAAGTGGTCTTGCCGCTGCCATTGGGCCCGAACAGCGCCACGGTTTCGCCCGGCGCCAGATCGAAATCCACGCCCCGCAGCGCTTCGATGCCGTTCTCATACCGGTACCGCAACCCGCGCACGCGAACCAGAGGGCTCACCCGATTCCGCCTCCTACGGTGAACCGCAGTGCCAGCGGCGCCATCGCCGCGGCCAGCGTGAAGGCCCCGTCCTTCCACCCGAAGCGCGGCGCCGTCAGGGTACGGAAGCTTCCATCGAAGCCGCGCGCCAGCATGGCGTGATGAATCGCCGCCGCGCGGGAGTGCGCGCGCGCGAACAGCACCGCCGCCGCGCCCGCCGCCGCGCGGAACGGCATGCGCCGCATGCCGCGCGAAAGCGCCGCGATGCGCATGTGCTGGGCTTCTTCGGAAAGCACGAACAGGTAGCGGTAAATGAACTGCGTCACCATGACCAGAAAGCCCGGCGTGCCGAGCGATTCCAGGCCCCGGAGCAGCTTGGGCACCGGAGTTGTCGCCACCAGCAGCAGCACCGCCAGTCCGGAAACGTAGCTCTTGGCCAGCAGCATCCAGGCGCGCTGCGGATCGCCGGCCAGCGCCGTCATCCCCGCGAAGGCCAGCGAAAACGGAAGCACCACTGCGGCCCGCGCCAGCGCCCCCGCCAGCGGGATACGCGCCGCCGCGGCCCACACGATCAAGAGGAGAGAATCGAGGACGAGCAGCCCGGCCGCCTGCCGCTGGGCCGTAGCCACGGCAACCAAAAACGCGGCCAGGGCGATCAGCTTGGCCCGCGCATCGCGGCGGTGAACCGGACTTTCGCGCCGGCTCCACTCGTCCAGCACCGCGTGGTGCACTACACGCTCCGGCGCCTCGCGGCCGCGCGCCCCACCAGCACGCACACGCCGTAGATCAGCGCCAGCCCCGCCAGACCCGCGGCCGCTTTCCGCAGCCAGGGAGTCTCCAGAAAGCCCGCCTCGTAATCCGTCACCGGCGTGGCAATCAGGTTGCGCGCCCGCCCGGCAATGCCGATCTCTGCCGCCAGTTTCTCCAGCCCGTCCGGACTCGCCGAAGCGAACATCACCCCCACCGCCGCCAGCAGCACGGCCGCCAGCGCCACCGCCGCCAGCGCGCGCGAGCGCCTTTCGCCGGGAGCCCGCGCCAGGCCGACGCCCATGGCTTCCAGGCCTTCCACAACCGCCAACGTGATGGCGCCTTCGAGCGCCGCCGCCACCAGGAACAGCCCCAGGCTGACGCCCAGCACCGCCGCCGGCATGCGGATGCCCGAAATCAGCAATTCGGCGATGGCCAGCACGGCCCCCGCCATCACCGAAAGCGCACCGCCGGCAAAGATCGCCGCCCTTCGCCAACGCGTGCCCGCCAGGTAGTGATATGGCAGATATCCCGCGAGCACCCCGAACACCGCCATGTTGAGGACGTTCGCACCCAGCGCCAGGATGCCGCCGTCCTGAAACACCAGCGCCTGAAGCGCCAGAATCGCCGTCATCGTGACCGAAGCCGCCGCCGGACCCAGCGCCACCGCCAGCAGCGCGCCGCCCACCAGGTGCCCGCTGGTCCCCACCCCGACCGGAAAATTGATCATCTGCGCGGCAAAGACGAAGGCCCCCATCACGCCCAGCAGCGGCGTGCGTCCGGAATCGAACCTCTGCTGCGCGCGCCGCGCCAGCCAGCCCACCGAGGGCGCCGCCGCCGCGTCCAGCGCGGCCCAAACGGGCGTGGACAGAAAGCCGTCCGGGATATGCATGGCCTCCCTCACGGTAGCACGAAACCCAATTTCGTGCGACAGTAGTAGCCAATGGGAGAACTGAGCCGCATCGGCGTCGCCATTGACGCCGGCTTACTCGACAAGTTCGACCGCCTCATCGCCGGGCGCGGCTACACCAACCGTTCCGAAGCCTTCCGCGACCTGATCCGCGATCAGCTCGTGGAGAAGACCTGGGCCTCGCCGGACAGCCTCGTGGTGGGCACCGTGACCCTGGTCTATGACCACCACGTGCGCCTGCTGAACGAGAAACTCACCCAACTCCAGCACGATCACCATCGGTCCATCCTCTCCACCCTGCATGTGCATCTCGATCACGACCACTGCCTCGAGGTGCTGGTGCTGCGCGGAAAAGCCGGGACCGTGGAACGCATTGCCGGGGCGCTCATCGGCACCAAGGGCGTGAAACACGGCCGGCTTACCATCACCACCACGGGAGCGGAACTGGGATGATCGTGGGAACCGGGGTGGATCTCGCCGAGGTGCCCCGCATCCGCGCGGCGGTGCAGCGTTACGGACGCCATTTCCTCGAGCGCGTCTACACGTCCGCGGAAATCGCCTACGTGGAGCGCAAGGCCAACAAGTACCAGCGTTACGCCGCGCGCTTCGCCGCCAAGGAAGCCGGCATGAAGGCCATCGGCACGGGTTGGAAAGGCGGCGTCGGCTGGCGCGATTTCGAAGTGGCCAACCTGCCCTCCGGCAAGCCTACCCTGCGCTTCCACGGCAAGGCCGCGGAATACGCCGCCGCGCTGGGCGTGAAGAACGTATCGCTGTCAATCACCCACACGGCCGAAACGGCCCTGGCCCACGTGATCCTGGAGCGGCCGTGAGCCTCAGAGTGCCGGGAAGACGCACCCTCCGCGTTGGCAGAGCCGGCCGCTGACGTTCATCCGCCCTGCTTCCGCATGCGGGAGTGCAGAAGCGTGTGCGCCTCCTTGAGCACGCCGGCGATACGTTCCAGCCGCGCCCGGTCGGGGCGGATCGCCAGGTGATCGACATAGATCTGAGTGCCCTCGATCAGTTTGAGGAAGTACGCCGCGGCGGAAGAGGAAAAAACCTCCTGCCCCGGCGTCGCCAGGTACACCGGGGAGGTATGGGCGGCCACCGCGAAACGCGCCGCCGCCACTCGCGACGAGCAGCGGACCGCCAGCCAGCCGGGCGCCTTGACGGACACGGCCTCCGACAGTTTCATCTGTCGCGCGCCACCGGCTTCCTCGCGCGATGCCACCACCTTGCCGTTCAGAACCACCTCCAGGCGATGGAACGGCACGTAGCTGGTGGCCTCCGCCGCCACTTCCACGCGGCCGCCACCCGCCCGCAGCCGGATCTCGTCGCCCGCCATGCGCCCGTCGGCGCGAAAATCGATCAGCGGGCCGGTGGTGGCGAAGGTACGTCCGGCCCGCACGGCCGCGGCCCAGTTGGCGAAGGTGAATTCCTGCCCCGCCAGGAACGCGTAGGTGCGGTTGCCGCCCACCGGGGTGGAGGCTGCCATCTTGTCCGTCCCCCCCGCGGCGGCCACACGGTAACCGCAGTTCAGGTAGCGGTACCAATCGCAATACGCCAGAGACCGGAACGCGGCATCCCCCCGCGGGTACAGTTCCACGGCATCCACCTTCCCCCTCACGATCTCGGCCGCCATTTCGGCGTTGGGGTTGGGGAAGTGTACCGCCACCACCACGCCGTCCCGGCGGCGGCAGGCGTCGGCCCAATCCGACATGCTGGTCCAGAGCGGGTCGCCCAGGTAGCCCTCGCTCGGCCCGTCGGCCGACATGGGAAACACCGGTTCGCCGTGCCCGCCCAACAGCCCCAGGTGCCCCATCAGGTGCTGCCGGTTCTCGGTGCCCACCGCCACCATGGTTTCCCGGTCGGGCGAGAACAAGTGCCCGTAAGGCAAGTCTCCCACGTTGGTGAACAGGTCGCCCCACTGCGCAGCCAGCAGGTTCACCAGGTTCAGACCCTCGGCCTGCGCTTCCAGCACGGCCGTGGAGGGTGAAAGGAAATGCACGTGGGTATCGGCGGTAATCCAGCCCGACTTGCGCCAGTTCGCCAGACGCGGGATGCGCAGCTCGAGTTCGCGCTGTCCCGGCGCGATACGCACACGCTGCCGCACCGCCTGGTACTCGAAGCCTTTGCTGAGCTCCACGTACACGTCGCCGGCGGGCAGCTCGACCTGGAACGTACCGTCGATGTAAGCGAACGGGGAGGTCCCCACCTGCACGTCGGCCCCGTAGTCTTCGAACCAGTTAGGGTTGATCTCCGTGCGGTGCCCGTAAGGCGGAATGTAACGGCCCTCGGCGGAACGGAAAGCGATGCGCGCGGGGGCGGGCCGGCCGGTGGAATCGTCGATGACTTTGCCGTGCAGCCAGGCCTTCTCCCGTTCCAGCACCTCCACGCGCGAGCCGCCCTGCCGCGCCTGCAACGCGCGGCCCGGCTCCAGCCGGGCCAGGTCGAACTCATAGCGCGCGCCGGAGACCGTGTCCCGCAGCGTGAGCGTGGCCTCGGCGCTCGCCGTCACCTCCGCGTACAGATAGATAAGGCCCTCGCGCGCCCGTCCGCGCTCGCCCAGGCCGGCGCTCTCAGATTTCAGCCACACCTCGGGCTGGAAAGCGGGGTCCGGGAACGTGCGGCAGACGGTCCCCAGATCGGCTTCCACCTGCCAGCGGCCGGACTCCGCAGCGGTGGCCGAAGGCAGCGTGAAGCGGTAGAGCTGCCGCCGTTCCTTGCGGAGTGGGTTCTCGCGGCCGTGGTAGAGCGTGAGGCCGCACAGAACCAGGTAATCGTCGTTCGCGGATTGGAGGCGCAGCGACCGTATGCGGCGGCCGGGAGCCGGATTCTCCAGCGCCCAAATCCACAGCACCGCGCGGCCGCCCGTGAGTTGGACCGCGGTTTGCAGCCGCCCCCAGCCGGCCCCCTGACCGAGCGGACTCACCGCCCGCCAGGAGGCGCTTGCCAGCGCGTTGAAGCAATCCCGCCCGAACATGTTCGCCGGCGGATTCACCTCGAAGCGCCGGCGCACCGGAGCCGCGCGTTCCTCGCCGTCCTCGTACAGCAGAACGGCATCGGCCAGGCGGTCTCCGATCTTTTCGATCGTGTCGGCGTCCTCGGATTCCGACTCCGCGGGATCCCAGTCGCAGAACTGGGCCAGACACAGGAACCCAGCCGTACGCCCGATGGGAACTTCGACGCTTCGGCTGGCCCATGGATGCGAGCGGGTGCTCAGCACCACCCACGACTTTCGGTCGACGTCCGCCGGACCGAGGCGGAAGGGCACACCCTGGAACTGCTGCTCGCCGGCCGGTGCGTGGATCAGGTCGTCCCCCGCCGGCGGATTCAGGCTGCGGGCAGCGGCGCGAGGTCCGAACTCCCGCGCCGAGGCATTGAAATACTTGTCCAGCGGCACGGGCGTGAACTTCTCCGGACCGGCGGGGGCGGCTGCGGTCGCGACCAGTTCAAGCGCCGGGGCGCCGGCGCCGATGCCCTGCAAAAAGGAACGTCGCTTCATGGGAGCCTCCAAATCGAATCGAGAGTAGCACAGTCCTGCGAACCGTCAACAGCAAGGCCGGCGCGCCAGGCCCCGCGGCGCTGCTCCGCGCGTGGCGAAGGAGTAACATTAGAGGGCACGCTAGCAGGGAGGTTTCAGCATGAAGAACGCTGCACCGAGTGTTTCCGCGCTGGTTTTCGTGCTCCTGCTCGCCGGCATCGCGCCGGCACAACAGGTAAGCGGGTCGATCGTCGGCACGGTCGGCGACAACAGCGGCGCGGTGGTTCCGGGCGCGAATGTGACGTTGACTCACCAGGAAACCGGCATGTCCCGCTCCATGCAGGCGGATGCGCAGGGGGACTTTTCATTCAACGCGCTGCCTCCCGGCGCCTACCGTCTCACGGTCGAGCACACCGGCTTCAAGAAGTACGCCCGGGAGAACATCAATCTTCCGCCCAACGAACGCTTGCCGGTCGGCCTCATTCCGCTTGCGGTGGGCGAGCTGAGCGAGACCATTTCGGTGACTTCCGAGGGCGCGGTGGTGCAAACGGCCAGTTCCGAACGCTCGGGGCTGGTCACGGGAAACCAGATCCAGAACCTCACGGTGATCAACCGGGGGTTCACCTCGCTGATCTCGCTGCTGCCCGGCGTGGTCACCAGCGCGCAGACGGAGGTGCTGGGCTGGGGCGGCAACATGACTTTCAACGTCCAGGGAGGACGGCAGACGAATAACAATTTCACGCTGGACGGCCTGCCCATCGTGGACCTCGGCGCCGCGACCGGTTCGGTGGACTTCCTCAGCATGGATTCGGTCCGTGAGGTCAAGATCCTGGTTTCAAACTTCCAGGCCGAGTTTGGCCGCAAGCCCGGCGCCAGCATCCAGGCGGTGACCAAATCCGGCGCCAGGGATTTTCACGGCATCGCTTACTGGTACAAGCGTCACGAGATGTTCAACGCGAACAACTTCTTCAACAACCGCAGCGGCCTCGCCATCCCCAAGTACCGCTACACGACGGCGGGGTTCAACATCGGCGGCCCCGTCTTCATCCCCGGCAAGTTCAATGCCTCGCGAAACAAGCTGTTTTTCTTTTTCTCCGAGGAGCAACTGCGCGAGCAGCGGCCCCAGGCGATCCGCCAGCTTACCATGCCGAGCGCAGCCGAACGCGGCGGCAATTTCAGCGAGTCACGGGACGTGAACGGCGCCCTCATCGCGGTCAAGGATCCCGCGAACGGACAGCTTTTCCCGGGGAACATCATCCCCGCAAGCCGCATCAATGCCCTCGGACAGGGCTATCTCAAACTCCTGCCGCTGCCGAATTTCTTCGACCTGGGCATCTCCGCGCGCCGTTACAACTACCAGTTTCAGGAGAGCCTCAACGCCCCGAAGCACAACGAGTTGGTCCGGATCGATTATCCCGCCACGCCCAAGCTTCTGCTGTACGGCCGCCTGAACCGCTGGTGGGAAGAAACGAGCGGTGCGGCCGCCCCGGCGGGCAGCAGCAACTGGGGGTGGCTGCCTTCCTCCTACCAGAATGCGTCCAACACCGTTGTAATGAACGCGACCTTCCTGCTCGGCCCCGCTACCATCCTCGAGGCTTCGTTTGGATACCTGCGCACCACCGAGTTCGGTTCGCTCAAGCCGGAAGACGTCGATCGCGTCACACGCGCAAAGACCGGCCTGGCGTTTCCCCAGTTCCAGCCGAACACGAATCCGCTCGGGCTGCTGCCGCAAGCTTCTTTCGGCGGGCTGTCGAATTCCCCTTCGGTGACTTACGACGGCCGGTTCCCCATCAATGGCGTTGACCAGTTGTATACCTGGAACGCCACCTTGACCAGGACCATGGGGAGCCACACGCTCAAGTTCGGAGCCTGGATCGAACACGCGAACGACAACAAGGGCCCCGACAGCAACTTCGCCGGCAACTTCGATTTCGGCCGGAACGTCAACAACCCCAACGATTCCAACCACGCTTACGCAAATGCGCTGCTCGGCAACTTTAATTCCTACACGGAATCGAGCGCGCGGCCGGTGGTGCAGGGCGTTTCCAGCGTGGGCGAGTGGTTCGCGCAGGACAACTGGAAAGTCCGCCGGAATGTCACGCTGGACGCCGGCGTGCGTTTTTCGGTCTCCCAGCCGTACCAGAGCCCGAGCGGTGAGGAAGCCGGCTTCGTCGCCGCACGATGGAATCCGGCCAAGGCCGTGAGACTGGTCGAGCCTTTCATGTCCGCCGGAAAGCGCGCCGCGCGCGATCCCGCCACGGGCGCCATCCTGCCGGTGGTGATGATCGGCGCCATTTCGTCCGGTTCGGGCGATCCGTTCAACGGCTCGGTCAGCCTGATGTCGGATTCGTCATACCCGCGAGGACTGCGATACGCTTCCGGTCTCAAAGCCGCTCCGCGGTTCGGCCTGGCGTGGGACCCG
Organism: Bryobacteraceae bacterium; assembly: GCA_041946965.1. Classification (GTDB taxonomy): domain Bacteria; phylum Acidobacteriota; class Terriglobia; order Bryobacterales; family Bryobacteraceae; genus JBHGBM01. The sequence goes on from JBHGBM010000002.1 coordinate 128,340, forward strand.
CTCGGCAAGGGCAAGACGGCAGTCCGCGCCGGCATCGGCCTGTTCTACGAAGCGCGTGAGATGGGTCCGAGACAGTTCGGCATGTGGAAGAACCCTCCGGTGCGGCTCGACCCGGTGATTTACTACCAGAGCATCGCGAATTTCATCGGTTCCGCCGGGGTGATGTTTCCGTCGGCGAGCGGCGGCTACAATTCCGACTGGCCCGTGGCGCGCACCATCAACGCCAGTTTCGGCATCCAGCAACAGGTGGGCTTCGGCACCGTCGTGGATGTCGCCTACTCCGGCGCCTTCGGGCGCCATCTGCTGCAAGGCCGCAACGTGAATGCGATTCCCTTCGGCGCGAATTTCAACCCCGCCAACGGCGATCCCACCACGCCCGGAAAACCGCTTCCGGCGGCGTTTCTGCGGCGGTATCCCGGCTACAACGACATCAACGTTTACGACTACGGCAGTAACTCCAGCTACCATTCGCTGCAAGTGACCGCCAACCGCCGCTTCGCAAAGCAACTCCAGTTCACATCGGCGTGGACCTGGTCCAAAGCCATGGATTATGCGGACACCAACACGGGCACGATCAGCACGCTCATCGACCCGAAGGTGTGGAACTACGGCAAAGCGGGTTTCGACCGGACGCACGTTGTGAAGCTGAGTTGGACCTGGGATTTGCCCAAGCCCGGCCAACACCTTGGAAACCGCGTGGCGGGCGTGCTGTTCGACAACTGGCAGGTGTCCGGCATTGCCACGTTTCAGAGCGGCGCTCCGTCGGGCATCGCCCTCGGATTCGTCAACGCCACCGACACTACCGGTTCACCCACCGATGGCGCCCGGGTGGTCGTGGTCGCCGATCCGGTAATTCCGAAAAGTGCGCGCACCTTCTCCCGCAACTTCAACACGGAGGCGTTCGCCGCTCCCGCCGTGGGGACTTTCGGGACTGCCGCAAAGGACTTGATTCGCGGCCCCGGGTTGAACAATTGGGACATCTCGCTGTTCAAGGCCATACCGCTCGGCACGGAGCGCGTGAGAGCCCAGTTCCGCGGCGAGTTTTACAACGCCTTCAATCACACTCAATTCACCGGTCTTGACACCAACACGCGCTTTGACCCGCAGGGCAGACAGGCCAATGCGCGCTTTGGCGAATACACGGCTGCCGCGGCGGCCCGCCGCATTCAACTGGCATTACGCGTGAGTTTCTGAAGCGGGCCGCCGGGCGGTCAGCGCGCCACGTCCAGGCGCGGCGCGTCGAGCGAGTCTTTGGGGAACACGACCCTGTACTTCGCGCCGCCCTGGAGGATTTCCGCGCCGAAGCTGTCTGCCGTGTTGATCGCGCGGACAGGCGGCAGCGTTTCCTTTGGGTCCAGAGTGGGCTTGAGGAGGTTCAGCACGTAGGCGGCACTGGCGGGCGCATCGGGCTCGATCTCCAACCGCACGCGGCCGTATCCGGGGCCGAAGACCGGCTGATATGCGGGCGCGCCCATGCTTTCGTTGGGCCGTTCGGGAGCCCAGTTGAAGGACTTGTGGTTGGGGATCACGCCCTCGCTGTAGTCCTTCACCCAGAAATCCTTGATATGGCGATGGTAGTGGCCGGCGTTGCGGCCGGGGTCGTAGGAATCCTCGTGGATGGTGTCGGCCGGTTCCCTGCCCCCAACCACGCGGTAACGGAAGGGCGCCGGCGAAAGCGTCTTCACCAGCAGAGCGGCGTAACCGCGGCGCAGGTCGAAGGTGGTCTGGTACTTGTCCGAAGAATCGGCATCGTCCACGATCACCCTGGCCTCGTCCACGTTGCGGTGCACGGATTCGCCGGCGTCGATCTTCTCCACATTCCCGCCCACTTCGATGCGGTCGAGGGCGTGCAGCAGAAATTTCTTCTCGAATTCGGGCCGGGTGGATTCCACGGTATCGGCGACGGCGAGCAGGTCCAGCCCGCGAAGGTACACCAGCCGGCGGTAGACCCGGTTCACTTTGGGCGAGTTGCCGGCCGTGCTGTAGCGCGGGTTGTTATAGGCGTTGGTGATGTCGGCGACAACGGAGACGGCGCGCCCGTCGTCAGCAAAAGAGACCACCCGCGCCACGTCGTACACGTCCCGGTTCTGGTAGAAGTTGGCGGCGTTGCGCGCACCCATTCCGCGAGGCGCGAACGTGCGCTGCCCGCCGTCGTTGGCAATGCAGCCCGGCCATTTCGTGCCGGGCTTGGGGGACAGCACCTTGCCCTTGTCATCGCAGCCCATGCCGGAGATGAACCCGCGGAAGATCTCGTGCGGATCGCCAATCAGGATGCCGTTGGAGCTGACGGTCCGCGTATACCAGCTCAGGTGATGCGGATTGAACACGCTGTCGTCGTCGTAGTGGCCGGTCTTGGGCGCCAGGTCCCGGCGCTTGAAGATGCTGAACGCGCCTTGATCGAGATGCTGGTGGGTATCAATGTGCGGGCCTGCCCAGAACGCGATCCAGGTGGCGTTGGGAGAATCCCAGTCGGAGCGAATGTAGACGAAGCCCATGCTGGGATCGAAGAAGGAGAGGCGTTTGGGCTTCGCCAGCCGCGGGCGCGGGGAATAGTAGAGCAGGTCGTAGAGGCACTGGGCATCGTCGTAGAACTGATCGACGGGCGGCTGGCGGTAGACCCAGTTCCAGGTATCGGCCTCTTCGGTGCCCGCGAAGCGCCGTGAAAGAACCAGGCCGTTGCGGCGCGTGTCGCGGTTCATCCAGGAGGCGGCGCGGCGGCCGTCGCCGCCTATCGACGCCTGCTCCACAAAGGGGCGATCCGGATACTTGACGAATGCCTCGGGGCCGCCGATCGTATCCGGATAGGCGGCGAAGGCATCGTAGAGCAGTTTCTGGCGGAAGAACGGGTGCGAGACGAACAGGTCCTCGCCGGCGGCGGTGTAGGCGACGTTCGCGGCGGTGATGATGCCGGTGGCGGTCGGCGAAGTCCCGTAGGCGTTGCCTTCGCCGCTGGCTCCTCCCTTGCCGATGATGTCGAGCGCCTTCAGCGTTTCGCTCCAGCGTTCGCGGAACCAGGCCATCAACTGCTCCCCTTGCGGGTTCTCGCCGGCGGTGGCGTAGGCCGCAGCAGCCACGCCCTGCGTGACGGAAGCGCCGTCATTGCGCATGTACAGCCCGCCCTCAGGGCACTCGACGTGCTCGAAGCGCGTGGTGGCATTCAGCCATTCGACGATGTCCCGGCGTTGTTCCGGGGTAAGCCGCGCATAGCCCCAGTCGTAGATGTGCGCGATCACGCCCAGCAACACTCCGCCCTGAAAGGCCGCCTGGTGCTTGTTGCCTTTATACAGGTCGAGGATGGGCATGAGCCCGGCCGTGCGGTCCGCGCCGTTGCGGTAGATCGTGCGCCGCACGGCATCCCATCCGCAATCGAAATACCGGCTGTCGCCGGCCACCAGGTACGCCAGCATGCAGCCCAGCGCCACGCTGGAACCGCGGCCGCGCGGCGCGCCATTCACCCAGCGGGCCAGGCGCGCCCAGGCCGGATCGTTGCGGTCCCGCAGCGAACCGAGTTGTTCGAGAAGCGCGGGTGTAACTTGCAGCCGGGGATGCGGCCGCAGCGTCGCGGCCGGCGCCGCGGCTAGGGCAAGAAGTACGGCAATGAGTGTTTTCATCATTCGCGCTACCATTGCAGCCGCATGGTCATCTGGAGGTTGCGCGGCTCATTGTTCGAAAGCTGATTCGAGATGATCCCGTTGCCTCCCGGCATAGTGGTTCCGGGCATGTTCAACACGCTGAAGAAATCCATGTTGATGCGCAGTGTGAATCGCTCGTTGATGCGGATCGCCTTGAATGCCGAGGCGCTCATGTTCCAGGTCATGGGGCCCAGCACGAACTGGTTGCGCCACGGGTTGAGGTTGGGGTTGTAATCGATACGCTGCATGGCGCCGCTCTTCATCGGGACCATCACGCTGTTGCTGTCGTAGTACGGGTACATCGGATCGGCGGGGTTGCCGCCGTCGGCCGGTGTGGGGTTGAGCGGGCGCGCCGCGGGCACGTAATTGGCAGGCACGCCCATGACGCCGTTCGGCCTGCCGGTCTTCGGATCGTAGCTGTTAATGCGGTTCGCGGGGATGTAGCCGTTCCAGAACAGATAGCCGTCGTAGCAGACCCCGCTGCGGCAGTCCTGGATGGGGTACTTCTTGCCGTAGATTTCCACCTTGCCGACGGCGTAATAACTCGTCGGCAGGGCGAAATAACGGCTGTTCAGGTTGCCGTTGCCGGCCAGTTGCCAGCCGCCGATCACGCGGTTCCAGAAGCCGTTGGCGTTCGCGCCGAAGCGCTTGCCGCGCCCGAACGGCAGATCGACGATCCAGTTCCAGCGCAGCCGGTGCTTCTGTACGTCCGTATCGCGCCGGTAATTGAGGAAGCGATTTCGCGCGTTGATATCCTCGGGCACCGCGCCGGGCAGGAAGACGCTCGTGGTGGGGATCATGTCGTCCTGCCAGCCGCGGCCGCCCGCGCGGAACGCGTTCGTCATGACGTAGAACACCTGGAACGCGTATCCCTTGGCGTAGCGGCGCTGCACTTCCACCTGGAAGGCGTTGGCGTTGGACCAACCGGTCTTCTGGTAGCGTTCGATGCTTCCCAGAACGGTGTTCTCGAACGGACGGTTGGCAACTCCCGCGTAGGGGCCCGTGGGCAGCGGCAATCCGGTGGTGGTATACCAGATGAACGCATTCGGCCCCTCGTTGTAAGTGTAGTACTGATCAAGGCGGGCGCCGTGCGTGCCGACGTAGCCCACGCGCACCACGTCGTTGTCCAGGAATTCGCGTTCCAAGGTCAGGTTCCACTGATGCGCGCGGCTGGTGGGCTGGTCCGGGTCGAAATAAACCACGCTGAAGTTGCCCCGGTCGATGCCGCCAGGCTTGGAAAGGTCGATTACGTCCTTGCTGTTCACGCCCGCGACGACCGTCGGGACCGAGCGCAGGCCGTAATTGCGCAGCCCGTCCGGGCTCTGGGTGGCGGCGTTGAGCATTTTGCTGAATTGCGCCGTCGTGGGCGGGTTCGCGCGCATGCGCTGGTCGAACTGGAAGGTGGGCATCGGGTAGCCGAACAGCGCATAGCCGCCGCGCACCACCGCCGCCCGCCTGCCTTCGCCGAGGCGGTAAGCGAAGCCGGCGCGCGGCCCGAAATCCAGCGGATTGCTGCGCACCAGGCGGTCGGGCAGCCCAGCCTCCTGCGGGCTCTCGAATCTCACCCCGATGTCGGTGAATGCCTTCACGATGCTCGGCATGGTGGCTTGCACTCTGTACATGGTCTCGAGCGGCGCGCCGTTGACGATGGCCTTGGTCTTCTCGTCGAAGCCCGTGAGCACGTTGTTCTGCTCGCGGATGAACGGATAGAACTCCCAGCGCACGCCGAGGTTCAGGGTCAGGCGGCTGCTGAGCTTGAAATTATCCTGGAGGTACAGCGCATACTCGCGGTTGTAATTGCGGTACCACTTGCGGACGAACTGCGCCGAGTAAGTTCCGGCGACGCCCAGGAACAGGTTGGCCGCGTCGTGGCCGGTGCGCGGCAGCGCCGCCAGCGTGTTGCCGGAGGTCGGGTCGTAAAGGGCCGTGGCCAGGCTGCCGAAAGCGTGCGCGCCCATCACCTGCTGCTGGTCTGGAAGCGAGTTGAGCATTTCGTGGCGGAAACGGCCGCCGAATTGCAGCTCGTGCCTGCCGCGGATCTTAGTGAGGTTTTCGTCTACGTTGTACACGCGAATGAGATAGTTACGGGCATTGATGCCGGGCCGGTAAGTCATGCCGAAGCCCACGCTGGTGAGCTGCGGAAAAGCGGTCTCCTTAAACGGATTGGGCAGCCCCAGCTTGTCGGCCACGTTGATCCCCTGGCCAATGGGGAACAGCACGTTATCTTCGCTCGATCCGTTGACCAGCGTCTCGCTGAAGAACGTGGGGGAGAAGGTGTGGGTCCAGGAGAAGACGCCGCTGTCGTCCTGAAAATTCTGGCTGTTGCCGTTGGCCAGCTTGTCCAGCGTGATCGGCCCGGCGCCCTGCTGTAGGGTGCCCTGGCGGTATCCGTGAGAGTAGCGCACGAACAACTGGTCGCGGTCCGAAAGCCGGTGGTCGAACCGCGAGGTGATGGTGTCTTCCATGCGGTTGTTGAGACTCGGTCCGAACCAGTTGTCGGCCACCATCGGGTTGACCGCCGGCAAACTTGGCGCCGGCGTGATCTGGTAGATGTAGGCGGCCAGGAGGCTGCGCCTGCTCACCGGGATCTGATTGTTGGGAAACGGCTGCCGGCTCCACTTGGCGTCCGTGGTCCAGGGATCGTACAGCGTGGTGCGTCTTCCCTGCCCGTCGATCAGGCCGCTGAAATCTCCCTCGCGCATGGCCAGGGTCGGCATGCTGGTGCTGATGGTAGGCGAGGTGACGCTGCGAAAGGCCTCGAACGCCGCGAAGAAGAAAGTCTTGTTCTTCCCGTTGTAGACCTTGGGAATCCACAGCGGACCGCCGCCGGAGACGCCAAACTCGTTGCGCACAAGGTGCGGAGGCTTCTCGTAGTAATCCTGGCGTTTGCGCGCCAGCCCGAAACCGTTGTTCTTGGCGGTCTCAAAAGCCGCCCCGTGGAACTTGTTGGTGCCGGCGCGGGTGTTCACGATCACGCTGCCCGGCCGGTTCATCTTCGCGGACGAGTTGTTGGTTTCGGCGCGGAACTCCTGCACGGTATCCAGCCCCGGCGGCCGCCCCATGATCTCGCCGGTCTCGCGATTGGCGAGCACCGCCCCGTCCTGCATGAACTCGGTGGCCCAGCGCAGGCCCCAGAGCAGCGGCGCGGCGGCGGCGCCTTCCATGCCGGGCGTGGTCATGGCGACCAGCGATTGAAAAAATCGTCCGCTGAGCGGCAACTGTTCAATACGGGCGCGCTCCACCACGTTGGCCAGCGTCGGCGCGGTGGTGGTGACCAGCGGCGATACGTCGCCTGCCACGGTGATTTCCGTGGACGTCGCGCCCACCTTCAACACCGGGTTGATTTCGGCCGTCTGGCCGGTTTGCAGAGTGAAATCAGCCTTCCAGGTCTCCATACCGGAGGCGTCGGCGGCGATGCTGTACGCCCCCATTTGCACAGAGGGCACCAGGTAGAAGCCGGTTTCATTAGTGACCGTGTTGTATTGGCGCGCGGTATCCCTGTGGGTGACCGTCACCCTGGCTCCCGGCACCACGGCGCCCGTGGTGTCCTTGACCGTGCCCTGGATGTTCCCCATGCCGGTCTGCGCGTGCAGCGCGGATATCCACACCATCGTGAAGGCGAGCACAAACCTGACGGACATTCATGCCTCCTGCTTGCCGGCCGCCACGCTGCGGCAGCCGTTCGTCCAAACGCTTTCGATCAGTCTATCGCGTCTGAATTTCGCGTGGGTAATCCGCCCCTACCGCAGCCTGGTTTCGGTCGCGGTAGGAAAGTCCTTCGGAACGGCCTGTTTCACCCGGCCGGTTGCGGCCCATTCGGTTCCCCGCTGCAAGGTCACGATGAAGCCGGCGCATCGCATGGCCGCCACGTCGTGGCCCAGGGTCGTGTGAAAAATCCTGCCCTTCCCGTAGCGCACGGTCATCAGCATCGGCTCCTCCTCGCCGGTTCCGCGATTCGCCGGGTCGGAATGAGCCGTCGCGACCACGGTGACTTCTTTCGCGGGACCACAGAGGGAATCGTAGAGTTCGTCGGCCGCATGCACCCACGTTTCGGGCAGACCTTTCGCGATCGGGTGCGAGCGGTCCCGCATGGTGACGACGAAAGGAAGGCGGGCGCCGTGGTGGCCGCACGTACCCGGCGTTGTGTCCAGCGCCATCCTCCCGTCTTTCCAGCGGATCCTGGGGCCGAACGTCTCGGCCTTACGGCCGCCCCAGCCGCCCACAGCGATGATTTCCTGAAACGCCTTCCACTCGGGGAAGGCGTTATCCGCCGCGTGGTAAGCGACGAAGCCGCCGCCGTTGCGAACGTACTGCTCGAATGCGGCTTTGGTTTCGGCGCTCCACGGTTCGCCGTTGTAGTTGGAAAGCACGACGGCGTAAGCCTTGAAGTCCGGCTTGAACGCGCTCAGGTCGCCGCCTTTGGCGGGCGTCGTCGCCACGTCCACGGTGAACCGCCCGGTCTGCTCCAGAATCTGCTTGAGAACGGGTGTGGTCTCACGCCAGGCGTGATTATTCTGCCCGTCGACGATGAGGACCTTCAGCGGCGCAGCGGCGGCAAGCGCGCCATGAAGAAGCACAACCGCACCGGTCAATGATCGAGTCATAAAGCCTTCTTCGTGGATGGCGCCGGCCCGCCCCAATCGGTGAAGCGCGGCCCCGTCCACGGCTCGACCCAGGCGCGCCGGGCCCATGAGTCGTACGCGGCGGAGAGCCGCTTCACGATTTCCGGCCTTTGCCCCGCGAGGTCGTTCATCTCGGAGCGGTCCGCTTCCATGTCGAACAATTCCCAGGGCTGCTCCCACTTCGCCACGAGTTTCCATTTGCCGTCGCGGACCGCGCGGTTGCCCTCGTGCATGAAGAAGATCGGCTCCTTGCGGCCCAGGTCTCCACCGGAGAACGCCGGAACCAGGCTGACACCCTGCACCGGAATCGTGGCCTTTCCGCGCACGCCCGGCGGGTATTTCGCGCCGGTCGCGTGGAGCACCGTGGGCATGATGTCGATCAGGTGTCCGGGCTGGTTGTCGAATCCGCCCCGGCGCCGGGCCGGAATACCAGCCGGCCAGTGCGCGATCAGCGGCGTGGAAACGCCCCCTTCATGTGTGAAATGCTTGTACCGGCGGAAAGGCGTGTTGGCCAGGGTGGCCCAATTCATGCCTAGGAAGACGGTGGAATCCGGCCCGCCGGGTTGGCCCCCTGTGCAGCGCCCGTCCGGCCCGGACTCGGCATTGCCGCCGTTATCGGACATGAACAGGACCAGGGTGTTATCGAGCACGCCCCGCTTGCGGAGGCCTTCGGCAAGAGTCCCGATACTGCGGTCCATGCGGCTGATGGCCGCCGCGTAAACCGACATGATGGTGTCGAACCGTTCCCTCTCGCTCCGGCTCAAGCTGTCCCATGCGGGCGATTCCGGCGGGCGTTCCGTGAGACGCCATTTCGGATCGATAAGCCCCATGCGGATCTGCCGCTCGTAGCGCGCCTGCCGGAGTTTGTCCCAGCCCGCCATATACTTTCCGCGGAAGCGCTGGACCTCCTCCTGCGGCGCCATGAGCGGGAAATGCGGCGCGTTGTGCGCGAGGTAGAGAAAGAAGGGCTTCTTCTCCCGTCTGGCTTCATCGATGAAGCGCAGTCCGAACTCGGTCCACAGGTCGGTGCTGTACCAGGACCCGCCGCCGAGTTCGGGAGAGTTCTTCGCGACCTCGCGGCCGTTCAGGTAAAACGGCTCCTTCTCGCGTCCCTTCTGATTGGGGTAGTAGATGCCGCCGGCGCGCGAGTTGAGGCTGCGGTCGAAGCCGCGCTCCCACGGCGGAGTTCCGTGTTGCTGGCCCAGGTGCCACTTCCCGGTCATGGCCGTAAAGTAGCCGGCCGGCTTCAGCGCTTCGGCGATAGTGACGCACTCGTCGGTGAGGCGCCCCTGGTAACCGTGCGAGTTCGGTTCCACCTTGTTGTCCAGGTGTCCCAGGCCGGCCTGGTGCGGATAGAGCCCCGTCAAGACGGAGGACCGGCTGGGGCTGCACCGGGCCGTGTTGTAGAACTGCGTGAAACGCACGCCGCCCGCGGCGAGGCGGTCCAGGTTGGGAGTCGGAATCTCACCGCCGTAGCAACCGATATCGGAGAAGCCCATATCGTCCACCAGGACGACGACCACGTTGGGGCGGGCCGGCGCCGCCCCGGAGAGCAGGGCCGGAGCCCCTGCCGCCAGGCGAAGGAAATCTCTGCGACGAGTCATTGGAAAGGCCATCGTAGCAAGGCCGCGAGCGCCGCGGCGGCCTGGCGGCCATAACCGGACAATCCGATAATAAGTTCTCCAACGCCGATTGCGATGTATAATTCTCCGAGGCCAGGAGGCCATTCGAATCGATGTGCTGTCTTGACAGAAGGTCATTTCTCGGTGTCGCGGCGGCCGGAGCGGCCGGCCGCGCGGTGACGGGGTCCGCTGCGGCGCCGGCGTCCTCCGGCGCGCTGGATTGGGATCCCGCGCGCCCTCAGGCGATGGTGAGCAAGAAGGTCGTGGTACAACCGCTCTTGCGCCACCAACTTGAAACCCGCAAGCCGCAGCGCTCGTGGCGCAACTGGGGTGGCGTGCACGACCCGGAGTCGGTTTCCGAGGAGATCAATCGGATCGGCGGCGAACTGGAGCAGTTGAAGGCTTCCGCCAAATTCCCCATCGAGATCCTGCCGATTGCCACCGCGAAATCCGACGAGGAGGCCGCGCGTATCCGCGATTCCAGCCGGGCCGGGGCGCTGATCCTCTACGCCGCCGGCGCCGACCGCCTCGATCCCTGCATCACGGGCAAGCGTGACAACATCATCTTCGTGCGGCACCGCTCCGGCCCGGTCTACGACTGGTACGAGAATGTCAGCAATCGCTTCCTCAGGGTGCCCGGAGACAACCTTGAGTACGACCAGTTCCGGAACTTCGAAGGCATGGGCGTGGATGACATCGTCGTGGACGACTACGGCGAAATCCTCTGGCGGCTGCGCGCCATCCATGGCCTGCGCAACTTCATCGGGAGCCGCGCCGTCACCATCGGACGCGCGGCGGGCAAGGGTTGTCCCACGGCTCCCTCGCTGTGCCACGACCGGTACGGCATGACCGTCGTCGAGGTTCCCTATGCCGAACTCGATAAGCGGCTCAAGGCCAAACGCGCTCAAGACAGTGTCATGGCCCGCGCCAAGGCGTCCGCGGACCGGTACCTCGCCCAGCCGGGAGTGAAGCTCGAGACCGATCGCACGTTTGTCGCCAACGCGTTTCTGCTCTATTCGACTTTCAAGGAACTGATGCGGGAGAACGACGCGCAGAGCTTCACCATTATGAGTTGCATGTCCACCGTGATGCCCATCGCCGAGACCACGGCGTGCCTTGCCTTGAGCATGATGCAGGATGAAGGCCTGATCGCCTTCTGCGAATCCGATTTCGGCTCGCACCCGGCCGGGGTGTTGCTGCGCTACATCTCCGGGAATCCGGTGTTCATGCACAACCCGACGTTCCCGCACAAAGGGGTTCTCACCTGCGCCCACTGCGCCTGCCCGCGCCGCATGAACGGCGTCAATTACGAGCCGGTGCGCATTCTGACGCACTACGAGTCCGATTACGGGGCGTCCCCGAAGGTCCAAATGCCCATAGGGCAGCAGGTGACGCTCATCAACCCGGATTGCTCGCAAGCCCGCTGGCTCGGTTTCACGGGCCGGGTTGTGGATAATCCCTTCTTCCCGATCTGCCGCACGCAGCAGGACATACAGATCGAAGGCGACTGGAAGAAGTTGGCTCGCGAGATGCGGGGCTCTCACTTCATGATGGCCTACGGCGATTACCTGAAAGAAACCGGCTACTGCATGAGGAAGATCGGACTGGAGTGGCTGAATATTTCCGAGTCAGCCGCATAACGAACACTGGCCGGCGGCCGGCATGTCGCGGCCGGCCGCCGTAACCTTACCGGGAGAAAGCCATGCAATCGCTAAGGAGTTATTTCCACCTCACGTCTGCATTTCTGCTCGTTACCGCGCTCTTTATCATTCCGGCATCCCTGCACGCGCAGGCGGTGACCGGAAGCCTGCTCGGAACGGTGACGGACGCATCGGGCGGCGCCGTGCCGGGCGCCAAGGTCACCATCACCGAAACCAACACCGGCATCGCCCGGACCGCGCAAACCAACGAGAGCGGAAACTACGCCTTCCCGGCGCTCGAACCGGGCGTCTACCGCGTCGCGGTTGAGCACACCGGTTTCCGCACGGCGGTCAAGGATGGGATCAACCTGCTGGTGAACACCACCATGCGCGCCAACCTGGAATTGCAGCCGGGCGCGGTCACCGAGCAGATCACCGTCAGGGCGGAGGTGCCGATCCTGCAAACGGACCGCTCCGACACGGGCCGCAAGATCGAAGCCGCGCAGTTGGAAAACGTGCCGCTCCCTTACGGGCGCAATTATTTCGCACTGCTGAACCTGGTGCCGGGCACCACGCGCGCCTTCCAGCCCCATTCGGAATTCTTCAATTCCCAAGGCTCGCTGGGAACGCAGGTGAACGGCGTCAGCCGTATCGGCAACAACGTGCAGTTCGAGGGCGTGGACAACAATCACGGCACCGGGCTGCTCACGGTGCTGAACCCGCCGATTGAAGCCCTGGAAACCGTCGACGTCAGCACGAGCAACTACGAAGCCGAGCTGGGGCGCGCCGGCGGCGCGGTGGTCAACATGATGCTGAAGTCCGGCACCAACGACCTGCACGGCGCCGCTTACTGGTTCCACGCGGACAGCGCCCTCGCCGCCCGTGAGACGTTCCAGCCGTCGAAGCCGGTGACGACGTACAACCAGTGGGGTTTCAACCTGGGCGGACCGATCCGCAAGAACAGGACTTTCTTCTTCGGCGACTTCTTGCAGACCAAGGACCGCCGCGGCGACAGCTACATCATCTCGGTCCCGACCGCCGCGCTGCGCTCGGGCGATTTCAGCAGTCTCGCATCCCGGGCCGTAATCTACGATCCGGCGCTGGGTAACCGCGACACGGGCGCGGGACGGCAGCCGTTCCCGGGCAACCGCATTCCGGACGCCCGCATCAGCGCCATCTCCAAGAAGATCCTGGCGATGACGCCGCTTCCCAACCTGGGATCCGACATCGTCAACAACTTCAACGGCTCTACGACGCGAAAGAAGGACATGGACTCGTTCGACGTCAAGGTCGATCACCAGCAGACGCCCAATGATCGTTTCTCCGTGCGCTACAGTTTCGAGAAGCCCGTGGTGACCGACCCGGGCCGGTTCGGCATCGTGGGCGGAGGCGGAAAAGGATTCGCCGGCACCGGCGTGAACCGCACGCACGGCGCGGGCCTCAACTACACGCACCTGTTCTCGCCCAGTTTCCTTACGGAGGCGAGGTTCGGACTGAGCCGCTATCACAACATCGCCGAAACCGAGGACGCGGGCACCAACGCGGCCGAAGCCATCGGGATCAAGGGCGTGAACATGGACCGGTGGACCAGCGGTATGACCTCCATCAATGTGGGCGGCTACGCCAACCCGCTGGTCGGATTCGCCAGCAGCCTGCCCTGGAACCGCGCCGACACCAACTTCAACTTTGTCAGCAATTGGAGCAAGCTGTACCGCAACCACACGGTCAAGTTCGGCACCGACATACGGCGCGTCCGCGAAGAGGGCAAGTGGACCCATCTGGCGGGCGGCGCACGCGGGGAATACCAGTTCGCGAACAACCAGACGGCGATCCCCGGCTCCCCGGTCCTCGCCCAGGCAAACGCGCTGGCATCGTTCCTCCTGGACGTGCCTTCGCTATTCCAGCGCGCCCTGCCCGGCGTGTTTCCGTCCCGCAGGACTACCCCGATATTCACCTACGTTCAGGACAAGTGGCAAGCGACTCCCAAACTGACCCTCGATTTGGGCTTGCGCCATGACTTCTATCCGCCGTATACCCCGCGTCTGGTGGCCGGGTTCTCCAACTACGACTTCACGAACAACACCTTCGTGGTCGCCGGCGTGGGCGGCAATCCGATGAACCTGGGGCGCAAGACTTATTACACGGGCTTCGCCCCCCGCGCCGGCGCCGCCTACCGCATCGACGCCAAGACGGTGATCCGCGGCGGATTCGGGATCAGTTGGTTCCCATATCCCGATAATCAATACGCCTGGGACAACTACCCCGTGAAGGACTGCAATATCTACAGCGCCCTGAGCACGTATGGTCAGGCGCTGAGTTCCCCGGGAGTGTACGGTTCCATGGCGACCGGCTATCCGGCGCCTCAGCCCGCGCCGATCTCCTCCAACGGCATTATCTCGGGGGGCACCGCCTACCTGCTCTCCCAAAGCGTCAACGTGGTTCCGCTGGATTACCGCGAGGGCTACGTCGAAACCTGGAATTTCGCGCTACAGCGCCAATTGCCGAAGAGTTTCACCATCGAGGCTGCCTACGTAGGCAACCACACCGTACGGGCGCCGATTGCGTACAACCTGAATGCCGGGATGACGTTTAATACAGGCGCCGCAGGCAGGCCCCTATACCAGAAGTTCGGAAAGAATGCGGACGTTCTGTACCGCTACGCGGGCTACAGCAACAACTACAACAGCCTGCAAGTGAAGGTGGACCGCCGCTACAGCCGCGGGTTCCTGATGACCACGGCTTACACCTACGGCAAAGCGCTCGGCTACGCTCCCGAGACCGGCGGACTCTGGAATTACCTCCAGCCCCGGCGCAACTACTCGCGCCTGAGCTTCGACCGCGCGCACACCTTCGTCCAGAGCTACGTGTATGAGTTGCCGTTCGGCAAGGGCAAGCCCTGGCTTCAGAGCGGCCCCGGGCGCTGGATCCTGGGAGACTGGCAGGTCAGCGGCATCCTGACGCTGATGACCGGTCTGCCCCTCACCTTCGGCACCACTGTGAGCGCGAACACGCCGGGCAGCAGTATCACGCCCGACCAGACGGGCCCGATCGCCGTGCGGCATATGGTCGCCGGCCCCCGGGGTTCCGAGCTGTGGTTCGACACTTCACCCTTCAGGCAACCGCTGGACGCGGACGGCAAGACGCCCCATTTCGGAAACCTGGGGCGCAACAACTTCGATGGACCGGGGCTGGGCGATCTCGACTTCTCGCTGTTCCGCAAATTCCAGATGACCGAGCGCATCAGGGGCGAACTTCGCTTCGAGAGTTTCAATTTCACAAACACGCCGGCGTTTTCGAATCCGAACACGAGCGTGGGAAGCGTCGATTTCGGCAAGATCACGGGAACGCTGGCCGGCCTGATTGCGAACCAAAGCGTCGGCGGCGTCGGGCCGCGTTCCATTCAGCTCGGCCTGAAGCTGAGCTTTTAGCACCGGCGTCTTCAACGGAGCGGTTCCAAAACCGCGGCGCGGAGAAAGACCCTGCCTTGCGCCGGGCGGATCTCCAGCGCGAGCGTCCCGGACTCTATCGCCGCCTCGCGTTCGAGGCGCACGAGCCCGCCGGAGCCTTTCAGTTCGGCCCTCTGTCCAAGACATTCGAAAACGGCCGGCTCGCGGTCGAGCACTTCCAGTTGCACTTTGTACCGGCCCGGCGCCAGGCGGTCGCCGGTGATCGGGCCGATTTTCAAACCCAACGGCTTCTCGATCACGATCGCGTCTTCCACCGCCGGCGCGCCGGTTTCCTTTTCGCCCAGGGTCTTCCACATCCGCTTCCCGTCATCGACGTAGAACGTGTTCGCCCCGGCGCCTTGCGCGAGCGGCTCGTGCTGCGTGGGGCCGAAACGGATCCGCACCGGTTCGAGCCCGACGGCCTGCCGTATCGACAGGATGTACGGCAGCCAGCGCAGGTTCAGCGAGACGATGAGCGCCTCTTCACCGCGGCTGATCTTGCCGCGGCGCGCCGCCTGCACATAGCCGCCGATGACGGCCCGCGCGTCGGCCTTCTCGATCTCGCCGCGGGCTTCTTCGAAAGCGCCTTTCTTGAGCGCCGCGTCGGCCCGCTCCCAAGCGGTCTGGGCCTCAAAGAAGGCCAGAATGAACCGCTCGTAATCGCGGAAGTAGTCGAACAACTCGCCCCTGCCGTTGAGACGTTCCAACATTTCCAGCCGGGAACGCCCGTCGGCCATGGTCTTGGCGGGTTCCTTCAGCGGCGTGTCCATGAAGCGGTTGCTGGTTTCCCGGCCGAACATCGGCGCCTCGGTGAGGAACCGCAGCAGGTACTCGCCGAACCCCTTGCCGGCCACCCTGGCGCAGGTGCTCGCCAGCGGCTCTCCGGCAGTCGCCTTCCAGGACTGCGTGGCGAGGCTGCGGAAATACATGTCGAGCGGGCGGGTGGTCCAGTGAATGATGCCGAACCCCCGCGCCCCGCGTTCCTGCAACATCGCGGGGAAGTTCGGGAAAGGCGTATAGGGACGCCCGATGTAGGTGCGGTCGTCGTGGTGCGCCCAAACGATGGGAATCAGCTTGCGCCCGGACTGCACCGCCTGGAGCTGTTGCAGCCCTTCAGGCGTATCGATCAGGGTCTGCCAATCGAGCGGGATGACCGTGACGTTCCGCGGCACCAGCGCATCGGCCGCCTTGAGGAACGGAAACCGCCAGGAGCCGGTGGCCAGTTCCACGTCCGCACGTCCGATCTCTCTCAACGCCCGGCCGAAAGCTTTGATCACCTTCGCAAGCCCGAACATGCCGGGCGCGTCCTTCGCCTCGCGGAGCCAGGGCCGCTTCGCGCATTCGGAGGCGAACTCGGCCCGCCAGGCCGGCGGCAGATTGCCGGTCTGAAGATTCCGCCACGGCGTGCGGTCGGTCCGGAACCAGACCGCCAGCCGGTCAATCTGCGGATACGCGCCAAAAAGCTGCTCCGCCTGCGCCTTGTAGTACGCATAGCCTTCCGGCGTGTCCGGGTTGGCGAATTCATACCTGCCGTCGGAGAAGCGGGCCGAAGCGGGCAGCGTGCGAATGATGTTCTGCGGGTTTGCCGACTCCGTATCCACGTCCAGCGCGAACGTGATGTGCATGCCGCGGCTCCGCGCGTGCGCGAAGACCTTCTTCATGAGCGCGACGGCGGCTTCGGACCGCTCGGCCTCGGGCACCTTCGCCACGCTGGCGCCGAACACCGGATCCGTGAAGACCTCTCCCCCAATCAACCGCCGTACATCGTTGACGTGCTGCGTGCCCCAGTCCCGCCCGGCTCGCGTCGTGGCCAGGTAGCCCACGGGCTTCTCCTGCCCGTTGTGCCGGAAGCGGAACATCGGGTTGTTGCCGTAGGCGTGCACCATCACGGTGTTGAAGCGCATTTTAGCGGACTGGTCGATGTAGCGCTGCCAGTCGGCCAACTCCCAGCTCGACGCGCTGCTGAGAAAATTGTGCCAGTTGAAAACCATGCGGTCCGTCAGCAGCGGCGCATCCTCGAAGGCCCAGCCGCCGAAGGAGAAGGCTTCCGTTCTTACGGGCACGGTTTCGCTCGAAAGATAGAAGCCGCAACCGAGCCTTTCAAGCAGCGCGTACACGGCGTAGAGCGTGCCCCGCGCGTCTGCACCGGCAACCGTCGCTGTGTCACCCGCGACGGATATGCGGAAGCTCTCCGGCCGGGCGGGCGTCTTGTCCTTTTGCACGCCGACAAGGATCTTCTTTCCCCCGGCCGGCGCGGTGTCCGCCACCGAAAACGCCGCCTTCGGGTACATGCGCCCAAGGTAGAGCGCGAGTTCCCTCGCCGCCAGTTTTTCTTCGGGCCTGCCGCCCGCTTTCGACACCACGGCAACGCGCACTTGAGCCAGGCATGACAGCCCGGAAACGAAAAACACTACCGCCGCTCGCCTCACTCGAATGCCACCTTCCTATCGCCCTGCTGGGACTTGATCTTAACGTAAACGACCTCGGGCACGGGCGGCAGGACGGCGTTCGCGTTGCCCTCGAGTTTCGCCAGGCAGGCGCGCGCCACCTGTTCCGTGTAGCGCGTGTTCACGAACAGGTCGCTTCCATAGAAGCCTTTCCACTTGCCGTAATCGGCGGCCTCCAGGGCGGCCACCACGGCGTGGGCTTCGGTTGCCGCGGTGCGCACGCGCGCGGCGCGCTCGGCTCCGGAAAGCTGCGCCGCCTCCGCGAGCGCCAGCAGCATCAGGTTCGAGTGCAGGTTCACGCCGGTCTGCGTCAGAATGTACGCCTGGAAAAACGGCCGGCGCTCGGGCGGGATCGCCTCTCGGGCGCTTTTCGCGGCGGCCCGTACTTTCTCCCAGCGGGGCGCGGCCTCACGGCAGACTGCGGCCAGGCGCCGGCCGTATTCGGTGAGGTTCGGGACGCCGCGGAAGAAGTATCTTGGCGCGCCGGTGTCGCCCTTGTACAGCCGGAACAGGATGTCGCGGCCGGCCGAGTGGTACGCGTTGTCGGCCAGCGTCTGGCTCTCCTCCTCGCCGTAGCGGCCGGGCGCCTCGTAGTAAGCCTGGAAATACGCGGCCACCCGTGGAGCTGCTTTCCGGCCGAATTGCTCGCGACTCCATCGCAGCAGGTATTCGTTTTCGGCGCCCTCGCGCATCCAGGGCGCGGGATTCCACGTCATCTCCATCAGGGCGTTGGTGGACATGACTACCGGGCGCAGGTCGCTGGTGTTGTCGAGCACGTACTGGGTCGCGCCGGCGCGATACGCGCGGCCGAGCTCCCGCCGGATGCGACTCACCGGCACCATCTCGCTCAACTGGTTCGCAACGCCGTTCAGCATCGCCGTGTGGTAGTACACTCCCTGTCCCCTGGCGATGGACTCCTCGTCGCGAATCACCCCGTGGCCGTTGTCGGGCCACACCACCGTGATGCCCGAGGGGATGGTGAGCAGACCCTTGCGGATCAGCGGCACCGCTTCCATCCAGGCGTTCATTAGAAAGTACGGATCGGTGCGCACGGCCCGCACGATGTTCAACTGCACGTCGATCGCTGTGCGGATGGCCTGCGCGCGGCCCTGTTCGCCCGGAGGCGCGGCCTTGTCGTCGCTCCAGAACGGACGGTCGTGCCGCCCGCGATAGCCGAGAGTCCAGAGCACCTCGCGATCGCCGTACTGTTTCACCGACGCGCGCCAGGCTTGTTCCAGCAAGTCCGGGTGGCTGAATATCGAGTATGGTTTGTCGTCCGGCCAGCGATAGGTATTCAGGCCGACAACCTCGATGTGATGCTGCGTAATGATCAGGCCCCGCTCGCTTGCGGCCCTGTTCTGCGGCTCGTCGGGAAAGATGAAGGTGCCCGGTACGATCATGTTCCCCTTTGTGCGCAGCAGGGCCTCGAAGACCCGGTCCCACGCTTCAAGCGAGATGCAGCTTCCCTCGGCGTTGCCCGGCTTCCATCCCGTGAGCAGGTCCTCGTCGTTGATGAACCAGCCGCGGTAGCGGAATGCGGGAGGTCCGTCTTGCTCGCGGAGATCTCCGGCCAGCTTCAGGCTCGCGGCGCGCGGCGGGTCGTGATCGGTCCAGAACCAGAACGGGTCCACCCCAAGGTGCTTGCGCGAGAACTCGTAGACGGCGTAAATCGTGCCGCGCACGTCAGACCCGGTGAGAACCACCGAGTCGCCGGCGGCCTGTATGAGTAATGTTTCCGGAGTGGAAGGGCGTGTGACGCCGGCTGGAAGGTTGTAGCGAAAAGCGACGCGGATGGCGGCGCCGGAAGCGGGCGGCTGCGAAGCCCTCCTGACGGCGCCGCCGAACACCTTTCTCAAGTCGGAGCCGAGGTCGCGGGCGGCTTTCAGGACGGGCCCCGGTTCGCGTGAATCGACAACCAGCGTGACCCGGCGGTCCAGCGTAAGCTGCGCCGCCAGCGGCGTGGCCGCCATCAGCGTCACCAGGGCAAGCGGTGTTTTCATGACGCGCCGTTCAGAACTTGATCCGCGCGTGCAACTGGAGCAGCCGGTTCAACGCGGCCGACTGCGACGTGATCCGGCCGAAATCGGTCGAGTAGGGGTTCTGGTTCGGCGCGGCGAACTGCGAGCGGTTCTGGAGATTGATAGCGTCGAAACGCAACTGCACCGAGGCGCGCTCCCGCACCTTGAACTCGCGCTGCATGTTCACGTTCCACTGGTTGGTCATGTCCGCCCGCAATCCGTAAATGTACTCGGGAAACACGCGGCGATGGTAGGAGTTCGGCCCCTTGGAGGCGCTCCGCTCGAATCCCTGCGTGTTGAACCAGCGGTCGAGCGTGCGGTCCACGTTCAGGATTTCCTCGGGGTTTCCGTAGTAGAAGTAGTTGCCCCAGGTGAGCAGCGCCCCCGGCTGCCACTCATAAGTGGCGGAGACCTGAAACCCTCCGGCGAGCGAAGCCGCAATGCCCTTATTCAGCAGCGGCTTGTTCCTGCCGAACGGCAGCTCGAATACCGCGGTGCCCACAATGCGGTGCGGACGTCCGCCGTAAGTGCTGCGCCATTTCGGCTGGGCGTCGAACTCCTCCACCCAGGTGTACGACCTGCTGCGCAGCCGGGTGTAGCCGAAATTCGCGCTGAGCCCCTGTGAGAACCGCCGTTCGAAGCTGAGCTGGAACTCGTCGGTGCGCACTTTGCCCGAGTCGTCGGTGCCCTTGGTGATGCCGTTCATCTGAGGAAACGCGCGCAACAGTTGTTGTTTGCGGATGGTGCCGCTGGTGAAGAACGAGTTCGTGCTCATGTCCTGGTAGACCAGCGGGTTGGAGGTTTGCAGCGGAGCGAAATTCCGGATGTTGAACGGGTTTGTCACGTTGGCGTTGAGATTGTTCGCCACGGCGTCGTTCCGCACCAGGCCCGACGCCCAGTACTGTTCCGGCAGAGGGGACATGGTGTGGCTGACCTGCACATGGTCTGAGAACGTGCCCGCATAGGCCGCCTCGACGGCCATATTCGTCGTGATCTTCCGCTGCACGCCCACGCGCCAGCGCTGCTGCCGCGCGTGCTCCCGGTCGTAGCCGGTATAGGTCCAGCCGCGGCCCACCTTCGACATCAGGCCAAGCGAGTCGCGCACCGGCTGGTCGAACCGCGTGCCGTTTGCACGCACCGGGAACGGGTCCACGAGAGGCGAAACGCCGTTTCTGGGGTTGCCCACCAGCCAGTTGACCCCGAAATCGTTGCTGACGGTCGTGCTTGTGGTGCGGCTGAAACCCGTCTGGTCCGGGCTCTCGTTCAGCACGTTAAGCGTATCGTAAAACATGCCGTACCCGCCGCGCAGCACGGTTTTCGAGTTGAGCTGGTAGGCCAGCGCAGCCCGCGGCAGGGGCATGAACTGGCTGCGCCACAGCCGGCGGGACGTTCCACCGGACCCGGCGTAAAGACTGCCGCCAACAACGCGAAAAGCGGAGGCCGGCAGTTCGGCGACCGGGTTGGCCGCATAGGCTGCCTGGGCCGCATCCGTGATGGGCAGCTTGGCCGTGGGGTCGAACCAGGCGAGCGCGCGATTGTAGCGCTCGGCCGCGCCGATCTCGTACTCCAGCCGCAGACCGATGTTGGCAGTGAGCTTCGGAGTGAGCCGCCAGTTGTCCTGCACATACCAGGCATAGTACGGCGAGTGCGTGGCAAAGGTGTCGTTGGTGGCGACACTGATCGAGGAAGGAATCCCCAGCATGAATGCCGCCCAGCTCAGACCGAGATCGCCGGCCGGCGTGAACGTATCGTCATTCCGCCGGACGTAAGTGTTGTTGAACGTGTAAGCGCCGGAGGTATTGCCGCCCCCTCCGCCCGTGCGGAAGTGCTGCCGCACGTCGAAGCCGCCGCGCACCGTGTGCGCCCCGCGCACGTGCGAAACGTCCGCCTTCCCCGTCAGCATCCGGTACGCCGTGATCGTGGGATAGCCGCGGCTGATGGTTTCGTAACCGGTGATGGTCATCTGCGGCAGCATGGGCAGACCGCCCGCCTTCGCGTCCATGTAAGCGGGAAAGCCCACGTCGGAAGGCTTGAAGTGGAACGGGTCGATCTGCTTGTTGCCGTCCTTGTACTCATTGGCGGCCACCGCGAAGTCGAATACCGTGGCCGGGCCCGCGGTGTAAACCCAGTCCACCGTGGCGCCGCGGTTCGTGCGGTAAAGGCCGGAAGAATGCAATCCGCGCGCGGACTCATACGTCCAGTCGTTGCGGTCCTCGATGTAATCGTTCCAGCTCCAGCGGCCGAACAGCCGGTGCTTCTCCGAGTGCTGGTAATCGATGCGGTTCGCCAACGCCCTGTATTCGAAGTTGAGCGGCGTGGCCACCGCCAGGTAGTTCCGCGTGGGCTCCAGGTTCGGGCTCGCGGGATCGTTGTTGGGGTTGGGGTAGATCTTCGCGTACGCGTTATAAACGGGGTTGGCCAGCCGCGACGCCGGCAGCCGGTTGCCCGCGAACGGGTCGCGGATGTAGTGGCTGGGCCGCGCGGGGTCGGGCCGGACGCTGAGCGGATCGTAGACCTGGTAGCGCACCGCGTCTATGTTCAGCAATTGCGAGAAATCCCCCTGCCGGTTGGCGAGCGTGGGAACCGTCCGGTTGATGTTGGTGGGCTCCTCGGAGCGGATATCCCTATAGGCGTTGTAGCTGAAAAAGAAGAACAGCCGGTTCCGGCCGTTGTAAATCCTGGGCAGCACGATGGGGCCGCCCAGGTTCAGGCTCCAGTTGGTTTCGTGCCCCGAAGCCTGCTTGTCCTGGGAACGGAGCTTGTCGGCCAGCGCTTTATCGCCCTTGGCTTCGGCGGCATTGATCTGGCGGTAGTAGTTCTGCTTGACGAAGAACGACGAACCGTTCCAGCGCTGCTGCCAGTGCTCGAGCGTGCCGACACCGTGAAGGCTGTTCGTGCCGGCGCGCGTCATCATGGTGACCCCGGCGCCGGTTGTATGGCCGATGGAAGCGTCGAAATTCGAGGTCTCCACCTTGAACTCCTGCACGCTGTCGGTGTGCGGCATGTAGGCCACGCGGCGGTTGCCGCCGTTGTTGGGCACGCCGTCCACGGCCCACTCGTTGCCGCCCACGTTGCCGCCGACGAAATAGTCGGAGTTGCCCTGGTTCGAGTGCAGGCCCAGCCAGTTGTTGACGCCGCTGGTCTGAATTCCGGGCGTGAGTTTCACCAGCACCGTCGCGTTGGAGCCGATGACGGGAATGTCCATCAACGTGCGGTTGTCCATCACGCGGCCCGACGAGACGGTGCTGGTGTCGAGGATGGGAGCCTCGGCGGTGACCGAGACGGTTTCCGTCACCGAGCCCAACTGGAGTTCGGTGTTGATCTCGAGGCGCGTGCTCACCGGCAGCACGATGCCGTCGCGAACGTACTTGCGGAAGCCGTCGGCGTCCACCGTCACCGAGTAGTTCCCGGGGAGCAGCAGGTTGGCCTCGTAATACCCGGTCTCGTTGGTCTTAAGCCGCACGGAGACGTTCGTGTCGGTGTTCGTCACCGTCACCGAGGCGGCGGTGACCGCCGCGGATTGCTGATCGAGGACGCGACCGTAGATCATGCCTCGGGTTTCCTGAGCCGGCAGCGCCGTGGCCAGCATGACCGCCGCCAGACACGTTGCGGGAACACGGTTCATGGGGAGCTCCTATACCAGTACAGGTTCGATGCCGAACAGTTTCGCAAAGGCGGCCAGATCGCGCTTGTGGTCGCCATAGAAAAACAACTGGTGGAATCCGGGGTAGGTGAGGACGTCGGGGTCGCCGTCCAGTTGCACGGCGACGGACACAACGCAGCCGCCCGCCGGGGGTACGGAGACGTTCTCAACGACCTTGCCGGCCGAAGCGATCAGGCTGGCGCGGCCGCGGGTTTCCGTCTGGAGCAGGAGATCGGCTACCGTAACCCGCTGGCCTATCCCCCAGTGCGGCACGGGCACCGCATCGCGCCGGCCGTGGTGGTGCGAGAGGTAGTAGGGCGCCGCCGGCTTATCGAAGCCGGCCAGCCTGGTCGGGCAGGTGCAGTGGGCGCCGATGAGGCAGTTCTTTGCCGTCTCGCCAACGGGGTCCTGCTGGAAGCCCGGGCGGTCGAACAGGAACTGCACCACGGCGTGCGTAAGGCAGGCTCCCAGATCGGCCTCGCAGGCGGCCGGAATGCCATGGTCCAGCATCGTGGACCAGGAGATGCAGGGCAGGCTGACCTTGGTCCTCCCGAGGGCGCCCAGGCAGTCCATGGTGATCCCGTCGCCTTCCTCGCGCTCCAGGAAAGAACGCGCCACGACGTAGCTCTTTACGCCGTTGATCACATCCTGCTGGGTCGCGCCCGCCACGCGGGTGGCCCCCTTGATCCGCGCCAACGCCAGGCGCTTCACCTCGGCGCTGACCGGCGTGCGGTCGTACTCGGCCAGAAATTCGCGCGCGGGCACGTACCGCAGTTTCGTGCCGAAAGGCGGAAGCGTGACGTCCCTTCGCTCATCGCCTTTCAGCACGATGAAGCGCATCTCGCGCAGCTTGGCGCCGGCCTTCAACATCTTGAGGCCGTATGCCGCCTGCCGGAAATCGTCGGTCGAAGAGATGAATACGCCCTCGCGCCGGGCCACCCCGGTGGTATTCGTGGTGAAAGAAGTTCCCACCGGCGAGAAGACCACCGTGGGAATCTTCGTCTCCACGGCTTTGGCGGCCGTGGGCCAGGCGTGCTCCTGCCGGTCGAGCAGAATCACGAACAGGCCGTCCGGTTTGGAGGCGGCGGACTCCTTCAGCCACGCGTCCGCCTCTTCGCGCGAGTAGAGCGGCTCCGGACAGGCGATCAACTCCACGCCCAGCCTCTTCGCCGCGGCGGCGAGTTCCTGCCCGTATTTCTTGCGGGCTGCTTCGCCGTCCCAGATGGCGCCGGGCCAGCGGAGGCCGTATTCACCCTTGCGCCGCACGAAGGCGGCACAAATCTTGGGGGTGTACTTCGATGCCGGCCCGGCCGGTGCTACTTTCCTGTCGCCCGAAGGAGGCTGTGCGAGGAGTACCGGCACTGCGGCAGTGCCGCCTACATTGATGAGAAAGGTGCGCCGCGTAGTCTTATTCATGGTGGGATTCTATATCAGATCCGCGTTTCCTGCCACTTGACGTTTTTCAATGATGAAATGGCGGCTTTGCGGGGATATCAAGTTCGAGCCGAATGTCGTAACGGCCCGTACGGGTTGAGCTATGATCGGCCGAAGGGTGGGGCGGTCAAGATTGCCCGCCCCACAAAATACGCGGCCACGGAGGACACGACACCAGAATGAACAGATCTGATCGAAACGCCGCCTGCGGATGCTGCGCGGCCCTCGGCCGGCGCGAGTTCATCACCATCACAACCGGCATGGCCGGTCTGGCCGCGGCCCGGAGCGCCGCCGCCGCTGACGTGCTGAACTACAGGCCGGCGGCCAAGGCTGGGGGGAACTTGCGAGCGATTTTCTTCTACCCCCCTTCTCAGGAATTCAAACGGAATCCGGATGCCTGGTGGAGTTGGCCGGGGAACGAGTACGACGCGGAGGGCCGCCAGAAACGCTATACGGAGGAGTTGCGCAACATGGAGCGGCGGCTCGGCCTGAAACTTCAAGTCGACTCGCACCCGGTGGCCACGGCCGAGGAGGCGCAGCGTTTGACTGCCGAGGTGAAAGGCCAGAAATTGGATGGGCTGTTGCTCTTCACCTTTTTCAACTTCAGCTTTCCCATCGCCGAGCGCATGGCCCTGGAATGCGTCAAAGCCGGCGTTCCGGTTATCTTCTTCGCCGGCCTCGGAGTCCACCACGGCTCGGTCCTGAAGTACACGAAACTGCCGGGCCTCTATTTTATCCAGGCCATGGATGATTTCACCGCGATCGAGGCCGGGCTTCGCATGATCTGCGCCCGCAAACGCATGAGCCAGACGCTGCTGCTCAGCGTTGTGGAAGCACCCGCGATCAGCGAGACCGTGGAATCGTTCACGGGGATCCGGGTGCGCGTCATTCCTTTCGCGCATTATGTTGAGGAATTCGGGAAAGCGCCGGTCAATGGCGCGGGCCGGCAGGTGCTCGACGGCCTGGTCAACACGGCCCGGGAGGTCCGCGGCGTGACGCCCGGGGCACTGGAGAACGCGCTTCGGGCCCACTTGGCGCTCAAGAGCCTGCTGGCGCGCGAGGGCGCCGACGCGGTCACCATGAACTGCCTGCGCCGCGGCATGCTCAAACCGTGCATCGGCTTCTCGTTGCTCAACGGCGAGCTGATCCCGGCGGTGTGCGAGAACGACATGACCGCGGCCTATACCCAAATCCTGGGCCAGTTGCTCACGGGGCGGCCGGGCTTCCAGCACAACCCGTGCTACGAAACCGAGCGCAACCACTACTACGCCTCGCACTGCACCTGTTCACCAAGACTGTACGGCCCGGATGGGGAGCAGCTTCCGTATCTGCTGCGGCGCTTCGCCCACACTAACGAAGGGAGCTGCGCCATCCAGGTGTTCTGGAAGGGCGGCGACCCGGTCACCATGATCCATTTCTATCCCGGCGAAAAGCCGGCGCTTGACGTGTACGCGGGCAAAGTGGTGGCCAGCCACCCGATGCCACCCGCGGCCGGCTGCACCACCAACGTCGAGATTGAGTTGAACGATCACGCCGATGCCATGGCCATCAAGGGCCATCACAACGTACTGTACGCCGGCGACTTTGCCCGCCGTTTCCGGCAATTCGCCAGGCTGTACCGCATAGAATTGGTCTAAACGCGAGGCCCGGCGCGATCAACGCGCCTTCACCGGCACTTGCGGCACGCGTCGCAGCGTCACCGGGCCCAGGAGTCCGGAGGGCATCAGCGCCGAGTCTTTGGTGAACTTCCGGATGTTCGTGCGGGTGCGCCGCTGGGACTCGGCCAGGTGCTGGTCCCCAATCAGGCGGTTGGGCCAAAGATTGGTGACACGTATCTCGAGCCGGTTCCTGCCCGGCTTTGCGGCCGCGCCGAGATCAACGGTGCGCGGCAGCTTCCATACCAGCCCGAGGTCGGCGCCATTTACGAACACTTGAGCGATCTCGCGCACGTCGCCCAACGCGAGTTCCAGACGGCCTCCCCGCAGGTATTCGGCCGGGATATCGACGTCCTTTACGTAAGCCGCTGTGCCGGAGAAGTATTTGACAGCCGGATCGTTATGGTCCGTCCAGGACTGGAGCCGATCGAACCGCACGCTTTCCGGCGCGCCCCAGCCGGGAGCAAAGCGCACCGTCCACTGGCCCTCGATGCGGAGCGGTTCCGGCTCGCGCGGGACCTTCACCCTCACGGCGCTCCCCCCGGCCACTGCGAGCGTATAGTCGCCCGCCTCGCGAGCTTCGAGCGCGAACCCTCCCGCCAGTGGCACAAGGGCCGCTTCACCGGGACCGCTGATGGAAACGAAATGCGCCGCCCCGGGTTTGCGAAAGATCACCACCGCGGAACCGTAAGGCTCCAACGTGATGGGAACCGCCGTTCGCCCGCCCGCCTTTTGTCCGTAAACAGCGAGCGGCCGGATTTGACCTCCGGCTGGGTCCCACAGTTCCGGAGCTTTCCCGCCCACGCGAAAAACAGCCTCGGCCGAGATCCGCCGGTCACTCTGGCTGCTCACGAAGTAGATGTCCGCCTCGCCGCTGCGGCGGTGAATGTAATCGAGGCCGGCGCCTTCGAAGTCCGGCGGGATCCCCTGTGCCGCCAGCACATCGCGTGCCGTGCGGCCCTGCAACACGCGGCCGCTGTCCCAGAGCTCGGCGGCCAGCCGGGCGACTTGGGCATCGCCATCCAGGCCGGTGGCGCGCTTCGGCCTGGGACCCGCCACCACCGCTCCCGCGTTAACCAGGTCGCGGACCTTCGCCAGGGCGAGCGGCGAGATGTTCTCCAACTCAGGCAGCACCAGGATCGCGTAGCTCATGCCGTCCGGCAGCACCAGGCGGCCGTCCCTGACCGAGACGCGGTTCAGCAGCGTGTTCAGGTCGCATGCGTCGTAATCGTAGCCGGGCAGAACGCGCGCGGGATCCTCCGTCTTGAGCCGCACGAAATTCGGAATGTGATCCCCGTAATAGTACAGCGCGTCGGCCACGAACTTGCCCTGCTGCATGAGGAATTGAATGCGGTTGATGTAGCCGAGAAACCCGGCGGACTGGTTCCACCACGTGACGTTGGGATTGAAATGCGTGCCGGCGAAGTACTCCTGGCCGGGCAGGCCCATCTCTTTCGGTGACGACGTGAACGTGTGCCAGATCAGCAGATTCAATCCTTCGCAGACGGCGCGATCGAAATTGGGCTTGAGGTTGTCCCAGATGGACTCCTCCCAGTGGGGGCCGATGGTGGTCAAGCCCTCGGCGGCGCAGATCGTCTTGCCGTAGATATGGGCGGCGCTGGAGCACTGTTTGATAAAGAAGCGATCTTCGTCTTTCACGCGATGAGTTTTGGAACTGGCCCAGAACTCCATCTGCGGGAAGGCGCTGATGCCGAGATTCAGCAGCGCATCCACCGGCGCGCCGTGAGGGCCGCCGGACTCCGGATGAATTCCGAGGGAGTGCCTGGCGGCCATCGAGGCAAAGAGCCGGTAGTGGTCCGCCACCAGGTCGGCGACCGTGCGGCGCAGGTCGTTGAGGAAGCGGTTGCTCGCATCGCGGCTGTCTACCAGGCGTCCGGCGTAGACCGGCAGCCACGGCGTGATCGCGTAGCCGCGGCGCTTGCGAAACTCCTCGCGGAAGCGCGGAGTCCAGTTGATGCCGCCCAGCTCCCAACTGTCCGTCACCAGATACTTGAGCGTCTTGCCGGCTTCCGCTCCGGCATCCCGGATCAGCGGCGCCACCACGTCACTCCAGTAGGTCTGAAACGCCGCGGGGTCCAGGTAGTCGATGGCTAGGCCGCCCCAGCCCTCGCTGAAAGTGGAGACGCGCGCCCCGGTGCAGGTGTAGCCGAAGCGCAGGATTTCCCATTCCCCCGCGGGCGCTTCCCACACCAGGCTTCCGTCCGGCGCCATATTCGCGGTTATGTCCAGGACTTCGCGTGAGTGCGTGTCCTGTTCGCCCTCTTCGGCCGGGAAATCGGTGAGCAACGGCCGCGAATCCGGATGCGACATGCCGGTCTCGCGGAAGACGGCCTTCAGATCGAGCTGCCGGATGGGCTTGTGCGAGGGCTTGGCGCCGTGCCGCAGCGGGTATGCCAGCACCGCAACGTCGCGATAGTAATTCAGCTTGCTGCCCGGCGCCGGCAGGACGCGCTCCACGCGCGCAGGCCCGGTGACCTGCGTTTGCGACCAGGCGGCCTGCTTTGCCGCGAACTCCGGCTTGACGCGCGGGCCGCCAAGGTTCCATCCGCTGAGGATGTTCAGGCTCAGCTCGAGGTTCAGCCGGCTGGCTTCCGCAATGGCGTGGCGATAGAGTTCGCGCCATTGCGGGCCGGCGAAGACGGGACCGGCCGGGACGCGGTCATTGCCGCGCTGCTCCGCGCCTCCTGCGTCCACAATGATCGCGCCCCCGTAACCCTTGGCCTTCATTTCGGCGAGGTCGCGCGTGATGGACTCCTTCGTCACGTTGCTGTTGAGCCACCACCAGTAGCAGCGCAGTCGCGCCTCGCGCGGCGGATTGCGGAATCCCTCCTCCAGCGGGATGGCCCCTCCGGCGGGGCCGGCGAGCGCGAACGGCATCATCGCGAACACGGCGGATACTGCGATGCGAATCATGCCGCGGCCTCCTTCACCGCCTGGCGCTAAAACAGCAGCTTCAGACCGAACTGGATGACGCGCCGTCCCGAAGCGCCCGTGATCACGCCGAACGTGGGCGTGCCCAGCGTGGTCCCGGGCAATCCGAAAGCGGTCTGATTGAATGCGTCGAAGAACTCGGCGCGAAACTGGGTATTGAACTTCTCGCCGACGCTGGTGTTCTTGAACAGCGAAAGATCCCAGTTGCTGGCGCCGGAGCCGCGCATCGTGTTCTTGCCCAGATTGCCTAGCCGGAACAGCGGCGGCATGGCGAACGCCGCGCGGTTGAAGTAATACGTGCCCTGATCGACGCCGCGGCGCTTGATATCGGCCCCCCTGTCAATGCCCGCAAACTGGTCCCCGATAAGATTCGGCCGTTGGATGTTGCTGCTGCCCGCGCCGGATCCGATGTTCGCGTTGTCGCCGGAGGTGTTGATCTGGAAAGGCGGCCCGCTCTGCGCGCCCGCGATGCCGTTGACCTGCCATCCGCCCACGAGTTTCCCCGCCGCGCCCCGGCGGTTCAGCAGCTTCTTTCCGGGACCGAACGGAAACTCATAGTTGAAGCTGAATACCGCGCGGTGCGTCAGGTCGAATGCCGAAGGCCCCTTGTTTCCGCGCAAATCGCAGCGGCACTGCGCGTTCGAAGGCGAGCCGTCGAAATTCGAAGAGCTGTGCGAATCGTCGATGGCCTTGGAATACGTGTACGAAAACAGAAATGCCAAGCCGGCGGTGAAGCGCCGTTCCACCTTGGTGATCAGACCGTGGTAGGTGGAGGATGCGCCGTTTTCCGAACCGATGATCACGGTGGGGCTGAAGTTCGGATACCGCACGCGGCTGGCCAGCGGCGCGGGGTTGGCCGGATCCTTCACCAGAATGTTATCCCCCTGCTGGAAATTGGTTCGCCGCAGCAGGTGCGTCCCCTTCGACCCGACGTAACCCGCCTCAACCAGAAGGTTGGGAATGATCTCGCGCTCTATATTGAAATTCCATTGCTGGACGTAGGGCGTCCGGAACGTGGAAAGCGTATATGGCTGGATGGTTCCGGTGGGCAGTGACGTTACGGGTGGGAAAAGGTTATCCAGCCGCAGATTCGGCACAAACGGATCGCCGGTGTAGTTTTGTACAAAGAACAGCGGCACGTTGTTGCGAAGAAACTGCGCTTCGTTGCCTTCCTGGACGTCGTAGAAAATGCCGTAGCCGGTCCGGATAACGAGATTGGCCGCGGGACGGAACGCCAGGCCCACGCGCGGCGCCCAGTTGTTCTTGTCCGGTTCCACGCACGAGCGCGGCGTGGTGCGTCCGGCGTCCACGATGCCGCTGCCGGGGAGGAACGCCTGCGACCCGCCGCACAGCAGCAGCCGGCCGCGCGCGTCGTTGAAATCCAGAATCGTGAAGCGGTTCAGCTTCTCGTGCCATGGGCTCGCGTACTCATAGCGCACCCCGATGTTCAACGTGACGCGCGAGGAGAACTTCCAGTCGTCCTGGAAATACGCCGCGTAGGTCTCGTTGTAGTTGTGCGCCAGTTGGTCGCCCACGCCCGCGGCGGCGGTGTAGGGATAGCCCAGCAGCAAGTCGGCGACGGAACTCCCCGTCCCGCTGACGTTCGGCAGATTCGTGTACTGCCCGGTGAAGCTGAAACTGCCGCGATCGTTGTTTGCCACCAGTTGCGTCAGGCGCGTGCGCCGGAAATCGATTCCCGTGCGCAGACTGTGGCCGCCGCGAATCCAGGTCAGGTTGTCCACCAGTTGCCAGGTCTGCGTGATGGCGTTCTGGGGGAACTGCGAGCCCGGCCCGATGCCGGCGAAACCGCCGCTCACACTGAACGCCGGCAGGCCGACGCTGCTCATCGGATTGGTGGTCGTGTTGGTGAAACCGAACACGTCCCGCGCCGGGTTGTCGCCAATGGAGCCTTCCGGCGGCGTCAGGTAGCGGTTTCGGTTAAAACCCATGCGCACTTCGTTGAGCACGGCGGGCGTGAAAGTGTGGACCCAGTTCAATGCTCCGTTTTGCCCGCGAATGTTGTCCACCGTCCCCGAGTAGGGAAGCGTGCCGTAGCGCGTGCGGAAGCTGTCCAGCACCGAAAAGCGCCCGAAGAAGTTGTCGCTGTCGCTGAAGCGGTGATCCACCCGCACATTCCCCTGGTTGTTGTCGTTCAATTGCGCGCGATCGACGGCGTAGTTGCGGCCCACCAGCCCGGTGTAATTTGGCGCGGGGTACAGCGCGATGACCTTCTTTGCGCGCTCCGAGAAGCGGCTGGCGGGAACGGCGTTTCCGGGGAATTGCTGGCGGGTGCGGCTGGCCGCGTCAAAGGTCGCCGGGTCGTAGATACGCGGGCTGCCCGCGACGGAAAAATCACCGCGAAGCTGCTCCACCGTCGGCACCAGAGCGAAGGCAACGCCTCCGGTGCGGATTCGCTGGCCTTCGTAGTTGGTGAAGAAGAACGTGCGGTTCCTGAAGATCGGACCGCCGAAGGTGCCGCCGAACTGGTTCTGCTTGAGCGGCCCCGGCTTGCCCGGCTGGAAGAAACTGCGCGCCGAGAGTTTGTCATTGCGCAGAAACTCGAACAACGATCCGTGAAAGTCGTTCGTGCCGGCGCGCAACGCCGTCAGGATTTGGGTGGCGCCGCGTCCAAACTCGGCCGAGTAGGCATCCTGCAACACCTTGAACTCCTGGATGGCGTCGATAGAAGGCGTTACCGAGGGCGTCTGAAAGGAGACGTCGTTGGTGTCTACGCCATCCAGCAGGAAACTGACCGAGGTGTCACGCGCTCCCACGGAGTTCACGCTGCGGCTGACCCCTTTCTGACCCGCCGTGGCCCCAGCCCGCGAAGGAATCACGCCGGGGATGAGGCGGGCCAGTTGCAGGTAGTCGCGCCCGTTGAGCGGCAGTTCCACGATCTGCTTGTTTGTGACAACGTGGCCGATTTCGGACGTGTCTGTTTTCAGGAGCATGGCTGAGGCGGCCACTTCGATGCGCTCGCTGATCTCGCCCACCGGGAGCTTGACATCCACGCGCGCCGTCTGGTTGACCTCGAGCCGGACGTCGGTCACGGTCTGGACCTTGAATCCGGGGTGGCGCACTTCCACCTTGTAAACGCCGGGCAACAACGCCGGGAAGGTGTAGTTTCCGTCGTTGTCCGTAGCGCCGGTCCTGATTTCGTTGGTTTCCTGGTTCGTGACCGTCACGGTGGCCGCGGTCACCACGGCGCCCGTGGCGTCAGTCACCATGCCCGTAATGCTGCCCCGGACGAATTGAGCGTGGGCCGCCGGCGCGACCGCCACGGCGCACCAAACGCAAGCGAGAAGCGTGACTCTCATGTTCAGAACCTCCCTAGACCCCGAAATCGGTATACTGCCAATCCGGAAACGGCGCAAGAACGGCACCACAATAATGTACGCAAACGCACATGCGTCAGCCTTCACGTTCGAGCGAGTGCGGAGCCGCCCTGGCCCACAATGCCTCCAATATCAATCAGGTAGGTCTGGCGCCCGTTCGTCTGGCCCCTGGCAGGCGGGCGGCATCGTGCTGCTGCGCAGCGGGCTCCCGTTCGGCGTGGGCAGCACTTCAAACACGGCCAATTCGCAGGGCGGACGGCACCGCGCCAACCGGATCAAGGATGGCAACCTTGAGCGATCCCAGCGTACGATCGACCGCAATTCGGCTCGCAACGTGCTGCCTCCCCTTCACCGACCGCTACTGGGTGGACTTCCGTGCCGGAATATTCAACCTCGCCAACACGCCACCGTTCGGTTTCCCCGGCGCGACGGTGGGGACGGCGCAAATGGGGAGTGATCGCGTCGGGCGACGCGGCGCGGATCTTCCAGTTGGCGATGAAGTTCGCCTTCTAGACCGCAAGCCCGCCCGACGCCGCGGCCGCCCCCAGGGCCGGGCGGGCGCAAGCGGACGTAACGTAACGCGCTAGTTGAGCCATTCCCCTGTTTCTGCTATCCTCATTGCTTGGATTCGTACATCCCGTCTTCCGGTCGCGTGACCGGACCTACCGGAGAGGTGCCGCATGTCAGGCCATTCGAAATGGGCCACCATCAAGCATAAAAAGGCAGCGCTCGATGCCAAGCGCGGGAAAATGTTTACCCGCATCATCAAGGAAATCACCATCGCCGCGCGCAACGGAGGCGACCCCGACGCGAATCCCCGTCTGCGCACCGCTGTCCTCGCCGCCAAGGCCGTCAGCATGCCCGCCGACAACATCAAGCGGGCCATCATGCGCGGCACCGGGGAACTGGAAGGCGGCCAGATCGAAGAGGTAACGTTTGAAGGATACGGGCCCGGCGGCGCCGCCGTGCTCGTGGCCGTCGCCACCGACAACCGCAACCGCACCGTCAGCGAAATCCGGCATATCTTCTCCAAACACGGCGGCAACCTGGGGCAGGAAGGCAGCGTCGGCTGGATGTTTGAACGCAAGAGCCAGATCCTCATCCCCGCCGGGAAAGTCAGCGAAGACGACCTGATGAACCTGGTGCTCGATGCCGGCGCGGATGACCTCCGCAACGACGGGGAGCACTGGGAGATCATCTCCCCGCCGGAAGCGCATTACGCCGTGCTCCAGGCCGTGCAGAACGCCAAGCTCGAAGTGACCTCGGCCGGGGTGGCCATGATCCCGAAGAACCTCATGAAACTCGAGGGCAAGGCGGCCGAAGGCATGCTCAAGCTCAGCGAAGCGCTCGAGGAACACGAGGACGTGCAGAACGTCTATGCCAACTTCGACATAGACGAAAAGGAAATGGAAGCGCTCGCCCGTTAACCCCCCATGAGGGTCCTGGGCATCGATTGCGGCGCCGGCCGCACCGGCTTCGGAGTGATCGAGAGCGACGGGCGGGACCACAGGTTGATTGCGTCCGGGGTCATTCGGACGCGAACCTCTTTGCCGTTCGAACGGCGGCTGTTGGAAATCTCCCGCGTCCTGCGCGAGGTTATCGTCCAACACGCGCCGGCGGCCGCGGCGGTGGAAGAGGTTTTTCACGCCAGGAACGCGCAATCCGCGCTGAAACTGGCGCACGTGAGGGGCATCGCCCTGCTGGCCTGTGCGGAGGCGGGGCTGGAAATGGGGGAGTATTCCCCGCTGGAAGTCAAAACCAGCGTGGTTGGGTACGGGAGAGCGGAGAAATCCCAGGTGCAGATCATGGTTCGTTCCCTGCTCCGGCTCGAGACGGCAATCGAGTCGGAAGACGCCTCAGACGCTCTCGCGGTGGCCATCTGCCACGCCACTCGCCGCGGAGCGCAACACCCATGATGTGGACCTTGATTTTGCTTCTCGCAGCCGCCGCAGCGGCTGCGGATGCACCGCGCCTGCACTATACGAAGTCTTTCCCGGGCAGCACTCCCGCCTGGGTGGGCATCAGCGTGGACCGCGCCGGCGCGGGCCTGTACAAGGAAACTCCTGACGACGACAACCCTCTCAAGTTCCAGCTTTCCACCGCCGAGGCCGACGAGATCTTCGGCCTGGTCGCCAAGCTCGACCACTTCAGCCGCCCCCTGGAATCGCCGGTCAAGGTGGCGTTCATGGGCATGAAGACCTTCCGGCTGGAGAGCCCCGAGCGCACCGGCGAAGTGAAATTCAACTTCTCGGCCGACCCGGACGCGCGCCTGCTGTGCGACTGGTTCGAGCGCATCACTGAATCCGAGCAACACTTCATCAACCTCGAGCGCACCGTGAAATACGACAAGCTGGGCGTGCTGAAGGCGCTCCTGCTGCTGGAAAGCGCACTCGACCGCAAGCGCGTGGTGGCCCCCTCGCAGTACCTGCCTTTGCTTGATCGCGTGATCAAGAACGAAACCTTCATGCACACGGCCCGGGTGCGCGCGGCGGGCATCGCCGAAACCATCCGGGCGGCGGGCAAATGAAGCTTCTCCTCCTTCTGCCGCTGCTGTTTTCCCCGGCTCCCGCCCAGAAGCCGGAAGAGGAGGAGCGCCACCTCAGCCAGGCGGTGGCGGAGGCGGGCAACAGCCCCATCGAGTTCATCCGCGGCCTGGAAAAGCACCTCGAAAAATACCCGGACAGCCGGCGCCGCGCCGATCTGGAACGCGCGCTGGCCAAGGCCGCCATCGACGCCAAGGATAACCGCCGCATCGTGCTCTACGGCGAGCGCGTCCTGGCGCGGCAGGCCGACGATCCGCAGGTGCTCGAGCGCGTCACCCGCGCGCTGCTGGACTCCGACGCCAGGGACACCAGCGAGCGCGCGCTGAGGTACGCGAAACGCTACGTCGAGATCGTGACCGCCCTGCGCTCCGGGCCCGCGCCGGGCCGCACCGGCAAGGCGGAGTGGCAGGATGAGCTGGACCGCGGCCTTTCGCGCGGCCTGGTGCTCGAAGCGCGCGCCACGGGAAACCTTGGCAGGCTGGAGGAAGCCGCCGCTCTGGCGCGCCGCAGCTATGAGACGTTTCCCAACGCCGAATCGGCGCGCGAGATCGGCCGCTGGCTCTCGCGCGCCGGCAGGGAAGAGGAAGCCCTGGCGCACATCGCCGACGCATTCACCATCTCCGACGCGCGCAATACCGACGCCGAACGCGCCAGGGACCGCGCCCGCATGGGCGAGCTTTACCGAAAGTTGAAAGGCTCGGAGAAGGGCTTGGGAGACCTGATCCTGGAGGCCTACGACCGCACCGCCGGCGTGCTGGCCGCGCGCCGCCTGCGCCTGCGCGAGACCGATCCCAACGCGAACGCCGCCAACGTGATGGAATTCACGCTCTCCGGACCGGGCGGCGCGACCCTGAAGCTCGCGTCGCTCAAGGGCAAGATCATCGTGTTCGATTTCTGGGCGACCTGGTGCGGCCCCTGCCGCACGCAGCACCCGCTCTACGAGGAAGTGAAGAAGCGCTTCGCGGGTGACGCCAGCGTGGTCTTCCTCTCCGTCAACACCGACGAGGAGCGCGAGGGCGTGGAAACGTTCCTGAAGCAGAACAACTGGGACCAGCAGGTGTATTTCGAAGACGGCCTCTCGCGCGCGCTGCAAATCTCCTCCATCCCCACCACGGTGGTGATCGATAAACGGGGGGAGATCGTCAGCCGCATGAACGGGTTTGTCCCGGAACGGTTCGTGGATATGCTCACCGAGCGCATCCGGGAAGCCCGGAAGTAGCAGTACACTATCTTTTCAAGGCTCATGAGCGAAATCACCTTTGTCACCATCGATCCCGGCCACTTCCACGCTGGGCTCCTGCACAAGGATATGTATCCGGGGGTCAGCGCCCGGGCGCACGTGTATGCGCCGCTCGGCGCCGACCTGCTCGACCACCTCAACCGCATACTGCGCTTCAACGCGCGGGCCGAAAACCCCACCGCGTGGCAGATCGAGGCCCACGCCTCGCCGGATTTCTTCGAGCGCCTGCTGAAGGAACGCCCCGGCAACGTCGCCATCTTCTCCGGACGCAACCGCGGCAAGATCGACCGTATCAAAGCCTGCCTGGACGCGGGCATCGCGGTGCTGGCCGATAAGCCCTGGATCATCCGCGCCGAGGACCTGCCCACGCTCGAAGCGGCGCTCGAAACATCGGAGCGCAACGGCATTCCCGCCTACGACATCATGACGGAGCGGTACGAGATCACGTCGATGGTGCAGCGCGCCCTGGTGAACACGCCTTCCATTTTCGGCGAAGCCGTGCCCGGCACCGAAGCCGAGCCCGGCGTCTACATGGAAAGCGTCCACCACCTGTTCAAGTTCGTGGCGGGCGCGCCCCTGCTCCGCCCCGCGTGGTTCTTCGACGTGGCGCAGCAGGGCGAGGCGCTGGCCGACGTGGGCACCCACCTGGTGGACGGCGTTCAGTGGACGCTGTTTCCGGACCAGGCCGTCGATTACCGCCGCGACCTGCGCATCGTGAGCGCCTGCCGCTGGCCCGAGGTCATCGACCAGCAGCAGTTCCAGCGCATGACCAACGAGCCCAGGTTCCCCGACTACCTCGCGCCGTACCTGCGCAACGGGCGGCTGGAGTACTTCTGCAACACGCGCGTGAACTACACCATCCGCGGCATTTACACCGCCCTGGACGTGCTATGGCGCTACCAAGCGCCGGAGGGCACGGGCGATACGCTCTACGCCGTGTTCCGCGGCACGAAGGCGCGCATCGAGGTGCGCCAGCGCAAGGAAGAGAATTTCCGCCCCGAAGTGTACGTAGTGCCCTCCGGCGCGCAGAAGCCGGCGCTGGAGAAGAGAGTCGCGGAACTGCAATCCACCTGGCCGGGCATCGCCGTGGAAGACCTGGGCAAGGAGTGGCGCGTCGCCATTCCTGACCGCTACCGCGTGGGACACGAGGCGCACTTCGGGCAGGTAGCCAGCCAGTACCTGCGGTTCGTGCGCGGTGAAGAACGCATGCCCGCGTGGGAAAACCCCAACATGATGGCCAAGTACTGGGTGAGCACCAAGGGCGTCGAAGCCAGCCGCCAGCAGGCCAGCTCAACCGTGAAGTAGTTGTCCCAAGAGCGGCGCCGCCGGGAAACTCATTCAGCCTCCACGCCCGCCATGGCCTCCGCCAGGCGGTTCTCGAGCACCACGTTCGGCCGAAAATTCTCCGCCCGCAGATACCACTCGGCGGACATTTCCAGCGCTTTCCTGGGGATCAGCCCCACGATTTCGCTGCTGAGAATGGACGCGCCGTAGCGCGCCGCCTCCGCGCGCACGGCTTCGAACACGAGATGCACCGGCGTCTGTTCGAAGTCCGTGAGGTTCATCGAAACCTGCGCCAGGTTGCGCGAAGCGAGCCGAACCCCTATGGCTTTCACGTGCCGCAAGCCGCCCGAGGAGAAGCGAATGGTCCGGGCGATCTTTTTGGCGATGTCCACGTCCGGCGTGTTCAGGTTGATGTTGTAGGCGATGAGAAACTTGCGCGCGCCCACCACGGTGGCCCCCGCGCTCGCGTGCAGCTCGGCGCCGCCGAAATCCGGACGCCGCGCGGGGTTGGTGCGCACCTCCTCGCGCAGGCCCTCGAACTGCCCGCGGCGTATGTTTTCCAGGTTGGTGTTCTCCGGCCTGCGCGCCGCGGCTTCGTAAAGGTACACCGGAACGCGCAACTGCTCCCAGATGCGCTGCGCGGTGCGCTCCGCCAGGCGCACGCAGTCCTCCAGCGTGACGCCCTCCACGGGTACGAACGGCACCACGTCCGCCGCGCCGATGCGGGGATGCACGCCCGAGTGCTGCCGCAGGTCGATCAATTCCACGGCTTTCGCCACGCCGCGGAAGGCCGCTTCGGCCACGCCCCCGGCGTCGCCCGCGAAGGTGATGACGGACCGGTTGTGATCCGCGTCCATTTCACGGTCGAGGATGGCGATGCCCGCCACCGGCCGGATCGCCTCCACAATGGCATCCACCTTCGCCCGGTCGCGCCCTTCGGAAAAATTCGGGACGCACTCCACCACGGTTCTGCTCACATCGCCTCCGCTTCCCGCCTCGGCATTCGCACCATGCCCTCAGGGTACACCTGTGGGACGCGGGCGGTTGTGGCGGCGGTGATACCGGAAGGAGCATCCGGTGACTGTCCGAAAATGGGACTAGTGTAGTGCGTCATGCAGAATGACCATTATCAGTGAGGGCCCTGCGGGCGCGCTT